>NZ_QNQU01000025.1 GCF_003315595.1 Pedobacter miscanthi | reverse complement strand
AGAAGAATTTCATCGTAAAAAGAACCACCAATCTTTGTTAAGTAAACCTGAACGGCAGTGTTATCCCGATTTAACAACAAATATCATCTTTAATCGGGATTAAGCAGAGGGCAGGGCTGCTGCAACCGAAGAGGTACAGGAATTGCTTTTCAAAAAAAGTGATATGCCCTAAAATATTTTAAACCCTGCAGGTTTCGAACTTGGAAANAATATTTTAAACCCTGCAGGTTTCGAACTTGGAAATATAATGTAGAAAAGAAGTCAAGTTTTTAAAACTTGACTTCTTTGGTTATAAACCTGCAAGGTTTGGCAGCACTAATTGTAAAAAATAAATTACAACTGCTTTTATACACCTGGTTTTAACACATTTTAACAAGCTTTACGTTACAATCTACAATACCTTTGTTAAACCTTTTAAAGGCTTTCGTATCTAACTCACAAAACAAAATCAGAATGAAAAAAATATTCATCGCGTTATTAGGGATAATGTCTGTTGCAACTGTTGCAAATGCACAGAAAAAGACTTCTGGCGCAATACAGTTCGAAAATACCATCGATCCGGCCGCTATGGCATCAGCCAGTGGTATACAATTAACCGACCAGATGAAAGCCCGCATGCCTTCATCAAGCAAAACCAATTTTGAGTTATTATTTACCGCAACAAACGCCAGTTATATGCCTGTTGAAGAAACGGAAGATAGTAACGGTGCAGGTGGTGGTGGCGGCGGAATGGGCCGTATGATGATGCGTTTTGGTGGTGGTGGCGGTAACCGCGAATACTATTATACTTTTGCGGATAAAGGACTAACCGAGGTATTCGACTTAAATGATACCACTTATTACATGCCGAGCAAATTAACTTTGTCTACTTCAGGCCCCATCGGCTCGATGAGGATGGGCGGCGGAAACCCGAACGATACTACTAAGCCAAAACCTGCAGCACCAACCATCGAAGTGGTTAAAACAGATTCTACCAAACAGATTTTAGGTTTTACCTGTCACCAGGCGATTGTAAGATCAACCAGGGCAATTAAAATCCTGGATATGGATAAAAATGTAGTGGAAGAAACCAAAATCTGGTATACGAAAGATTTAGGTTTCGATTTTTCTCCAAACCCAAATATGTGGACAGAAGGCGCAGTTTTAGCCATCGAAGGCAGGGGTAACAGCTCCATCGCAAAAAGCATTGAATACAGAAATGTAAGTGCTAAAGATGTAACCGCGCCTAAAAAAGCAAAACTGATTACTGCCGACGAGTATAAAACTAAAATGGAGAACATGATGAAACGTTTCAGGCAAAACAGACCTGGTGGTGGCGGTGGCCAGATCAGGGCATTCGGAATGAATTAAGCCTAAGTTAGACTTCCGAAGTTGGCGTGGCACAGCGCCAAGGCACAAACTTCGGAAGTTTAAACCACCATAATAATGCTATCAGCCCCGATGTAAAACCGGGGCTTTTTTTGTATCATTTTTGAATATTATGCTCCATTGGCCGTTGTAATTTTGCCATATAAAACAAGAATGGCTATTATTGGAGCGAAAACTATAAACTAGCCAAAGTGATTACAAAGGAAAACAAGACAAACCTATTAGCAAGCAAGCAGCATTTCGAAATTTTAGATGGATTGAGGGGCGTAGCGGCCATAGTAGTGGTGATTTACCATTTTATGGAAATCGCCATTACCAATTACAACAAGAATTTTCTTTCACATGGTTTCCTGGCGGTAGATTTCTTTTTCTGTTTATCTGGTTTTGTAATTGCTTATGCTTACGATAGTCGTGCGCCACACATCGGAATTACACAATTCTTTAAATTAAGGCTTATCCGTTTGCATCCGCTGGTGGTTATCGGTTCCGTTTTAGGTCTTATTACTTTTCTGATCGATCCATACAGCGATCTTTATGAAGTTTATGGATTAGGAAAAACCCTTCTTTTATTTTTATCCTCGGCGTTTTTAATTCCTTACCCGGCCATGCCCGAGCGGTACACCAATTTATTTTGTTTAAACGCACCGGCCTGGTCGTTATTTTGGGAATATATTGCCAATATTTTTTACATTTTTATACTTTACCGTCTGGGTAAAAAATCATTAATCGTTTTAGTTGCGATAGGAGCGGCATGCCTCTGCTATGTAGCTGTTCGTGCTACCAACGTAGGTGGCGGCTGGGGTGGACAAAACTTCTGGGACGGCGGAGCAAGGGTACTATATTCTTTTACTGCCGGTATGCTGGTTTATCGTTTAAACTGGATAATCAAAAATAAATCAGGCTTTTTAGGCATGATTGTGCTTTTACTGGCCGCCTTTTTAGTTCCCTTTAATGATAAATACAATTTTATTACTGAACCAATACTGGTTTTATTTTACTTCCCTTTTTTGGTGGCTTTAGGCGCAGGCACTGTATTAAATCCAAAGTTCAAAAAGATCTGCAATTTATCGGGCGAAATATCTTATCCGCTTTACATGGTACATTATCCATTTGTATGGATATTTTTAACCTATGTAGCCGAAGTTCAGCCCGCGGCATCTTCACTTTGGGTGGTTATTCCGGTATCGGTATTGCTGTTAATTCTTTTCTCTTACCTAGTGATGAGATTTGTAGATATCCCCTTGCGTAAATACCTTAAAAGAAAATTTTTAATTGATAACAGACTATGAAATCTTTAAAACTTGTTTTGCTTGCCCTTGCTCTGATGATGATGTTTAGCTGCAATTCCTCTACCGATGATTATGCCTATAACGAGAAAGTAACTTCAGTTTTTTTACGCGAAATGAAACAGATCGACGAAACGGACAGTGTTTTTAGAGACACAACAAAGGTTTATTCAAAAGAATTTTCTGATTCTGTTTCACTGGGCCATAAAGCAGAAAACCTGATCAATAATTCAAAAATGGATCTTGCAGACCTTGCGGATCTGAAACCAGGTAAAGCTGCTTTAAAATTTAACGAAGGAATAACAGCATATCTAACATCCATAAACGATTATGGTAAAACAGCCCAAGAAATGTTGCAGGCAAAAAACATTAGTGACAAGAAAAAACTGCACAATGAGCTCATGATCAAGTATGAAAAACTGAATAGCTACCCTGATCGTTTATTGGAAATACAGAAAACATTTCTGAGCGACGCCGGCCTGCAGCCAAAGTAGAATTTTAAGTTTATCTATTAATTATCTTGTAAAAATCGTATCTTTGCACAAAATAAAATCACATTGTAAGTGATCTTTAAAACCTTTTTATTTAAAATTTAAATCATAGTTGTAGATGATTAACATTACTTTACCTGACGGTTCTGTCCGTCAGTACGAAAAGGGCACTTCTGCCCATCAAATTGCATTGTCAATTTCCGAGGGCTTAGCCCGTAACGTGTTAGCCGCAGAGGTTAATGGCGAGGTTTGGGATTCAACAAGACCAATCGAAGCTGATTCATCAGTAAAATTATTAACCTGGAATGATGCAGCCGGAAAATCAACTTTTTGGCATTCATCGGCCCACTTAATGGCTGAGGCTTTGGAGGCGCTTTATCCGGGCACTAAGTTTGGTATCGGTCCGGCAATTGAAACCGGTTTTTATTATGATGTAGACTTTGGCGACCGCGAATTTTCTTCGGATGATTTCAAAGCCATCGAAACCAAAATGATCGAACTGGCTAAACAAAAGGAAACTTTTGTGCGCGAAAGTGTAAGCAAAGCTGATGCGGTAAAATACTTTACCCAAAAAGGCGATGAGTACAAACTCGATCTGATTGACGGCCTGGAAGATGGTAAAATTACCTTCTACACTCAGGGTGCATTTACCGATTTATGTCGCGGTCCACATATTCCCAATACTGGTTTTGTAAAAGCGGTAAAACTGATGAATGTGGCTGGCGCTTACTGGCGTGGCGATGAAACCAAAAAACAGCTAACCCGTATTTATGGGGTAACTTTTCCGAAGGCGAGCGAGCTGAGCGAATATCTGCTGATGATCGAAGAGGCTAAAAAACGCGATCACCGTAAACTTGGAAAGGAACTGGAACTATTCGCTTTCTCAGAAAAAGTAGGAATGGGTTTGCCGTTATGGTTGCCTAAAGGAACTGCTTTGCGCGAACGTTTGGTTAACTTTTTAACTAAAGCACAGGCTAAAGCGGGTTACGAGCAGGTGGTAACACCTCATATTGGTCATAAAAATTTATATGTAACCTCTGGTCACTGGGAGAAATACGGTAAAGATTCGTTCCAGCCGATTAAAACCCCGCAGGAAGGAGAGGAGTTCTTCTTAAAACCAATGAACTGTCCGCACCACTGCGAGATTTACAAAACAAAACCGCGTTCTTATAAAGATCTTCCGGTTCGTTTTGCAGAGTTTGGTACTGTTTACCGTTACGAACAAAGTGGCGAGTTACATGGTTTAACCCGTGTACGTGGCTTTACTCAGGATGATGCCCACTTGTTCTGTATGCCAGAGCAGGTTAAAGAGGAGTTTAAAAAAGTAATTGATTTAGTGCTTTATGTATTTAAATCATTAGGTTTTGAAAACTATACTGCGCAGGTTTCGTTAAGAGATCCGGAGAACAAAGCGAAATACATTGGTTCTGACGAGAACTGGAGGTTATCTGAAAATGCGATTATCGAGGCAGCTGCCGAAAAAGGCTTAAATACTGTTGTAGAATATGGCGAAGCCGCTTTCTATGGTCCTAAGCTCGATTTTATGGTGAAAGATGCTTTGGGTAGAAAATGGCAGTTAGGCACTATTCAGGTTGATTATAACCTGCCGGAGCGTTTCGAACTGGAATATACTGGTAGCGATAACCAGAAACACCGTCCGGTAATGATCCACCGTGCACCGTTTGGTTCATTGGAAAGATTTATCGCCGTACTGATTGAGCACTGTGCCGGAAACTTCCCTTTATGGTTAAGCCCTGAACAGTTTATTATCCTTCCTATTTCAGAAAAATATGAAGAATATGCAAAAAAAGTTTTAGATGAGCTAAATAATTCCGATATTCGCGGGCTGATTGACTTCCGGGATGAAAAAATCGGTCGTAAAATACGCGATTCGGAAGTTAAAAAGATCCCATATATGCTCATTATCGGTGATAAGGAAATGGCAGAAGGAAAAGTTTCTGTTCGTAAACACGGTGAGGGAGATTTGGGTGAAATGACCTTGGAAGAGTTCAACAATTTATTAAGAAAAGAAATAACAGTTTAAATTAAAATAGTACAAATTTGGCATTAGGAAGACCAGGATTTAACAGGGGACCACGTCCGCCTTTTAAGAAAAAAGAAGCAGAGCATAACATTAATCAGTATATAAAATCGCCCGAAGTGCGTTTAGCTGGCGATAATGTTGAACCGGGGATTTATCCTTTGGCGAAAGCTTTGGCGCTTGCTGATGAACTGGAACTGGATTTGGTAGAAATTTCTCCAAATGCGGTACCACCAGTTTGTAGGATTATTGATTACAGTAAATTTGTTTACGAACAAAAGAAAAAGCAGAAAGAGATTAAATCCAATGCTAAACAAACTGTAATTAAGGAGATTCGTTTTGGTCCTAATACCAACGATCACGATTTCCAGTTTAAACTAAAGCATGCGATAAGCTTTTTAGAGAACGGTGAGAAGGTTAGGGCTTACGTGCATTTTAAAGGAAGGGCAATTGTATATAAAGAACAGGGAGAAATTTTATTATTGAAATTTGCCCAGGCTTTGGAAGATGTAGGAAAAGTAGAGTTGTTACCTAAGTTAGAAGGTAAACGTATGTTCCTTACAGTTGCACCTAAAGTAGCAAAAAAATAAAAATAGGTTTATAAATTAAAAAACAGGTTATGCCAAAAATGAAAACCAATTCCAGTGCTAAAAAGCGTTTTTCGCTTACTGGAACAGGTAAAATCAAAAGAAACAAAGCATACAAAAGTCACATCTTAACAAAGATGAGTACTAAACGTAAACGTGCTCTTGGAAATGCAGGAATTGTAACTGACGCAGATTCAGGTAACGTTAAACGTATGCTTTGCATCGGAAAGTAATTTATTAATTTCACCAGGTATCAGGCATTAAAGTTCCATTAATTTGGGCGCCGCTTACCAAAAAACAACAACAACATGCCACGTTCGGTAAACGCAGTAGCTTCGAGAAGAAGAAGAAAAAAAATCCTTAATCTAGCCAAAGGCTATTGGGGAGCAAGAAGTAAGGTTTATACTGTTGCTAAAAACACAGTAGAAAAAGGTTTGCAATATGCATACCGTGACCGTAAAGTTAAGAAAAGAGAATTCCGCGGATTGTGGATCCAACGTATCAACGCTGGTGCACGTCAACACGGTATTTCTTACTCTCAATTGATCGGTAAACTAGCTTCAAAAGAAATCGGTTTAAACCGTAAAGTATTGGCTGATTTAGCAATGAATCACCCAGAAGCTTTCAAAGCTGTAATTGATGCAGTAAAATAGAAATTTTCGCCCAGGCGATAATCATATTTAGAAAAGGTTCCGATGCAAATCGGGACCTTTTTTTGTTTTATTTACTCGTCATCTCGACTGGAACGCAGTGGAATGGAGAGATCTATCTCGAGGCAGATTTCTCGACTTCGTTGCACTCGGCTCGAAATGACGTACAGAGGTAAGCTTCCGATGCAAATCGGGACCTTTTTTTGTTTAAAAGAAGGACCGCCACCCTGTCCCGATTTCACATCGGGATAAGGGTCTTTTTAAAAACATATTTATAGCATGATAGATGCTGAAATAAATTCAGCATGACGGAATTGATTGAGAGATTTACGAGGTCTACCGGCACTATGCCTGTCAGACCTCGTAAGTCTTTAAAACGCCAAACGCAATTCGCTAAGCGCTTATCCCAGCGTATTCGTAAACTTCATCCTGATTCCGCTCTGAAAGTTCTGGATAATCTTAAATATCTCAATTAACGTTACCTTTTCGATTTTAGTTAAAGTATTAATTTCGATAAAATTGTTCGGTGCAGCCTGGTCTTTTGTAATCAGATAGGCCTGATGTTTTAAACGTAAGCCCATCAGGTAATAATACGATTGTGACAGTTCGTTATATTGCGCTTCGCTAAACACACCGAGTTCTTTTAAAGCCTTCAGGCGCTCACCTGTATTTTCTTTTTGAAATATCCTGTTCTGTAAAGCATAAACCCTTACCAGATCCACTATGGGGGTCATGGCGGTTTTAATATCGAAAACTTCTTTCTTATGGATTTTCTGCGTCCTGATGTTTCTGAAATAGGTTAAGGGAGGTTCATATAATAAAGCATTTTTGGCCAGGTATACATAAAACTTTTCGATGGGCTTTTGGAGTTCTTCATCCACAAAACTTCTCAAACTTTGCATAATGTCCAGATCGCCATAAATCGCCCTGCAATCAAAAAAAGCTGCAAATTTAACGGCAGCTTCGGGCAAGGCCTCTTCTATCCAGTTTTTATAGTTGTATTTCCAGTGCGATAAAGAATGTGTCCAGTTTGGATTGGTGGCCATATAATCGCCATCACAATATACAAAGCCTGCAAAATTTAATTTGTCGGAAACCTGCGTAGCCAGATCAAGGAAATAGGAGCGTACAGCAGCCCTGTCGTCTTCTGAAGTATCTTCGTAGATAATGGCGTTGTCCTGATCGGTTTTTAAGCTCATTTCTTTCCTTCCTTCACTACCCAGAACCATAAATACAAATTTTACAGGTGGCGGTCCCAGTTTCGAGATCACCTCTTCAATAATCTTAAAAGAAATGGTATCGGCAATGGTGGTCACCACCTCGTTAACAATTTTAGCATGTACACCCCTTGCCAGTAACTGGGCAACAATGCCCGGAACTTTTTGCCATTTGTGTTTTAAATCGGTCGTATTTACAGCGGATTTTACCGATTGGATAAAAACCAGCGGCGATTCTGCCTGCTCACTCAATAACCTGTTCCTGCTTAAAAAACCAACATAATTACCATTATCTTTCACCAGAAGATAACGCGATTTTTTGCTGAACATCATTAATATCGCTTCGTAAACATAAGCGCTGGGCGAAATGGTTACAATGTTAGTATCCATTACGGCACTAACCGGTAAATTCGTATCCAGCTGCTTGGCTATTACTTTATCACGCAAGGTAATGTCTGTTGCAAAGCCTGAATAGGTATCATTATCATCTTTAACAAAAAGGCAACTGGTTTTAAACTCGGCCATTTTAATTGCCGCTTCAAAAATGGGTGTATCAGGACTGCAGCTCACTATTTTTTTGAAAGTGATATCGCCAATACGGGCGGTATAAATTTGATCTGCTAATTTATCTTCCATTAAAAAATCCTTGTATAATCTTCTTAAGCGAAAATGGTTTTCTCTTTTCCTTGTTAAAAGTATGCTCCTGGTGATAAGCTGAAGTTAAGCTTATTTTACCAGTTTCTAAAAGATGGAAAAAGATTTTAGCTGTATTTAAAGCGTCAGATAAGGCATTGTGTACATTTTCAGGTACTTTACTAAACAATACGGTATAAAATTTATCGAGTTTTAAATAACTGATTACGGTATTGGTAATATAGGGCGCGCTTGCTTTCATGGTGCAGAAAAAAACGAGATCTTTAAAAATGTTTTTCCTGTCGAGCCGGTGCAGTTCTACATTCACCATGTGATACTCAAGTTCGATGAAATGTCCGATTACCAAAGGGTGGTATTTTTCAATATCATCAGCAAAAGCCAGCATCACTTTTTCTTTGTCTTCGCCATTGGTCTGCAAGTATTCAGCATCAATATGGTGCACTTTTAAAGCAGCCTTATCAATTTTAACCCCAATATTGTTAATATAATGATTTTCGCGTTTAATTTCCTGATGGTATTGATCGTAGATGATCCAGGCAATCTGTATAATATGCGGCCAGTTTTTTTCGCTGGAATAAGGTGCCGACCAGTTTTTAGGTAAACCAGATGTTTCAGTATCAACAACTAAGAAATATTCCTGCAATTTTAAATGGTTAGGTAAATGTTCTCCCTTCAAATATAATTAAATATCCGAAACTGATAGACTATAAATCTGCCTGAAAATATTTTATGTTAAAAGAAAATATTATTTGTTAAAGTGAAAGATTTGAAGTTATTTGCTGCTCAAATTTATTTAATTATGCGCTCGCGATTATTTTGCTCCATTGCATTGATTTTATGCTTTGGATCTGCTTTTGCCCAGGAAAAGCTTAGTGAAAACATGCACTTTAAAAAACTGGATAACGGTTTGGAAGTGCTGGTGGTGGTAGACCGTACCGTGCCTTTAGTTACCATCGAAATGGCCTGTAGAAATGGCTCTTTTACCGAAACAGATGAATTTAATGGTTTAAGTCACCTGTACGAACACCTGTTTTTTAAGGCCAATAAAGATTATCCTGATTATGAGCGTTTAAATACCAGGATGAACGACCTGGATATCAACTCCAATGCCACTACACGAGAAGAGGTGGTAAACTATTTTTTTACCCTTCCTGCTGCCAATCTAAAATCAGGATTGAGTTTGATGAATTCTTCAATCCGTTATCCAAAATTCATCAAAGAGGATATGGCGATGGAAAATGAAGTGGTTAACGCTGAGTTTACGAGGCACGAATCGAGTCCGATTTTTGCATTGATGGAAGCCAATTCGCGTCACATGTGGGGAGCCAATTACTCCCGTAAAAACGTAATCGGCAGTCACGAGGTGATTTTGTCCGCCACACCATCCAAAATGGATTCCATTAAAAACAAATATTACTGGCCTAATAATTCAGTTCTGGTAATAGCGGGTGATGTAAAAGTTGATGAAGCTTTTAATTATGTGAATTATATTTTTAGCGGCTGGAAACGATCGCCGTTTGATCCATTTACGAAATGGCCGATACCAGAATTTAAGCCTTTAACAAAAAACGACTATTATTTTGTCGAATCCAATAAAAGTCCGGTTCCATATATGCTGTTTAGCTGGCATGGACCTGATACTCGTAACGATATACCTGCAACTTATGCGGCTGATGTTTTTTCGTTTATTGTGAATCAGAATGGATCAAAGATGAAACAGGCATTAATTAATTCGGGCCTGGCACAACAGGCCGACGTGAATTATTACACTCAAAAATATACCGGACCGATTAGTTTTATGGTAAGCCCAAATCCGGCAAAAATAAAAGAATGTTATCAGGAAGTGCTTAAACAGATTTCTTTATGGACGAATGAAGATTATCTGTCTGACCTGCAGATTGAAAGGGCAAAGCGTTTATTGTCGATAGAGCAGGTGCAAAGGAGAGAAGTAACATCTGATTATGCGCATTTGCTTTCATTTTGGTGGGCATCGGCATCCATTGATTATTATACGCACTACGAAGAAAATGTAAACAAGGTAACACGCAAGGATTTAATCGATTATGTACGCAAGTATATCAAAGATAAGCCTTATTGTGCAGGTTTAATGATGGATAAAGCCGGCATGAATGAAGTAAAACCTGAAACCTTTTTTAAATCCAACCCATAACGCAACGCTCCAATGAAAAAGTTTATATTTTTTATCAATCTTATTTTAATGTCGCACTTCGTGGGTGCGCAAACGCGGGCTATATCTTTTGACGTTAACGGCTTGAAAGTCATTCTCAAACCTACCCAGAAAGAAACTTTTAGTGTAAGTATGTTTTTTAGGGGCGGTGTGATGAATTACAATGCCGAAAGGGCAGGGATTGAGAATTTGGCTTTAGCTTCTGCTGCTACTTGTGGCACTAAAAATTATAGTGTTGTAGATTATCAGGAACTGGCAGATGAGTACGGAATTGAAATTGCTGGGTCATCTACAACCGATTATGGTACAATCAGCATGGATTGTATTTCAAAATACCTTGATCAGGGCTGGAAACTCTTCTCTGATGCAATTGTAAACCCCGCATTTGACAAAACAGAATTTCAGAATACAAAAGAACGTTTAGTTACCGGCATTTCTCATAGCCAGTCTGACCCTGAAACAAGGGTAGAGCAGATGAGCATGGAAAGTATGTTTAAGGATTCTCCTTACAGCATCAATCCGATGGGTAATAGTAAAACGGTAAGTGCTTTTACTCCCGAAACCGTTAGTAATTATTACCATAACGAATTGTTAAACAAGAATAAGATGTTTTTGGTGGTTGCAGGCAACATCACCAAAGAAGAACTGGAAAAGAAAATAAGGGCGTCTTTTGGTACGCTTAAAGGAAAACCTTATACTCCTCCGGTTTACGACCGCAAAACACTTACAGGCGAGCATTTGGTGGTTGAGCAGCGTGATATTGCCACCAATTATATGAGCTGTATTATGAATGCACCTACTATGAACAGTGCCGATTATTATGCTTTCGTATTAACCATAAACGCTTTAAGCGGCAGTATGAATTATGAACTGCGCACTAAACAGGGTTTATCTTATGCTCCGGGTGCAACCATCAGAATGCAACAAATTCCATATACATCGATGTATGTGAGCACTACGCAGCCTAAAAAAGCTTTTAAAGCGATAATATCGGTTTACAACAATATTAAAGAAGGTCAATATAGTCAACGTTACCTTGATGCACTTAAAAAAGATCACCGCGATGGTTACTATAGGCACCAGGAAAGCGCAAGTTCAATTGTAAGCGATTTAGGAGAAGCTGAGGTACTTGGAAGTTATACCATAATTGATGACATGGTTGCTAATTTCAACAAAGTGACTTTAGAAGATATGAAAGCTGCATTTGCTAAATACATGAAAGGTGCGATTTGGGTGTATCTGGGTGATGAACAGGTGGGGAGAGCTGCTTTTCAGTAGCATATCTAACTCAAAAACCTCGCAGGTTTCTGAAACCTGCGAGGTTTGATTACTAAAAAAAGTATTGTCCTCGTTTGTAACGAGGATAGCTGAGAATGGCTATTTTATCGCCATTGTTATGCTGTAATCGCATTAAAAATGCAAACCTCATACATCCTCGTTCCAAACGAGGACGATAGCAAGATAGATCTCTCCATTCCACTACGTTTCAGTCGAGATGACGATTTGAAAAAACTGCTTGGTTTGTTATTCTACTTCCCAATCAATAAAAAAGCCACAGCGGCCAATACTGATCCGATAACCGGACCAACAACAGGTACCCAGGCGTAAGACCAATCGCTGCTACCTTTACCCTTCATAGGGATTAGAGCATGAACAATCCTCGGACCTAAATCCCTGGCTGGATTGATGGCATAACCTGTAGTTCCACCTAAAGCTAAACCAATTACCCATACTAAAAAAGCTACCGGGATGGCGCCCATCGATCCTAAACCAATCGGTGTAACGGTTTCTTTGGTACCCATACTGGCATCTGTAAAATGGAAAATCACAAATATTAACACAAAAGTGCCAATGATTTCTGAAGCCAGATTAGATATTTTATTCCTGATGGCTGGGGAAGTGGCAAAAGGAGCGGCTTTTAAACCTGAATCTTCTGTGGCATCGAAATGGTCTTTATAAATAACCCATACCAAAAATGAACCCGTCATGGCGCCGGCTATTTGTGCAAGAATATAGTAAGGCACCAGGCTCCAGCTAAAACCTTTACCAATGGCCAAACCCAGGGTAACAACAGGGTTTAAGTGTGCGCCACTGTACGGACCAGCCACAACAACACCTACAAAAACGGCTAAGGCCCAGGCGGTGGTAATTACAATCCAGCCGCTGTTATTGCCTTTTGTATCTTTAAGCACTACGTTGGCGACTACTCCATTTCCTAAGAGGATCATTAATGCCGTGCCGATAAATTCTGCGAGATATGCGTTCATAATAATTTAAGCGATTTAAAATTTATAATTCAGAAATAAAAGACCCTGAACTAAATTCAGGGTGACGACTTACTGTTAATCTTCTGCATTAACCCTGGCTGCTTTTACTGCCCTGTTCCATCCTTTTATTCTTTCAGTATTATCTATTCCTTCTTCGGCCGTAAAGGTTCTGTTTATTTTCCACTGATCGCGGATCTGGTCGATACTTTCCCAAAAGCCAATAGCTAACCCGGCAAGATAGGCTGCACCTATGGCCGTAACTTCGGTTACTTCAGGTCTGATTACTTTGCAGTTCAACAGGTCGGCCTGAAACTGCATTAATAAGTCGTTGCTTGTTGCGCCACCATCTACACGGAGTTCGGCAATACTTACACCCGCGTCGGCTTCCATGGCTTTTAATACATCCATGGTTTGGTAGGCAATACTTTCTAAAGCAGCTCTGGCAATGTGCGATTTATTTGTGCCACGCGTTAAACCCGTTATGGTGCCGCGGGCATGCTGATCCCAGTGGGGGCGCCTAAACCTGCGAAAGCCGGAACGACATAAACACCATCGGTATCTTTTACTTTTTTAGCCAACGTTTCTACATCTGCAGATCTGGAAATAAAGCCCATTTCGTCTCTAAGCCACTGCACAACCGCTCCCCCAATAAAAATACTCCCTTCTAAAGCGTAATTTACCTGACCATTAATCTGCCAGGCAATGGTGGTGAGTAGGTTATTTGCTGAAATTTTTGGTTTTTCACCAATATTCATCAGCATAAAACAACCTGTGCCGTAAGTGTTCTTTACCATACCCATTTCGGTGCACATTTGCCCGAACAGGGCCGATTGCTGATCACCTGCAATACCGGCAATTGGAATTTTAGCCGCCAAAATCCTTCCGGCAGTTTCGCCGTAAACCTCGCTCGATGACTTTACTTCCGGCAACATAGCTTTTGGAATGGAGAACAATTCGAGCAACTCATCGTCCCAGCTTAAAGTATGAATGTTGTAAAGCATTGTACGCGAAGCATTGGTGACATCGGTAACATGTTTATCACCTGCGGTTAATTTCCAGATCAGCCAGGTATCTATGGTTCCGAAAGCCAGTTTTCCGGCTTCGGCTTTTTCCCTAGCACCCTCAACGTTTTCCAAAATCCATCTGGCTTTTGTTGCAGAGAAATAAGAATCGATGATTAAACCCGTTTTATCCTGTATTTTGCCAGCTAAACCTTTAGCCTTAATTTCGTCGCAATAGGCAGAAGTCCGCCTGTCTTGCCACACAATCGCATTATAAATCGGCAATCCGGTCTCTTTATCCCAAACTACCGTGGTTTCGCGCTGGTTGGTAATCCCAATGGCACTAATATCGTTTACGGTAAGGCTTGCCTTAACAATTACTTCGGTTACAACGGCCAATTGTGTCGACCAGATTTCCATCGGATCGTGTTCTACCCATCCGGCCTTAGGATAGATTTGCGTAAATTCTTTTTGTGCAATGGCCACTATTTCACCATTGTGGTTAAAAATAATGGCCCTCGAACTCGTGGTTCCCTGATCGATAGATAAGATGTACTTGCTCATAATTAATATTTGGTTCTGGGCAATGCCCGCAAGGTTATTTTATAGGTTGATGATAAAGATAACCATCAGCTAATGTATTAAAAGTTTCAATCTGTTCGGTTTCCCAGTGTTGATCTGCCGATAATTCTCTGGCCAGGAGCGAGGCAACTTTAGGCGCTACATCTTTTGCAGCCTGTGCATCGATAAATAATATCCTTAATCGCCTGCTTAAAATATCTTCTACGGTTTCGGCCATTTCGTGCCTTGCAGACCAAACTACTTCAGCTTCAGTAAAAGGAAAAAGAGCATGCAGTTTTGCACTGAGTTCCGGGTTTTGTTTTATAAGTGCTTCAATATGAGTACGGTCTGATCCATAAATTGCTAAATGATCATTTTCTTCAACAGGGATACTCCCATGAATGCTTAAATTTTTGGTTACACAGGCTTTTGGCGTTAAGCCTGCATGGGTAATGACCAGATTAACTGTTTCTTCAGCCATGCGGCGATAAGTGGTCCATTTTCCACCAGTTATGGTGATTAATCCTTTGGCCGAAACAATTAGTTTATGGTCGCGGCTGATTTCTTTTGTGCTGTTCCCATCGCCATTTGTTGGTGCTGCCAGTGGGCGCAGACCGGAAAATACGCTCAAAATATCATTTTCCAAAGGTTTACGGTTAAAATAGCTGGCGGCAGTAGCCATAATAAAATCCACTTCTTCTTTTAGTGCCCTTGGTTCGAGGCTGTGCTCATCTAATGGGGTGTCGGTAGTGCCCACAAGTAAATGATCGTGCCATGGAACAGCAAATAATACACGGCCATCAGAGGTTTTGGGGATCATTAAAGCCGATTCGCTATTCAGGAAACTTTTTTCCAATACTACATGCACACCCTGGCTCGGGCGAACCATTCTTTTAGAATTGGGATTGTTCATCTGCAGAATGTCATCAACAAAAACACCGGTTGCGTTAATTACCACTTTACCATGATAACTGGCTTTTACACCTGTAATTGCATCTTCTGTTTCAATTCCTGTTACCGTTTCGCCATCTTTTAATAATCCGGTCACTTTGGTATAATTTAACAAAAAGGCTCCTTTTTCGATAGCGGTTTGGGCAATATTAATCGCTAAACGGGCATCATCGAATTTCCCATCATAATATCGGATACTACCTTTCAGGCCTTTTTCTTTAATGCCCGGCATCATAGCAAGGGTTTCTTTTTTAGAAAAATATTTAGATTTGCCGAAACTGTATTTGCCCGCAAGCCAATCGTATAATGTAAGTCCGGTTAAATATTTGATCACTGAAAACCAATCGTAACAGGGGATCAGGAATGCTTCTTTATGTACCAGATGTTTAGCGTTCTGTTGTAATAGGCCACGCTCTTTGAGTGCATGCCTTACCAGGCCGATATCGCCCTGTGCAAGGTATCTTACGCCGCCATGTACCAGTTTGGTACTTCTGCTTGAGGTTCCTTTTGCAAAATCAGCCTGCTCTACCAATAAAGTTTTAAAACCACGGCTTGCTGCATCCAGTGCTGTGCCCAATCCCGTTGCCCCGCCACCAATGATAATCAGGTCCCAATTTACGTTATCTGCGATTTGTGGCTGATGTAGTCTTTTCATTCTGATTTGTAAAAGTAATAAAACGAAACAATATGTAATTATACGAAATATTGATCGAAATAATAAAATATCTCTGTTAAAAATTTATTAATTATTTGTTCAAAATATTTTAAAGATTGTTTTTATTGCTAATTTGCAGCCTGCTAATTAAATATACTATGATGAATTTGGCTGAAAGGCACCAGTTTATTTTAAGTCGCCTGCAACGCGATCAATATATAAACGTGGTTGATTTATGTAAGGAACTGAAAGTTTCGTCTGTAACAATAAGAAAGGACTTAAAACTGCTTGAAGATAAAAGTTTATTGTTTAGAACGCATGGTGGCGCTACGGTAAACAACCCATACACGGTTGATCGTCCGGTTAACGAGAAAGAAAAAATACAGTCTACCGAAAAGAATAAAATTGGTATCGCTGCTGCAGCCCTGTTGAATGATAATGATTCTATCGTAATCGCCTCAGGCACAACGGTACTCTATTTTGCCAAAAATATTGCGCCTGCAAGTAGTTTAACGGTGGTTACTTCTGCATTAAATGTTGCTTTAGAATTGATGCGCGAACCAAGCATAGAAGTAATACAACTCGGCGGTTTGCTCAGAAAAAGTTCATCATCCGTAATGGGTGCTTACGCCGAGCAGGTGTTACAGGATTTTTATTTCAATAAACTGTTTTTAGGGGTTGACGGGATTGATCTTGATTTCGGATTAACTACAACGAACGCCATGGAGGCACATTTAAACCGTAAAATGATCGGTGCGTCGCAAAGAACAATTGTACTGGCCGATTCGACCAAATTTGGAAAAAGAGGCTTTGGAAAGATATGCGGATTAGAGGAAATTGACCATATTATTACGGATAAAGGAATTTCTGAACAAATTGTAAAACATTTAGAAGGTTTGGGTGTTACTGTTACTATCGTGTAGCGCATTCCACGCCGGCGGTATATCCCAAACATATTAATTTGAACATGGAAAAAAAACGAATACACATTTTAGAAGACGATCAGGAGATCAGAAACGTTATTGAAATACTGTTAAAGGAAGAAGGTTTTGAGCTACAGCTTTCATCATCGTTTGCAGAGCTTAAAAAGAATATCCAGGATGCAATGCCTGATCTTTTCCTGTTGGATGTAATGTTACCTGACGGAAATGGGGCAGAAATCTGTGAAGATTTAAAAAACGATATTTTTACCAAACACATCCCGATTATTGTAATGTCTGCACAAAATAACAGCGAGCAAAAAGCTATTGATGCATTGGCGGATGATTACATTAGTAAACCTTTCGATATAGATGATGTTCTGGAACGTATTAATGCACAGTTAAAAAGAAGTTCGGAAAACAGAACTACAGTTTAAGAAAGCAAAATATTAAAAAGAGAGTAGTTTAGATAGCTTCTCTCTTTTTTTATTGTTTAATTCCTCACAAATTATCGTCAGCGAAACTCCCTTATATCGTCATTTCGAGCGGAGTATAACGAAGTGGAGAAATCTACTCGGGATAGATCTCTCCGTTTCGCTGCGCTTCAGTCGAGATGACGGCCCTTGAGATACTAATATTCAATCACCACTTTACCAATCGTTTTACCACTTTCGAGCAAACGGTGTGCTTCTTTTAAGTTTTCTACGGTAAATCCTTTCAATGTTTGTTTCAGCGTGGTTTTGATTTCTCCTTTATCCAGAAGTTCGGCAACCTGATTTAGAATCTGATGTTGTTCTTCTATATCGTCTGTTTGGAACATCGAACGGGTGTACATCAGCTCCCACGAAAAAGTAACACTTTTATTTTTCAACTTGTTTAAAGCGATCGGAGTGGCTGAACCAGTGATGGATACAATATGGCCCTGTGGTTTAATCAGTTCCACTATTGCATCCCAATAACTGTTAAGGTCAACAAAATCGAGGATGAAATCTACCTCGTTAAAACCTGCAGCATGTACTTCTTCAACCAGGTTTTTATGATCTACCACCACATCAGCACCCATGGCTTTACACCACTCTTTTGTTTCTGGCCTTGAGGCTGTGGTAATTACTTTTAAACCACTTACTTTTTTGGCAAGCTGTATCGCAATCGAACCTACGCCACCTGCGCCACCAATAATCAAAATGCTTTTTCCTTTGTCTTTTTGTTCGCTGATCCGGATACGGTCGTAAAGTGATTCCCATGCCGTAAGTGCAGTTAATGGCATGGCTGCTGCTTCGGCAATACTCAAAGTTTTTGGTTTTAGTCCAACAATGCGTTCATCAACCAGTTGGTATTCGGCGTTTGAGCCACTGCGGGTAAGGTCACCGGCATAATAAACTTCGTCTCCGGGTTTAAAAAATGTTATTCCATCGCCAATTTCTTCTACTGTCCCAACGGCATCCCAGCCAATTACTTTTGGGTTTTCTAGTACGGTGTCTTTCGCGCTGTTCTGGCGGATTTTAAAATCAACGGGGTTTACACTGATGGCTTTGATCTTGACAAGGATATCGCGTCCTTTTGCTTGTGGAACGGGTGTTTCAAATTCGATAAAACTTTCGCTTTCGTTTATGGGTAGTGAGGTTTTAAATCCTATTGCTTTCATGGTTTACTGATTATTTTAATACTAATTTATTCTTTTTTATATAGCAAATATAAACCGATATGGTTTTATAATCCGGTATAAATTCGCTATTAATTAGTAAATTTGCGCCTGGTTTTTGTAGCATGATTAAAGAAACTTTATACGAACCCTACGAAATTGTTTATCAAAAGCTCGATGAATGTCCGAAATATGGGCATAAACACTTGTTTTTCGAACTGGTTTATGTTTTGTCGGGCAGTGGTAAACAATGTATCAATAATAACAAGTTCGATTACCGTGCCGGACACATGTTCCTGATTACACCCGATGATTGCCATTCGTTCGATATTGAAAATACGACAGAATTTTTCTTTCTGCGTTTCGGGAATGTTTATCTGCGCTCTAAGGATTTTCATACGGATGATGTGAAAAGATTGGAATATATCCTTCAGAATGCCAGTCACCAGCCAGGTTGTATCCTTAAAAATTTTTCAGATAAACCCTTAGTTAAATCGCTGATTGAGGCCATGATTGCGGAATATGTAAACCGTGATCTTTACAATAAAGAGCTGATCACCAAAATGGTCGATACCATGATTGTGCTGGTAGCACGTAACATTGCCAAATACCTGCCTGCCAGCATTAAGGAAGATTCGGAACAGAAAACACTTGATCTGTTAAACTATATACAGGCGAATATCTATAATCCGGAGAAACTGAGGGCCGAAAAGCTGAGTGCTGAATTCGGGATTTCTGAAAATTATTTTGGTAAGTATTTTAAAAAGCAAACCAAAGAAACGCTACAGCAGTACATTGCCAATTTAAGGATCAAACTGATCGAAGCGCGTTTGCGTTTTAGCGATATGCGGATTAATGAAATTGCTTTCGAACTTGGTTTTACCGATGAAAGCCATTTGAACAAGTTTTTTAAATCGCAAAAGGGGATGAGCCTTAAAGCCTACAGGAGTTTGGTGGCGAGTTGAGTGAAATATTTTTTTATGTGGTTGTGCTCCGTTAAGAGTTACGGGATTACTTAGTTAAGAAATCTATCTCGTGATAGATCTCTCCATTCCACTGCGTTCCAGTCGAGAGGACGACAGTCTGTCAATGGCAATTAATTTCAGGGTTTTTCATGCCAAAAAAGATATTAATTCGAGGATATTCAAGACAGCATAACAGAACGATTTCATCAAGCAGATTCTAGACCATTTTTTCAATAATCATTATCAAATCTGGTTTATTGCGTCCGTTTCTTTTCCTCTTCACTGGCCGAAGTTCTTTTTCTGGCTGCTGTCGGATTTCCTCCCAAACGGTATGAGAAACTTAAAGTTGCACTGCGCGTATCATTTTTTTCATAAAAGCCATTGAGCTGGTTTTGATAGTTTACGTCAATGCGATAGGCATTGCCATAGAATATATCGTTTACCGCCAACCTTAAAGTGCCTTTTTTGTTAAACATACTTTTACTCACACCGGCGCTTACATCATAAAGTTTTGCAAGTTTATAAATACCCTGTATGGTAGGTGAAGAATACCAGGCACTGATTTCTGCTTTTAAACCCTGCGTTTTATGTAGTGTAAAGGCGTGGTTAGAACTTAAGTAAATGCCCCAAACATGGTAATCGTAACGGGCTTGCAAATATCCCGACTTTTCCAGCCGGTAAGAACCCTGCGCATAGTTGTTAATTTCCCACCACGAAGCTGGTTTAATAGGAAAAGAAGCTGCAAAACCCATTTCCTGGCTCAGGTCTAGATTTCGTTGCGTATCATAAAAGAGTTTTGAGATATTATCCTGTACACTGATATTACTGAAATAATCAACCGTCCGCCTCAGATAAAATGAAATGTTGTATTGTTGTTTATAAGTATAACCCAGTTCGCCATTGTAAATGAAGGCGGGTTGCAATGCCGGGTTTCCCTCCAGGTAAGTGTACGGGCTGGTGTAAGATTTAAAAGGGTTAAGCCTCCAGTATTCAGGCCTGCTGATCCTCGAGTTGTAAGTGAGGTTAATTTCGTTGTTTTTATTGATTTTATAAACCACAAAAAGTGTTGGGAAAAGCTTAAAATAGTTGTTGTGGTTGTTACTATTTAACACAATCGACTTACCATTTGTGCGGGTATATTCGCCACGCAAACCACCTTCGAAACTCCACTTACCCACATCTCCTGTAAGACTGGCATAAATGGCTGATATGTTTTCGGAATATTCAAAACGGTCGCTACGGCTGCTTATCAGTTCGGGACCTGTGGATGGATTATTATAGAAATCGAAACTGTTACGCGTACGGATACTGCTGTATTTTAGCCCAGATTCAAACGTCCATTTTCCCCAAAACTTATCGGTATAATCCAATTTTCCGGAGTAGATATCAATATTCTGATTGGAAGGCGTAAAAATATGGTACTGATCAGGGAGCAGACTACCATTATTCAATGTGCCGTAAGTATCTACTTGCTGGTTGTTTTTGTTCTGATATGGCACATAATCAATATCCACATTAATGTTCTGTCCGTTGGTGTCTAATTTGATCTTATAGTTGAAGTTAAAGCTATACTGATAGGCCTTTCCATCAGAAAAGTTTTGGGTGTGCAGGATAGAATCCGGCTGAGCAGCATGGTTATTTACAATGGTGGTTAGTGTATTATTGGGCCTGTTGTTGTTGCCATTGTAGCCATTCACTAAAAAACCGATCACCTGTTTATCGGTAAGGTTGTAATCGGCACCAATTTTATAACTATTGGCGTTCCCAAGACGTAAACCTGATTTTTCATTTCTCCAGTCAGAATAGCTTCCTGGTGCATTATAAATGATATATTCATTTTCTGTATGATCTTTTTTACGTCTGCTATACCCATAACTGCCATATACATTCAGCTTATCTTTACGATAATTGAATACCATGCTTGAGTTATAACTACCGTATGTTGATTGGGTATAGGCACCAGAAAGTATCACGTTAAAACCATCGCCTTTTGGCTTTTTGGAAATAATATTGATCACTGCACCGCCCTGGGCATCATATCTGGCAGTGGGATTGGCAATAATTTCTATTTTAGCAATGTTATCTGAAGGCAAACTGCGGAGATACGCAGCCAGATCTTCGCCCGATAATCTGATCGGTTTATCGTCCATATATAGCACCACACCTTTATTGTTCGCTGTTATCCCGCCATCAAACCGTGTTTGTACGCCGGGAGCTTTACCCAATGCATCCCAAACCGTAGCGCCACTGGCCACAATGCTGTTTTCTACGTTAAAAATTACCCGGTCGATTTTTCTTTCTATTACCGGTTTTGATGCCGATACTGTTACCTGTTCCAAGGTTTTATCTTCGGATGTGATTACAATAGTTATTGAATCCAACGGCAGGCTCACGGTTTTGTTGAAATTTTTATATCCAACTGCACTTGCGAGTAAAATATAACTTCCTTTTAAAGGTTGTTGGAAACTGAACAATCCGTTTTTCGAAAGCTGCAGGGCTATAGTGGAGTCTGCGTGGCGAAGACTAATGGTTACGCCATCGATCGGTTCGCCGGATTTATCGGTTACCATGCCTTTACGCAGTTGTGCAAAAGTGATTAAAGGAAAGTAGAAACAAAGGAGAAGGATTAATTTTTTCATGTTTCAAAACTAATTGTCGGCCTTGTAAAGCAAAGTTAATCTCGGTTAAATAAGGTTAAATCTTCAGCTCATGCTTCCATTGATAAAATGATTTGCTCATTTTAGGGGAATGAAATGGCTTAGGTCGAGATATGTTTTCCCCTTAGCGGTGATCACGCTGATCATCAGTCTGTGTTTACAGTGCGCATGGATCAGACAGCTGTATCTGGCACAAAAAAAATCGGTTATAGTAGAACTCGAATCCATTGTAAGTGATGCTTCTAAGCGGATAACCTACCAGAGCATTGCCCATGGGCACGAAAAAAGTATTCGTTTTCAGCAATTTTTTCTTTCACAGGAGTGGTTGGCGCTTAGGCAGGCCTTTGATGAACTCAAAGTTGATAACCTGAGGAGCCAGTTCCACTATGGAATCACGAACGACAGCTCGGTGGTGGAAATGAAAATGTCGTTCCTTAACGATGCTAAAAAGAAAACCGGTTATAAATCCAGCACCATTACCGACGGAAAATCGCAACGCGAAGTTTCGCTGGCAGATCAACATGATTTAAAGGTAATGGATAGTCTGGTAAACCACAGGCTCGATCAGCTTGGCATACGCCTTAACCGAAATTATGCACTTTACGATTATTCGGACGGAAGATTGATAAAGGGAAAGTTACCAACCAAAACTTTTGCGTCTTTTACCAGCGGAAAATATACCTACAACCTTAAGTTTCAGAACAGATATCAACTGGTGGTTCCTGCTATCACCTGGCTGATTATCTTTCAGATGCGGTACTACCTCATTTCGTCGTTCCTGATGCTGTTACTTACCGCGGCAGCCTTTTACCTGCTCATCAGGCTGATGAAAAACCAGGAATTATATGCACAGGCAAGGATGAGTTTTACCAGTAACATGACCCACGAACTGCAAACCCCAATCTCAACCATCTCGGTAGCGCTCGAATCGATTAAAAAGTACCATTTAATTGATCAGCCCGAAAAATTGGAGAATTATCTCAACATCAGCCGTCACGAATTGCAGCGATTACAGGCCATGATTGAAAAGGTGCTCAAACAGGAGCAAATGGATCTGGGTAAAGCAAAATTGCAGTTTAGCCTTTTCGATATACAACCGGTATTACAACAGGTAATATTTGCCATGGAGGTCCAGGTGCGCGAAAAAAATACAGCACTTATACTCCTGCAATCGGATGAACCTTACTTCATCAAAGGTGATGCGATGCATATCTCGAATGTATGTTATAACCTGATCGATAATGCGCTGAAATATTCGCCTTCTCAATCTAAAATCGAGGTTTCGTGTAGCGTTGCTGATCATAAATTAACGATCAGTTTTAAAGATAATGGACCGGGGATTAACGAAATTTATCAGCAACAGGTTTTTGAACGTTTCTTCAGGATTTTTAACCAGGATAATATACACAATGTGAAAGGATCCGGCCTGGGGCTTCACTATGTAAAACAGGTTGTGGAGTTACACGGGGGACGGGCTGATCTGCACAGTAAACCCGGAAAAGGAAGTAATTTTATGATTATTTTGCCATTGTATGAAGAAAACTAAGGTTTTATATGCCGAAGATGAGCCTTTTTTAGCAAGAATTGTGCTTGATGGTTTAACCAGCAGTGGTTACGATGTAAAACTGGCTTTGGATGGAGCACTGGCCTTGAAGCTGTTTCAGGAACAAAAGCCTGATATATGTGTACTCGATATCATGATGCCGCAGAAAGACGGTTACACTTTGGCTGCCGAAATCAGGAAATCAGATCCTGATATTCCTATCATATTTTTAAGCGCAAAAGCCTTAACCGAAGATGTGGTGATGGGATTTAAAAGTGGTGGTAACGATTACCTCAAAAAACCTTTTAGTATAGATGAACTGCTGGTGCGTATGGAATCGCTCTTGAAAAGATTTGGCCATACGCAAAAGGAAGATAATGATTTAACCCAAAAATATCAGTTCGGAAATTGTGAACTGGATCCACTTGCCCAAAAGTTAAAAACTTCTGTAGCCGAATATTCACTTTCTTATAAAGAAACCATCTTGCTTGAATTATTGCTGAAAAACCGCAACAACATTTTGGAACGCGAAGCTGCTTTGATTAAAATATGGGGTGAAGATAGTTTTTACAATGGTCGTAGTATGGATGTTTTTATGGCACACCTGCGCAAGCTTTTAAAAGGTGAAACCGGAATCCAGATCATCAGTTTAAGGGGAGTGGGTTACAAGCTTATCTGTTGATTTTATAACGTTTTTGCTTGATGTTTCTCCAGTAGATGATGTATAAATTTGGAGTATTCCTCCCGCATAGGCAATTCAAAATCATTATACAAACTTCGTTTATCTACCTGCACAACTTCTTTTGCTATTGGATTAAAACCCTCTTTTTTTATATTTTTCCAATAAAAGCCTATTCCTCTTTTTTGCCATGAAGGAAGGTTATTGAAATTGATACCATATTGGAATAGCAGTTCATTTTTTGCAGCAATGCTGATACCTTCAATTTTTGACGTTGCTTCTTTTACCGTATAATTATCCTGCCTTAATCGCCAATAGCAATGCGCATTTAATGCATTTCTGTGTGCATCTTCATTCCGCCATCTAAAATAATCTTCTACTAAATTCCTGTTCGGAAGTTCAGAAATACGGCAATCAAACGCACCTGCACTCCCTAAAAGTGATGAGAATTTAGCACTGGCTTCGCCGGCAAGAATAGAAATGTATTTTCTGGTTTTTCTTCCAAAAGTTTGTTCGTTGGGATGAAATAACAATGATATTTCATCACTTTGCGTGTAACCATATATAACATTGAAACCACAGTTCATCAGGTGTTTTACCGTTTCGACCATTAAATCCCGAAATTTTTCATCAAATGGCGCTTCAAACTGATGCACTTCTTTGGTAAGTTTGGTAAAGCCACGACCATCAATTCTGGCAACAATATACATTTCAGGCAAAATACAACGATCCTGAGCAGTTTCGTAAACCCTCATTTTAGCATCTAAATTATCAAACTTCATCCGACCATGGTTTTATAGTAAATTCGTTATTCTCAGTTGTTACATAATACAACTCGTCGAAACCCTCGCTGTAGGAAGGTAAATCTAGCTTTTTGAAGGTTCCTCTTATGCCTATTTCCGGGATTTTTTCCTTCCCGCAACGTTGATTGTTTCTTTCAATAGCATCAGATAATTTCGATTGAAAATAATATCCGGTTACTTTAAATTTATTTGCTTTTGCAATTGCGATATATTTTGCTCTTTCTTTTAGGGAAGGATTCGTATTATCTACCACGAAAGGCTGGGAGGTAAGGATACACGTTTCGATAAATCTAAGTTCTTTATTTCGTGTATTCAATAAATCCATGGAAATGTGAACATGAGTTTTAAAAAACTTTTCTTTAAAAAAAGTAGTTTTTCCCGTTGCCTGAATGCCACAAAATATGATTGCTTGCATATTTTCAAAGATGCGGTTTTGTGGAAATAAAAATAGAAGAATTGAAAATAATTCTTCCTTTCGTATCATGCGGAATGTGAAATGTATTCTTTCTTGTTGGGCTTCATTTTTGTGGACGGGGATGAGGGAGTTAATCGGAAGACTTAAAGGATATTTTCTTTGTTTTGCTTTATAAGCAGAGATTAGACAATTAGCTCGATTATAAATTTCGCTTGTCGCTTTCAATGGTAATGAACTCTGGCAAATAATCAGGCGTACAGCCTTTGGATACCATTTCACCTTTGTAGAGGCCTGTTTTTTCTCCGAGGGCTATACAGCGTTTTCTGTATTGTTTATCATGAATTCCAATCCACCCGGCTGTGAAATTCATTGCCCATTGAACTTCAGGTTCTTCCTTGATAATGTCAGCTTCTATTTTATCTAATAATTCTGGTGTGTTTGAAGGTGGTGCTTGTCCCATCCACCTCAACCGGGCCTGGTAATACCAGAATATCCGTCTCTGAAGAGCAGATTTGCTATTTTTCCATGATTCAATCAAGGTAATTGTTTTCTTGTCTTTCGTAAGTTGGTTGGCCATAAACCAATCCATTAGCTGAGTTCGTTCATCTAAGAGATGGGTTTGCATATCCTTATCAAGCTCATTGATGAAATCTTGCGAGATCTGTTTATTGTCCATAATCAGGATGGCCAATAGCCTAGGAAAAAACTCCTCCGTTGACCATAACTCCACAGCCAGCTCATGATCCTTTTTGATATCCTTGGCAATCTTGCGTAAGTCTCCCAACTTGGTTTTGGTATTGATCTGGCCCAAAATGTTCTCTGCTTTTGAAGAAAATTTCATAACATTCCATTTTATCATTAAAAATAAACTAAAAATCAAGCTTTAAATATCAAAAACGTTTTATTCTTTTTCAACTAATTTACAAAAATAGGGTTAATGCTCACATTAGCGAAAGTTTTAATCTGTGGAACGCAGTCGCAGATGATTGCGCTTTTACGACTTTTATCAAAGAAATTATTCTAAAACTCAATCAGGCAATGCGGCCTAGGTTGAAGCGCTGAGATTGCGCTAGAATAGAGAAAGAATATTTTCAGAAGCAAAAAAGCCTGAAATCTTGCGATTTCAGGCTTTATCCAGGTTTTGATGCCTCGGCGGAAAGCGAGGGATTCGAACCCCCGGACCTGTTACAGTCAACAGTTTTCAAGACTGCCGCATTCGACCACTCTGCCAGCTTTCCGGAGGCAAAAGTACGAACTCCACTTAAATCTGCAAACTCAGAATGCGTTTTTTTTATATTAACTTGATAATTCCTTAACAATGAGGGAGAAAAAAACTATTTCTTTCTGATATTCTCTTCTATCGGGTCTGTTTTTTTGAATAAATTGAAGGTAGGCCGGATAATTTTAACACTCCGTTTACTTACATCTACACTGGCATTAAGCTCAAAACCGATCAATAAAATTAATGAATTGAGGTAAAGCCAGATCATTACCACGATTAAGGTACCAATAGAACCATAAACCTTGTTATATGATGCAAAATGGTTGATGTAAAAGGAAAAGCCCCAAATGGTAAGAAAAGCTAAAATGGTAGCCAGCCATGAGCCGGCACTGAATAGGCGCCACTTTTTGGTATGCGATGGTCCGTAGCGGTATAAAATGGAGATGGTAATGAAATACAAAATTGCCAGTAGTGCCCAACGGGTAAAATTTACCGTAAAAACAAGAAAGCTGTCTTTTAAATGAAGTTCATCGTTAATTTTAATCAGCAAAATTTCGCCCAGGGCCATGGCACTAATGCAGATAATAATCGAAAAACAGATGATAACGGTTAAAATCAACGCAATTAGTCGCTGTTTTAACCAACCCCTGGTTTCAATAATTAAAGATGATTTGTTAAAGGCTTTCATCAGGTTTTTAACCCCGTTAGTGGCAAAAAATAGTGCCGATAAGAAACCGAAAGATAATAAACCTGTGTTCTGCTTTTTAATAATGTCTTTCAATGTTGTTTCAAAAGCATCAAAAGCATTGTGAGGCAGTACCAGCTGGATCAGGTTTAAAAGCTGATCCTGGAAACCTTTGATCGGGATAAAGGGAATCAGGGTAAAAAGGAAGATAATTCCCGGGAAAATAGCCAGCATAAAACTATAGGCCAGCGATGATGACTTGTTTACCAAAGCATCTTTACCAATTTCCCGAAAGAAAAAAGTAGCTACAGTATATAATGGCAGTGGGCTAAAACCAGGCAAAATACAGCCTTTAGTCCATTCTATAAACCTAGAATAGAGCTTAAGATGAAGTAATTGCCTGTGTAACCATTCCATTTTAGCTATTAATTAAAAAACTTTGATAACTTTTTCATAAAGTTTTCGGGCGGGTTAGTGGGTTTGTTTTTCTTCATGTCGACAAAAACAAGCGTAGTAGCCCCAATGTTTATTAATTCTTCACTTTCGTTATACAATTCGTATTCAAAAAAAATACGGATGCCCGGTAAAGTTTTAATAATAGTTTTAACGGTGATTTCCTGATCGTAAAGTGCTGGTTTAATGTATTTGCATTTGAGCTCTAAAACAGGCATCATAATGCCGTCAGCTTCCATTGAGCTGTAGCTCATGCCTAAACTGCGCAACATCTCTACGCGGCCCACTTCGTAGTATTGCGCATAGTTGCCATAATACATGTAGCCCATCTGGTCAGTTTCGCCATAACGCACCCTGATTTTTGTACTGTGGCTATACATTATTTAAAGATATTTCTTTTGTTTAAAGCCTCACGGTATTTTTTTGCATTGACCTCATGTTCTGCTTTTGTTTCTGCAAAGTTGTGATAGCCCGAAAAATCCTCTTTGGCACACATATAAATGTAATTGTTCTTGTCGCGGTTTAATACGGCATCAATGGCATTAATACTTGGCATCATAATCGGTCCCGGAGGCAAACCAGCATATTTATAGGTATTGTAAAGCGATTGAACCTGCAATAATTTTCCGGTTACCCTTTTAACGGTAAAATCGTTGTTTGCGAAAATCACAGTAGGATCAGCCTGCAACAAAATTCCTTTATTCAAACGGTTTAAATACAAACCTGCTATAACCGGCATTTCTTTATTATAAAGTGCTTCCGCATCAACAATTGAGGCCAATGTGTATACCTGAGCAGGGGTTAGGTTTAAACTTGCTGCTTTTTGTTTGCGGTCGGCGTTCCAGAATTTATCATATTCTTTGTGCATGCGTTCAAAAAAGTCGGCAGGGGAGATATTCCAGTACATTTCGTAGGTATTCGGAATAAACATGGCATAAACATTATCCTGGTTAAAACCGTATTTGCTGATCAGCGGGGTTGAATCCAGAACGCTGATAAAGCTTAACGAATCGGCTTCAAGGTTACTGGCCAGATAGGCAGCAAAATTTTCTTTTTTGCGGATATTCTGGAATTTCAATTTAACAGGATCCTGGTTTCCGGCTTTAATCAGGTTGATTAAGGTACGGTTGGTCATGCCTTTTTTTAAACGGTAACGGCCTGGTTTTACACTGGTAGCCAGGTTCATTTTTCCGGCCGCGGCTGTAAAAGTACCAATGCTTTTTACAAGGTCTTTCTTTTTAATTTCCGCAAGCAAATCATCATAACTACTGCCGGTTTTAATATATAGGTATTTTTGGTTTTCGGTAATATTAGGGGCAAAGTAAAGCCTGTAAAGGTTAAGTGCGAAGTAACCAGCAATTAAAATAACAACCAGCGCCACAATTATTGCCGCTTTTTTGCCAGTACTCATGGTCTTTTTTTCTACTTCAGTCATCGGTATCTTATACGTATTTTATTGTTGTTTATTGGAAAGGGTAATATTTATTTTGGTACCAAGGGGTACTTTGGTTAATGAATCAAGAATCATCGGATCCTGTTTGATGATCACTGCCGCCGCACTGTCAGTTACCGGCCCATCATAACTGATAACACCTAAAGTTAAGTTAGAGCCCCTAAGACTGAATTTTGCTTCATCCATCGTTAAGCCCATTAACTGTGGAATATCAACTTCCTCGTTTCCACGACCATCGCCCAGTACCAGGTTGATCCTCGAACCTACCGGCACAATCTGTCCGGCTGTAATCGGTTGACCGCCAAAAGAGGCTTCGAGCACTACATCGCGGCTTACATCCGGTTTGTAAGTGGTGTCGCCCAATTTTAATCGCGAACTTTCGATAATGGCCTGCGCTTCACGTAAGGTCTTAAATGCAATATCAGGGAATTTTGTATTCGGGGTTTTGCCGGCATTAATGGTTAAATAAATGGTACGGTTATCTTTCACAAAAGTATTTGGGTCAGGATCCTGATCAATTACAATCCCGGCAGGCTGATCCATAATAAAAACAGAATCTACTTCATATTTTAATCCGGCATCTTCCAGTTTTTTTACCGCCTGCTCAAAAGAAAGACCTTTTACCATCGGCACATTTAAGCCTTCGCCATGTTTGGTGTAATATCTTAAACTAAAAAATGCAATCAGGAGTAGCGCGAAAACTGTACCTATGGCAGCTAAAATGTTGTTTCTAAACGATTTGGTTTTTAAGTAATCTATAAATTTAGACATGTATCTTAAATTGGGTTTATGCGTATAAGCTCAAATGTAACTATTTTAATTATTGATAGAATATCGAATGAAAGATTGATTGAATTAATGAATGAATAGCACTCGGTTTATATTTGATATTCAATCATTCATTCTTTCATTAATTCTTCCATTCAATCAATCACTAATTCTGTCAATCGATCATTCATTAATTTGACGAATTCATCTTCAATAATTGTTCCGTTAATGGCGTCAAAGCACAAAGATATTTATATTTTTGGGGATATATTTATATTCAATTTCTATTTATAAAAGGATTTTCGACATGAAGAAAACTATTGCGTTGTTAACAGGCGGTACCACAGGCGAATGGGTTGTTTCGGTAAAAAGTGCAGCAACCATTGCCCAGAACATCGATCCCAATTTATACGATGTTTATAAGATTATGCTCAACGAAAAAGGATGGTTTTATGAACCGGCCGATTCTGTTAAAATTGAAATTGATAAAAATGATTTCTCCTTAACCATTGAGGGTCGAAAAATAAAATTTGACGGTGTTTTTATTATCATACACGGTTCGCCGGGCGAAGATGGAAAATTACAGGGTTATTTCGATATGTTAGGAATCCCATACACCACATGTGATGCGCTAACATCATCTATCACGATGAATAAGGGCTATACAAAGGCCATTGTAGAAGGAATTGAAAATTTATATACCGCTAAATCTGTACAGATTTTTAAAGGAGGAAATTACAGTTTAGCCAAAATCAAGGAAGATTTAAGATTGCCTTACTTTGTTAAACCGAATAGCGGCGGAAGCAGCATTGGCATGAGTAAGGTAAAACATGCAGATGATCTGGATGAAGCAGTTGAAAAGGCTTTTAAGGAGGATACGCAGGTTTTGATCGAGGAATTTGTGAGCGGAAGGGAATTTTCGATCGGTATTTTTGGGGCCGAAGGAAAGATTACAGTTTTACCAACCACTGAAGTGATCCCCAAGAACGAGTTTTTTGATTTTGAAGCTAAATATACGCCAGGATCTACCGAAGAAATTACACCCGGCCGCATGAATGACGAAGAGTTGGTACGCGTTCAACAGGTAGTTACCGATGTTTATAAAAAATTAAACTGCAGGGGAGTGGTTAGGGTAGATTATTTCCTGGAACACGAAACCGGTAAGTTCTATTTTATCGAAATCAATACCATACCCGGCCAAACAGCAACCAGTTTTATTCCACAACAGGTAGCGGCGATGGGTATTACACTTAAGGAGTTTTATACGCGTTTGATGAAAGAAACATTGGGATAGACTTCATGTTTGTGTCTCCACAAACCATCGCGTTTTCTCAAATAAAGAAAATCGTCATTTTCTCTATAGCGGAGAAATCTATTGATAATAATATCGCATAGATTTCTCCTTTTCGCGATGCTTCAGTCGAAATGACGAATCTTATTTCATCATCTTAATACAATCAACCAGGGCTTTTACTTTAGTTTCTGAAGTCAGTTCATAGCGGTATTCATCCTCAATACTACCCATTTTACTTTCAGTATTCCGAAACTTCATTTTGCTCTCCACAAACTCCTTTGCCGAAGCATGAAATTCAGTTGCTCCGGTTTGTTTAATTAATTGTTGGATATTGTTTTCGTTTATTCCGGCTCCGGGCATTATCGTAATTCTACCATTTGCTTGTTTTACCAATTGAGTTAGTTTTTCAGCACCCAATATAGCCGAAGATGCACCACCGGAAGTCAATACCCTTTTAATACCGAGTCCGATTAAATCTTCCAACGCCTGATCCATGTCATTACTCATGTCGAACGCCCTGTGAAAGGCAACATCCATCGGTTTGGCCAATTCCATAAGTTCTGCACATCTTTGCCTGTCAATAGTTCCATCTGCATTGAGAATTCCTATAACAACACCTTCACAATTTAATGATTTACAGATTTTTATATCTTCTTTCATTAACTCAAACTCCATAGCGGAATATAAAAAATCACCACCCCTAGGCCGGATAATCGGCCATATTTCAATGGATAGATTTTTCTTTGCCAAAGCAATCTGCGCATAACTCGGCGTAGTACCACCTTCGGCGAGATTATCGCAAAATTCCGCCCTTTTCGCACCGCCTTTTTGCGCAGCGAGAGCCGAGGCATAAGAATTTGCACATACTTCTAAACAGGCATTTTTGGTGATTGGATAAATCTCTTCACTTTTCATTTCTTCTAATAAATGGAGATTAATAAATTATTCTGCTGTATCAACCGGACCTAAAACTACCCAGCCTTTTGCTGATTTATAGGTATTAAGGAGCTGTACGGATTTTCCTCCATCAGGAAACCAACATACTTCGGTAATTATGTAATGAGAATCATCAATTTTTTTCCTTTCGGGAAAAGCGTTCTGCAGACCGGAAAAGTTAGGGAAGCCATTTTCATTAATACTTTTGATAAATGATAACCTAAGTACTTCTGCTGTTTTATCAATGATGTCATTATCTAATTCCATGTTCATTTTAGAAAGCATGATATTTGCCTCTTCAAAAAAATCTTTACACGCTATTGCAGCATCAATATCTTTAACATTATACGCATTTTCAAGTGCTAATATTGCACCTTCTGGAGTATCAAAATCCATTCTGAAATGATCCACTCCTTCATCTATGTACATGCCAATGCTATTGTCGAATTCTGCTCTGTCCTTTTCAGGTATGCCATCTCTAATTGCCCTTATGGTGTATCCGCCGATTAACCTGCCATTTTCGATGCTCATCCAGTCTGATATCAGATCGCGGTCGATTCCGATCCTCTGGTTTAGTTTTACTGTACTCACACTTACCGGTTCGTTACCTACCGTACCAAATAAATTACCCTCATCATCAAAATGGGGTTCAGTTAGCCAAATGTGTTCGCTGTTTTCTCCGTCTATAATGTGAACTTTAATAGAAAAATAAACATGATGAGGCTGTGGATTAGCCAAACTTTTTTCAAAATACCAAAGCGTTAAATTGGCCTTTTCTATTGCCCAGTTCATGCGCTCATCTTCGCTTGGAATATACACCATATCAGGTTCGTCCTTACGCTCTTCAACATTCTTTTTTCCAAAAATTTTAGATAATAGGCCCATTATAAATTAGGTTTATTCTGTTGAATTGATTTCCTAATAATAACTCTTTCCCTTGATCAGTAAATCCTGTTTTTCTGCATTGCAAACCGCATAGCTAAAGCCCTGTTGAATGGCATAAGCACCATATTCGCCTTTTTTATTGATGGCCAAAAAGCCCACCTGTATATTTTTAGCCGTTTCTGGTTTCTTTTTGATGATGCGCATCACCGCTTCTTTGCAGGCAGCTTCCGGTGTGTAACCCTGACGCATCAGTTCTACAACTAAAAATGAGCCTACATTCCTTACCACTTCTTCGCCTACACCAGTAGAGGTTGCACCACCAATTTCGTTATCTACATATAATCCGGCGCCAATAATCGGACTATCGCCAATTCTTCCATGGAGTTTATATGCCATGCCGCTGGTGGTGCAGGCTCCAGAAATATTGCCCTTAGCATCAATAGCCAGCATACCAATGGTATCGTGATTATATTGGTTTCCGGGTAGTTTCTGTGGTGCAGCTTTTTCGTATAGTTTATTTTCAATATTCATTACCGGCTCATATTTAGCCGTTTTTAACCACTCTTTCCATGCTTTTTCGCTGGCAGGGGTGAGCAGATTCTCTTTTTTAAACCCCTGTTCTAAAGCAAATTGTAAAGCACCATCGCCGGCCAGCATTACGTGAGGTGTTTTTTCCATTACTTTACGGGCTACCGAAATGGGATGTTTAATATGTTCGAGCGCCAGTACTGCCCCACAGTTCCCCTGCTCATCCATAATACAGGCATCGAGGGTAACTTTCCCGTCACGATCGGGCAAACCGCCATAACCCACCGATTGATTTTTTTCATCGGCTTCGGGTACCCAAACACCCTGTTCAACAGCATCTAGCGCGCGGCCGCCGGTTGACAAAACTTTCCAGGCGTCTGCATTGGCGGCAATACCAAAATCCCAGGTAGAAATTACAATTGGTAGGTTTGCAATTTTTGATCTTTTCTCTGGAATCGCATTAGCAATACTGCTTTTATCAATGGCAAGCAAGCCAGCAGATAGGGCAGATGCTTTTATAAATTTACGGCGGTTAAACATTTGTTGGGTTAATTGTTGAAATGGGTTAATTGTATTGTTAAATTGCTTTATTGCTGGATTGTTGGATCGATCGCTCTAGCTTGGTTATTGTGATTTGATTATTGATTCTTGCGATTTGATTATTGGTTATTGCGATTTGATTATTGGTTATTGTGATTTGATTATTGATTATTGTAATCTGATCATTGATTATTGCAATTTGATCATTGGTTACTGCGATTTGATCATTGATTATTATAATTTGATTATTGGTTATTGCAATTTGATCATTGTTATTGCTAAACATTAATCGTTTTACTAATACTCTAAAACTTCACCTTAATCTTCGGATTTAATTTTCAATCGTAAATCGATCCGCATCCTTTAAAAACGGAAACTGCCTTCTGATTTTAACGAGCTCTTCATAATTGATGCTGAAGGTATATAAATCCTCATCCTCTGGTTTATAATATACAGTATTACCATAAGGATCTAAACACATAGATAGTCCGCTGTGATAAATCTGGTTCCCATCATGCCCTACACGGTTCACTGCAATTACATAACTCTGGTTCTCAATTGCCCGTGCGGGAATCAAGGCTTTCCAGTGTGCCGAGCGTCTGTCAGGCCAGTTTGCAACGAGGAGTAAAATGTCATATTCCTGGTCAACATTCCGCAACCAAACGGGAAAACGGAGATCGTAACAGATGGCCAGCCTGATTTTCCAGCCTTTAAGTTCAACAATTAGTTTTTCTTTGCCCGGACTAAAATGATTGTCTTCATCGCCCATGCCAAACAGATGCCGTTTATCGTAATGTTGGTGTTTGCCATCAGGCTCCATCCAGATCAAACGGTTAAAGTATTGGTTGTTTTCTTTTATAATTAAACTTCCGGTAACGATACAGTTATACTGGTGCGCCATTTTTTGCATCCATTGCATCGTTTTTCCACCCATTTCCTCCGCCAAAGCTTCAGAATTCATGCTAAAACCTGTATTGAACATTTCGGGCAATACGATGATGTCGGTTTTTTCCCGAACACCCATTGAGAGCCTTAATGCTAAGTTTAAGAGGTTTTTTTCAATGTTTTCCCAAAAAAGATAGGCCTGAAAAACAGTAACTTTCAGATTTTCTATTTGAGTGTAAACGGGTGCTTCCATTTTTTATAGTTTTTGAACTCGTTAAACATTTTTTAATTTCTCTGCAGCTTTTGCGAGCGTAGCATCTTCTTTAGCAAAGCAGAAGCGGATAATTTTATGATCGGTCGCTTTCTGGTAAAAAGCTGAAACCGGAATGGTTGCCACTCCGAATTCTCTGATCAGGCGCATGCTAAAATCGGTATCTTTTTCATCGCTGATATCACTATAGCTTGCACATTGAAAATATGAACCGTTACAGGGCAAAAGTGTAAAACGGCTTTCGGCTAAAAGACCTCTGAAATAATCCCTTTTCTTTTGAAAAAAACTGGCAAGTCCGGTGTAATTTTTAGGTTGTTTAAGGTATTCGGCAATGGCCTGCTGCATGGGACTATTAACGCTGAAAACATTAAATTGGTGTACTTTCCTGAATTCTTTAGTGAGTTTTTCGGGCGCGAGACAGTAGCCAAGTTTCCATCCTGTGGTATGTAAAAGTTTCCCGAATGATGCCACAATAAAGCTCCGCTGTTTTAATTCAGGGTAAAGCATTACACTCTGGTGCTTTTGTTCATCGTAAATCAAATGTTCGTAAACCTCATCACTTAAAATTAAAATATCGGTACCGGTAACCAATTTAATCAGCGATTCCATGTCGTCCGATGATAAAATACTTCCAGTTGGATTTTGTGGGGTATTTAAAATAATCATCCGTGTTTTGGCGGTGAACAGTTTTTTTACCATGTCCCAATCTATACCATAATTAGGAGGAGCCAGTTCGTAAGTTTTAACCAAACCACCCAGAAGTTTGATCGTAGGTGCATAGCTATCGTAGGCAGGCTCAAAAATAATGACTTCATCGCCTGCGTTGATAATAGCAGCCAGGGCGGTAAAAATGGCCTGTGTTCCGCCAGCCGTAACTGTAATTTCGGTATCCGGATTATATTTTATCTTATAAAGTGCCTCAACTTTTTCTGCAATGGTTTCTTTTAAAAAGGCAGAACCCGGCATGGGTGCATATTGGTTAAAACCATCTTTCATAGCTTTGTTTACCAATTTAACCAACTCAGGGTCGCAGGCGTAATCAGGAAAACCTTGTGATAAATTAATGGCATTGTGTTCTGCCGCAAGTTTACTCATCACCGAAAAAATGGTGGTACCTACACCAGGAAGTTTAGATTGTATATTCAGCATCTTATAAGCGAAAATAGCAAAAAAAAGCATAAACACTAAACCGGAATATGAAAAGCCAAAGCGGAATAAGGGAAATAAGTTTTATTTTTTAGTGATAATTATTAAACCCTTCGATCTAATTTACGTCCATAAACGGGTACGAAATAAATCAACTTGCCAGTAAATTTGTATTATTTCAAATATAATTTCTGCTTATTTAAAATTATTCCAGATAAACTATTTTCTTTGCATTAAAATCTCAAAAATTCCTAAATGAAATTTAAACACTTAACCGCCATCTTTTTACTGGTGATCACTGCTTCGGCATTTGTGAGTCCCAAAAAAGTTTTAAGAACATTTGTTTCCAACTATGAGAATGTACTCGGTACTTCTTTAGAATTAAAATTTAAAGCAACAAATCAGGCTGATGCAGATTTGGCTGAGCAGCATGCCTTAAATGAAATAGATAGATTGGATAATATTTTGAGTGCCTACAAAACTTCGAGTGAGTTTAGTAAATGGATGAAAAACGGAAAACAACCCACTAAGGTTTCTCCTGAATTATTTGAGGTTTTACAACAATTTGAAAACTATAAAAACTCTACTAACGGTGCGCTCGATGCTTCAGCAGCTTTAATCGGCAATATGTGGAAGAAAGCAGCTGCCGAAAACCGTTTGCCAAGAGCCAATGAACTGGAAAGCGCAGTGGCACTGGTTAAACAGAAACATTATTTATTAAATAAACAAGATCAAACTGTTACCCGTGTGGATGATGTGCCTTTGGCCTTAAATTCTTTTGCTAAAAGTTACATTATCAATAAGGCTGCTGAAAAAGCTTTACAAACTATAGGAATTGAGAATGTGGTAGTAAACATTGGCGGTGATATGGTTATCAAAGGAAATCAGGCCGAAAACATTGCAATAGCCAATCCTAAAGCTGATGCCGAAAATGATGCTGCTTTAACCACGATCAAAGTTTCCAATATGGCTGTGGCCACCAGTGGTAATTACCGCAGGGGATTTAGCGTATACGGTAAATGGTATTCGCACATTGTTGACCCACGAACCGGAAAACCTGCTTCAGAAATTATCAGCGCTACAGTTATTGCGCCTGATGCGAGCGAAGCGGGAGCTTTAGCAACTTCTTTTAATGTATTATCGCTTTCGGAAATTGAGAAAATAGTTGCCAATAGAAATGATATTGCTTATTTATTGGTTACTAAAGACGGTAAAGAAATTAAAAATAAAGCCTGGGCTAAATATGAAACCCTTTCAGAGAAACCAGCGATGGCTTTAACCAAAGCAAATAAAGCTGATAAACTTTGGAATACCAAATACGAATTGATCGTTAATTTGGAAATCGCTAACATCGAATCAACAGACGGAAAACGTGTTCGTCGTCCGTTTGTGGCTGTGTGGGTTGAAGATGCTGCTAAAACACCTGTATGCAATCTTGCTATCTGGTATAATAAACCACGTTGGTTACCGGATTTAAAATCGTGGAACCGTGCCAATGGCGATGAATTTAAAAAAGGAGCGGAAGGGAAATTAAGTTCGACCAGTTCTGCTACGCGTGGACCTGGAAAATATAGCCTGTCATGGGATGGAAAAGATGACAGCGGAAATCTGGTAAAAGCAGGAACTTATACCGTTTACATCGAAGTAGCCCGCGAACATGGCACCTACCAGGTAATTTCGAAAGAAATGAAATTTACCGGTTCGGCACAAAAAATAGAATTAACCCCAAATACAGAACTAGCATCAGCATCCCTTGACTACAGAAAAATCCCAAAAAAGTAATATCGTTTCGGCACCCGGCGGACTAGGAAAAAAGCCTGTAAAAAAGGATAGCGGGAAGGGCAAAGGCAAAAAACGATTAGCGGGTGCATCCCGTTGGCTGCATATTTATCTGTCGATGGTAAGTTTTACCATCCTGTTGTTTTTTGCGGTATCAGGCTTAACCTTAAACCATGCCGATTGGTTTACATCAGGAAAGGAAGTAGTAGTTAAAGATTCGGGGTCAGTGAATTTAAAGTGGGTAAACCAGCCTGATACCAACAAAATCAATAAATTACAATTGGTAGAGTTTTTCAGGAGCAAACACCAAGTAAAAGGAGCTTTGAGCGATTTTAGGATTGATGACCGTGAAATCAGTTTAACCTTTAATGGCCCAGGCTATCTTGCTGATTCTTTTATTGACCGTGAAACGGGTAAATATGAATTAAGCACCACCAGGTTTGGTGCGGTGGCCATAATGAACGACCTGCATAAGGGCCGTGATTCGGGTAAGGCCTGGTCGTGGATTATCGATATTTCAGCAGTGCTGATGACATTGGTATCCATCTCGGGCATTATTCTGATCTGTTTCATCAAAAAGAAACGCTTAAGCGGTTTCATTATCGTCGCTGTAGGAACGATTATCTGTTATATTATTTATAAGGTATTTGTGCCATAAATTTTCAACACTAAGACACGAAGTAGGAGCGTATTGCTGCTTTCTTTGTGTCTTAGTGCTTTATGTAGTCTAACAAATTTAATGTGCCACAACAGTCGAATCGGAAGAAGCTTCAACTTCGGTAGTAATAAATCTTCGGCCTATAAATAAACACAATAAGGCTATAAATGCTGCAGCTGTCATTACCAAAGGCATAGGCACTACAGAATGCTCGCTGAATAAACTTACCATTACTGACGCCAGTGCACCTAAGCCCATTTGTAATGCGCCCATCAAAGCGGAAGCACTTCCAGCATTTTTAGTGAATGGTGCAAGCGATAAAGCGGCCGCATTTGGGTTAATCAATCCCAAACAAGCCAAAAATAAGGCGATAAATCCAATAGTGGAATATAGGCTCAACCAGTTATTTAAAGCAAAAACCAAAAATATCAAACTGAAAATACATTGTGCAATTAATGCCCAGGTAACTATTTTTTTACTGGTAAACCATTTTAAAATTAAACTATTAACCTGACTAGAGCCGATAAACGATACGGATAACAAGGCGAAAATCCAGCCATAACCCGTTTTGCTTACCTCATAAATCTTCATAAATACCTGTGGAGAGGAAGATACATAAGCAAACAGTCCCGAAAAAGTAATCGAACTGATTAACGCGTAGGTATAAAACTGAGGTTCTTTTAAAACTGTTAAAAAATTGGTTAAAATAGGTTTTGGTTTTAAAGAGTAATTCGGATCGGGTTTATAACTTTCGGGTAATTTGAAAATTGATGCCAGCAACATTAAAACAGCCATTAATCCTAAAAATACAAATACATATTTCCAGCCTAATGCCGAAATGAGATAACCACCTGCGGTTGGGGCCAGCATTGGCGAAACGGCAATAACCAGCATTAATGAAGCAAAAACCTTTGGACTTTCCTCTACCGAAAACAAGTCCCTAACCATGGCCACAGAAGCCACTGCTGTTGCACAACTTCCAATAGCCTGTATAAAACGCAGCACGATTAATTGATTTACATCAGTTACGGCCAAACAGCAAACAGAAGCTAAAATGTAAAGGGCTAAACCAAAATATAAAGGTTTTTTCCGGCCAAATTTATCTAAAAGCGGTCCATAGAGTAACTGACCAGCCGAAATCCCGATAAAAAAGCTGGATAAAGAAAGTGCAACTGTAGATTCAGTGCTTTTTAAATCTTTTGCAATATCCACAAAACCTGGCAGGTACATATCGATAGAAAAGGGGCCAAGCGCCGCCAGCGAACCTAAAATAAGTATTAAGAAAAAGTGTTGTTTTTTAGCCATGAAGTTACCGGATTTTGACGGCGTAAAGATTGGGAGATTTAAGTTGCGAACCTATTTTTAACGTCGAACGATTGTAAAAATCATTAATTTAATTCAAACTAATTTTACAGTGACAGAGATGAGTAAACTTTGTATTACCCCTTTCAAAAATAAGACCATGATTGTATTAAAATCTGCGATTTATTTTTAGATTTATAGCCTATGACTTTTAAAACTAAAGAAAGCCGTTTATTACTCATTCTGGGTAGCTTTTTCGTGGCAAATGCCATATTATCAGAATTTATCGGAGTTAAATTATTCAGTGTTGAAGAAACATTGGGTATCAAAAAGTTTGATATTAATCTGCTTGGGGTGCCGAATCTTTCATTTGTAATGTCGGCAGGCGTATTAACCTGGCCGATTATTTTTATAATGACGGATATTATAAATGAATATTTCGGTGTAAAACAGGTCCGCTTCCTTTCCATTCTTACTTCAATTCTTATTGCATTTGCTTTTTTAGTGGTTTGGGGATCGATGCACTTAAGCGCAGCCGACTTTTGGGTACATCAGAATATCAACGGGGAAGACCTTAATATGAACAACGCTTTTGCAGGCATTTTTGGGCAGGGAATGTGGATCATCGTAGGATCAATTACTGCCTTTATCATCGGGCAGCTTGCCGATGTTTTAATTTTCCACCGGATTAAAAAGATTACAGGCGAACGGGCTTTATGGCTACGCGCCACCGGCTCTACACTGGTTTCGCAGCTGATTGACAGTTTTGTGGTGATTTTTATTGCCTTTTATTTAAACCCGCAGTACCATTACAGCTGGCAGATGGTTGCGGCTATTGGCCTGGTTAACTACACCTATAAATTTGTGGTAGCCATTTTAATGACACCTATTTTATATGTGGTGCATGCTATTATTGATGGCTATTTAGGAAAAGACCTCGCCCACAAGCTGATAAAAATGGCCGGAAGGGGATAATTTTAACCAAATAATATAAACCGTTATGAGAAACATCTTAATGCTTTTTGCTGTGCTTTTGTTGTTGGCATGTTCTAATAAAAATGAAAACAAAAAAGACCTTGACATCCAGGGCACCTGGCAATTGATTTCGGCTACAACCATTGATAAAGGAAAAAGCCAGACAACAGATTACTCTGGTAAGCTGAAAATGATCAAGATGTTTAACGATACTCACTTTGCATTTTTAAAACACAGTCTTGATTCGAAAGATACAACCAGTTTTGATGCGGGTGGCGGAACATTCCTTTTAAAAGGAGAGGACTACACCGAACACCTCGAATATTATAAAAACAAAAACTGGGAAGGTAAAACCTTTAATTTTAAACTGGCCATTCATCAGGATACCTTAATCCAGAAAGGCATTGAAAAAGTAGAAGCTGCTGGGGTTGATCGTGTGATTATAGAAAAATATATCAGGTTAAAGCCCTAAACCATATTGATAAATTATAATTTAAGTCAGAAGTTTTGCGGATAAACACAGATTAATATCTGCATGAATTCCCCTCATTATCTATGATTGCAATTTAGATAATTAATGATTTGTTTTAATATAGATCATCATGTTGTTCGTTTTTAAAACATTTCATATATTTGTATATGGGAAATGAAATATCGAAAAAAGAAATTGGTGAGCGTATTATAAATCTGCGTTTAAAAAAAGGTTTCTCTCAGGATGATCTTGCGAAAAGCATTGGCATTTCGCGTCCGTCATTAACACAGATAGAGTTAGGTAACAGAGGAATCAGTTTTAGTGAAATGCAAAAACTATCGGTTGTTCTGAGCTTTTCTCTGGATGATTTTGTATCCAAAGATTTTTACAGCAAACAGCATTTAGAACTTCCTGACGAAGCAGAAGAAAATATTGCTGAAGAACGTATTTCTGTACCCACTTTAAATATAAATAAGTTTAAAAATATCCTCCTTTACATATTAGAACATTGTTCTGGCAAACCCAATGTAGGCGAAACAGTATTATATAAATTGCTTTATTTTTCTGATTTTAATTATTACGAATTATACGAGGAGCATTTAACAGGAGCCAATTATAAAAAACTTCCTTATGGTCCGGTTCCCCAAAAACTGGATGCAATTATCGACCAGATGATTGAGCTTAAACAGATTGAAAAAATCAAAACTGATTATAAAGGCTTTCCTCAAAAACGTTTTATACCACTGGAAAAAGCAGATTTAACCAGGCTAAAAGCAAGTGAAAAGGACGTAATTGATAAAGTAATCGATCAGATGAGCGATTGGTCTGCCAATGCCATCAGCGATTATTCCCATAAAGATTTACCCTGGGAAGTAACGGAAATGGGTTGTGATATCAGTTACAATTTGGCTTTTTATCGCGAATTGCCTTATTCGGTAAGGGTTTATAATGAGGAAGAAAACGATTAATTATGCGCTTTGAATCTATAATAGAATTTGACAAAGACCTCAAAAAACTTTTAAAGCGATACCGTAGCCTGCATTCAGATTTAGAGGATGTTAAAATCATTTTAAGGGTAAAACCTGATGAACGTAATCCTTTTAGTTTTCGGATAGATAATTTAGGCATTACGACCTGTGTAATTAAGATTAAAAAAATAACCTGCGATAGTTTAAAAGGTAAAGGCGTAAATTCAGGGCTGAGATTAATTTATGCTTATTTCGCTGAGGAAAAGAAAATCATTTTTATTGAGCTTTATCATAAGAACGATAAGCCTAATGAAGATAGAGATAGAATTTTAGCGCATTTTAAATAAACGCAAAAGGCCGGACTCGCTCCGACCTTTGTACTTAACAACAAAACAAATAAAAAAATTAACCTTAAAATTAAGTTATAGGGTTGCCAATTCTTCGGCAAAAACATTTTCTGTTAACTGATCCTGTTTGTAAATCTGTCTGCCGGTATAGGCTACAAAAACAGATTTATCCAGAAGCAGGTCGCGGTTTTTAATCAAACTTTCCAGTTTAACTGTTCCAACCACATATTTATAACTATTTGCAGCATAACGTTCGCTGATATTATCAAATTCCAACAGCGTAATCAGATCTTCGTCAGCATAACGCAGATAGATTTCCAGCAGGATTTCGTCTGTATGTTTCACGCCGTTTTCCGAATGATATTTTTTATACTCGTAACGGTAATCGTAACGTAAAGCCGCAATATCCGAAAGTACAGCTGCACCGGTAGGGTGGCCGCCGGCACCTTTACCATAGAAAAACTGTTTATCTGCAAAAGCCGCCTGAACAGCCACAGCATTATACTCGTTCTCTACATTGTAAAGGAAATCGTCTTTGGTTACCAATTTAGGCAGCACGTAAGTCACAATATCTTTTGTATTTACTTTACGTGCCGTTGGAACCAGTTTAATTTTGAAATTTTTCTCGCGTGCGTATTTAATGTCGTGCGATGAAAGGTTTTGGATACCAATATTTAAAATCGCATCCGGATTTACAAACAATCCATAAGCGTGTGCTGTGGCAATGGCCAGTTTGTATTTCGGATCGTAACCTCCTACGTCTAAAATCGGATCAGTTTCTGCAAAGCCTAAATCCTGTGCTTCTTTTAATGCAGCGTTATAATCCTGATTTTCGTTGAATATTTTAGAAAGGATGTAATTAGACGATCCGTTAAAAATGCCGCTTAAAGCATGGAAAAGTTCATTATCGTAATATTCTTCCAGGTTACGGATTATCGGGATACTTCCGCAAACCGCACCTTCGTATAATAGGGAAGTACCATATTCCTGCTGCAGATCTACCAGTTCTTTTAAATGCGTAGCAATCATTTTTTTATTGGCAGAAACTACATTTTTGCCATTTTTTAATGCAGTGGTTACAATTTCGTAGGCTGCATCGGCATCGTTGATTAATTCTACAATCGTATTGATTTCTGTATTGTTCAGTATTTCATCACGATCAGTAGTAAACAGATCTTTATTTAGGGTACGTTTTTTTCTGGGATCTTTTATCGCAATTTTTATGATCTCCAGGTTCAGGTTCTGGCTTTGGATAATATCCAGTAAACCTTGCCCCACAACGCCGAAACCAAATAAACCGATTTTTAAATTCTTACTCATTATTTTAGACTTGATTACACAGATTAACGGATTACTCCGATTAATCATGGTTATATTATTGTTGTTATTTTAATTGATTATACAGATTTTAAGGATCCAACTGATTTAGTTATTCTTCTTGATCATAAACCCTAAACCTTCCACCTTTATGCCTTCTACCTTACTAATTATCTAGGCCGTTTGCTGCAACTTGATAATCTTCTTGTTGCGGCTTTCTTTGATAAAATTTCCGATAATATTGGTTAAGGCGTCTGTTTCGATCAGGAAACCATCATGACCATAATCAGAATGTAAGGCTGTAAATTCTGCTCCGGTTATGTGATCTGCTAAATATTGTTGCTCCGATAACGGAAATAATACGTCGTTTTCTATTCCGATTACCAGGGTATTTGCTGTGATCAGTTTTAGAGCATCGGCAATACTTTTGCGGTTACGGCCAACATTGTGGCTATCCATTGCTTTTGTTAAATAGTAATAGCTATAGGCATTAAAACGGTTGATTAGTTTTTCTCCCTGATAATTCTGATACGAAGACGACCTGAAATGATCAGTTTTATCGTTTACACTTTCTACCTGTGTGCTGCCGTAAGCACTATAAGTTCTGTAACTTAAAAGCGCAATGCTACGGGCGGTTTTTAACCCTTTGCTGCCACCATTGGGTTGGTTGGCGTAAAAAGTCCTGTCGGTAGTAATGGCCAAACGCTGACTTTCGTTAAAAGCAATGCCCCATGGAGAATGTGCTGCATTTGTAGCAATTAAAATCAGGTTTTCTATTTTGTTAGGTTCTGAAATGCTCCATTCAACAGCTTGTTGCCCACCTAAAGAACCACCAATCAATAATTTAATATAATCGATACCCAGGTGCGCCGCCAGTAACTGGTGGGCTGAAACCATATCACGAATCGTAAACTGTGGAAAGGAAAGGTAATAAGGCAAACCATTAACCGGGTTGGTATGTAACGGACTGGTGCTACCATAATGCGAGCCCAAAACGTTGGCGCAAACGATGTAATGATCTTCTGGATTGAACAAAGCATTTTGCCCGAACAAACCTTCCCACCATTCAAAAACATCGGCATTTGCTGTAAGTGCATGGCAAACCCAGATTACGTTATCCTTTGCAGCATTTAATTTGCCATAAGTTTGATAAGCAATCTGCAGGTTGCGGATCTTTTTCCCGCTTTCTAATTTAAACTGTTTATTATAATTATACGTTGATGCTGTACTCATTGTTTTGTTGTATTCGGAAAAATGAACGGGCTTAGGCTAATAAACTCTCTGTCGGAACCGGAACATGGATGGCTGCAAAAGCCTGTTCAAAATCGGCCTTAATATCGTCGATGTGCTCAATACCGACTGAAACCCGTAATGCGTTCGGTTTTACGCCAGCGGCCAATTGCTCGGCTTCGCTTAGTTGCTGATGTGTAGTTGCCGAAGGCTGGATAATCAATGTTTTGGCATCACCCACATTTGCGAGGTGAGAAACCAGTTTTAAATTATCGATCACCTGTGTGGCATTTTCTTTACTTCCTTCCAATTCGAAAGATAGAACCGCACCAAAACCATTACTTAAATATTTTTTTGCCAGGCTGTTGTATTTGCTGCTCGTTAAACCTGGATATTGTACTTCTTTAACCAAAGGATGATTTTCTAACCAGGTAGCCAGTTCTAAGGCATTATCAACATGGCGTTGTACGCGAAGCGATAAAGTTTCTAAGCCTTGTAATAAAAGGAAAGAGTTGAAAGGCGATAGGGCCGGACCTAAATCCCTTAAACCCTCTACACGTGCTCGGATAATAAACTGAATATTGCCAAATGGTCCGCCGATGCCAAAAACATCACTGAAAACCAAGCCATGATAGCCTTCTGATGGCTCGGAGAACTGAGTGAATTTTCCATTGCCCCAGTTGTAGTTTCCGCCATCGATAATTACACCACCAATGCTTGTTCCGTGTCCACCGATCCATTTTGTAGCTGATTCTACCACAATGTTTGCACCATGCTCTAAGGGTTTAAACAGATAACCACCAGCACCGAAAGTATTATCAACCACTAAAGGGAGATCGTATTTTTTAGCAATTGCGGCAATTTTCTCAAAATCAGGTATACTAAATGCCGGGTTGCCGATCGTTTCGAGATAAATGGCTTTGGTTTTTTCGGTGATTTTACTTTCAAATTCTTCAGGAACATCCGGATTTGCAAAATCTACCTGTATGCCCAAACGTTTAAAAGCGACTTTAAACTGGTTATAGGTTCCACCGTATATATGTGAAGAGGAAACAATACTATCGCCAGCTTCTAAAATATTGTTTAATGCAATAAACTGGGCAGCTTGTCCTGATGCAACAGCCAAGGCCGCCACACCGCCTTCTAAAGCTGCGATACGTTTTTCGAAAACATCATTGGTAGGATTCATGATCCTGCTGTAGATATTTCCAAACTCTTTTAAAGCAAATAAATTGGCACCATGCTCTGCACTGTTAAAGCCATAAGAAGTAGTTTGGTAAATCGGTACGGCCCTCGAGCCTGTTGTTGGATCTATTTCCTGACCAGCGTGTAATTGTAGCGTTTCAAATTTATATGATGTTGACATAATTTCTGTTTTATTTGTTGAATGATGAGATATGGCGGTTTAGGTTAACCCTAAAACCTGACATGGCGTATCCCGGTTTTCCGGGACCTTCCAGTTTGAAAAAGACAAAAAAGGAAGATTTTTAAATTACTGTATGCAACAGCACATACAAGTAATCGCACGCATATCGCAACAAATAAAAGAAATAGAATATTTTTCTACTGTTTTAATGTTTACGCAGGGCTCGCTTGGCGATTGAAGATTTAATGTTTTCATCAGTTCTAATTTATATCTCCAGATAACACCGTGTTATCCGGTCAGGAATTGGCACCTTCTCTTTCTGAGGGTTGCCAGTGGGTCTTAGAGCCAGTCTCTCGCCACTTCTTTATAAATCAACCTGTTTAGATTGACTTTTATTCAGCTTTCCGCCAAATAATATTTCAAATGTCTGAAATTAATTTTAATCCACAAAATAAAATTTTGAATTTATATTAACTTGCTGATAATGAATTTAGTATTTTAATGATTAGTTAACTATTTAAAACTTTTAACACAAACTTAATACATAAAATGATAAGTTTGTTACCTATCTAAATCTAATCATCATGAAAAACACAAGATCCCTGTGTTTGAGCCTGCTCATTTTTCTGGCAGGTTTAAGCAATGTAAATGCTCAGTTTGGAGGCCTTAAAGATAAATTATTAAAAATTGGAACTGCCCAAGGTGCCAAAGCCTTAGGTGTAGATAAGTTCTTGAAGCAACCAGCCGCGATCACCACCAGTTTTGAAGATGTGAATCGGGAAGGTGAAAAAATGCCCGACTTTATCAATTCACTAAAATTGAAAGCACAGCCATTATATTTATTGCCTAAAAATCCTGATGGTGGTTTTGTACTTTGTGAAGGCTTGTACGAAATGACAAACAAAAGCTATTGTTTAAAAGCCGGAACTTTTGCCCCATCAAAAGGTGATGGTTACATGTTTGCCCCGGTTTTGGGCCCGAAAGAGGAAATCGTGGTTTCCATTTTAAAAAGCGCCGAAAATCATCCCGAAGTAGAACAGCACGATATACAGGCTTTATTGTGGACCATTATTGCCAGAACAAAATTTGCCGACTATAATGGACAGGTTAAATTAACCGCTATAAAATTATTAACAACCAAACAGCTTACCCAATTGGAAGGTGGCGCTTTGGGTGTTTTGCCATTTGATGTGATGGAAAAAGCAAAAGATCAGTTACCATCAGGCGTGAGGGCAGTTTTTGAGGCCGAAAATAATATTCGGCAGCTGGTGGCCTCGGGTAATTATACTTATGCGGATCTGGAGAAATATGCTATTGTTGCCGGAATGGCGCCACCACGCAGCGATGTACCAAGCGGTATCTGGACGAAACATCCTGATGGTTATTATGTACGTTATTTCCCATCGGGATATTCGATTACCAAAGTCCAGGTATATGTGCCAAAAGAGTTACTGGCTAATGGAAATAAGCTCATTTATGATGCAGCCGGTGATATTGCCTGCCCTGCAAATACAGGTTCGCAACGTTTGGCGCAAACCAATGAACCACTGGAAGCTAACTATTCTTTAAAGCTGACTACTGTTTGTAATCCGAAGTAAATTTTAAGACCTCGTAGGTTTTTAAAACCTGCGAGGTCTACACTTAATTTATTTGCTTTAGTCCTCGTTTGTAACTACGATTAGTGAGATGTGCATTTTTAATGCACAAAGAGAGAAATACCCCCAGCGATAAAATCGCTTTTCTCGTGCATCCTCATTAAAAACGAGGACGGTGTTACATTATATACTCAATTTAGGCTAAAGCCTGTTCCAAATCGGCGATTATATCATCAATATGCTCCAATCCTACAGAAATGCGGAGCAGGTTTTTAGGTGTTGTGCTATCAGGTCCTTCTACCGAATAACGGTGTTCAATCAGGCTTTCCACACCACCTAAACTGGTGGCCTGTGCAAATAACTGAACTTTGTTAACTACTTTATGTGCAGCAGCTGCATCACCTTTAACCAGGAACGACATCATGCCGCTAAAGTCTTTCATTTGTTTTTTAGCAATCTCATGCTGTGGGTGACTTTCCAATCCAGGATAAAATACCGCTTCAACATTGGGGTGCTGGTTTAAATAATCTGCGACTTTTTTGCCATTTTCGCAATGTCCTTTCATGCGGTAGGCTAACGTTTTGATACTTCGGGTTAATAAAAAACAATCGAAAGGAGCAGGTACTGCACCACCGGTTTGCTGAATGTTTTTAATCCTTTCCCATAATTCATCTTTCCTGGCTGTTACTAAAATCCCACCCAGTACATCACTATGTCCACCTAAATATTTGGTGCTGCTATGCATCACAATATCGGCGCCCAATAAAATGGGGTTTTGTAAAATAGGCGAAGCAAAAGTACTATCGCATACCAATGGAATATTTTTAGCTTTAGCTATTTTTGCAATTTCTTCAATATCGGTAACCTTTAACAATGGATTTGATGGAGTTTCGATCCAGATGAGCTGGGTATTCGGTTTAATAGTCGCTTTGATTAGGTTTAAATCAGTTTGATCGATAAAATCGAATTCTAAACTCTCATTAAATATGGTAAGCAACTGTTTTTTTATTCCCCAGTACATATCATCAGGTGCTATAATATGGCTGCCAGGTTTTAAAGCCTGAAACATAGCCAGTCCGCAGGTATTGCCCGAAGAAAATGCTGCTGCATCTTCGCCATATTCTAATTTAGCTACAGTGTTTTCTAAAGCAGACCGGTTTGGATTGCTTACCCTGCTATACATGTGTCCGCCGGGGTAGCCGCCATCTTCGCCACGAAAAAAAGTTGTAGATAGATTAAGCGGTGGCGTAACATCACCTGTAGCAGTTTTTATAAGATTAGAGGCGTGAATAGCAAGGGTTTCGGGTTTCATGATAATTATTCGTGGTATAAGTAATATCGAAATACAATTTAATAATTTGGCGCTAATTTAAGGTTCGTAATGGTTTTGGCAAGATTTATGTAACAAGTTTGTCGAAATTTAATTAAACAAAAAATGAAAAGATTATTTATAGCTATCGCAATAGCATGTTCTACTTTAGTAATGTTACAAAGTTGTAATACCGCAAAAAGGGTAACTGCTGGTGTTACGGGTAGCAGAGGTACAGTTGTTCGCGACTGGGTAGTAAGTAATGTAGCATTAGAGGGTTTGCCTGATGGTGCGGTACAAGGTTTATTTGGTGAAAAATCGTATAAATGTTTTCAAGGTAGTACCTGGCATTTAACCAATAGCGGTAATGGTTCGTATACTTTACCGGCATCAAGCGCATGTGGTTCGGTAATACAAACTATTTTCTGGTCGGCAGCGCCTAAAGATCAGACTTTCCAGTTCAAAAAAATATTTGAAGGCGATAAAGCTAAAAATGTAGCAGAAGGTTACCGTTTGGTTTTGACCGACCTTTCAAGCACACAGATGATTTTAAAATCACCAATCGAATTTGGTGGCAGAACTGCAAACATCGTGTTAACTTTTGTGCCTGAAGCAAGATAATTTAATCTACCTGTGAAAAACATAAATTGAGCACATCTGAAAAGAGGTGCTTTTTTGTTTCAACTTTTTTTGCCACGGATGCACAGATTTACACAGAATTAATTTATTTCCGTGATTTCTGAAGTTCAGGTACAATTGCGTGTGTACAAAAACAAGATCCGTGGTTTTCCGTGTCTCCGTGGCAAAATACTTTACAGAAAACTCAACATCTGTGTTTATCCGTGTTCATCTGTGGCTAATTAATATTGCCACTATTCAAAAATCGCGGTTTGTTACAAGAAAATGATTTTGAAATCGCCCCTTTATTGTATTTTTGTTCAAAATAAATCAGGAATGAATACAACTGAGCAAGTTGAAAAAATATTAGCTGATACCAATTTATCAACTGAATTACAAAACATAGCACATAAAGTTCTTCACGGAGAGCGCATTACATTTGATGAAGGCGTATACCTTTACGAACATGCCGAATTAGGCTATTTGGGTGTACTCGCTAATTTTATCCGCGAGAAAAAACATGGCGATAAAACCTATTTCAACCGAAATTTCCATTTAGAACCAACCAATCTTTGCGTTTATGACTGCAAATTCTGTTCTTACTCGCGATTAATCAAGCAAAAAGAAGAAGGCTGGGCGCTAACCATGGAGCAAATGCTGGATATTGTTAAAAAATATGATGGTGAGCCCGTAACCGAAGTGCATATTGTAGGTGGGGTGCTTCCCCAGTATGATGTAGCCTTTTATTCGGCACTTTTTACTGCAATTAAACAACATCGTCCTGATTTACATGTAAAAGCATTAACCCCTGTAGAATATCACTATATTTTTAAGAAAGCCAAAATCGATTACGCAACAGGAATGCGTTTGATGAAAGAAGCCGGATTGGAATCGATACCAGGTGGTGGTGCGGAAATCTTTCACCCTGAAGTGAGGGAGCAGATTGCCAAAGATAAATGTACTGGTCAGCAATGGTTAGACATACATGAAGAATGGCACAAACTGGGCATGAGAAGTAATGCTACGATGCTTTACGGACATATCGAAAAATACTGGCATCGTGTAGATCACATGGAGAAACTTCGCGAGTTACAGGACCGTACAGGTGGTTTCCAGACATTTATTCCTTTAAAATTCAGAAATCAGCACAACCAGATGAGTAATGTGCCAGAATCATCAGTAATTGAAGATTTAAGGAATTACGCCATTGCACGTATCTACATGGATAATTTTGACCATATTAAGGCTTATTGGGCAATGATTAGTCGAGAAACAGCCCAGTTATCTTTAAATTATGGCGTTGATGATATCGACGGTACTTTAGACGATACCACCAAAATATACTCTATGGCCGGTGCAGAAGAACAAACACCTGCAATGAGTACCAAAGAACTGGTTAACCTGATTAAACAGGTAGGTAGAAAAGCAATAGAACGCGATACCTTATATAACGTAGTTACTGATTTTGAAAATGTAGTTTTTGAAGAAGAGAAAAAACCTCAGTATTATAAATTACCAGTAGTGAATTAATTATTGAATGAATTAATGAAGGATTGATAGAATGTGACAAGTAATTCCTTTATTCACTCATTCAAAACTCATTCATTCGATAATTCAATCATTCAAAATTCAATCATTTTAACAATCAATCATTATTAATGAAGGAAATATACATCATCCGCCACGGCGAAACGGAACTTAACAGACAGGGCATAGTACAGGGCAGAGGTATAAATTCTGACTTAAATGATTTAGGCAGGGCACAGGCCGAAGCTTTTTATCAAACTTACAAACACATTGCCTTTGATAAAATTTATACTTCGGATTTAAAACGTACCTGGCAAACCGTACAAAAGTTTATTGATTCGGAATTACCATGGGAGAAACTGTCTGGATTGGATGAATTGGCCTGGGGTGTTTGGGAAGGAAAACCCAATACTGAAGATGCCCGTGATGCTTTCCGCGAGATGTTACAAAGCTGGGAGAATGGAGATTATACTGCTCATTTTGAAGGTGGAGAAAGTGTGCAGGATGTATATGAACGGCTGAAACAGCCAATGGAGATTTTAAAGAGCAGACCAGAGGAAAAAACGGTGCTGCTTTGCATGCACGGCAGGGCAATGCGTGTTTTCCTTTGTTTGCTTCTGGGCAAGCCATTGAATGAAATGACAGAATTTCCGCATCAGAATACTGTACTATATAAAATGGGACTGGAAGACGGGAAATTTACCGTACTTGAATTTAACAGTGCCGTTCATCTGGACGGTTTAGTAATTGAATAATACGCTTATCGCAAAGCGCAAAACATAATACCTTGAATAAGATTAAAATATCGGCTGTTGCTTATACCAACACCAAAGCTTTTATATACGGATTAGAACATTCCGAAATTATAAATAAAATTGATTTAAGTTTAGATATTCCTTCAGATTGCGCAGCCAAAGTAATTAACGGTCAGGCTGATATAGGATTAATGCCAGTTGCAGCTATTCCGTTGGTTCCGAATGCAAATATTGTAGCCGATTACTGCATTGGCAGCGATGGCGGTGTTAATTCGGTATTTATTTTTAGCGATGTGCCTGCAGAGGAAATTAAAACAGTAAGATTGGATGCCCATTCGCGCACATCAAACAATTTAGCTAAAGTATTGCTTAAGTTTCACTGGAAAAAAGAAGTAGAATTTACGACGGATCCTACTGCAAAAACAGATGCTTTCGTGCTGATTGGTGATAGAACTTTTGGCAAAAAAGATGATTTCGCCTACGCTTATGATATGGGCGAGGAGTGGAAAAATTTTACGGGATTACCTTTTATGTATGCCGCCTGGGTAGCCAACAAAGAAATTTCAGAAGAATTTAAAGCTGAATTTAATACGGCTTTAAAGTTTGGTTTAGATCACAGAAAAGAAGTTTTACAGGAGTTACCAGCATCACCAAATTTTGATCTGGAAGATTATCTGTATCATAAACTTCAGTTTGATGTAACAGACGACCGAAAAAAAGCATTGAATTTGTTTTTGGGGTATATCGAACAACTAGACTAACAGCAAATAAGTTGATTAAACAGATTAAAAGGAAGAAATGCCTTGCAAAGTATCCAATATTTCCGCTCAGAACTTACAGCGAGGATATTGAAGATTACGATTATTTCTATCCCAATACTTTTTCCAATTATATTTTAACCTTAAAATCGAAAAGCTATAAAAAGCACCTTAAAAACCTGGGAGAAGAACTTTCTAATCTTTGTGCCTGTTTAAAATCAAACCATTTTATTTTTTTAGGTGATGAAAAACTGGCATGGCGATTTCGTGAGGGAAAGTATAAAAATTTTAAAAAGGGTATGGATTATTTTGCAAGCGAAGGGATTAAAAAAAAGTTTTCTGGTGGTTTGCTTGTGGGTGAAAATGACATGTTGGATTTTACTAAACACCTTGCTTACCTTACAGCTGTTAACGGACTGATACAATATATTCACTTTACAGATGAATCTCAGAATATTATAGGCTCAATTTGTAATTATGGAGATATCCATGTGAGTACAATAAATGAAATTAGCAATGAGTTATTTATAAACGCTGTTTCGGATACGAAATTTGATTTTTTAGATGGAAAGTGTAATTCTCAGTTCGATATTAAAGGTAAAAGATCAACATCGTTTTAAAAGAAAAAAGCAATCTGATCAGATTGCTTTTTTTGTTATCGTAGTGCTGAACTTGTTCGGCATCTCTTTGTCTTTTAATGGCTTTTCATCTTCCCGGCAACTTTTTCAAGCGAACTTTTTAGTTTGCTAAGCGCACCTGTAATGGCCAGATCATAAGTATTACCCAGGTTTGAAACTGCTATTGGTTCTTTACCGGTAATTCTGGCTTCCAACAAACATCTTTTATCATCTAATCCTTCCTTACTGCCATTTTCGTCAGATAAATGAACCTCTAAGCGTGTAATTAAATCACTATATCTGCTCAAGCCCTCATTTAACTGGGTTTGTATTTTTTCTTCGTATTCCTGATGTATCGTTAAATTCTTGTCGGTATTCAGTTGGATCGTCATAGTTATAAAATTAGGTATATACATGAATAACAATACTTGCCTCAAAACGTTTTAAAATTAACTGTTAATTTTAGTTAATAGGTTCAATATATATTTGTTTTCCCCAAATCTGTAAGTCTGCTACCGGCAGGAAAGGATGTTCAAAAAGTAAATCAATTTCTTTCTTTATTTCCTGGATCGCATTTACATCAGTTGTTCTTATTCGGGTTTCATGATTAAATTGAGTGCCACTCTGGGTAAAGTTTAATGAACCCATATATGCTATCTGGTCATCAATTAAGTAAATTTTACTGTGAATTAAAGATGTTTTTTCGTCAGCTATGTACACTTTAAATGGAAATAACTGGGTATAATAATAACTGTAGATCTGCAGTTTTTTTATTTTTGTTTTATATAAAATTTGGATTAAAAAAAGGATAATAATAGGAATAAAACCAAAAAACACATTAATATCCCTGAAATAATAGGCTAAGATAATTAATACGGCTACTAAACTAAAACCGATATAAGAAAGACGGTTTGTAAAATTGATCCACTTATCCCTGATTTTTTGCTTCTGAAGATCGGTATTTCGATTTTGAATAATCAGTTTATATATGTTTTTTTCACGATAACCATAAAAATCTTCTATGTTATTTGTCGTAATTAATTTGATATCAATGTTGTTATTTTTTAGATAAATCAACTCTGAAATCAAATAAGGAGATAAAAAAGGAGAGACTATCTTAACTGAACGCTTCGCAGCTTTCATATCATTCATAAGTTTTTTGCCAGCTCCACTTCCAATATAAATATCACAAATAGCGTTATTGTAAAACATAAAAAAATGAGGTAATAGTTTGACTAGATTTATTAATTTATAGCCTCTAAAAATAAATTTAATAAAATTTCTTATATTTTATTAAAAGTCTAACTCCCAAGTCATCTTAATATGGTGTTTAAAACAAACCCTTGTTAATAAACCTGATAGAACGGAAAGCCCGGAGCGAAGCATGAGTGAGGACTTGGAGGGATAGCAGGACTGCAGCCTCCGAAATGCACAGAACCCCTCATTTTCTAATTATGGTTAACTGTATAAATAGGTTAAATGGTTATAAAACTATTGTTAATGTTCATTGAAAGATTGATCATTGATTATTAGGTTACTTGTTTAACTGTATAAATTGGTTAACTGTGATATCCTACAATTAACCGATTAAACAACCCATTTTTCTTAACTTTTCAACAAAACAGCCGTAAAATGCATATTCGTGTTATCTTTATGGCTTTTGTAAATTAATTTCAGTTTTGGCTAAAGACACGAATAAAGAAACCCCTTTGATGCAGCAATACAACGCAATTAAAGCGAAGTATCCGGGCGCACTTTTACTATTTAGGGTTGGCGATTTTTATGAAACCTTTGGCGAAGATGCCATTAAAACGGCTCAGATTTTAGGTATTGTACTTACCAGGAGGGGTACAGGCCCAAATGGTGGTGCTCTGGAACTCGCGGGCTTTCCGCATCACTCGCTGGATAATTATCTTTCTAAATTGGTTAGGGCAGGGCAGCGTGTGGCGATATGCGATCAGCTCGAAGATCCTAAAACCACAAAAACCATTGTTAAACGTGGTGTAACAGAGTTGGTTACCCCTGGGGTAGCTTATGGCGATAACATTGTAAATCAAAAATCGAACAATTTCCTGGCCTGTGTTTACTTTGATAAAGCACAACTGGGGATTTCATTTTTAGATATTTCTACCGGGGAATTTTTAATTGCACAGGGAAATAGCGACTATATCGATAAACTTTTGCAGGGTTTTAAACCTACAGAAGTAATTTTTCAAAAATCGAAGCGACAAGCTTTTGTAGAAAACTTTGGCGACCGCTTTTATACTTTTGGTTTAGATGAATGGCCTTTTACCTCCGATTTTGGAAACGAAACCCTGATGAAACACTTCGAGGTTTCTTCACTTAAGGGTTTTGGTGTGGAGCGCCTGCAAAGTGGGATAGTAGCCGCGGGCGTAATTTTGCACTATCTGGGCGAAACTGAGCACCGTAATCTGCAACACATCAGTTCGATAAGCCGTATTGAAGAAGACCGTTACATGTGGTTAGACCGCTTTACCATCCGTAACCTGGAGCTGGTGAACTCTCCCAATGATAATGCGGTAACACTTTTTGACATTCTGGATCATACCTGTACGCCGATGGGCGCACGATTGCTGCAGAAATGGATCATTATGCCTTTAAAAGAACTTAAACCCATCCAGGAACGCCTCGGAATGGTGGAGTATTTTGTCGGGCATGAAGAGCTACAGGGTGAGTTTTTAAATAATATTAAACAGATCGGCGATTTAGAGCGCTTGATCTCAAAAGTAGGTTTACAACGCGTTGGTCCGCGTGAATTAGTGGCTTTAAAAAGGGCTTTATACCACATCGAAGCGGTTAAAAAACTCGCCAATGATTCTAAAAACACTTTCCTGATTAAAATAGCGGATCAGTTGAATCCATGTTTAGCCATCAGGGATAGAATTGAAAGAGAACTACAACCCGAACCACCGGCATTACTGATTAAAGGAAATGTAATTGCGGATGGCATTGATGAAGATTTAGACCGCCTCCGTAAGATTGCTTTTGGCGGTAAAGATTACCTGGTGCAGATTCAGAAACGTGAAGCAGAAGCAACCGGCATCCCGTCGTTAAAAATTGCGTTCAATAATGTTTTTGGTTATTATTTAGAAGTTACCCATACCCATAAAGATAAAGTGCCCGAAGGCTGGATCCGTAAACAAACCCTGGTTAATGCCGAGCGTTACATCACACCGGAACTTAAAGAATATGAAGATCAGATTTTAGGTGCCGAGGAGAAAATACAGGCCATAGAAGTACGTTTGTATAACGAACTGATGTACGAAACAGCCAGCTACATCAAACCGATTCAACTTGATTCGTTTTTAATTGCACAGCTGGATTGTTTATTGTGTTTTGCACAACTGGCTGCAAAAAATCATTATAATAAGCCTAAAGTTACCGAAACTAAGGTGCTTGACATAAAAGGTGGCCGTCACCCTGTAATTGAGAAACAACTACCTGTGGGGCAGGAATACATCACTAATGATGTTTATCTGGATACTGATAGTCAGCAGATTATTATGATTACCGGACCCAATATGGCGGGTAAATCGGCCATTTTAAGGCAAACTGCCTTAATCGTGCTCATGGCGCAGATGGGTTCATTCGTACCTGCAAAAGATGCTGAAGTTGGTTTGGTAGATAAGATTTTTACCCGTGTGGGGGCATCCGATAATATTTCTTCGGGAGAAAGTACCTTCATGGTAGAAATGAACGAAACGGCCAGCATTTTGAACAACATTTCGGATAACAGCTTGATTTTACTGGATGAAATTGGCCGCGGAACAAGTACTTACGATGGTATTTCGATTGCCTGGGCCATTGCAGAGTTTTTGCATCAGCATCCAACATCAAGGCCAAAAACGCTTTTTGCCACACACTATCACGAACTGAATGAGTTGGCGAATACCATGCCGCGTATCAAAAACTTTAATGTTTCGGTTAAGGAAATGACCAATAAGGTAATCTTTCTGCGCAAACTGATACCCGGCGGAAGCGAGCACAGTTTTGGTATCCACGTGGCGAAAATGGCCGGTATGCCACCTAAACTGATCGGAAGGGCAAACGAAATATTAAAGAAACTTGAGATTGACCGTACTGAAGGGCAAAGCATTAAAGACAGTATTAAAAAGGTGCAGAACCAGGCATACCAGTTGCAGATGTTTGCCATAGATGATCCGGTTTTGGTTAAAATCCGCGATACGCTTAATAACCTTGATGTGAATGCCCTAACTCCAGTAGAAGCTTTGCTAAAACTGGATGAAATACAAAGATTGATTAAAAATTAAGAAAAGTGTAGGGTATAAGGTTTAAGGCGAAAGGTGAAGAACCGTAAAGCTAAATGAAATAACACAATAGAAATTACCTTATACCCTAAGCCTTATACCTTACGCCCAAAATGTTAATATAAGAATGGCAACACTATGGATATAACCTTAAACTTTACGCCTTACACCTTTCGCCTCAAAAACATTCTTTATTTAATAACGCTGGTTGCATTCTTCTCTTCTTGCGGTACGCGTAAATACACCGTTAAAAGCGATACCAAAGCTTCGAAAGCAGCAGATGCCATGGCCAATTTAAAAAGCAAGCAACTTTATCGTTTCATAACCGATTGGACAGGGGTAAGGTACCGTTTTGGTGGATTGGATAAAAGCGGGATTGATTGTTCGGGTTTTGCATTTTTACTGGAAAAAGAGATTTATGGTGTTACGCTTCCCAGGATTTCACGAGATCAGGCCAATGCAATAAGAAGAAAAGATGTCGATAATTTAAAAGAGGGTGATTTGGTGTTTTTCTCTTTCGGAGGAAGCGATGTGGATCATGTTGGCATTTACCTCAATAATGGTTTTTTCGTTCACGCCAGTACAACCCGTGGTGTAATTGTTGACGATTTAACATTGCCTGCATACCAAAAGGTTCTGGTGAAATCGGGATCGGTTAATTAATCCATTTCCGTCATTTCGACTGGAGTGCAACGAAACGGAGAAATCTGCTGTATAGATTTCTCCATTTCGCTACCGATGAAGAATCGATTAGCTTCAGTCGAAATGACGATCTCTTTATGAAAACAATCCCAATTAATTTTCGTTATTCTGTTATGCGTATATTTCTTATAATCTGCTTATCTTTAATTACTTATTCTGTTAATGCACAGGTAAAACTGCTCAAATTAGATGATTTAGACAAGCGCATTGCCAATGGAAAAGATACCACTTATGTGATCAATTTTTGGGCTACCTGGTGCTCTCCATGTGTGGCAGAATTGCCGAATTTCGAGAAATTACGTTTAGCCAGTTTAAAAAAGCCTGTTAAGGTGCTTTTGGTGAGTTTAGATTTTAAATCAAAACTGCTAAAGGAAGTGATTCCATTTGTAGAAAAAAATAAGATAAATGCCGAAGTATTTCTTTTAAATGAACCCGATCAGCAGCAATATATAGAGAGAATTGATAAAAAATGGTCTGGCGCTATACCCGCAACACTTTTTGTAAACAAGAAAAGCAGACGATTTTACGAAAAAGAATTTACCGAAGCCGAACTGAACAGTACTTTGTTAAACTTAAAATAAATTGTAATGAAAACATTGATTTTAATGGCATTTATGCTGCTTTCAGCAGTATCATTTGCACAAACAGAAGGTTATAAAATAGGCGACGTGGTTAAAGATTTCTCGCTGAAGAATGTGAACAACAAAACGGTTTCCCTTGCCGATTATAAATATGCCAAAGGATATATTGTGGTATTCACCTGCAATACCTGTCCGGTTGCAAAAGCCTACCAGGGCCGCGTTGCGGCATTAAATGCCACTTATGCAACTAAAGGTTATCCGGTTGTGGCCATCAATCCTAATGACGCAGGTGCTGTTCCGGACGAAAGTTTCGAAAAAATGCAGGCTTTGGCTTCCCAAAAGAAATTCAGTTTTCCTTACCTTTTAGACCCTGATCATGTGGTTACCAAACAGTTTGGCGCTACCAGAACACCACATGTTTTTGTGCTCAACAAAACCGATAAAGGTAATGTGGTAGAATACATTGGTGCAATAGATAACGATCCGGAAGAGGCAAATGGCACTAAAACCGACTATGTTAAAAATGCAGTAAACGAATTGTCGGTGGGTAAAAAGCCTGTAGTTGCTTCTACCAAAGCCGTTGGTTGTGGCATTAAGTGGAAAAAAGGTTAAACATAGCTTAACCACCATTGCCGGTGCGTTTCTTTATATTTCTTAAACCATCGGCATGGCAAATAAAGCGAGACAACCACGCAGATCCATATTAAATAAACAAAAGGCAAACTAAAGCCAAATGTTACAGGCCTGAATAAAAATGGTATCTGCACAATTTCCTTTGTGCTATAACCTGTGGCAAAAAATAAAACAACAAGGAGCGTGTGTAACAGGTAAAAATGAATCACATAATAAAAGAAAGGAACGGCACCGTAAACCGAAGTTATCCTGGTAAATCTGTTGTTCAGGTTTTCTATAACTGCCAGAATCAACATCGCCGGACCTATCGTCATAGCGAGGTATTCTAATGATGGCGGGTATTTACTCACATTAAAAAATGCCAGCAGGTTTTTAAAGAGGTCATGGTATTCTTTCCGCGGAGCCGGATCGCCATATACATTGATGAGTCGTAAGCCGATAAATAAAAGTACTGTTAACGAACCAACAATTAATAAGTTCCGTTGCCTGATTTTAGCTTCATAATTTCTTTTAAACCAGATACCGATTCCATAACCTAAAAACATAACACCCGTCCACGGCAGGATAGCATAAAAGACACCTATAAAATGGTTGCTGTTTAAAGGTACAACCGTTCCGGATGCGGTGAAAAATACCTTTAAGATCATCCCTGCGGTTGCATCTTTAGGCTCAGGAAATAAATTGAAAACATTATGACCGAAAACCAGGATCAAGCCGATAATCAAAACCATTCTATATGAAATCCGGCTGGCCAGAGCCAAAAAGACCATACTCCAGCCGATGGCCCATATTACCTGTAGAATGATAAAATTATATTGAAGATTAAAAGTGAGGCCCAGTGAGATGACCGCAATTTCTATAAATATGAGCCAAATTCCGCGTTTTAATAAAAATAAACTGGCCTGCGCAGGTGTTTTTTTCTGGGCGGATAAATAAGCTGATAAACCAGATAGAAAAACAAAGGTTGGCGCACAAAAATGTGTAATCCAGCGGGTAAAAAACAACATTCCTGTTGTAGTATCGGGGTTTAGGGGGTCGCCGGTCATGGCACCGATATGGAAAAAATCCCTGGTATGATCAAGCGCCATAATGATCATTACGAGCCCGCGTAATATATCAATGGATAAAATGCGTTTTGATGTGGTGGTTAGATCAGCATTCATCTTAAAATGTTTGGTTATTTAAAGATAGTAAATCGAAGCCAAATAAGCATTGATCTGTTTTAAACCTCTAAACATATAATTTCAGGATAATTCATAACACAAAAATCGATTTAGGAATGCTTTAATTGCATATTTTCATTTTGATGTTCCAAATATTATCATAATATTTGTTTGAGCGCTAACCGAATAATCTTACCCTTTATCATTGAATATATTCAATATCAGATAGATTTTCCGGTTAACATAAACGAACCAAATTATCATAACACAACATAATGAAAAGAAGAACATTTATACAAAACACAGGTTTATTGGCCGGAGGAGTAGTTGCATCGAAACTTTCTTTTGCTGCCAATCTCGCTCCCGAATTTCCTGTGGTACGTGTAGCTGCTGCTAAAAGGCATTTTCAGAGCAAAGCTGTAGATGCGGCAATTAAAACTTTCCAGGCAAACGTTAAAAACCCGGAACTGGCCTGGTTGTTCGAAAACTGTTTTCCCAATACCCTGGATACCACGGTATATTATAGCGAAAAAAGTGGCCGCCCTGACACGTATGTCATCACTGGTGATATTGATGCCATGTGGTTGCGCGACAGCTCTGCACAGGTTTGGCCATACCTTCAGTTTGTAAACGAAGATGAACCCCTTAAAAAATTAATTGCGGGGGTAATTATCCACCAAACAAAATGTGTGTTAAAAGACCCGTATGCGAATGCTTTTTATGGCGATGCCACTAAAGTAGGTGAGTGGAAAACCGATAAAACAGCTATGCAGCCAGGTGTACACGAGCGTAAATGGGAAATCGATTCGTTATGTTATCCTATCCGTTTGGCTTACCACTACTGGAAAAAAACAGGCGACAAAACTCCTTTTGATGCCGATTGGAAAAAAGGAATTGAAGCGACCTTAAAAACATTTAAAGAACAGCAGCGCAAGACAGATAAAGGTCCGTATCATTTCCAAAGGGAAACTACCCAACCCACCGATTCGTTACCAATGGCAGGTTATGGTTTTCCGGTAAATCCTGTAGGTTTAATCTGTTCGGCTTTCCGCCCAAGTGATGATGCCACTATTTTTCCTTTCCTTGTGCCATCTAATTTCTTTGCCGTATCGAGTCTGAAACAAGCGGCCGAAATGATTAAAGCATTACAAAGCGATAAAAATCTGGAAAGTAGTTTGTTAAATCTTGCTGACGTGGTAAATGCTGCCTTACAGAAACATGCTATTGTTAACCACCCGAAATATGGCAAAATTTACGCCTTTGAGGTAGATGGGTTCGGAAGTTCTTATCTGATGGATGATTCTAATGTGCCAAGTTTATTGGGTTTACCCTATTTAGGTGCAATGAAAATTGAAGATCCTATTTACCAGAATACCAGGAAATTTGCGCTATCTAAAGATAACCCGTATTTCTTTAAGGGTACAGCAGCAGAAGGTATTGGCGGGCCGCACGCCGGACAGGACATGATCTGGCCGATGAGCATTACCATGCGCGCGTTAACATCAAAAGATGATGCGGAAATTAAATATTGTATAGATACTTTACGTAAAACTCATGCAGGTAAAGGTTTTATGCACGAATCGTTTAATAAAGATAATCCGGCCAATTTTACCAGGGCATGGTTCGCATGGTCTAACACCTTATTTGGCGAATTACTTTGGAGAACATACCACGAAAAACCAGCTTTGCTAAAAGCTTAACATAACAGACCGTATTTATTGGTAATTTTATTTTACAGATAAATACGGTCTTATCATTGCTAACACAAACAGGAATAATTACAGGTATAAATACGTTATTTAAGCGCTAAACTTACAGCCTTTGTAAAACATGCGTTAGAATTTATGACCAGTCTTTTCTGCAATCAGAAATATTTGTAAATTGCTGCAAGATTATTCATTCCCGCTTTGCAAAATCCCGAAAAAACCATTCTTTCTGATATAGAAGCTATTAATAAAATCCCGGCCATTGCACATATTTTAGAAATTGTGTGCCGTACCACTGGCATGGGTTTTTCTGCAGTTGCGAGGGTAACCTCCGATAAATGGATAGCCTGCGCTATACATGATGAAATTAATTTTGGTTTACCGGTTGGCGGGGAACTTAAACTGGAAACCACCATCTGCAACGAAATCAGACAGCACCAGCAAGCTGTAATCATTGACCATGTTGATGAGGACGAAAATTTTAAAGGACATCACACTCCGTTGATGTATGGTTTTCAAAGTTATATTTCTGTACCGATTATTTTAAAAAACGGTAATTTTTTCGGAACACTTTGTGCCATTGATCCTAAACCCGCCAAACTTAAAAATCCTGCCATTACAGGCATGTTTAGCATGTTTGCCGATTTAATAGCTTTCCACATGGATGCATTGGACCAACTGGACATTGCTGAAAAGGAATTGAAAAAACAGCAGGAAATAGCCATCTTAAGGGATCAGTTTATTGCCATATTGGGCCATGATTTAAGGAATCCGCTAAATGCAATATCAAGTAGTGCGCAATTATTGTCGCGCTTAAATTTAGATGAACGCGGCATCCGTATCGCCAAAATTGTAAAAGATTCTTCTTTCAGGATGAATGGCCTGATCGAAAATATACTCGATTTTGCCAGCGGACGTTTAGGCGATGGTATTACCATTAACAGAACTGCCGACGAAGACCTGGAAAAACTGCTGGTACAGGTAATTGATGAATTGCAAACGATATGGCCAAGCCGGCATATCAAAACTGACTTTGATTTTAAACATCCGGTTAATGCTGATGGCAAACGTTTGGCGCAACTTTTTTCGAACCTGCTGGCCAATGCCTTAAACTATTCGCCAGCTGATTCTACTATAGAAATTACCGCTTTCAGTACTGATAAAGAGTTTAACCTTTGTGTGGCCAATAAAGGAAAACAGATTCCGGAAGCTGCAATGGAACGTTTGTTCCAGCCTTTTTCGAGGGGAGAAGTAGAACCAAATCAAAAAGGTCTGGGTTTAGGCTTATATATTGCATCAGAAATTGCAAAGGCACATGATGGAAGTTTAGATGTTACTTCTACACCCGAAAAAACTTGTTTTACCTTAAGTATACCTTATAAAAAATGATAACTGTAAACGATCAGTTACCCACATCCACACTTTTAGAATTGAAAATCGGTGAAGACATAACTGATGGAAATACACTATCGGGAAAAATATCGGCTATCGAAATCAGTGAAACAGACGAATTTCTGATGTTCCTCTTCCAACTGGAAAACAGCCACATGATCATCAGAAAATTGAAGCAGGTTTGTTAGTCCACTTTGCATTCGTCATTTCGACCAAAATGCAATGGAGCAGAGAAATTTAAAGTTAATTCATGTTATAGATTTCTCGACTCCGGTCGAAATGACGTAAATTTTTAAATGTCGATACTTATAAAATTGGCCGTGGATCGAATATTACCTGAAACGACTGGATTTTATCGTCGACCAGTTTGTACCAACCGCATGAGAAAATGGTTTTCGCACCCATATCAATGTCGTACCAAAGGCAAACCTCTTGCTGATCTACAAATACCTTTTTAATATCGTACTTGAATTTCATCTTTTTCATGTCTTCAATGTAAAGGTCGGCACCGTTTCTTTCACCCATCACTCCTTTAAAGCTCATATCATCCTGCAACTGTTGACGGGCAAGTTCGAAATCTTCTGCGTTTAATGCGTTGATAAAATCAAGCACAACCACTTTTGCATTGTGTTCAGTCAGTATTTTATTTGAAGTACTCATTTCAATTCTTTTCAAGAAAAACGGAAATCAAAAGGAAAATGTTTGAGGAATTAAGTATTGAATGAATGAGTTTTGGATGATTGAATGAATGAGTTTTGAATGATTGAGTGAATGAATTTTGAATGATTAAGTGTTATGAAAATCTGTAATCTTTCGTTCTTTAATTCTCCCATTCAATCATTCTATCATTAAACCATTCTCTCATTCAATCATTCTCTAATTTTGTCATCTCATTTATCCTTCAAGCTATAAACTTTTCCAACCTGTGTTTTAAAGCTATATTTAAAGTCGCTTCCTGATTTTTCTTCTTTAACTCCTTTAACTTTTAACGCATTCGGACTTCTCACCACGCAATCTTCACCAGATAGTGATTTAATTGATAATTTGCTTATCTTACCTTTTTTCATTCCAAATCTGTGATTTCGAAGTTACCCCTTGCTCTTAAACCTTGTATACTTCCCGACGACCATTGATCAGGCAGGGCAGGTAAAAACTGAAGCTCACCTGTCTGGCTTTGCAATAACATTTCTGAAATGCCAGCGGTATAACCAAAATTTCCATCAATCTGAAAGGGTGGATGTGCACAAAAGAGGTTCGAATAAATTCCGCCACCTTTATTATAATCAGTGCCCGAACCGCCAACCGGTGTTATAAAGTTCTGCAGTATTTTATAGGCATGATTACCGTCCTGTAACCTCGCCCAGAAATTCATTTTCCAGGCCATCGACCATCCTGTTGATTCATCACCACGTGCAGTTAAAGTAACCCGTGCCGCTTTTGCCATTTCAGGTGTTTTAATGGTGCTGATTTCTCGTCCGGGATGCAGGCCAAAAAGATGCGAAATGTGTCTGTGCTGATCTTTTGGATCGTCGCGGTCGGTTTCCCATTCCTGCAGCTGTCCCCATTTACCTATTTTTGGTTTTAACAGGTGTGCCTTTAAATCAGCAATATGTTTTCTATAATCGTTGTCGATACCTAAAATTTCAGCAGCTTCGATATAATTGGTAAACAGATCGTATACAATCTGCTGATCGTGCGTTACCCCATCTTCGGTAGGGCCGTGCTCCGGCGACCATCCCAGTGGCGATACCAATGTGCCATCTGGTCTTCTTTTTAAATGATCGTCCCAAAATTCAGATATTTCTTTAATAATCGGGTAGGCAAAATTTTTCAGATAGTCCCTATCTTTTGTAAAGGCATAATGCTCCCAAAGCGCCTGCGCGTACCATGCGCTGCCTGGTGTATTCCACAAATAACTCATTCCGCCGAAAATGTTATTTTCTGTTTTTACTGTCCAGCCACGGGTGTTAGGATAATCTTTGCGGGTAGTAACCGCACTTACCTCGCGCATGCTGTTAATGTAATCAAGATATGGAATATGGCATTCAGATAGATTGGTAGGTTCGGCCAGCCAGTAATTCATCTGGATGTTGATGTTGGAATGGTAATCACTTCCCCATGGTGGCGTATTGCTCTCGTTCCAAAGTCCCTGTAAATTGGCTGGTAAACCACCTGGCCTGGAAGAGCTGATCAACAAATACCTTCCGTACTGGAAAATTAAGGTTTCAAGGTCATGATCGGGCGTTTTTTTATAATTGATCAGGCGCTGATAAGTAGGTAAACCATAGTTCTTAGTATCGCTTTCTCCTAAACTAATGGTTAAGCGGTTAAACAGCTTCTGGTAATCATCTATATGGCTTTTTAATAATGTAGCATAACGTTTTACAGATGCTGCTTTGAGGATGCGCTCAATTTTTGGCGCCGGTTCTTCACCTTTCCAGTGCTTTTCGCGTTTATTACTGTAATTGGTTGCCGCGGTAAAAATAATGGTAATGGCATCTGCTTTATCTATTTTCAGGCTTTCACCATCATCATTTTTTACCGCATAGGATTTTCCATTTTCAATTTTAACCAGTGCCGTAGCCTGATAAGGCATTCCGTTTGATAGCGTACCTGTGAATTGAATGGTGTTTCCATTAACGGTTATTTTGCCCTGATGTGCATTTTTGAGCCTGATTGCTGCCGAATAAGCATTCTTCTGATCAGAAGTAAGCCTTAAAACCATCACTTTATCCGGAAAACTGCAAAAATATTCGCGTTTATAATGAGTCCCGTTTTGGGTATAATTGATTGTATGTACCGAATTGGCCAGGTTTAAACCGCGCTTATAACCTGTAAAATTCTGGTCTTTCTGCACAAAATCAATAAACAGATCTCCAAAGGCCTGGTACATGCCCCTGTCGTTTTCATCGCCTGTCCAGAGTGTATTATCATTAAACTGGATATGTTCGTTATTTACTCCTCCAAAAATCATTCCGCCAATGCGGCCGTTCCCAATGGGGTAGGCCTCTGTCATCCAGTTTTGGGCTGGTTTATTATCCCAGAGCAATAAGGGGCTGGCTGGTTTCTTTTGCGCAGATACAGTGCTCGAAAAGCTTAATGCCAAAAATGAAATCAGCATCAGGCAAATCATTTGCTTAGGTTTAAAAAGCATAACGATATTTGATTAGTGTGATTTCAAAGATATATATAATCAGAGCGCGATTGCATCTCGATTATTGGCATTTTATTCAATTATTTAAGCATTGGGAGGGATTTTACTGTCACAGCCGTCATTGCTAGGCACGAAGCAATCTTAATGAGAATAGCGATCATTGTAAGATTGCTTCGGCTGCTGAAAAAGCCTCCTCGCAATGACGAGTTTTTTGATGGGATTTATGAATGGTAACTATTATGATATTTAGCTGATGGATTTAATAGATTTTATATATTTGATACCACACACTAAATCGTTTTATGTAAAATGAAATCACTAACCAAATTTCTAAGCATTATCTTATTTTTTACTGTTTCGGCCAATTACCGCGCCCTGGGGCAAAGCAAAACAGTTTACACCAAATATGTAAATACCTTTATTGGTACGGCTCCGCTTACCGATCCTAAAATATTGGGCTATGAGCTTCCGCAGGGTTGGCGCTCCTGGGCAGGCTTAACTTTTCCCGGCAGCTCTTTACCCAATGCCATGGTGCAGCTGAGTCCGATTACCGAATTTGGTTCTGGTGCAGGTTACGAATATGAAGATGATACCATTTATGGTTTCGCGCATACCAACAAAGGCCATTGGAACCTTTGCAATATCCCAATTTTACCCCTTTCCAACCCGGGAGAAAAATTCGGATCAAAGTTTTCGCACAAAAATGAAAGCGCTGCACCAGGTTATTACCAGGTTTATCTTGATGACTATAAGGTGAATGTAAAGCTTACTTCAACATTAAGATCAGGATATCATCAGTATGAATATAAAAATAACCACGACAGGCAGATATTATTTCTATTGGGAAAAGCAAACAGCGGCGTTTCTACCTGGAATATCGAACAGGTGGGGGCTTCAGCTGTACAGGGTTTTCAGGGCGGCGAGAATATTTATTTTTATGCAACCATAAACGGCAAAATAGATAAGCTTGATCAAACTGATGTTGGAAAACGCTCGGGTTATGCCATTATCCACCTGGCTGATGGAAGTACCGGACCGGTAGAATTAAAAATCGGACTCTCGTTTGTGAGTACAGCCAATGCTAAAGAAAATTTAGAAAAAGAAATCGGCAATAAAACTTTTGCACAGATCCGTAATGAAGCAACAATAAAATGGGAATCACTTTTATCGAACATCCAGGTAAAAGGTGGTACGGAAAAACAAAAACAGATGTTGTACTCATGCCTGTACCGTTCGTTTTTATGGCCTGCTTTGCGCAGTGATGTAAACGGCGAATTTAAAGATGCTAAACGCAATGTAATTAAAGGCAACTTCAATTATTATACCGAACCATCACTTTGGGATACCTACCGCAACAAAGATGTACTTTTAGGCCTGATTACGCCGAAAGTAACTTTGGATGTAATTAAATCAATGAAAGATGTAGGTGACAAAACCGGGTTTATTCCAACCTTTTTCCACGGCGATCATGGTGCATCGTCAATCGCTGGGGCCTATTTACGGGGGATTGATGATTTCGATATCAGGGGCACTTATCAGATTTTATTACGCAATGCCAATGTGGATGGTGGTGCACGACCTTTTATTAAGGAATACATCGATAAAGGTTATATTTCTGATCCCGATGTTAAAAATCCACATGTAGAAACGAAAGCAAAAGCCGGTGTTTCTAAAACGCTCGAATATTCGTACGATGATTATTCGCTGGCGCAGATTGCAAAAAAACTGGGCGATACCGCAAACTACCGCATCCTGATGACCAGATCGAAAAACTACAGAAACATGTTTGATCCGAATACGCGTTTTATGCGTGGGAGGTTAGATAATGGCGACTGGATAAAACCTTTTAATCCGCAATACCCATATTACGAATACATGTACAGGGAAGCCAATGCCTGGCAGGTTTCGTTCTACGCGCCACATGATATGAAAGGCCTGATCGACCTTTACGGTGGCGTAGACGGTTTTGAATCTAAACTCGATTCGCTCTTTACTTTGCCATGGAACCCGAAATATATTGCCAGGAATGTAGAAACCATGATCGGGCAGTACTGCCAGGGTAACCAGCCTGATCACGAAGCACCATTTGCCTATACTTTTATAGGTAAGCCAGAGAAATCGCAAAAAATAATCGACAAAATCCTGAACGAACTTTATGGGATAGGAAGCGATGGTTTGGCACTTTCGGGAATGGATGATGCAGGCGAAATGTCGGCCTGGTATGTATTCAGTTCTTTAGGCTTATATCCATTTTCGGCAACTGATCCGAATTATATTGTAACTGCTCCGCTTTTTGATGAGGTGAAATGGAAAACAAATACTGGCAAAATACTAACCATCAACAAACCAGGCAAGGGCAGGGGAATTACCGATATTAAAGTAGATGGAAAAATCAATCAGGGCTATTTTATCTCACACGATCTTTTCAAAAACGGAGGGAATGTTGTCATAAATACTAAATAATAGTTGTCAGGACCTCGCAGGTTTCAAAAACCTGCGAGGTCTACCTATCATCCTCGATTCTAGTCTTAGCATCTCGCTAAGACTTTAAAAAACTTTATTTGCCTAATTATTCCTTTATTTAGGTGATTTAACAGTTTTAATCATTTGGGCGTTACCCTTTCCCGATGAAAAATAGGGAAAGGGTCGGGCTTTTCAGGGCTCCGCTTCGCTCCGGTACCGATGAAGGATCGGTACTAAACCCTTACAATCCCTAACGCAAAGACTCTCGCAGGTTTCATCCGGCTAAAAAACCTTTATAGTACCCTTTTAGTTTTAGCGTCTCGCGACGACCAGAAGCAGCAGACCTCGCAGGTTTTTAAAACCTGCGAGGTCTGTTAAAAACCTGACATCCTTCTGTTCATAATGTGATGATTCTATATTAATTTTAGGCAAGATGATAACTATGGAAGATAGTAGTGAAAAACCAGAATTCTGGGAAACCGCATTTGGCGAAAAACAGGAAATGTGGGGGCTGGAACCCGCACTTTCAGCTGTACTGACCAAAGATTTTTTTCTTCAGCATGCTGTAAAAAATATGTTGATCCCTGGCATTGGCTACGGGCGCAATGCACAGATTTTCAGGGACCATGGAATTGCTGTAACCGGTATCGAAATTTCGAATACTGCAATTGAACTGGCGAAAAAACATTTTGGTGAAGATATGCGCATCTACCATGGTTCGGTAACAGAAATGCCATTTGATCAGAATACATACGATGGGATATTTTGTTATGCCCTGATCCATTTATTGGATAGCAATGAAAGGAAAAAGCTAATCAGCGATTGCTACAATCAACTCTCAGAAAATGGCTATATGGTATTTACCGTAATTTCGAAAACAGCGAATACTTATGGAAAAGGAAAACTGATCAGCACAGACCGTTATGAACTATTTGAAGGTGCGCAAATCTATTTTTATGACCAGGAATCAATAAAAGCTGAATTTGGCGGATACGGATTATTTGAAATTACAGAAATTGAAGAAAACCAATCATTCTATCTGATTAAGTGCAAAAAGTAAGTTCGATTGATGACCTTTAATCTTATAAAATACCCGCGAAGCAACTACGTCAGATTTTCAATTTGCTTTCCTTAGGCCCTTATATTAAAGTTAAATAAACAACTTCTCATTTTTTAATGAGAAGTTGTTTCAAAAAGCGATCATTGGGCCGTTATCGTGATAACATTAAAAGCTTTTTATAAAATTTTCTATAGCTGCTGCAAACTCAGCCGGCTCCTGAAACATGGGCAAATGACTGGAAGCCATAAACTCTTTATTCACCAGCTTTTTTGAACCGCTATTGGCCAGAGCCTGGTCACGGATTTGTTTAGAAACCGAAAAATCATATTTACCCCATAATACCAAGGTTGGCAAGGCGTAACTTCTTAGGTAGCTGTTATTATCTGTCTTAATTTCTACCGGGAAAATGTACCTGTTACTGTTAAGGGCACGGGCTGTATTGGGGTATATTGGATATACTTTAACGATGACTTCTTCGATATTTTTTATGCAGTCGTATGATATCGGATTACTACTATATGGGTTCGAAGAAATATTTTTTTTAACTCCTGTCCAATAGTCTACATTCTGATTTAAAGCAATTCGCTTGTTGGCTTCCGCATTTAAATCCTGAACAGAAAGTTCGATAAGACCTACTCCATTATGCACGCCAGCAATGTCTACCCATGCTTTAATTTTGGCCCGTCGTGCGGGAGTTCTCAGGTAATAGGAGGTGAGCATACCACCCCAGCTGTGTCCCATCAGTACAATTTGTTTACCCGGATATTTGGCTAACAATACGTCTACTACCTTATCGCAATCTTTAGCATACTGCGGAATGGTGTAATATTTAGGGTTATCAGGGCCCTGCGATTCTCCGGAAGCACGTTGCTGCCAGTAAGCCACGATGTAATTAGTTTCCAATCTTTTAAATGCAATGCATTGATTAACAGTTCGGTAGGAAGTAACAATATCTCCCGGCCCACCGTGTACCATTAAAATAATGGTGTTGGAATTGGCGTTGCCGTATAGCCAAACGGGCATACTTTCTTCATCTTGCTTTACAATGATCTTTTCATCAACATTTGTGGCATTCTGATTTACAGCGGCTGCCATAGTTTTTTTATTTGCAGCTGCCGTTTTTACATCTGACAGGTTTTCAACCGTTTCTTTTCTACAGGAACTGAATATCAGGATATTGAAAAAAATAAATAAGAAAAGTTTAGAAAAATAGTTCATTATGGTTTTTAGTTAGTTAATAGCGGATAGAGAGATGCCAGTTTACTATCCGGCATCTCTCTTAACAATCTGGATTTTTCGAAAAAGAATTTAGTTAATTCCTTCCCGGATAGTAAGTTCTTACATAAGCAATGTCGCCCTCCGAAATGGTTGTATTATTTGGCGCAATTACAGTATTGTTAGTTGTAAAACGTGCTTGAACCGGGTAATGCATGATTGATTTTGTATCATAGGCATTATAGTTATAACCATTTCTCGGACTTACAGCAAGTACATTACGATCAATCTTTGCTTTGTCCCAATTGTTAGGTGGCCCCATGTAATAATCGTAAACAGCTTGCCTGTTCCATGGAATATTTGAATCTGGATGCGACTGCTCGTGCCCCAATCCCAGGGCATGACCAAATTCGTGCACTGTGGTTCTTCTAAAATCCGTATCGCTGGTATTGTCGTTAAACCATCCAAAATTCATTGAAGTTGACTGGTATCGGGCATCAGTGCCGATATAAGACGAAGAGCCTGGCGGAACAAAAGCGATTTTAATATCCGCAGGTGCATTATCGGCAACAAAAGAAAAGGTAATATTGGCATAAGCTTCCCAGCTTTTGGCGTACTGGGTTACCTTACTGCGCACGTATGGAGATCCGCCGCTAAAACGAACTTTAACCGTGCTACCATTGGGCCATCTTTTATTTGATGGTCCGTTGGCTTCAGTTACGGGTCCGGTAGTATTAAGACTTAACATTTCGCAGCTGAAATTTTCATAAAGAGCTGTCTTTTCTGTTTTCAGGTTAGTGGTATCAGCCATCTTGTCTTCTGCATTTTTCTTGCAGCTTAATGCTGTAACTGCAAGCATGATGAGTACCATACCCGGTTTCAATAAATTAATTCTCATTGGTTTTATGTTTTATAAGTTAGTATTTGGCCAGCAAATGAATTAATTTCTTCCCGGATAATAAGTTCTTACATAAGCAATGTCGCCCTCCGAAATGGTTGTATTATTCGGAGCTATTGCCTTATTGTTAGTTGTAAAACGTGCCTGAACGGGGTAATGCATGATCGATTTTGTATCGTAGGTATTGTAACTTAAGCCAGTTCTCGTGTTTACGGCGAGTACATTATAATCGATATCTTCTTTCGACCAATAATTCGGAGCACCCATATAGTAATCGTAAACAGCTTGTGTATTCCATGGAATATTTGAATCAGGATGAGCCTGTTCGTGGTCTAAGCCCAAGGCATGGCCAAACTCGTGCGTGATTACCCTTCTAAATTCAGTTTCGGGGGTACTGGTGCCAAATCCTCCGTAATTCATAGATTTTGTCTGTGACTTTGAATCGGTACCTAGGTAAGACCAGTAGCCGGGCTCATCAAAGCCGATTTTAACATCAGCAGCAGCATTATCGGCAACAAATGAGAAGGTAATGTTTGCATAAGGCTCCCAGCTTTTTGCATACTGCTTAACTTTATTGCGTACAAATGTAGATCCTCCCTTAAAGCGCACTTTAACCGTGCTTCCATTAGGCCATCTTACCGCAGTTTGTCCATTTCCTTCAGTTGAGGGACCACTGGTGCTAACGCCAAGTATTCTACAGTCAAAATTTTCCTGATGCTCTTGTTTTTCAGTTTTCAGATCCACATTTTCTGGAAGTGTTTCTTCCTTTTTTTTACAGCTCACCGCCATGGTAACAACCAATCCCAATAGCAGGCCTGATTTTAAAAAATTGTTTTTCATTGTTTTAGGTTTTAAAGGTTAATAATTAATTGATTTTTGTAAACGGGCTAAAAAAAATGAGCAAAAGCGGCTGATGAAAGATTTCACGTAAGGGGACGTGCCAGCTAAAAATTAGCTAAAAAATAATCTTATACCGTATTTTGGGATCGCCTGAAGCAGAATGGATTGTTTGCCGAAAGTGGCTGATTTTTGGCTTATTGCCTTGTTAGAAATAAAAAAGTCCTGCATAATACTGTCTTTTGTTTTAGTTGTAAAATATTATTTGGGACTTGGTTTCAAATATAGGGTAGTTAAAGGTTTAGTTGAAAATGAATTTTATTTTTTTTACATGAAATCAGACAGCACGACTGTTTAATTAGATTTAAGCTGTAATATTTTCATAAATTTTACATGAAAGCTTGAAAAAATGTTTTTTTTGCTGCCAACATTTTAACGTTAACTGTAATTTTTACAATTAATTTTAATGTAATTTCAGCCATAACTTCCTAATTAAAGGCGGGTCCTCATCACTTTTTTCAATAGGCTGGTTAAGTTTGCTATCCATTCAGCAATTCCAGCACTGCTAAAAAACAAATTGTAAACCCTGGTAAAAGACCGGTTATTATTTCCTATATGTGCACATCGGGATAGCAAACAGAATATGGTTAGCTGAATGCCTGAAAAACCTGATTAATGGACATTAAATACATGATCAGGATTGATTTAATCGGGTATTGATTTACATAAATCAATTACGATTTGAAATATCACTTAGAAAATTGCAAATTGCGCCTTAAAATGCATTTAAATGGGTAGAAAAATAACCGACGGACCTCTAAGAAACAAAGAAAGGACAAAACAAAAACTTATAGATTCGCTGGGCATTATCCTAACCGAAAGTGGTTTTGCAGGTCTGAATGTAATGCAGGTAGCTGCAAAGGCTAATGTAGACCGGAAACTTGTGTACAAGTATTTTGGCGGATTGGAAGGGCTTGTAAAAGAATACCTTTTTACAAAAGATTACTGGAGGTTTAGCGAAGAGCAGACCCAGCATGTTATTGAACAGATTAAAGTAGATTCTGGCCAGACAATGGCTTACCAATTACTTGTAGATCAGCTGGATGCGCTGATGGGGAGTGAGGAAATGAGAAAAATCATAACCTGGGGCATCTCGGAAGATTTTGAACCCCTGAAAGAACTCAACCGCCAGCGTGAAGAAGTAGGCGAAAAACTTTTTGCAACTGTTTACGATGAATATTTTAAGGATAAAGACAAGAATATACGCGCAATAGAAGCCATTTTGATTAGCGGTATTTATTATCTGTCACTTTATTCGCAAAATAACGGAACTTTTTGTGGTATTGATGTGAAAGGCGAGGAAGGGCAAGCCGAAATAAAGCGATCGCTGAAGCAAATCATCGACTGGGCTTATTCTTAAACCGTAATCCTGGCTACGGTTTAAGATTTTAAGGAAAATAATGAAAGTTTATCTTTCTAGGCAATTAATTTGCCCGAAATTTCCTTTAATACATTAATACTAAAGGTATGACGGCCACTAAGCCATCTTTCGATTTCCATAGGATTGATATCTACCAGTACAGAAAGATCTTTGCTTGTAAGTCCTTTATCAGCCAATACTTTAGCTGTTTTACCTGAAACTTCAGCATTTGCAAGGGCAAGTTCTTCAATTGCCGGGTTTCCGCTTTCTTCGAGCCAGATAGATACAAAATCGTTTTCTTCCATTTTTATGTTTCTTTAATGGCTAAACTCCCTTAGTTAGCCTCCAAATATATCAGGGTGCGAATTTAAGAATATTCAACCCGAAAATCCAAGTTCAGGAAATACGATTCAGGAATATTTTCTCACATTTATTATCGAAAGTGAATCCGATAACGCTACAATTAGCCAAGTTTTTTTCTCAGCCATTTGCGAACAGGCTCATCATACCATTTTAACGTAATATAGGCTAAGGCAATGCTTCCAATCAAAATCAGCAAGGCATAAGGCCAGGCCTGTACAATGGTTACACCTTTATGATTACTGATCCAGGCTACGTAAAAATAAACCAAGGGGTAATGTACCAGGTAAAGCGGATAGGAGATATCGCCCAGGAATTTGGAGAGCTTAAGCTCAGTCTGGCTTTGTATGATGCCGCTTGCCCCAAGGTAAACAATGAGCGGAAAGATAATGATGATACATACCGATTCGTAAATCCCATTCATCCAAACCTGTTCGGCGCCACCAATACGTGGCATATATAAAACAATGGCAACCAGGAGACTGCACCATAAAAAAGCATTTTTGATACGTGTGGGTTTTGCTATCCTCGAAAGCAGCAGCCCGGCAAAGAAAGGAAACATGGTACGGGTAATACCAACGCGGCCCTGTTCCCAATTAAGTGTCCAGCCTCCGCTTACATCCCCGTTAGGGCTGGTAATGGCTAAGTGTGCGAGTGCTACAGCCGCAATGAACACCAAAATACCTAAGGCAGTTTTCGAAAATTTCCGGATACCGATGGCGTACAAAATATTGGCAACATACTCAAAAAACAACGACCAACCCACGCTATTAAGCGGATGCATCTCTTCCCAGCCCCTGATATCCATTGAAAGGGGAACAGGCAGAATGGTATAACCGATCAGCATTACCAGCAGCATTTTCCACAGCGGAACGGTATGGATAAGGGGCCAGATGGTTGAATCTGTAAAATAAAACCCGATTGCACCGAGCGTCATCCCTAATATCACCATGGGTTGTAGCCGTTCTATCCTGCGTTTAAAGAAGGTGCCGATCGTCATTTTATGCCAGCGGTCATCATAAGCATAGCCGATTACAAAGCCCGATAAAAGAAAGAAAAAATCAACGGCCAGGTAACCGTGATTAACCAATATGTCCAGGTGTCCGGTTCCTAGGGGTTCGGTAAGGTGAAAGGTTACAACGATAATGGCTGCCACACCACGTAATCCATCTAATATTGGGTAATGAGGCTTCGCTGAAAGGCTCTTATCGGTCATTGCTTCTGTTATTTGAGATTTGGTTATTTGTTGCTGCTCAATGAATCAGCAAAATTATATAAATAACTTATCCGGCCTCTACGAATCGTATCAAAATCAGCACAATTAGTCTCATTTTAAAAATTCGTCAGGTGGGTGCTTAACCAAAATTATCATAACGTCTATTTTTTTGCCGCCGATCTAGAAAGAATATCCGCGTTCTTTAGCATAATCAGCAATCAGTGAAGCAGCCTCAGCATCTAACAGGATTTCGCAATCAGGATGCAATTGAACTACTGATGCGGGAATATCGGTGGTTACCGGCCCTAAAATAGCCTGTTTAACAATTTCAGCTTTATGGGCACCTTTGGCAATTAAAATGAGTTTACGGGTGTGCATGATGTTTTTTATGCCTCTTGTTAAACCACCCAGGACAATTTCTGGTGGTACCTGCGTTTCCCTTCTTACACGGGCTTCAAAATCGGGATCCATGGGCGATACCCATGTTTCACTTTCAAAAGGCGTTCCGGGTTGGTTAATACCGATATGGCCATTGCTGCCCAAACCAAGCATCTGCAAGTCGGCACCACCGCGTTCGGCCAGTCTTTTTTCGAAGAGTATGCTTTCTGCCTCGAAATCATCCGACAGTGTTGGAGGCATGATAAAATTATCGGCTGGAATACCAAGCGGACCGGCAATCTGATTTAATATCATGGTGTAACAGCTTCCTGCATAAGAGCGATCGAGGTTGGTTAACTCATCTACATTAAATAAGGTAATGTTCGCTACGTCAAATGGATATTGAGTGTAAATATCAGACACAATGCGGTGCATATTGATGGTAGTTTGACCGGTAGAAAGTCCGATCACTGAATTTTTCTTTTCCAGCATCTGAGCTATAATGCGCCAGGCTGATACGGTATCAAATTCCTGTTCGTTTTTTGTTATGGTAATCTTCATTTATAGATTTTTTAGTTCTGTTATAAAAAACTGATCAATATTCGCTGATGCTGCCTGTTCATCTTCACCTTCAATAAACACGGAAATGGTTTCTCCACCCTTTACATTTAAAGAGAGAATATTTAACATGCTGTTCAATCTGATGGTTTTTTCGCCTTTTTTAAGGCTTATGGCCGACTTGTAATTTTTTGCCAGCCTGATGAGGCTTGTGGCCGGCCGTGCATGCAGCCCCAGGGGCGCAGTAATGATATAATCTTTGCTTATCATAGGTTTTGTTCTAAATAGGAGATAATCTCTGCTGAACTGTTCATTTGCATTACTTTACTGCAGATTTCCCCTGCTTTCTCCATATTGTTTGAAAGGATGATCTTTTTAACAGCGGGAATAGAGGTGGCAGACATTGAAAATTCTTTGAGTCCCATTCCCATCAGCAATTGGGTAGCCAAGGGATCTGCTGCCATTTCGCCACACATGCCTACATGGATGTTGTGTTTTTGGCTCTGTTCGATCACATGACTGATCAGCCTGAGTACACCCGGATTAAAAGGATCGTAAAGGTGGCTGATCTTTTCGTTCATCCTGTCTACAGCCAGTATATACTGACAAAGATCGTTGGTGCCAATGCTAAAAAAACTGACTTCGCGGGCCAAAATATCAGCTGTTATGGCCGCCGAAGGAATTTCGATCATGATGCCTACTTCAATGTCCGCATTGAAGTTTACATTTTGTTGCGTTAAACTTGATTTAGCTTCTTCCAGAATCTTTTTTGCTTCAAGGATTTCTGACAGATTTGAGATCATCGGAAACATGATTTTCAGCCCGCCATAAACCGAAGCCCTTAATATGGCTTTTAGCTGTGTAATGAAAAGGTCTGGCCTGTCTAAACAGATCCTGATAGCCCGGTAGCCCAGAAAAGGATTTAATTCTGCAGGTAAATTAAAATATGGCAGGCTTTTATCACCACCAATATCAATGGTTCTAATAATTACCGGTTTGCCCTTAGCATTTAAAGCAATGGTTTTATAGAATTCGAACTGTTCATCTTCATCAGGGAACTGGTTACGGTCCATAAACAGCATTTCGGTCCGCAATAAGCCCACACCTTCGGCACCGTGGTTAAACATAGAGTCCATTTCGCCTGCCTCTGAAATGTTACCTGAAAGTGTGATCCTAGTACCGTCTAATGTGATTGCAGTTTTATCTTTTAACAACTTTAGTTCTTCACTATGTTTCTGGTAATCCATGATCACGGCCTGATATTGATTGCGCACATTTTCATCTGGATTAACAAACAGTATACCTTTGCTACCATCCAGGATAATTACATCATTATTGCGGATTTCATATATTTTTTGACCGCAGTTAACAATTGCAGGAATCCCTTTAGCTTTTGCAATAATGGCTGTGTGAGAAGTTTTGCTACCGGTTTGTGTGGCAAATCCGGTTATGTACCTGATATCCATTGTAATGGTATCGGAAGGAGCGAGGTCATCAGCGATAATGATGGTATTCGGTTCGAAGCGATGAACTTCGCTTTCTGTTTTATTCAGGTGTTTGAAGATGCGGTTGGCAATGTCTTTCATGTCGGATGATCGTGCCCGCATATATTCATCATCCATGTTTTCAAACAATTGTACTACAGCATCAAGCACTTGTAATAAAGCATCGCTGGCATTAATTTTTTGCGCGTTGATTTTTCCAATTACGTCTTCCCTGATCTGCGGATCGCCAATCAGTTCTATCTGGGTTTCGAGGATGGCAGATTCTTCCTCATTCAATGAGGTTTGGGTATCGGTTTTTATAGTTTGTATTTCTGCTGTGGCAAGTTCAACAGCAAGGTCGAATTGCTTAATCTCGTGAAGGATCTCAGCTTCGTTATTTAATAAGCGTCCGTTAATCTTGCCCTGGTTCTTTTTTATTACAAAAGCCCTGCCGATAGTTATACCTGGTGAAACGCCAACTCCGTTAATCATATTTTTACCGGTTAAGCGAATAAATGGATGATACTCCCGGCAAAACCCAGTGCAAGTAATCCGATTAATAAATAAGTGGTTTTTACATTCTTTCTCACAAAGTGATACACCAGGAAGGTAAGTCCCAACGGAATCATGGCCGGCATCATCTGATCTAAAATTGCTTGTAAACTCACTGCAGATTTGTCGCTACCCAATTTAAGCGGGGTATTAATGTTCATCAGCGTAGCGGGCATGGCACCAACAACCATTAAGCCAAGGATGGAAGCTCCCTTTGTGAGCCTGTCCATCACATTGTTTTTTGCCAGATCCTGAAGAAATTTAGTACCTGTATGGTATCCGATAAAAGTGAGCTGGTAACGCAGCAGTAAATGTGGAAGGTTAAAGATGAACAGAAACAATATGGGCCCAATGATATTTCCTTTAATGGCCATTGATGTGCCTACCCCTGCGGCAATTACCTTAAAAGTTCCCCAGAATAACGAATCGAAAACGCCGGCAAGCGGTCCCATTAAACCTAATTTAACAGAATTGATCGACTCCTCATCAAGGTCTTCATTCCTGCTGTTCTGCTCTTCCATGGCCGCGGTAATGCCAAGAATTAATGTTGAACCATAAGGACTGGTATTGAAAAACTGCAGATGTCTTTTTAAGGCCGCTGCCATGGCCTGTTTGGTAAGATAAAGTTTTCTTAATACCGGGATTAACGCATAAGCAAAGCCAGTGTTTTGCCAGGTTTCGAAGTTGAAATTAGCTTCGAGCAACATGGAGCGCCAAAATAAAGACCGGATATTTTTTTTACTCAGCCTGGGCTTAATGGCAAGTATATCAGCAAGTAGTTCTTCTGTTTCTGTAGCGAAATCATCCTCCTCGTTTGCGATTGTTTTTTCCTGAGGTTTTTGTGTAACCAATAAAGCAATAATCAGCCCAAATCCTCCGATAGCAATTACCGGCAGTTTGAGGTAACTGGCTAGCATAAAACCCAGAAAGAAATAAGGGGCAACGGTTTTATTGAACATCAAATTCATCAGCAGCGCAAAACCCAGTGCAGGCAGCATGTTCCCGGCAACCTGTAAGCCGGATTGGACCCAAGTTGGAATAAGGTCTAAAAATGATTTCATGGTTGTAGCGCCAAGTTGCAGCGCTAGAAAAACGATAATCCCCATTAGCAAAGGTTTTAAACTGCCGGAAAAAATATGCAAACGCTGTATACCTTTAAAGTTGCCTTCTTCTGCGTATTGGTTAAACCTTTTATTAAATACCGGACGAAAAACAAAAAGGCCGCTGATTACTATTTCTGCTAAGATTGAAACCGGGATTGCAATGGCCAGCGCAATAGCCGGGCCTTTGCCCGAGATGATGGCGAAAGCGGTACCCAGCACCCCGCCGGTAATTACATCAGGAGGAATAGCAGCACCAACCTTTATATTGCCTATAAAGATTAATTCGAGTGTGGCACCAATAATGGTACCCTGGGTTACATCACCAAGTACAAGGCCAACGAGTGGACCTAATATCAACGGGCGACTGAGTAAAGTGGTGCCCAAAAAATCTTCTGAATGGCCAAACACCGCGATGAGTGCGATAAGCAGGTATAAAAACGACAACTTAATTATTATTTAGGTAAATGTTAGTTAATGGTTTCAAATCAGTTCTTTAACAAATTTTTTATTGTCTGTAGGTACCTGCCTTACTTCCAGTTCGATTCCTTTTTCCAGTAAGTTGCGGATAATTTCGATATCATCACCGTTAACCGCAAAAGCCTTTGAAATGAGTTTCGATCCGTCTTTGGATCTTAAACCGCCTAAATTAATCGAAGTAATTTCCGGAACCAGCGCAACCAATGTACCGGCATCTTTTACATTGTTAATCAATACCAGGATTTTTAAAGCTTTACTACGCTCATCATTTAAAAAAACAGCGGCATCAGCTACCGATTTGATCAGTAATTTAATTCCTGAAGGTTTGGCAAGGTTAAGAGTCATTTTCTGGAACTCATCCTTCACAACCTTATCATTTGCTACTAAAATGCAATCAATACCTAGCGAGGGAGTCCACGTAAAAGCTACCTGTCCGTGCACCAGTCTGTCGTCTATGCGGGTTAACTTAATCATTGTTGGTATTTTGGGTTGTTAAAAGTTTATTTACATACACCATCTGTTCTTTTGCATTTATAATTGCTTCGGCAATCACCTGTTCTACAGGTGTTTCAATATCCGAAAGCAGGATTTCCATCACCAAACCCAGGTTAAAACCGGCAACGATATGCACCTTATCCCTTAAACCATACTGAAGGATCTGGTTGGTTACACTGCCACCCAATAAATCGGAAAAAACAATCAGTTCTTCATCATCGCCAAGTTCTTTAACAAATGGAACGATTTCTTCTTCCAGTGATTTATTTTCTTCTACATAGGCCTGCATGAGAAAGAGGTTTTCGGTAGCTCCGATAATGATATCAAGCGATGACTTTATCCCAGAAGCAAGGGTACCATGCGTGGCAATCAGAAACTTCCGGCTGTTTACGGTTTTATCCATAAGGTGGTTTATTCTTTAGTTTATTCAGCAACAGTGTTTCAAGCTGTATGCATATATTGGTTAGATTAACGCGGATTTGCGTTTTACAATTATCAGGGAAACTTTGATTAATAGCGATTTTATGACCACTACAATGCCTCTACAAGTGTGCGTAGATTGCCTTTTTAATAGAGAATAATGAATGATTTTTAATAATCAATAATCAAATTTCAATGTTCAAACGGAGTATTCACAGATAAGAAAGATTACTTAACGTGTGTCTATTATAATACTCCCGCTGATTTGCGGATTACCGCAGAGAAATGAATGATTAAGTTTTAATGATCAATAACCAAATTTAAATTTCAAACGGAGTGTAAGGGGATAAGAAAGATTGCTTCAAGCCTGACTGTATTGCTAGTTTCGGTTCGCAATGATGAGGAGTAAATTCAAATAAGATCTGCGAGATCAGCGAAATCCGCGGGAAACCATTGGATTAATTTTTCCTGCAGATTTGGCAGATTAGTACAGAAGGGGAAGTCATCAAGCTATAAGGGGGTAGTGTTAATGTAGTAGTTTAAAAATCTTTGACGAAAATGAAATCAGTTAGCTTTGAAGAACAAGCCTGATCCTGCCTTTTAATCTTTGTGCGGCGAAATGAAGGTCGCATGATGTTAATTGGCGGGATTTATGGTTATTTAGTAGTGGTAATTTTGGCCTCGTTACTTAATAATCGTTATGCGGATCTTTCCTACCAGATAGACGCTAATCCTAATTTGGGAACATGGACAGGGTGTCAGTAAAAAATTAAATATTTACAGAAAACCTTTTAAAGGCATATTATTAATTGAAATAAGTTTCAAAACATATACAGAAATGAAAAAGATAACCTTATTACTAGCCATTATACTTATTAATGCAGGCACTTTACTGGCACAAAAAACACCCAAATTTAAAGTGATTGCGCTTTATGAGAATGGCGGGCACCATATCGACTATTCAAAAGCAGCAGTGCTGTGGCTCAATAAACTGGCAGCAGAGGAAAATTTTAGTATTGAATATATTCAGAACACGGATAAGATAGACAGCGCGTTTCTTTCAAAATACCAGCTTTTTATCCAGTTGGATTACCCGCCTTATGCCTGGAAAGATAAAGCCGTAAAAGCTTTCGAAAACTATATTGATCAGGGCAAAGGGGGGTGGATTGGGTTTCACCATGCTACTTTATTGGGCGATTTTGATGGTTATCATCTTTGGCCCTGGTTTTACAAATTTATGGGCGAAATTAAATTCAAAAATTACATTGCCAAATTTGCAAGGGGTAAAGTAAATGTAGAAGATCAGAAACACCCGGTAATGAAAGGCGTATCCCCATCATTCTGGGTTGAAAAAGAGGAATGGTATACCTACGATAAAAGTCCGCGTGCCAATGTAAAAGTACTTGCCAGTGTAGACGAAAAATCCTACGAACCTAAAGACGGCATCACCATGGGCGATCATCCGGTAGTATGGACAAACCCGGCCTATAAAGCGCGTAACATTTACATTTTTATGGGCCACTCGCCAATTTTATTCGAGAGTAAAGATTATACCACCTTATTTAAAAATGCTATTTTCTGGACGGCTGGCAAAAAATAACTCCCTTTTAGTTGGTTGATTCTATTAAAAAATCATAGAGGTTTACTTCTGTCGATAAATTTAATTTTTTCCGTAAACGGTAGCGACTGATTTCTACTCCTTTTAGTGAAATATTGAGCAGTTGCGCCGTTTCTTTTGAAGAAAGATTCAGCCTGAGGTAGGCGCATAATTTCAGATCGGTAGCACTAAGGTTTGGAAATTTTACTTTCATGGTTGCCAGGTAATTATTGTATACCTGATCGAAATAAATGGCAAACTGATCCCAGTCTTCATCGCCATTCTCCGTATCACTTATCAGTTTATACACCCTGCGAAACTGATAATCAGCATCCGGAATGTTCAGTTTTTGTGTTAGTGTGATCAGTTCATCTTTTATGGCCTGCAATAATTTACCACGATCAACCAAATGCATGGTGATGGTTGCAAGCTCCCGGTTTTTATAATTCAGTTCTGCTTCAAGGTTATCGTTTTTCAGAGCAATGATTTCTTTTTCATTGCGGTCCATTTCCAGTCCATGTAAATAGCTGAGCCTTTTCTGCTCCTCTTCGTGTTTTTTCTGGTGGAGTGCAAACCGCTTTTGCTGTCGGTTAACAAAATAGTAAATAATCGATACCAGGATTGCCAGGTAAAGTAAAATGGCCCAAAGCGTTTGATACCAGGCCGGTTCAACGATAAAAGTATAATTTACAGGCGCAGAAGCGTTCCCCAGGTTATTGCGGACTTTAACCGAAAAAGTGTATTTTCCATAAGAAAGGTTGGTATAATCTTTTTCAGTTTTTGTAGACCACCTGGACCACTCGTTATCAAATCCGATTAACTTATAAGAAAACTCTTCGTTGCCTTTTTGCGCAAAAAGGGTAGAAGAATACTCAAAATGAAAAGAATTCCATTGGTTAGAAAGACTTGTTACTTGATCTGCAGCCTGACCGCTTGAGATCTGACCATTTTTAAGGAAATAACCACCAAATATCAGACTGTCTTTTTCGCCTATGGCTTTTACCGAGGTAAGCAGAACATTGAGCTTACTTTCTGAAGATACATATCGTTGGTAATTGAGGTGAAAAACCCCGTCGTTAGAGCCAATAAAAATATTTTCCATATTATAAGGATAAATATGTTCAGCGCCTTTAACGGTTTGTCCGGTAAGTTCCGGGAAATAAATCGGATTAAATTTTCCTTTTTCAGCCGATCTGCTAAAGTCAACAACACCCACACGCTGGTTGCTTACAAACCACAGATTTCCTAAACGGTCTTCCGTTAAACAGGCTACCGGATTATTACCAAATACAGGTTTGTAAAAAGCTGAAAAAATGAATTTATTCTGCCTAACATTATATTCATATATGCCTTTTTCTGTAGCAGCAATGATTTTGTTATTTATAAAATAAACATGGTTGTTTAATTTAGATGGCAGCCCATCATCATTTGTGTAGATTTTATAATGGAGTACCGTTTTCCTGTCTGCAGATAATCTGGCCTTAAAAATCCCCCTATGCGGATGTGTAGCCCATAAATTATCTTCATTATCCCTAGCGAGGTTACCCAATGATTCATAAATACCGTTAATTTTTCCATCATTTACAAAACCGCCATTACGGGCTTTTAACAGTTGAAAACCAGTGTAGGTACCAGCAATTACATCTCCTGAAGGCGGAAATGCCTTTAACATCCACGCACCGGGACCATTGGTTATCAGGTGCGCCTGGTTGTTAACAATATTCATTACCCCATCCTGATGCCCTGCAAGCAGGTTGTTATTTACCTGCGCCAAACTAAGTACAGCGCCCCTGGTATTCTCCACCTCAGTAAATAAACCCGTGCCTGTACTGATATCACCTTGCAGATCGCTAATCGCTGCGCTGTACAAACTGTTAGAAGATCCAATATATAATCTCTTGCCAGATATGATTACGGCGTTGCCTTTAACATGATTTTCCCTGCTCGGATAAATGTGTTTTATAGAAGTATTGTAATTGATAAAATCGGTGCCATTCTCCAGGCCCAGCCACAGGTTTTGATTGTTATCAAGTAAAATGCTGTTGATATTGTTATTTTGGAGACCATGTTTATTAGAAAATTGCTCAATCAGTTTACCCTGCGCATCGATGATGATCAGCCCCTTGGAAGCTGTACAGATGGCAAACCTGTTTTCAGCTATTTTTGTTGCGGCGTTAATTAAACTGCTGTTCAAAATACCATCTGCCGAAGTTGCCATTTTTTTCAGCATAGTGCTACCCATTAAAAAAAGACCGCTTTTACGTGTGGTAAGCAATAGCGAATCTTTGTTATAAGCTGCAATGCCCGTAATTTGAAGATTTGAGGTTTGTAACTGCCCGGGTTTTGGCGCCGGGCCATACGGTTGCCATTTAGAATCCTTGAAAAACAAAAGTCCGAGATCTTTATCTGATGCAAACAGTACCGAACCCACCCGGCTTAATGCAATCCATCCGCCCGGGGCGTCGTAAGTAGTGATTTTGTTGTTTTTCAGCTCAAAAATGCATTCTATAGTCCGGAAAAAGACCTCGTTTTTATAAAGTACAATGTTCCAGATATCGGCAAACTGCCTGGCCGTTTCGGGCATCAGGTGTTTAAGCGAATGGAATTTCAGTATACCAGACTGATCAGGAAAAAAATACCCTATTTCATCTTGTCCACCAACATATATTTTGCCCGACGGATCAATCTCCAGCGACTTGATTGCACTTTTATTGGGTAGCGGATATGTTTTCCAGTAGCTGCCATCAAAAGTAAGCAGTCCATCGTTGTTGGCAAAATAAAGTATTCCGTTTTTGCCCTGTTTAATGTCCCATATTCCGCTTCCGGCATTATAATCAGCAGTAGTATAACTTTTAATTGAAGGTATGGCCAGTTTAGATTGTGCCATTAAAGTACCTATAAAGGCATTGCAGATCAGAATTAATAAGGAAATTTTTTTCATTAATGGATTTAGTGAAAGGGGATAAACCGATTCATAAATTAGGCTTAGGATAAAATTGATTAGAATTGAGCTGTAATTTAGTTAACATTTTGTTTAAATGGGAAATGTTTTGCAAAATGAACAAATCCTTATGGGTACGATTTTGCCATTGCTGGATATAATAGAAAAGGTATCAATGCTTTAAAGTCCATAAAATAGAATTACGGAACAGGGTGGTAAAGTTTTTATCTTCCAAAAGTTCGGGGAAATGGCCCATGGCGATATAAATGTTTTTTGCTTTGACCTGTTCGTTGCTCCAGATTACCGGATGATCGCCCATCATAACATCTTTGCCGGGATTGTAGGTAGATTCATCAATACTGGCCAGCACATGTACATTTGGCCGCGGACTCCGGTTATAAATATACCATTCATCTCTTGTGGTAAAAGATGCGGGCAGTCCCTTTAGTACCGGATGTTTCTTTTCTTCGAGGTTAAGTTTGGCAAAAGTGCCACCGGGAATATGCCGTTTAAACTCTATTTTCCCCATAAAATCAGAATACCATTGCCACATGGGATAATTATCAAACACCCCCAAAAGGGTAGGATGATGAAAGCCGATCCATCCGCCTTTGCCATTTACGATATAATCTTTAAAAGCTTCCTGGGCTTCTTTTTCCCAGGGATAAGGCGGATAATCAAGCTGAATAAAAAGCTGGTACTGTTTTAAGAATTCCTTATTGATTTTTTTTGTATCGCTGGCATAATCAATGATGAATCCCTTTTCTTCAGCAAGTTTATTTAACCATATTTTTGCCGCACGATCAAATAAAGCATGGCCACCGCCATTTTCGGCAAGGGCAAAAATCCTGATTTTTGGTTTATCATGATGTAGCTTTGCGTTGGCGTAACTGCTGGTGATGGTGATGTAAATAAGGTATAGTAGTATAAATTTTCTCATTGTTGTTTCTTTGAGTAGTAATATTTTAATATCGCGGTATCATAATCCTATTTTCTTTAACGGTTGGTCACGTTGAGCCTGTCGAAACGCAATAAATAGTATTTGCGCAGGTCCTTCGACAGGCTCAGGATGACAAATTATCTGTGTTTATCAGTAGTCAAATTTTGAATACTTATCGCTTACTTTTCTTTGCCAAGCCACAAAAGCCCGTCGATGATGAATTTGTTTTGGATTTCGCTGCCAAAAGTAGACGATTTGCCAACGTTTGCTGCGTAATCCATCGCATTGTGACCGAAATTGGCATAAAGCATTTTATATTTGTTGTTCGTCCATATAATAGGATAGTAGCCGCTGTACCAGCTTTGTTTAGGATCGGTGCCCAGCGGGAAACTGCTTTCGTGTACCGAACACAACACTTTAATATCCGGATTTTGGCGCAGATCTTTTGTCCAGCTGTACCATTCGCTAACAGAAGAGGTAAACGTTTCGGGAAGGCGCAGTGTTGAGGGATGTTTCTGATCTTCGCATTTCAATACAGCTGTAGTAGGGAACCAGGTATTGTTTTTAAAACTACCTACGCCTAGAAATTTATTGTAGTACCAATCCCATTCGGCCGGGTTGGTGTTAAATGCACAAACATGGAACCCCATCCAGCCACCACCTTTTTCCATATAAGCCTGAAAAGCTGCTTCCCTGACTTTTGGTGCGCGGTCATCAAGAAAAAGAACCACCTGGTATTGCGCAAGAAAGGTTTCGTTCAGCTTGCTCCAGTCATTTGTAGCCGTATAAGTAAAACCATATTGCTCGCCGGCCTTAGGGAACCATTCGTTTGCTTCTTTAACAAAGTTAATGTGTGCTAGATCGTAGGTACCATTGTAAAAGGCAATTACATTGAATTTTTTAGCTACCCCAATTTTTTTGGTGCTTGTAATTTCCCTGTTTTTAACCGATGCCACAACTTTTACAGTATGCTCTTTGTTATCTTTAAACATAAAACTCAGCACATTACTGTAAATGCTGGCACCGGATACCGCTTTTGCATCAACATCGTCAATAAACCATGAGATTTTATCCACTTTGTACTTGTAAATGGGAGTAAACGAAACCAGTGAACCGATTTCCGGGTTTTCATTGTTCGATTTGATGGAAATACTTGTTGCGTAAACCGGTTGGTTAGGCAATTCATCTTTGGATTCTGCTTTTTTACATCCTATAATGAGGATGATTAGCATTATAACTGCTGAAAATAATGATTGTTTGTTCATAATATATTGGTTAGATTTTAGGTTGGTATATGCAGTCCGAATTTATAACCTTATCTACATACTGCGTCCTTGTGCTGCCTCTACATTTGCTCTACAATCTTGTTTTGATCCTAAAAGCCGGGTAAACCAAGTATAGATGAATGATTTTTATATTACTTTAGTTCCTTCTTGCTTGCGCTCGTTTCCAAACGAGTGTATAAATAACTACACGATTTTATCGTTGTAAACGATATTCTGTTTAATGCTCGTTAGAAACGAGTATTAACGGTAATACCGCTCGCAGGCCGTCATTTCGAGTGGAGTGCAACGCAACCGAAAACCACGCAGTGCTCAGCAAAGCTAAATCTGTCTCGAGATAGATTTTTCCACTTCGCGATGCTTGGGTCGAAATGACGACCAGCAGCGAAGTGCAATGGCAGATTGCTAGCTCTTACCCCTATAACGAGACTTTTTTAGATACTACATCTCTACTACCACAACTATTTTCGGTCTAAATTCCTTGTCGCAATGGCTTGGTTTTGCTCTATTTGTGCCACAAACATTCTATTTATAAGCTAACCAAAATGAATAAATTATTATTATTCCTGATCCAGGTAATGACACTAACCGGCATTAGCTATGCGCAACAAAAAGTAATTGTAAAAACGGATTATACACCAGGAACCATCAAACCCAACCATAAATCACCAGAACAAATAAATGCAGACCTGGGTATGGTGTACGATCGCTGGAAAAAGAATTACCTTACAGAAGATGTTGGCGTAAAAGGCCAGTATTATATTAAAAGCCAGCGCACCGGAACGGTAACCGTTTCTGAAGCGCATGGCTACGGCATGATCTCTATGGCTTATATGGCCTGGCACGATAAAGATGCCAAATTATATTTCGATGGCATGGTGCGTTTTTTCAAGGCTCACCCCAGTAATGGCAACAAACATCTGATGTGCTGGCAGGAGGGAATCCGCGATGGTAAGGTAGTTTCGGTAGGGGGAAGTTGCGCAACCGATGGGGATATGGATATAGCATACGCATTTTTACTGGCCGATAAAATATGGGGCAGCACCGGAGAAATTAATTATAAGGCAGAAGCTTTACAGGTAATTGATGCCTTGATGCAATCTATCGTTCACCGGAAATTTAAAACACTTAAAATGGGCGATTGGGCAGGTAATGAAGGCTCGAGGGTTAGCGATGGGAGTCGCCCATCAGATTTTATGTTGCAAGAATTAAAAGCCTATCAAAAAGCGACGGGTAACAAGGCATGGAATACTGTGGTAGATAGTACTTACGCTATTACACAGCATATTTTTGCCAATAACAGTCCAAAAACGGGTTTAATGCCAGATTTTGTTGAAAGAAAAAACGGACATTTTATTCCTGCTGTTGGCGAGCTGCTTGAAGGTGATACTGACGGATCTTACTCTTATAATTCGGCCCGCTTTCCGTGGCGTTTGGCTACCGATTACCTTACAACAGGCGATAAACGTGGATTGGCACAGCTCACCACATTGAATGCCTGGATACAAAAAGCTTCATCAGGCGAAGTGAACAAAATTTATACGGGTTATCATTTGGATGGTTCGGTATTATCCGGAAGAAACAATACTGATCTGGCTTTCCAATCGCCTTTTATGGTAAGTGCCATGATCAGTAAAGACAATCAGTTATGGCTCAATAAGCTATGGGATAATGGCGTAAAAAGATCGGGCAGTTATTTTGGTGATTCGATAACCCTGCTCTGCATGATTGTGGCTTCGGGTAATTGGTGGACACCTTAATAATTACTTAAATATTTCTGTTGATCTCATAAAATAAGTTTAACCACAGATGCACACAGATAAACACGGATTTTATCTGTGTGCATCCTTTTTATCTGTGGTTAAATTATATTATCCGGGGTTATTGGCTTAACTTAATAGCATTGGTAGCGTCTCGCTACGACATGTTATCGTTTATTTTTAAGGGGCTTAGCGGGATGCTGAGAACAATATAGTATTCCGGTGGTCTGTGGGGACACCAATGCTATTAACTTAGTGTTAT
>NZ_QNQU01000024.1 GCF_003315595.1 Pedobacter miscanthi | reverse complement strand
GGAAGAAACGCAATGGAACGCCCGCCTGCTTCGGGCAGGGAGAGATCTGCCTTGATAGATTTAGCTTCGCTGAGCACTTCGTGGTTCTCGACTTCGTTGCACTCCGCTCGAAATGACGGTTTTCTCCTTTAGTCTTTCCGCTTTAGTCTTTTCGCTTTTAAGAATGAAACTCCACCCGCACAATATCACCCAGATGTAAACCCAATAAGCCACTGGCTTTTCCTTTGTTAATGGCAATTTCTAGGTGGTTGCTGATGCCGAAGAGGCAAAGTTTTTCGCCTTCCTGCACTTCGTTATAATGCCAGCTCAATTGGGTAATGGTTTCACTTTTTCTAAAGTGCAAGGTAAAGTCGCGGTTCTTTTGGATTCTGGTGAAAAGATCTTTGGTAATATTGGTAATTACATTGCAAAAGGTATCGATATACACCACACTTCCGCGGATTACATTTGGCTCAATTACAGGGTGCAAAAGCATCTTTTGTTCAATCTCCGCTACAGGTAAACCAATATCTTTCAATTTACCGCCCTTTGCCAGGTGTGTTGCTGCTTTAACAAAAATATCAACCAATGGGAAGTGCAGGTATTTTAAATCCTGCATAATGTTCAATTCTACTACATCTTCCGGTATATCATCAAAAAGAAGCGAAAAAATTCCATTATCAGCACCTACAAAATAATGATCGCGGTGTTTTACGGCAATGTATTTGGTGTTTTCGCTATAAACCGAATCGATACCGATGAGGTGTACTGTATTCTTAGGAAAGTAGGGGTAAGCGTTTTTTAGAACAAAGGCTGCATACGAAATATTAAACGAGGGAACCTCGTGGGTAATATCAACTAAATTAACATTAGGCATAAGACTCAGCAGACTACCTTTAAGAGCACTCTGATAAAAATCTTTCGAACCTAAATCTGTTGTTAAAGTAATTATCCCCATTAAAAATTCATTATTATTGCTTATTCTTGTGTACAGGCCTAAGCGTCTGCAAATATTCAAATTTTAATTAATATACCCCGATAACTTTTTAAAATACTACAGTTTGAACGAATTAAAATTAACTCTGGATACCGTAAATCCTGCTCACTTTTGGGGGCCGAACAACGAGAATTACGAAATGATTAAAGGTGCTTTCGCGAAGTTAAAACTGGTGGCGAGAGGAAGTGATGTTAAGGTTCTCGGTGATGAACAGGAACTTAAGGCTTTCGAGGAGAAGTTTAACCAGCTGATTGCCCACCTCGAAAAATATAGCTCACTAACCAATAACGATGTAGAAACCATATTGGGGGCAAAGGCAGCAGGTGTTGCAAAAAAAGATGCCGAACAACCAACCGGAGGTGGCGGAGAAGTGATTGTTTTTGGTACAAACGGATTATTGGTAAAAGCAAGAACGGCAAACCAGCGCAAAATGGTAAGCAGTATTGCTAAAAATGATATTCTTTTTGCTATTGGTCCTGCCGGAACGGGTAAAACGTATACGGCTGTAGCCTTAGCGGTAAGGGCATTGAAAAATAAAGAAATTAAGCGGATTATTTTAACCCGTCCGGCTGTTGAAGCAGGGGAGAACCTGGGTTTCCTTCCGGGAGATTTAAAAGAAAAAATTGATCCGTATTTACGCCCGCTTTACGATGCGCTGGATGATATGATTCCTGCTGAAAAATTAAAATTCTATATCGAAAACCGCACCATCGAAATTGCACCATTGGCTTTTATGCGTGGCCGTACTTTAGATAACTGTTTTGTGATCCTCGATGAGGCCCAAAACGCCACCGATATGCAGTTAAAAATGTTTTTAACCCGTATGGGACCAACGGCAAAATTTATTGTTACCGGCGATGTTACTCAGGTAGATTTACCTAAAAAACAGATGTCGGGTTTATTTAATGGGTTAAGGATTTTGGAAGACATTAAAGGGATCGATATTATTTACCTTAGCGGCGAAGATGTAGTTCGCCATAAACTGGTAAAAGATATCCTGAAAGCTTACGGAGATATTCAATAGGTTGCGTAAAATGGAAGATGGGTGATGGAAAATGTAGTACAAGATATCAAAGTCCTCGAAAACCATCATCCGTCTTATATCATACATTTGACATTATTATTTTGGGTTTTTTAATAAATTATATCTTCTGACTTCCGACCCCGGTCTTCGGACTTTCCATCTTTTTTCCTATTTTTACCGCCTCATGAAAGCACTAAAAGAAACTCATTTCAATTTCCCGAATCAAAGTAATTTTTACAAAGGTAAAGTACGCGATGTGTATACAATTGCCGATCAATCGATGGTAATGGTAGTATCTGACCGTATTTCTGCGTTCGATGTAGTATTACCGGAGGCAATTCCATTTAAAGGGCAGGTATTAAACCAGATTGCGGCTAAATTTTTGGCGGCTACGCAGGATATCGTGCCTAACTGGGTTTTGGCTGTGCCAGATCCAATGGTTACCATTGGCCGTATCTGCGAGCCGTTTAAAGTAGAAATGGTGATCAGAGGTTACTTGGCTGGTCATGCATGGCGCGAGTACAGTGCCGGTAAACGCTCGGTTTGTGGTGTTGCTTTGCCCGAAGGATTGAAAGAAAATGATAAATTACCTCAACCCATCATTACCCCAACCACTAAGGCTTCGGTTGGTCATGATGAAGATATCTCAAGAGAGGATATTCTGGCCAAAGGCATTGTTTCTTTAACCGATTACGAAAAATTAGAAGAATATACTTACGCACTTTACCAACGCGGTACCGAAATTGCAGCTAAAAGCGGATTGATTTTAGTTGATACGAAATATGAATTTGGTAAAGCTGATGGTATGATTTACCTGATTGATGAAATCCATACGCCAGATTCTTCCCGTTATTTTTATGCCGAAGGTTATCAGGAACGTCAGGATAATAATGAGCCTCAGAAACAGCTTTCCAAAGAGTTTGTGAGGAAATGGCTGATTGAAAATGGTTTTCAGGGAAAAGACGGTCAGGTGGTACCCGAAATGACACCTGAAATTGTAAATTCTATATCCGACCGTTATATCGAACTCTACGAACATATTGTTGGCGAGACTTTTATCAAAGCTGATGCTGATGCGATATCAAACCGTATCGAAAGCAATGTTGTAAAGGCTTTGGAAACTTTATAAAATTCGAAAGAAATTTCTACATTAGTAGAATTAAAGATAGAGAGATGAAATTTTCAGTAGATAAACACGATAAATATGTAAGCTTAAAGTTAGAAGAACCTAAGTTTACAAATGATAATGCCCCGGGCTTAAAATCAGAATTCTATTTACTTAATGCAGAGGGCTTTCAGAACATCATTGTTGATTTAAGCCAGGTTACCGAGTGTAACGATGCGCAGGATTTAAGCTGTTTGCTGGTTGGCGACAGGCTATGCAAATCAGCTGGCGGATTATTTATTGTAACCGGAATTAATGATGAACTGGCATCAATTATCGAATTATCAAACATATTTCAGTCTGTAACGTTTGTTAATACATTAGACGAAGCAACAGATTTCATCTTCATGGAAGAGTTGGAAAAAGAGTTTAGAGGCGCTAAATAACATATTATTTAATAACATTACGGGCCTCGTAGTTTCTAAAAATCTACGGGGCTTTTTATATCTGATCATGATGAAGTTTGAGGTTACTATTTTGGGAAGCAGTTCTGCAACACCTGTATTTAACAGGAATCCATCGGCACAGCTTTTAAATTGTAACGAAAAATATTATTTGATCGATTGCGGCGAAGGTACACAACAGCAACTCACTAAATTTAACCTTAAAGCAGCACGGATTGACTATATTTTTATCAGTCACTTACATGGCGATCATTATTTTGGCCTGATCGGGTTGTTGTCGAGCTTGCATTTAAACGGCAGGATAAAACCCATGCAGATTTTTGGTCCGAAACCTTTACTCGAAATTCTTGAAATCCAGTTTAAATATTCCGATACCGTTTTAAGATATCCAATTGAATTTTTTCCGATCGAAGCAGACCAATCTACCCAGATTTTCGAAAACAGCGATCTTATTGTAAAAACCATCGTTTTAAACCACCGCATTCCAACCACAGGTTTTATTTTTCAGCAAAAGAAAAGACAGCGCAAGCTGATTAAAGAAAAGGCTGATGAAGTACCTATGGCTTATTATACCGCATTAAAAAAAGGTGTTGATGTAGAACTTCCCAACGGCGATGTTTTACGCAGTGCCGATTATACCATTGAAGCGGATGCACCACGCAGTTACGCTTATTGCTCGGATACTTTATTCGACGAAAGGTATTTTTCTACCATCAATGGCTGCGATACGCTTTACCACGAAGCTACTTTTATGCACGATCTTTTGGATAGGGCAAATGAAACCCACCATACAACCGCCTTACAGGCAGGAGAAGTAGCTAAAATTGTGGGAGCAAAGAAATTACTCATCGGGCATTTTTCTTCACGTTATAAAACGCTGCAGATGCTTCTGGAAGAAGCGCAATCAGTTTTCGAGAATACAGATTTAGCGGTTGAAGGAAGAACTTTTTCGCTTTAATTAATCGTCACCCTGAATTTATTTCAGGGTCTACTTTCTAGTAGTAGCGTCGCGCTACGACATTCTATATTTTAAACGATAGTATTTGTTTTTGCTATGGGCTTAGCGAGGTGCTAACGCCAGAATAAAGATCCTTCGACTGCGCTCAGGATGACAACAGGAGGAGAGTATTTCGTGTTAATCTGTGTCTTCGTGGCTGAAAAAGCTCCCCCGTTAAAGATCCTTCGACTACGCTCAGGATGATAAATCAGCAAGAGATATTCTGAGTTAGTCTGTGTTTCAATTCTTCCACATCATTTCGAGCGAAGTATAGCGTAGCCTAGAACCACGTAAGTGCTCAGCGAAGCTAAATCTGCCTCGAGATAGATCTCTCCATTTCGCTGCGCTTCAGTCGAGATGACGACGTGAGGTATAGCATTCTTTAAAAGAAAGTATCCGTGTTAATCCGTGCATCCGTGGCTAACAGATAATCGACGTCATTTCTAGCGAAGTATAGCGTAGCCGAGAACCACGTAAGTGCTCAGCGAAGCTAAATCTGCCTCGAGATAGATCTCTCCGCTATGGTCGAGATGACGACGTGAGGTATAACATTCTTTAAAAGAAAGTATCCGTGTTAATCCGTGCATCCGTGGCTAACAGATAATCGACGTCATTTCTAGCGAAGTATAGCGTAGCCTAGAACCACGTAAGTGCTCAGCGAAGCTAAATCTGCCTCGAGATAGATCTCTCCGCTACGGTCGAGATGACGACCTGAAGTGTAGGTCGAGATGACGACGTGAGGTATAGCATGCGTTAAAAGAAAGTATCCGTGATAATCTGTGTTTCCGTGGCTAAAAATTAATACAAAAAAGCCCCGCAATTAAAAACTGCAGGGCTTTCGACTTTATAAAAATTGATTACTTATCTTTTTTGTTTCCGCCTCCAAATACTGAGAAGTGTACGTAACGTTTTGGATTTGCTTTTAAATCGATCATTAATTCATCCAGGTTTTTAGAAGCATTGTTTAAATTCTGATACATCTTATCATCATTCAATAATAAACCTAAACTGCCTTTTCCATTTTTAATCCCCGAGATTACGCTTTGAAGATCGGCAATAGCATTGTTTGCATTATCCAATGTTTCTTTAAAGTTGGCTGCTGCGAACTTATCGGTTACTGTATTGATGTTGGCTAGAATATCAGTGATTTTTTGGTTATTATTATTCAGGTTTGCGGTAATACCTTCTACATTTTTCAAAATAGACTGAATACGCACGCTTTCAGAACCAACCAAACCATCAACTTTTTTAGAGGTAGTTTCTAACGAGGCCAATGTACCTGCAATACTGTTGAAACTCTTATCAACGTTTTTCTGGAAGTTAGGATTCAGGATAGAATTTACACTGCTTAAAATAGAATCCATTTTACCAATAATCAATTCAGCTTTCTTTTGTATCGGCTGAACCTGCTCCATCAATCCCTTTTCTACATTGCCATTTAAGATAAAACCATCTTCAGCCATTTTTTTAGAGTTACCTAACGACATTACAATTGCTTTACTGCCCAAAAGGTCGGTACCCTCTAAACGTGCAATACTGTTTTCGGGAATTTCGTACTTGCTGTTAATGTTTAAAGTAGCCAGAATGGTTCCTCCCGGTTCTAACTGTAGTTTTGCAACACGGCCAATCTGGTAACCATTAATCAGTATGGGTTTCGAAACCGTTAAACCGTCAACCCTTGAGTATCTCGCGAATAAGGTTGTTTCGTTCGAAAAAATAGAGTTTCCTTTTAAAAAGTTATATCCAATAATGAGTAAAGCAATGGCAAATGCGGCTAAAATACCTACTTTGGTTTCGTTCTTAATCTTCATAAGTGTTTTTATTTAGTGGCTGCAGGTTTTAACCGTTTATTAAAACTTGCCTGAGCGTAATTTCTTTTTTGTAATGTTAAACTTTATAAATACACAAAGCCTACATCAATTGTTTTGTTTGGTGTATGTTTAATATTTTCTGCAAAGTTAAAATAACTATCATTTATAATGCCACTTATTTAACTTCAATATTTTTTTTATATGTTTTTATTGCTTCCAGAATAGAATTGGCAATTTCATTCTGGCCTTTTTGCGAATTAATATATTTTTCTTCGTCTGTATTGGAGATAAAACCAACCTCAGTTAACACAGCGGGCATACCACAACGCTGTAGTACCAAAACGCCCTGTTCTTTAACGCCACGACTTAATCTTTCATCCCTGCTGATATAGCTGTTCTGAATCATTTTGGCGAATTTAATGCTTTTATCGCGGAAGGCATTTTTTAGTAAGGAAAAGAGGATAAAACTGCTCGGGTTGTTCGGATCGTAACCATCGTATTTGCTTTTATAGTTCTTCTCCAGTTTAATATCGGCATTTTCACGGATGGCGGCATCCTGCTCTTTGAGGCGATGCGATCCGGCCACCAGGGTTTCAACGCCTTTTATATGTTTATTGCCAGGCGGCATGGAATTGCAGTGTACCGAAATAAAAAGATCGGCATTGGCATCATTCGCTATTTCTGCACGGCGGTAAAGGTCAACATCAACATCTGTTTTACGGGTAAAGATCACTTTAATATCGGGTAGCTCATCTTTAATCAGTTCGCCCAGCTTTAATGCAACTTTTAACGCAATATCTTTTTCTTTCGAATAATTGCCCGAAGCGCCGGGTTTTCTGCCTCCGTGACCGGGATCGATTACGATGGTTTTAATTTTATAACCCTGGGCAAAAGTTTGGTTTATGGCAAAAATGGAAAAGAGAAATATGGTTATCAGAAGTTTGATCTTCATTTATAAGTTTTTAAAATGATGTTTCGGCTATACGCTTGTAATTTTTAATTGCCCTGATAATACCTGTTACAATCTCATTTTGTCCTTCTTCTGAGTTCATATAGTCTTCGTCTTCAGGATTACTCACAAAACCAATTTCAGTTAAAACTGCCGGCATTGCCGCCCTTGCTAATACTGCAAGGCTTTTTTCCTGCACACCGCGGTTGGTACGGCCTGCATTTACATACTCTTGCTGTAACAGGGAAGCAAACTTTAAACTCCTATCCCTATTGGTTTGTTTCATTAAAGATAACATAATATCATTTTCGGGTGTATTGGCAATAAAACCCTCATAGTTTTTCTGGTAGTTATCTTCCAGGAACATCGAGGCGTTTTCCCTTTTGATTACCTCATCCTGTTCTCCCAAACGGCCGGTACCCGAAACAAAAGTCTCTGTTCCCCGCGTAGAAGTACTTTTTGAAGTTACCGTTCTGTAAACCGGAACTTTCCGTCCACGCACTTTTTTATAATAATCAACCACCCGCGAAACACGGACAGGCATGTCATTTAAGTGGATGGAGATAAATAAATCCGCTTTTGCATTATTGGCGATGTTAATGCGTTCGTATAATGGAATAAAAACGTCGGTTTGTCTGGTATAGATTACTTTAATGTCTTTCAAACTGTCCTGGAGCGCCTTTCCAAGGTTTAAAGCTGTTCTAAGGGCAACATCTTTTTCTTTAGAATAGACCCCATGTGTAGCGCCGTCTTTGCCTCCGTGACCAGCATCAATTACAATTGTTTTAATTTTATATTCCTGTGCAAAGACCTGATTATCAACAGTGTTGGATAATACTAAATAAATAATAAAGGTTAAAATGGATTTAAGATACATCAATGGTATATTTTTCACTAATTTTGAACGTTTTTGATTAAACATTTGTGCAAAAATAACATTCAAACACGAATTTGAAACTTCTTAAGAGCTCTATTTTACTAATTTCTGTCATTTTATTAACACTTGTTGTTGGTAAAGCTAACGCATTTTCGCGATTTTCATTGCAACAGATCATCAAACAGGATACAACTAAAAAGGATACGGTTAAAAAGACCGGCAAAAATAATAGCAGTCTCGACCAGAAAGTGGAGTACAAAGCAGACGACTCTGTAAAAATGAGCGCCGATAAAAATATTGTTTATCTCTACGGAAATGCAAGGGTTATCTATGGCGATTTTGAATTAGATGCGAATTACATCGAATACAATCAAAAGCTGAATACTATTTTCGCAAAAGGTTTAAAAGATCCAAAAACAGGAAGGTATACGGGCAGACCGATTTTTAAATCAGGCAATGATGGTACTGCCATCGCCGATTCAATATTTTACAATTCAGAAACCACCAAAGCTAAAGTTTATGGCGTTTTCTCCGAGCAGGAGGGTGGGTTTTTCTCCGGTGGGCAAAGTAAAAAACAGATAGATGACGAGCTGCACATTAAAAATGTGATGTACAGCACCTGTAATTTGCCACATCCACACTTTGGGTTGATGATTTCTAAGGGCGTAGTAACCGAAAAACAGATTATTACAGGTCCGGTTTACATGATTATTGAAGATATTCCAACCTTTTTGGGGCTTCCCTTTGCATTTTTTCCAAAACAGAATAAACGTACCTCTGGGGTAATTTTGCCAACACCAGGTGAAGATGCCACAAGAGGGTTTTTCTTACAGAATGGTGGATACTACCTCGGTTTGAACGATTATTGGGATGCCAAGTTAATGGGGTCTATTTATACCAATGGCTCTTACGAAACGAGTGTATTGAGTAATTACACCAAAAGGTACAAATACAGCGGTAACATCAATGTATCTTATGCCAGTTTTAAAGATGGATTAGAGGGTACGGAAGCATTTGCAAACCCGACCAAAAACTTTAGCATCAACTGGAGTCATAGCCAAAATGCCAACGCCAATCCCGGAACCACCTTTAGCGCAAGTGTGCGGTTGGTATCAACAGGAAGAAAAGGTTATTATAAAAATACAGCTGCCGGAGCATCATACGATATTAATACCATAGCAACCAACTCAACCAGTAGTAGTGTGAGTTATGCGAAAGCTTATTCGAACGGGATGAACTTCTCTTTGGCTGCATCAAGTGATCAGACTTTGAGCACCAGGGCAATATCGTTAAGGTTACCAGAATTAACTTTCAACGTGCCAACATTTAACCCTTTTAGTTCTAAAACATCAGTTGGAGAGCAGAAATGGTATCAGAAAATTACGGTAGGCTACAGTTTACAGGGAACAAACCGGATTGATACTTTTGATAGTTTGCTTTTCCAGAATGATGGTTTAAAGCGTTTAAGAAGTGGTTTTTCGCATAGTATTCCTGTAAATATGTCGTTTACAGCTTTGAAATACCTTAACTTTAGTTTGGGCGGTACCTACAATGAGGTTTGGAATTTCCAGAGTGTTAACAGGAGGTATACCAGTTATGCCGACAATACCTACAGTTTTAGGGAAGACACAGTAAGTGGTTTTAAAAGAGCTGGTAGTTATAGTCTATCAACCAGTTTATCAACCAAAATATACGGAAGAAAAGATTTTAATCCACAGGGAAAAATACAGGCATTAAGGCATGTAATGACTCCAAACGTGTCGTTTTCTTATTCACCTGATTTTACAAAAGCAGGAGCAGGACCTTACCGACCTGCAATAGACCAGAACGGAAGGCCAATTGTAATTACCGGGGTGCCATTAAAGTATTCTATTTTTGATGGTATGGCGCAGCCGGGCTCGTTTGGCGGGCCCAATGCATCTATTGGATTTGGTTTAGATAACACGGTCGAATTAAAGGTAAGGAACAAAAACGACACAACCGGAACCGGCTCAAAGAAAATCCCAATTATCCAGGGTTTGAGTTTTAATGGTTCCTATAATTTTCTTGCTACCAGTTATAAGCTGTCGACTATCGGTTTTAGTGGCCGTTCGCAGTTTACGGATAAACTGGGTATCAATTATAACGGAACATTGGATCCCTATGCACTTACTGCCGATACCATCCCGGGATCTTCGTTACGGATCAGGCAAGACCGTTATTTCTGGCAGGCAGGTAAATTTCTGCCACGCTTAACCAATTTTGGTTTCTCATTCGATTATAGCTTAAATCCAGAAGCTTTAAAACGTAAAAACGAAGCGAACGATAAACTTGGCGACGCTGCCAATAAAAAAGGTTTAACCGATATTCAATCAGAACAACTGGCAGCCATTAGCCGCGATCCTAATGCATTTGTTGATTTCAATATTCCATGGAATTTCTCGTTTGCCTATAGTTTTCAATATACCAATGACGGAAACACAACCAATCTGTCGAACACATTAACATTTAATGGCGATGTTAACTTAACGCCAAAATGGAAAGTTACCTTTCAATCGGGTTACGATTTTAAAAACAATGGTTTAACCCCTATGAATCTGGGTATTTACCGCGATTTGCATTGCTGGGACATGAATGTAACCTGGGTTCCTTTTGGTCTTTACAAAAGTTATACATTAACAATTAAGGTTAAGGCATCAATATTGCAGGATTTGAAATTGAGCAAAAGACAAGGTTTTTACAGCACATACCGATAAAATTATGCTAGCCGAAATTATTACCATTGGCGATGAAATTCTCATTGGCCAGATCGTTGATACGAATTCTGCCTGGATGGCCAAACAGTTAAATCTGATCGGCGTTTCCGTGAAACAGATTACCTCAGTTTCTGACGATGAACAGCATATTCTCGAAGCCCTGGCACAGGCCGAAAAACGTGCTGATATTATCTTGATTACCGGTGGTTTAGGTCCAACCAAAGATGATATCACCAAAAAAACGCTGGCGAAATATTTTAACATGGGTTTCCGCAATGATGCAGGAGCCCTGGAAATGGTTCGTCAGATTTTTGAGAAATACAATCGTCCATTGCTGGATGTCAATATTCAGCAGGCTGATGTGCCTGATGGCTGCGAGGTGATTGTAAATAAAAACGGTACCGCACCCTGCATGTGGTTTGAGCAAAATGACAGGATTTTTGTTTCCATGCCAGGTGTACCTTACGAAATGATGTATTTGATGGATGATGAAATTCTGCCGAGGATTACGCAACGGTTTAAGCTACCATCTATCGTGCATAAAACCATCCTTACTGCAAATATCGGCGAATCTTTTCTGGCAAAAGAAATTGAAGAAATTGAAGATAGCCTGCCAGCACATATCAAACTCGCTTATCTGCCAAAACTGGGTCAGGTGCGTTTGCGCTTGTCGGCCAAAGGTGATAACGAAGCAGATTTAAAGGCAGAAGTGGAAGTTTACGCCAAACAGATTATTGCAAAGGTGAACAAATTTGTGGTGATTGATGAGGATATTGCCTTGGAAAAAGCCATCCTGAATATCATGAAAGAGAAGGGCTTAACCCTCTCCACTGCCGAAAGCTGTACAGGTGGCTATATTGCGCATTTAATTACTCAACACCCCGGTTGTTCTTCAGTATATTGGGGCGGGGCAGTGGCTTATGCTTACGAACTCAAAGAATCCATTCTGGGCGTAAAAGAAAGCACACTAATTACTTTTGGCGCGGTGAGCGAGCAAACCGTTACAGAAATGGCCGAGGGTGCCATAAAAAACTTTAAAACCGATTATTCCATTGCGGTTAGCGGCATCGCCGGTCCGGATGGCGGAACGGAAGATAAACCGGTAGGTACGGTATGGATTGCAATTTCTTCCAAACATAAAACCGTAGCTAAGGTGTTTAATTTCAGTAACAAACGCATCCAGAACATCGAACGTTCGGCAGCATCGGCACTAACCATGCTATTAAATCTACTTAAAGAAACAGTTTAGAAAGAATAAAAACTGTATTTTTGTAGCGTTACCAATATAAAATACTGTAATTTAATATGGCTCAATACGAACTATTGTTACCAAAAATGGGTGAAAGTGTTGCGGAAGCAACGGTGATTAAATGGGTAAAACAACCGGGTGATGCGATCGATTTAGACGATACTATCCTGGAAATCGCTACCGATAAGGTAGATTCTGAAGTTCCTTCGCCCGTAGCAGGTAAATTGGTAAAGCAGTTATTTAAGGAAGATGAAGTTGCCCAGGTTGGCGATGTAATTGCGATTATAGAAACTGAAGGCGGGGATAGTCCGAAAATAGAAACCCCTGTTACCGAAGCAAAAGCAGTAGAAGAAAAGGTAGAAACCATTCCTGGCATTGAACAGCTTCCAGCTGAAAATATAACCGTAGCGCCTGATTTTACAGCGTCTGAACGCTTTTATTCTCCTTTGGTAAAAAGCATTGCAGCACAGGAAAATATTCCGCTGGCAGAATTAGATTCGATTAAAGGATCGGGGGCTGATGGACGTTTAAACAAAGATGATTTATTGAATTATATCTCCAATAAAAATGGTGGACTGAAGGTAGCAACGATTACGATCACACCGCCACAACCGGTTATTAATGAAACGGTGGCTTCCAAAAATACTGCAGCTCCTGAAATATCGACTACAAATAAACCATCTACAACCAGTGTAAGCGGTGCCGACGAAATTATTGAGATGGACAGGATGCGTAAACTGATTGCCGACCACATGGTAATGAGTAAAACCACCTCGCCACATGTAACTTCATTTGTAGAAGCCGACGTAACCAACATGGTTTTATGGCGCAATAAAGTGAAAAACAGTTTCGAGAAACGCGAAAATGAAAAAATAACCTTTACGCCAATTTTTGTAGAGGCTGTTGCAAAAGCTATAAAAGATTTCCCGATGATTAATGTTTCGGTTAATGGAACGCAGATCATCAAAAAAGGAAATATCAATATCGGTATGGCAGCTGCCTTGCCAAGTGGAAATTTAATTGTTCCTGTAATCAGAAATGCCGATCAGCTTAACCTTGTTGGCTTAACCAAAGCCGTTAATGATTTGGCCACAAGAGCAAGAAATTCTAAATTAAAACCCGACGAAACACAGGGTGGAACCTTTACTTTAACCAATGTAGGTAGCTTCGGGAACGTAATGGGTACACCGATCATCAATCAGCCACAGGTAGCTATTTTAGCTGTTGGTGCCATTAAAAAGAAACCAGCTGTTTTAGAAACCGAACATGGTGATGTAATTGCGATCAGGCACATGATGTTCCTTTCTTTATCTTACGATCATAGGGTAGTAGATGGTTCATTAGGCGGTATGTTTGTACGCAGGGTGGCCGATTATTTAGAAAGCTGGGACCTGAACAGGGATATTTAGTTAGTTCACAGTTTTCAGTTAAAAGTTTTCAGTTGGTGTAAGCCAACAATTTACCAGTTTAACAATTAAGAATGTTAGCTTCAAATTTAAAATCGATAGTTTCTGATAACGTATTGCATGCCAAATGGTTAAATACGTTGTCTTACATGGAAAATGCAGGTGCAAAAAAGATTTCAGCTTCTGAGCATAAAGAAAATGTAAACCTGATTATCCTTAAACATGCGGCAGAAGAACACCGTCATGCCTACTATTTAAAAAAGCAGATTTCGAAAGTTGATGAGTCGTTATGTAAAACCTATACAAATGCCGAGTTACTTTCACCAAATCATACCAAATATTATTTACATGCTTTGGATATTGCGGTTTGCCGTTACTTAAAAGCAGAGTTTAATCTTTCGGGCTACGACTTAAAATTTGCCGCCTATTTATTTGTTACCTACGCGATTGAAGTACGTGCTGATGAATTGTATCCAATTTACCAGGCCGTTTTAGATGAGGCGAAGAGCAAGGTAAATGTGAAATCAATCATTCTGGAAGAAGAAGGCCATCTGGAAGAAATGATGAACCAGCTGGTGAGCTTTTCTGATGATTGGGAAAACCATGCTGCAGAAGTAATTAAAATCGAAAAAGCTTTATTTGATAACTGGGTTACTGCTTTAGCCGCAGAACTGTCGGTAAGCGCTTAATTATATTGTTATTTCGAAAATATATGTCAGAGAAGTCAAGTTTTTAAAACTTGACTTCTCTCGTTAAAAACCAATCCCTTCTACCTTTGTTTCTAAATAAAGACAAATATCATGGCTAAGTTTTCAGATTTAATTAATGGCGATAAACCTGTACTGGTTGATTTTTTTGCAGAGTGGTGCGGACCGTGTAAAATGATGAAACCGATTTTGGAGCAGTTAAAATCGCAGGTAGGTGATTCTGTTTCGATTATCAAAGTTGATATTGACAAAAACCAGCCAGCTGCTGTTTCATTTAATGTACAAAGTGTACCTACCCTGGTTCTTTTCAAAAAAGGAATACAGGTATGGAGACAAAGTGGTGTTTTACAGGCATCGCAGTTGAAACAGATGATTGATGCCCATGCTTAATTCTAAACCTCTACTACGACTTTTGGCGTAACTGCAAATATGCGCTCGCTTGCTTTGGGATAAATATTATAGAGCCCGGTAAATAAGCTGAAAGCGGGCAATACTGCATAATCTTTGCCAAAATAAAAGCAGGGAAATTTTAACCGCTGTTTTGCTTTTCCTACAATGGTAACTCCCGGGTGGATATGTCCACTGATTGGGTATAATTCTTCTTCGGTACAATTTGGTGCATCGTGGATAAAACAAAATGGACCTAAACAAAAGCTTGGCTCATGTATGTCGATATCCATTGCTGCGTAATTAGCATCAGAAAGCCTGTCGTGGTTACCCTTTATCAATAAAAAATCCAGTTGCTCGTAATTTTTACGCCATTCAGCAAATTCTTCAATATCTGTGTTCAAACCATGGTGAAACATGTCGCCATTAATCAGCAACATTCTAGGATTGTATTGTTTGATCAATAAACTTAAACGCTGTAAATCGGTCTGCGCAATCGTAGCCGGTACCTGTAAACCTGCCTGACGGAAATGCGCCGATTTGCCCAAATGCAGATCGCTAATTGCTAAAAGTTGATGTTTGGGTAAATATAAAGCCCTTTCCTTATCTAAAATCAGTTCTTCTCCCTGGCTTGTAATGGTCATTTATTTTATGCTAATGTCATCCTGTGCTTGTCGGAGGATTTTTTAATTTCCGACCGGCCACAAGATCATGTATCTATTTAATTTTCTCTGATTCCGCTTTCATCCGTGCAATCCGTTGTTCCAGTTCTTCCGAGCTCATATTCTCACGCAAACTATCAACCTTAATCGGAAAAGATAGTGGCGTAAAACTTTTCGGATTGGTAATTACAATGGCTCCTTGCTGAATACGTTCTAATGCTGCTGCCAACCGGGGTTCCTCCAGTTGCTGATAAAATACTTCATCGTAAGCTTGCCGCAAAAGTAAATTATGTTTGTCGTAATCGCTAAAAACATTAAAAAACAAACCTGCTGATGACTGGAGATGTTTGTTTGCCACGTATTTTCCCGGATAGCCCTGAAAAACTAATCCAGAAATACAGGCAATGTCCCGAAATTTCCGTCTCGCCATTTCCGTTGAATTAATACTTAACGTAATATCTTCTGTTAAATTTTTAGGGGAGAACACTTCATAAGCAATCGATTCATCCATCGGGATTTCGGTTTCGCTCAACAGCTCGAAACCATAGTCGTTCATGGCAATAGAAAAACTAATCGGCAGTAACTTGCTCAAACGGTAGGCAACCAAAGCGGCCAAAACTTCGTGTACCAAACGACCTTCGAAAGGGTAGGCGAATAAATGGAAACCTTCTTTATTGTTGATGAGTTCAATTAATAATTCATCGTTTTGAGGTACATGCGAACGTTTTTCCTGCAATAAAAACAAAGGGTATACACAATCCAGTTCTTCATCCTGATGCGTTTTATCCAAAGCTTCGTTGTATTTTTTCCGCAGTACCGAACCCAGATTGGATGATAAAGGAAGTCGGCCACCATTCCAGCTGGGCGAAATGGCATTTTTTTGTTTGCTTACCCGTACTACAACGGTCATGTCTTTTACCTGGATAAACTCTAAAACCCTTCCGGCCAGGCGAAAATTATCGCCCGCTTTTAATCGGGTAACGAAATATTCTTCCACCATGCCGATATAACCGCCAGAAATAAACTTCACTTTCAGCATGGCATCACTCACAATGGTGCCGATGTGCAATCGGTGCCGCATGGCCAGTTGCCGGCTTTTTACTTTCCAAAGCCCGTCTTCTTTCACTACCTTTTTAAATTCGGTATAGGCGCTTAAACTGTCGCCTCCTGAAGTGATAAACTGCATTACCCAGTTCCATTCTTCAGGAAGAATAAGTTTAAACGCGTGGGTATTTTTGATTTCTTCGTAGATGATTTTATCATCAAATCCGTCGCCTATAGCCAAAGTAACCAGGTATTGCACCAAAGTATCGAATACCATAATAAAAGGTTCACGGCTTTCTATATTATTGGTTTTAGCGGCTTCTTTAATGGCAGCAGCTTCTACCAGTTCGAGTGCATGGGTAGGCAGGAAATATATTTTGGAGGTTTCGTGAGGGGAGTGACCCGATCGTCCTGCACGTTGTAAAAACCTGGCGACACCCTTAGGCGAACCCACCTGTACAACGGTATCAACTGGTTTAAAATCTACACCCAAATCTAACGATGAAGTAGCAATTACTGCTTTGAGTTGCCCGGTGTGTAAAGCATCTTCAATCCAGTTGCGGAGTTCAAAATCTATCGATCCATGGTGTATGGCAATACGTCCGGCCAGTTCGGGTTCAATATTCAGCAGATGCTGGTACCACATCTCCGATTGCCCGCGGGTATTGATAAAAATTAAGGTGGTTTTGCTTTTCTCGATAATTGGCAAAAGTTTATAAGCCAGTTTTAAGCCTAAATGGCCAGCCCAGGGTAAGGTTTCAATATCATCAGGTAAAATGGATTTGATTACAATTTTCTTTTCCAGATCAGCTTTAACAATAATTCGTTTGGCTTCCAGGTTTGGTTCGAGAACATCTAGCGCCTCTTCGATATTGCCTATGGTGGCCGATATTCCCCAGATCCTTAAAAACTGTTTTTTCTCTAATTTTTGCAGGCCTTTGATGCGCGAAACTGCTAATTCAACCAAAACTCCCCGTTTACTACCCAAAAGTTCATGCCATTCGTCGGCCACGATGCATTTAAGGTTTCTGAACAAAGTTGAAGATCCCTTTTGCGCCAGTAACAAATGCAAACTTTCAGGAGTGATCAGTAAAATTTCGGGCATTGATTTTTTCTGCTGTACTTTTTCTGCCTGCGAGGTATCGCCATTCCGTACACCAACATGCCAATCGAGTTCCAGCTCCAGTAAAGTTTCTCGCATAGCCCTGGCAATATCTTTTGCTAAAGAGCGGAGCGGGGTGATCCAGATCAGCTGTAAACGGTCTTTTGCTTTTTTATTGTTCGTTTCAGATGCATTTAAAGCTTCGATTACCACTGCTAAGAAAAGTGAAAATGTTTTTCCAAAACCCGTTGGTGCATTTACCAAACCGCTGTAGCCATTAAGATAATATTGCCAGGCATCTTCCTGAAACTGGAAAGGCCTGCGTTTATTGGTTTTTAGCCAGCTTTTTATCTTTTTATAACCTTTGGTTTTGGTTTGGTCCATTTTTTAAATTTTATTATAAACCTCATAGGTTTTTAAAACCTGGGAGGTTTAAAGTATGATGGTCTGTGGTAACACAGATCATGGCGTATTACAAAGTAGATTGCAGCAGCTGCCTTAAATCTTCCAAAGTATTAATTTCATCTGCTTTTTTATCTTTTCGCCACCGCAATATACGCGGAAAACGTAAAGCTAAACCTGCTTTGTGCCGTTTACTTTCGGCAATTCCTTCAAAAGCAATTTCGAAAACGAGTTCAGGTTTTACCGTACGCACCGGCCCGAATTTTTCAATCGCATTGCGGGTTACAAAACTGTTTACTTCTTTGATCTCTTTATCGGTTAAGCCCGAATAGGCTTTTGCAATGGTTACGAGGTTTTCTCCGTCGCGAACAGCAAAAGTGTAGTCGGTAAAGAAATTGGCCCTTCTGCCACTTCCTTTTTGTGCGTAGATCATTACCGCATCAACAGTGTATGGATTGATTTTCCATTTCCACCAGTCTCCGCGTTTTCTGCCGCTATGGTAATGGGAGCTTAATTTCTTGAGCATAATTCCTTCGCTGTTGATCGACCGCGAAGTTTGTCTTAATGCAGCCAGCTCTTCCCAGGTACTGCAATTAATTACCGGAGAAATCATCACCGGGCTTTCGTCTAAATCACCAATTAATTGTTCGAGTATTTTTCTTCTTTCACTTAATGGTTCCTCTCTGAAATCTTTTGCTTCGTACTCTAAAATATCGTAAACAAAAAATCCTATGGGCGCATCCTCAAGTTGCTTTTTATTAATTGTTTTACGGTTTAAACGTTGCTGCAGGGTACTGAATGATAAAACCTGTTTATCCTGTACCGCTAAGATTTCGCCATCCAGAACCACGCCATCGGGCAATACATCGATCATAAAATGCAGTTCTGGAAATTGTTCTGTAACCAGTTCTTCGCCACGGCTCCAGATAAAAAGCTCGCCGTTACGTTTTACAATCTGCCCGCGAATGCCATCCCATTTCCATTCGGCCTGCCATTCAGAAATATCGCCCAGTTTTTCGGGTTCCTGTTCTAAAGCATAAGCAAGGCAAAAGGGGTAAGGCCATGAATTATCGGTATTTACGTGGATGCCATTAACCAGCTCATGAAAGGTAATTTCGTAGGGATTCCACTTTCCCATAATGCTGTGCATAATCTGTGCACTATCCAAGCTGCTTTGTTTGGCCAGTGCATTGACCAGCATTTTATTGGAAACACCGATCCTGAAATTTCCTGAAATCAGTTTGTTAAAAATGAAACGCTCCTGGGTTTCGAGTTTATTCCAGGCATTTAAGATAAATTCCTTTTTGGTTTCATCAGTTTTACCTTCCAGATCGTGCAGTTCTTCGATCCATGTATGTAATTGAAAATCTGATGTATGCGCTGCCGGGGGCAATAACAGCGCAATGGTTTCGCTTAAATCGCCCACATTGGAGTAACTTTCGGCAAATAACCATTCGGGTGTTTCGGTAATGTCAATCGCCCAATATTTTAACAAAGCCGATTTAATTGGTCTTTTGGGCTTTTTACCAGTAAATAAGGCAATTACCCATACTTTGTCTTTATCGTCGGCATAGTTAAAATAATCAACCAAAGCCGCAATTTTATCGTTGGTTTTATTGCTCAGTTCGAGCTGCTGGATCAGTTTGGCAAAACGTTTCATATTTATTTATTTTCGTTTTGCTCGGCTAAATCCACCTTGTTTTCTTCGTCGTCTTCCTGGCCAAACTTGGTGAGCACTTCTGCTGCTTCTATGCCTTCATCATTTAAAAAACGGCTAAAGGCAGCTGTAAAGCCATGGGTAACATAAACTTTTTCGGCGCCGGTGGCACTAATGGCTTCCATTAAGCCTGGCCAGTCGGCATGATCGCTCAATGCAAAACCCGCATCAGCGCTTTGCCAGCGGCGGTGCGCCCTTACCTGCATCCAGCCAGAGCATATCCCGGTAACAGGGTGGGATAAATTCTTGATCCAGCGGCTATCGCGCATTGCAGGTGGCACAATTACAATGCCTTTCTGTAATTCATCTTTAGTGATTTCGGGGGTAATCCTGATGGTTTCAGGAAGGTTTACACCAGCTCCTATAATTACTTCGTTCAGGTTGGCAATGCTGTTATGTACATAAATAGGAATATCGCCGGCCAGGTTTTTAATCAAACGCTGTGCTTTGCCCAAACTATAGGCAATTAATACGCTGGTTTTCTGTTGATTGATATTATCATTTACCCAGCTCCTGATCCCGTTGAAAACTACTTCCTGTTTCTGCCATTTGTAAACCGGCAAGCCAAAAGTACTTTCGGAAACAAAAGAATGGCATTTTACAGGCTCAAAAGGTACGGTAATGCCGTCATCTTCAATTTTATAATCACCTGAGATCACACAAACTTCACCTTTATATTCCAAGCGCACCTGTGCAGAGCCAATAATATGCCCTGCAGGGAAAAACGAGATATTTACACCATTACGGTTGATGCTTTCTCCATATTCGAGTGTTTCTACATTTAAATCTTCGCTTATCCTACGTTTAATGATGGGTTTGGTTAAAGTATGGCAGAGATAATATTTATTTCCAAAACGTACATGATCGCTATGCCCGTGTGTGGTTACGGCATAATCTACAGGCCACCAGGGATCTATATAAAAATTGCCCTGTTTACAGTAAATGCCTCTTTTGGTAAATTCGATTAATGCCATAGCTACTAAACAATAAATTTATAGATTAGTTTTAATTTAATATCGGCTAATTACCCGATAATCTTAAATATCGGCTAATTACCCGATAAACTGAAATATCGGCTAATTAGCCGATATTATTTTTGTAATGTGAATAATAAGTTCGATATTGTAATATGATTTGTATTATAACCGGTGATATTGTAGGCTCAAGAAAGATTAAAGACAGTTGGCTGTTAAGCTTAAAAGCTGCTTTAAAAGTGGTTGCAGGGCAACATGGTAAGTGGGAAATCTTTCGCGGGGATAGTTTTCAGGTAGAAGTTGAACCTGAAAATGCAATAAAGGTTGCAGCTTATTTAAAAGCATGCATCAGGGTAAATAAACCTGCCGATGTAAGGATGGGGATTGGCATAGGAAGTATTAAAAATAAAAGGAAAAAGCTTTCAGAATCAAGTGGAGATGCATTTATTCACTCGGGGGCAGCCTTTGATAGTTTGAAACAGGTTAAAAGCAATTTGGCCGTTAAAACAGATTCAGCTGATTTTGATGAAGAAATTAATGTGGTAATTAAGCTATCGTTAATTGCCATGGATAGCTGGGGAGTAGTAGCTGCAGAAATGGTAAAGCTTGCCTTCGAAAATGAAAACCTGCTGCAAAGCGAACTGGCAGCTATTTCAGGCAGAACTCAATCTTCTGTAAGCGAAGCGCTGAAACGTGCACATTACAACGAAATTATTGAAATGGATAAGCTATACCGTAAAAAATTGAACCAAACGATCTTAAAATAATGGACATCTATTTAATCAAACTTATTATTGCCCATTTAATTGGAGATTTCTTTTTACAACCCAACGCCTGGGTAAAAGATAAGGAAAGAAAAAAGTTGAAATCAACCAAACTATACCTGCATGTGGCCGTGCACGTGGCTTTGATATTTCTTGTTTTTTTAAGTTTTGATGTCTGGAAAATAGCTTTAACAATAGGTTTGATCCATTTGTGTATCGACGCGTTAAAATCGATCTTTCAGACCAATAAAAATGCCCGTATACTGTTCTTTATTGATCAGATTTTACATTTTGCTTCGATTGTGGCGGTTTGGCATCTTTTCTATAAAGGAAGTTTGGATATAAGCTTTTTGAATGATGCCCATACCTGGATATTAGTTTCAGGGGCTTTGTTTTTAAGTATGCCTACATCAATTATTATGAAGGTGATCATTGCTAAATGGATTCCCGATAACCAGCCCGATAGTCCAAAATCACTTGAAAATGCGGGTAAATACATCGGGATATTAGAACGGATATTGATTTTTCTGTTTATCCTTACCAATCATTTTGAGGCCGTGGGATTTTTACTTGCAGCAAAATCGATATTCAGGTTTGGCGACCTAAAAGAAAAACACGATCTCAAATTAACAGAATATGTACTGATCGGAACTTTGTTAAGCTTTGGGATTGCCATTGTAACCGCTATGCTTATACAAAAGTTTATTGCATAAAAAAAGCAGCCCGAAAGCTGCTTTTAAAATTTTCTATCTTGCTCCCGGAGGGCAGTTTTCTTTTAAAAATTTGGTGTAGGTTAACGATAAATGCTCGCTTGTGCCTTCACCTTCGTTAATGCTGTGCGTACGGTTAGGATAACTCATCAATTGAAAAACCTTTCTGTTTTTAATCAGTTCGTTAATCAGCATTTCGGCATTTTGATAATGAACGTTATCATCGCCAGTACCATGTATGTACAATAAATTACCTTTTAGGTTTTTGGCATAAGTAATAGGAGAGCCCTTTACATAAGCTTCTTTGCTTGGAAATGGCGTACCCATATAACGTTCCTGATAAACATTATCGTAAGTTAACTGGTTACCAACCGCTGCAATGGCAATACCTGTTTTATAAATTTCAGGATATTGGAACATCAGGTTTAAAGTAGATGAACCACCACCGCTCCAGCCCCAAACCGCTACACGGTCTTTATCCATAAAAGTATTGGTGGCCAATAATTTTTTAGCAGCCATGGCCTGGTCACGGATATTGATTACGCCAATATTTTTATAAATACTTTTACGCCATGCACTGCCTTTTGGAACAGGTGCGCCCCTGTTATCCATAGAAACATAGATGTAGCCATCTTTAGCCAAATCACCGGCATATAAAAAGTTCCTTCCGGCCCCATAAGTATCTGATGCCGTTGGCGAAGCAGGTTCACCATAAACATAAAACACAACAGGATATTTTTTAGCAGGGTTAAAATTATCCGGTTTTTTCATCCAGCCGTCCATTTCAATGCCATCTTCGGTTGTAACCTTGAAAAATTCTACCTTGTTTTTAGTAGCTTCCTGTTTCGATAATTGCGTGGTAACACTTCCATCCATGGTTAACGGATTGCCTGTTGTAAAGTTCATCCACTCGGTAATCGGCCTAACGATAGAACTGTTGTAAGTATGACGGGCAAAGGTTGCGCTAGGAGAAATGTCGTAATTATGCGTTCCGGGCAGGATAGAAGGGGTAACCTGTTCTAATTTCCCTTTTCCATCCAGTTTTGCTTTAAAAAGATATTTCTGTGTGGCGTTTGTTGGTGATGCAAGGAAATAAACGGTGTTGTTTTTTACGTCGATCAATTTTACATCAATTACATCATAATTGCCTTTTGTAACCAAAGTTTCTTTTTTCCCATCAATACTGATTCTGTAAAGGTGGTTCCAGCCATCTTTATCTGATACAATGGTAAATTCTTTATTATCGTTAAGCCATTTCCATTCGTCCTGTGCATCGATCCAGGCTTTTGCTTTTTCGGTATAAACAGCTTTTGCATCACCGGTAGCAGCATTGCAGATGAATACCTTGCTTTCGTTTTGTTCGCGGTTAAGTTGCTGCAAAATAATATTATTGCTGTTCGGTACCCATTGCATACGTGGAATGTAATGCTGGATATTATCACCCGGAACGTTTAACCAGTTTGTTTTTGCAGTGTTAATATCAACCACGCCAACTTTACAAACAGAAGGGTTTTCGCCAACTTTTGGATATTCTACAGGAATGGTATAAGGATAAATCGAATCGGTATTATTGATCATCAAAAAGTTTTTGATCTTGCTTGCATCAATCTGCCAATAAGCAATAGATTTTCCATCCGGACTCCACCTAAAACCATCACGACAATCGAATTCTTCTTCGTAAACCCAATCGAAAGTACCGTTAATCAGGCGATCGGTACCATCAGTGGTTAAAGCTTTAGAATTCGAGCCATCAATATTTTCTACATATAAATTGTGTTTGCTTACGTAGGCTACTTTACTTCCATCAGGTGATAGTTTGGCAAACATTAAAGATGATGCAGGTTTATCCTTTCCGATCTGAGTAATCTTGTTGGCTGTTAAATCTGCCAGCCAGTAATCACCACGCGTATCGTAACGCCAAACTTTTTTACTGTTGGTGTAAATCAATGCTTTGGTGCCATCATCCGATAACTGGAAACTTCTTACAGCAATGGCATTATCCCTTCCGGCAGGTGTTAATAACGTTCTTGATATAATGGTTTTCCGGTCGTTTTTAGGGAGGGTTATCGAAACAATTTCGCCGCTTGCATTCTGATAATAGGAATTGCCATCTTTTGCCCAGTTGATATTTTGGGCTTTTGCATCAATTAGCGTGCATAATGCCATGCAGGTAACTGATAATCTGAATAATAAGTTTTTAATCATATATAATTTTGGGCATAAAAAAAGCTTTTTAACTTTTGGGCTAATTTAAGTAAAAAGCCGGCAGTTAAAAAGCCATTAATTAGCAGAAATTGGTTAATTATTCACCACCGCCCTGCATTTTTGCTAAATCTTCCATGGTTACAACTTCGTAACCTGTTGGTAGTTCTTTAGAGATTGCGCCAACTTTACCTTCGGCAACCGATTTTAACGTTGTAGTGGTTTCTACACCCCTTTGAACCAATGTATATTTTACAGGGAAAGCAGCTAAACCAGGAAAATAGTTTTGAGAACCCACGTTAGGTAATTCAATATCTTTTGTTGCCCATAACTCTAATGATGTACCTTTATCATCTTTATAAGTATATTTTTCTGCACTGAAACCACCAATAGTCTGTTTTTCGCCTGTAGCTTTGAAATCAGAATATTTAGGAATGGCACCCATTGCTTTTTCGATATCAGCTTTAGTTTGTTTTACCGCAAACTGTTTTTGAGCAACTGGTACATCGATTAAAAGCAAGCCTGTTCTTTCATTGTTGTCAGAAACAATACCGATCAACGCAGGACCTTGCTCCATTTCGATTTTGGTTAAACCGTTGTTAAATTTTACTTTCAGCTCTGCAGGTGGTTCCTGTCCGCCCATTGCTGCTTTTTGTTCCTCTGTTAATTTATACGCTAAGCCATAGGTAATGGTACCTTCAGTTATTTTTTTCTGTGCGTGGGCGATAATCGCGCTGCTTACTAAAATTAAAGCGACTACGCTTGTTTTGATTGATTTGAACATGTTTTTTATTTCAGTTTAGTTTTTTACCAATTAATTTTTTCTTTGTTTAAAAATGAAGAGATCCCTTTTTTAAAATCTTCACTTTCCCGTACGCGGGCATTGATCTGTACCGCAGTTTCCAGGCATTTTTCCAACAACGGATTATTCGTCTGCGTAATCAGTTGTTTTGTAATCATTAACGAATTTTCAGAACTTCCGTTGCACAAACTTAATGCAAATTCTCTTACTATTTGATGGATTTCGGATGAATTTGTTACAAAATTTATGAGATTATATTTCAATGCCTGTTCAGCTGAAAAGGTTTTTCCGGTCAGCAGGATTTCTTTTGCCACAGATTCGCTTACCTTTTGTTTTAAAAAGCATGAAACAATAGCTGGCACGAAACCTATCTTCACTTCTGTATAACCAAAATTGCTTTCGGGCGTTGCAAACACAATATCGCAGATGGTAGCCAAACCACAGCCACCGGCAATAGCATGACCTTCTACCTGTGCAATAACCACCTTGGGCAAATAATAAATGGTGGTGAAAAGTTTTTTTAAACGATTGGAATCTGCAACATTTTCTTCAAAAGTATTGTGTTGTAACTGTTGCAGGTAGCCTAAATCGGCACCGGCGCTAAATGAATCACCGTTTGCATTTAACACCACTACTTTTACCAGATCATCTTCTGATGCGCGGATAAATGCTGTTGTTAATGCCGATATAAGTTGAGGATTTAGGGCATTTCTTTTTTCAGGTCGGTTAATAGTTATGGTTGCAATCCGTTCTGCAACCTGATATAAAACCAGATTTTCCATGTTATTGGGTTAGTTGCACCAAATATGCTTTATTTTTCTTTAAAATATGAACATCCAAATAATTATTATTTACAACTTTTTTAAAGTTTTCAATCTTATAATCCCTGTTAGTGGCATCAATAAGTACAGTTTTGTAGTTAATAGCAGGATCTAATGCTGTTAACTTAAATTTTGTATTTCCATTGATCCAGAGACTTGAGAATTGACCATTTCCCCGTAATGACTTATAATTCAAGCGTTCATCAATCAGCAATATTTTGTAGTGGTGAAATACAATCTGATTGTTCTTTAAAATGAAATCCTTAACAATTGTATCTTGTTTTAAATTCAGAAAAGAAATTTTTTCAATCTGTAATTGCGATAATGCAGGCTTTACAAAGAAATCGTAACTTTTATCTGTAGCGGTTAAATCGGTAACAAGAATACTTTCGCGTCCGTTGATAAATGCCGCGGCATAATTTTTTCTGAGTGAAAAGAAAATCACCTTTTGCTGGTGGTAGGTGTTTAAATCATCACAAACAATCAATACCTGATAACCAATAAAAACAGCGAGTGATGAAAAAATAAAACGTTTATTGAAATTTGCCAGCCCGTAGATAAATAAACCCAGCGCTAAACTCAACAATATAAATTCGGGCAGATTGATCCATATTGAAGAAAAGGTGGCATAAGGCAGGTCAGCAATCCATTTTAATGTCGAATTGGTAAAATTGATGATCCATTCGAAAACCGGTGCCAAAAAACTAAGCCATGGCACTAAAATGGCTATTCCCAGATACATCATAAGCACTAAGGGAACGGTGATAAACAGGTTTCCAAATAAAAAGTAAAGCGGAAATTGGTGAAAATAATAGATACTTAAAGGAAAAGTAACGATTTGCGCGGCCAGCGACATAGAGATAAAACTCCATAATTTATCTGGCCATTTGTGCCTAACGTACAGTATATTATAAATTTTTGGCTGGAGGCAAATTAGTCCGAAAACAGCCAGGTAGGAAAGTTGGAACCCAACATCCCAGATTAAAAAAGGATCGTAAACCAGCTGGCAAAATGCTGAAAAAGCCAGAATATTATAGCTATTCGTATTTTTAGTTAACACTTTTGCTGTAATTAAAATACTGATCATAATAGCCGAACGCACAACGGAAGGAGATAATCCGGTTAATAGTGCATATCCCCAGATCAATGTACATATTAACACGAGTTTTAAAATTTTCAGGCCACGTTTCCTATTCAGAAACGCCAGAAAAAAATCCAGCACTACATAAATAATCGCAACGTGTGCTCCGGATACGGATAATGCATGTATTGTTCCTGTTTTACTATAAGCCGAAAGGGTTTCTTTACTTAAATCGGCTCGATAGCCTAATATTAAGGTAGAAGCCACAGCAAACGCCTCATCACTTTTAATCAGTTTCCGGTATTTTTCTATCTGTTCCTTCCTTAAGTTAAGGGCATGCTTGATAATGGTATTTCCAACGTTGTTATTTGTTTTAATCAGATGGTTTTGATCAACAAAAGCTTGGTGATAAACATTCTGATGGGCCAACCAGGCTTTAAAATCAAATTCGGCGGGATTATATGGTGGTTCAACTGCTGTGTATTTGGCAGAAATAATAATTTCATCGCCATATTTTAGTTTAAGTGGTTTTAAGTTATCTAATTTGAGCGCGAGAAGTATTTGTCCTGATAATTTAACCTGTTTATCCTCCTGATAACCCGAAATTACCTGCCCCTTAAAACGCAGTATGTTGCCGCTTTGCTGAGGTTCGTCTTTAACCCAAATCTTTAAATAAATACAGTTACCATTTGCGAAGTAACCATCTTTAAGTGTTTCGTTGTTCAGTAAACAAAGTAATCCGCCAAGATTGAAGAAAAATAAAAACAGTAAAAACCCGATAATTCCTTTGTAACGATATATATTTAGCTTTTTGTAAGTAATATTAATCGTTAAAATGCTTAAAAATATGAGCAAAAGTATAATTGTTAAAAAATGCAGGTGTATTTTTGAGGGAAAAAAATAAAAAATTCCTATTCCGATCATAAAAGGGAATAAAATCCTCGCAAAAACATATTCAGCCTTAAACATTTCTTAAAATTGATAACGTACCTGAACTTTAATCTCCGATTTTTTATTGCCCTTAATTTCATCCAGATAAGTACCAACAGTTTCTACATTCCTGTAAATAAACAAGCCATAGCGCATCCATATATTTAGTTTTTTCGCCAGATTGTACTTCAGATTTAAATAGGTTCTGTAACCTTTACCGCTATACATTCCAAAGCTAAAACTGTACAATACATCATCTTCATAAGCGTAAATCCTGCTGTTATAACTGGGTGTATTAAAATATGCGACTCTTATATTGCCGGTAATGCGAGAAAACATGGGCGAATAATCTACGTCCTGATACACGAGGTAGCCAAACTCCTTATCTGCAACCCCCTTTTTAAATTGCGAAAACTCTGCACGGTTCTGCAAACTCCAGCTTTTATTTAACTGCCAGTTCATTTCTACCCGGTAACCGGCTCTTTTTACATCATCTAAAAAGTTTACCGGTACATCCAAATCAGTGTTCTGTTGTTTCTGCTCTATTTTAAACCTGGCCAGAATTTTAAAGGTTTTGCTTGGTGTGTAAACTGCCTGTGCCAAAAGCTCGTAACCTTTTGATGGTTCATCAACACGGTATTTCAGCCATGGAAAACGAAAATAATCGCCATAGAAAGAGAAAGCCCATCGTTTACTGGGATTAACATTTAAACCTGCATATAATCCCTTTTCATTTACAGCTTCAGTTGATTCTGCGACAGCCTGGTTAAAAAAACTATGGTAATCTTTAGCGTAATCGCGATAAGTTAAGGCTGCAGAAACTGCTTTTGATAAACTAACCAATACGCCATTGATGTATGCAAAACCACCACCTAAACCTTTGGCGGCTTCGCCATATAGGTAAATATTTTTGTAGGTGTAATTGTAAAACAGACCGAGATTGGTTAGCGATTTGCCAGTGAAACTATATCGGTCGTAAGCAGCGCTCTGCACAACAAAGCTGTTGCTATAATTACTCTGATAGGCGATTGCGCCTACACTAAACTCATTTTGTGTGTATTGAATAGTTGCACCAAACAACTGCTGTGTTAAAACATTTTTATTTTTTATTTCCGAAGGTGTTCGATGTAATCCTGTTTGGTTAATGGTAGATTGGACCAGATTACCGTCTTTGTCGTTTTTTTGACTCGCATCCAGCTTTCTGAGAGAAATAAAAGGTGTAATGTCGATATTTTTGAGCAGCGTAACCGTTGCTGAAGCCCCTCTGAAAAATGAATATTCGTTGGTAGAATTATAGGGTCGTAATCCCAGATCCTTTTTAGCTACACTGGTTACATCCGGTCCTTTACCAAAAGAAAAGCCCGACCATAATGTTAAGCCCTGCCCAAATTGTAAGGTATAGTCCCCAACGACCAGTTTTTTAATCCTGCCCAATTTAAATAAGGCTACATTACCTGAATAAAAATCGAAGGGTTTGCTGAAAAATTTTTCGCCGGCATCTTTATCCAGAGTAATGCCTGCTGAAAGTATGGTACTATAATTATACCTGTAGCGTGTCTGAAATTTTTCAGGCGTACCCAAATACCTGTTTCCTGGTAAATCTGTAAATCCTTTTTGTTTTTCTAAACCCTGTGCAAATCGCATCATCAGGTCGTTCTCACCAAGCGTAAAAATGTTCCTGAAATTTAGCTGCTGAAATTCCGGCTGGACATTCACCGCCACGAAAGGCAATAAATTTTCGATGGTTTTAACATCGAAACCATCAATACTCTGCAGCTCCAGAGGATCTACAATTTGGCCGTTTTCTTTAAGATAAGAAAAAAAGTTACTGATCTGTAGTGGTGATAGAAAAACCAGGCTCTTTAATTCTTCCGGCGTGGTATGATTTAGGTCGATAGGATGTTTCCGGTACCTCATTAGCACATCAACCAGTTCAGTCATGTCGTAATCATCAGGAAGACTTTCTGTAACACTTTCCAGGATATCGCGGATATCTATTTCCGTTTCATTGTTCTCTTGCGCATTTGCAATGAATCCCATCATCACAAAAGCAATAATCATCCTAATACGCATGTGCAAAAGGATTAGAGGTTAAGAACAAAATTTCGGTAATGGCTGTGCAGCCATTGCGGGTCAGTTTAAAACTGGTCAGCAGGTTATTCTGGAGAGAAAAATAGTTGAAGGAAAAACCAATCAACAGCAGATACCATATTTTCATAAGCGTAGATTAAGCCAATTAAAAAAATAGGGTAATAGTTGATTTAGTACTAATATAGGAATATATTTTAAAAACTACACAAATAATATTCTATAAAATACTTTTTTGTATGATTTTAATGCGATTTGTAATGTGGGAATGAGTTTTTTAAAGTTCTTCGGCCAGATTTACCAAAAAACCTTTTAATTTTTCTAAAGAATCAATAATTTTTTGATTTTCTTTTACATCCGATTTATTGTTCTTTAAGTATTCTTTAGCGCCTTTTAAAGTAAAACCTTTTTCATCAACAAGATTAAAGATGATTTTGAGATTTTCTATGTCTTCAGGAGTAAATAAGCGGTTGCCTTTTTTGTTTTTCTTAGGCTGAAGGATATCGAATTCTTTTTCGTAAAAACGGATCTGAGATGCGTTTACATTAAACATTTCAGTCACCTCGCCCATAGTATAATACATTTTATTAATGTCTCTTTCTTTATACGGCATAACTTATGCTTGATTATGAGTGTTTTATATCGATTAATTAAAGTATTCAAATGTAGCTCGATTTTTCCTTATTAACGCAATAAAATTTTAATTTTGTTGCCTCCAATAATATTGAAATGACAGCAAAAGAGATTAGACAGGCATTCCTTAGTTTTTTTGAATCGAAACAACACCGTGTTGTTCCTTCCGCACCGATTGTGGTTAAAAACGACCCCACATTGATGTTTACCAATGCGGGTATGAACCAATTTAAAGATTTGTTCTTAGGAGAGGCCGCCATAAAATATTCTCGTGTTGCCGATACCCAGCGTTGTTTACGCGTTTCTGGTAAACACAACGATCTGGAAGAAGTAGGTATCGATACTTACCACCACACCATGTTCGAAATGCTGGGTAACTGGAGCTTTGGCGATTACTTTAAAAAAGAAGCCATTGCCTGGAGCTGGGAATTATTAACCGAGATTTATAAAATCCCGAAAGATAAATTATATGTAACCTATTTCGAAGGTGATGAAAAAGAAGGTCTGGAAAAAGACCAGGAAGCATACGATCTCTGGAAACAATACGTGGATGAAAGCCATATTTTACCGGGAAACAAAAAAGATAATTTTTGGGAGATGGGCGATACCGGACCGTGCGGACCTTGTTCCGAAATCCATGTGGATTGCCGTACCGACGAAGAAAAAGCTTTAGTTGATGGCGCTACACTGGTAAACGCTGATCACCCACAGGTTATCGAAATCTGGAACAACGTATTTATGCAGTTTAATCGTTTAAAAGATGGTTCGTTGCAAAGTTTACCAGCCAAACATGTAGATACCGGAATGGGTTTTGAACGTTTGGTACGTGTGTTACAGGAAAAAACTTCAAATTACGATACGGATGTTTTTCAGCCGATGATCCAGTTTATTTCTGAAAAAGCAGGAATTAAATATGGTGCTGATGAGAAAACTGACATTGCCATGCGCGTAATGGCCGATCATATCCGTGCGATTTCATTTGTAATTGCCGATGGGCAATTACCATCAAATAACAAGGCTGGTTATGTAATCCGCAGGATTTTACGCCGTGCAGTACGTTATGCATACACTTTCTTAAACTTTAAAGAGCCGTTTTTAAGCCAGTTGGTTCCTTTATTGGCCGATCAGTTTAAAGGAGTTTTTGATGATCTGATTTCACAGCAGGATTTTGTACAAAAAGTGGTTTTAGAAGAAGAAGTTTCTTTTTTAAGAACCTTGTCTACAGGAATTCAGCGTTTTGAGAAATATCAGGCTTCAAATAATGTAGTAGAAGGTACTTTTGCTTTCGAATTATCCGATACTTTTGGTTTTCCTATCGATTTAACCGAGTTAATGGCAAGGGAAAAAGGCTGGACTGTTGACCTGAAAGGTTATGAGCAAGCTCTAAAAAAACAAAAAGACGATAGCCGTGCCGCAACTGCGATTGATACAGGCGATTGGATTGTTGTAAATACAGAAGATCAGAGCGAATTTGTAGGTTATGATGATCTGGAAATTGAAACCGAGATTTTAAAATACCGTAGAGTTAAAGCCAAAGGCAAAGAGCAATATCAGATTGTACTTCGTCAAACGCCTTTTTATGCAGAAAGTGGTGGTCAGGTAGGAGATACCGGTCGTTTAGAGGATCATAGCCGTCAGTTTTGGGTTGATATTACCGATACCAAAAAGGAAAATGGACTAACCGTTCATTTTACAGATATATTACCTGATAATCTGGAAGGCAAATTCTGGGCTGTTGTTGATGAAGATAAACGTATTTTGACCGAAGATAATCACTCGGCAACACACTTACTACATGCTGCATTAAAACAGGTTTTAGGAAAACATGTTAATCAAAAAGGTTCATTGGTAAATGCTGATTACCTGCGTTTCGATTTTTCTCACTTTGCGAAGGTGACCGATGAGGAACTGGCACAGATTGAAGTAATTGTAAATCAGAAAATCCGCCAGAATATTAAATTAAAGGAGCAAAGAAATGTTCCTTACCAGGATGCTATCGAAAGTGGTGTAACCGCTTTATTTGGTGAAAAATATGGAGATTTTGTCCGCATGATTACCTTTGATGATCATTTCTCGAAAGAACTTTGTGGTGGTACACACGTAAAAGCAACCGGACAGATCGGTTCTTTCAAAATTGTTTCAGAAAGTGCTGTAGCTGCAGGTGTGCGTCGTATCGAAGCCATTACAGCGGATAAAGCAGAGCAGTTTTTCCTGGATCAAAGAAAAGAACTCGGACATTTAAAAGCATTATTAAACGGAAGCAAAGATTTATCAGCTTCTGTTCAGGCTTTGCTGGATGAAAATGCAAAACTTAAAAAGGAAATTGAGAAATCGACCATAGAGCGTGTAAATACTTTAAAACATGAAATTGTACATCATGTAAGGGGAATTAACGGCATAAACCTGATTGCAAAACACATCGATTTACAAAGTGCAGATGCAGTTAAGAATCTTGCTTTCTCTTTAAAAGATATGATCGATAACCTATTCCTTGTATTTACAACTGAAATTGACGGTAAACCGGGTATTACTGTAATGCTTTCTGATCATTTGGTTAAAAAAGGTTTAAATGCTTCTAATATCGTCCGCGAGCTGGGTAAAGAAATCCAGGGTGGTGGTGGTGGACAGCCTTTTTATGCAACCGCGGGTGGTAAAAACCCCGCTGGTTTAAATGCTGTTCTGGAGAAAGCAGAAAGTTTTATTCCGCATCATTAATATAAATAATGAAATAGACCCTGAAATAAATTCAGGGTGACGCTATGTAAAATAAAAAAGAGGCCCTAAAGCCTCTTTTTATTTTAATGTCTGCCGTGTCTTCCACCTCCATGGCCTCTTGAAATAAAATTTCCTCTTCCTTCATGGTGTCCATTTCCTGGACGGTAAGATCTATAGTTATTTCTTGGCGAATTATATCTGATCCTGCTGCCACCTCCATAAGATGAACGATAATAGTTATTGTGGCTAACATAAGTTACCCTGTGTGTATTGTAATTGCGGTATGGGCTATTGCCGTAAACTACAATCTTTCTTCCATGGTGTAAATCGTATCCTCTGTATCTTGCTGGCAAATAACGTGATCTTGTCCACCTGTTTCCGCTCAGATAAACAAATTGTCTTTGCGGAACATAATAATAAGATTGTACTTCGGGGAGATAATAATAATTTACGTTTTGATACCCCACCGGAACCCATGCAGGTTGTGCACCAATATTTACGTTAATACTTACCTGAGCGTTAGATTGATTAGATGTTAAAGCCACGATACCTAAAATCGCGGAAATGATAAATAACTTTTTCATAATAATCTATTTTATTTGTGTGTACTTCAGTAATTCAAACGCTGTGCCAAAACTTCTATTGTAACAGATATATGAAAAAAGGGAACTCCTTTCGAAGCTCCCTTATTCACAACTAAATATTAATTTTAATGACGACCGTTGCCGTGTCCTTCACCAGGATTTCTTTCAGGACGGTTATTTCTGTTGTCGTTCCGCTGTGGACGGTTATTTTGAGCCGGTCTTGTAACTCTTCTTTCTGTGATACGTGCAGGGCGATTATTATTCCGCACTACAACTGTAGTTTTCTGGTTGTAGTTAGGATGTCCCTTTACAACATAGTATTTGGCATCACGGCTATCTCTTATTACTGCCTGGCGGCCACCATAGTTTTTATATTTGCTATACCGTGCTACATAAATATTGTTGCGTAAATATGGCCTCGGTTCATTGATCACTACTTTATAAGCGCGATACAGATCAAAATTTGCATATTGGCCTGGTAATGAATTTACCCAAACCCATCGGCCACCATTCGAATAAATGTATTGACCAGAAGGTACGTAATAGTAAGCATCAATATCAGGGAAGTAATAATAATCTACATGATCATAGCCTGTAGGTCCCCAAACTGGTTGCGAACCAATATTAATATTTAAGCTAACCTGCGCATTTGCATGATTTATACCGAGTAATGAAACCATCATAACTGCGGTAATTAACATTAACTTTTTCATACGTTTTTAATTAAATTTTTTGTGTGTTATAATTATCTAAACAGATTAAATATTGATGCTAGAGTTTAATTCAATACCCAATATTTAACATTCTTTAACGATTAATAAAACTATTGAGTAATTTTACTCATTACATTGAGTAAATTGTAAATTACACTATAATTATTTGATTTTCAGTAATTTGTATGATAATTTTTTATTTAAAATATGGGGCTTATCTAAATTCAAATTATATTTCAAACGAAATAAATCCGACAAGATTTGTAATTACTTATCTTATTGAGTAAATTTACTCATGTTATTGAGTAAATTGTAAAACATGTACCAACGATCTTATTTACAGAAACTTATAAAGGTGATGAATGAACCAAAAAGGTTTATCCAGGTACTTGTTGGGCCAAGGCAGATAGGTAAAACTACATTGATTAGTCAGTTAATTAAAAAAATTAATCTGCCTTGCATATTTGAATCGGCTGATGCTGTTGTTGCCTCAGACCGGACATGGATTGAAGTGATATGGTACAATACCAGGGAACAGCTTAAAGAACCTGGGGTTGATGGATATGTTCTGATTATTGACGAGATCCAAAAAATAGACAATTGGAGTGAGATTGTAAAGCGGCTTTGGGACGAGGATATGCGCAATGGTGTAAATATTAAGGTAATTTTGCTAGGCTCATCAAGGTTGTTGATTCAGCAAGGTTTAACAGAATCATTAGCCGGAAGATTTGAACTAACTTATCTAGGGCATTGGAGTTTTACGGAAATGGAAGCTGCCTTCGGTTTTACAGCTGAGCAATACGTATGGTTTGGTGGTTATCCCGGTTCTGCCGATTTAATTAATGATGAGGAGCGCTGGAAAAATTATGTATCCAATGCCTTGATCGAGACCAGTATTTCGAAAGATATTTTAATGCTTACCCGTGTTGATAAGCCTGCATTAATGAAACGTTTGTTTGAGTTGGGTTGTTTATATACAGGTCAGATTTTATCTTTCACCAAGGTTTTAGGACAGCTTTCTGACGCCGGGAATACCACAACACTGTCACATTATTTACAATTGATGGATACTGCCGGCCTGTTGGGAGGCATTGAAAAGTATGCTGCTGATATCATTCGGAAACGATCATCCAGCCCGAAATTTCAGGTGCATAATAATGCACTGGTAAGCGCCCAAAGGAATGAGTTTTTTGGGGAAATTAGAAAAAATCCTGCAGAGTGGGGTAGAATGGTCGAATCATCAATCGGTGCACATCTTTTAAATCACTCTTTTGTAGAAGGTTACAGTGTATTTTACTGGAGACATAGAAACGATGAAGTAGATTTTATTTTAGAGAAAAGAGGCAAAGTAATCGGTTTGGAAGTTAAAAGTGCCGGAATGGTGAGCAAAACTTCAGGCATGGATGCGTTTAACAAAACTTATAAGCCTGATAAAATGCTTATGGTTGGTGCAGGCGGCTTACCATGGCAGGAATTTTTAAGGATTTCTCCTTCGAGCCTTTTTTAACGAAAGCGTAAATAATAACTATATTTGAAACATAATATTCGCCACAGGTAAAATAATCTGTGGCGAATAAATTTATAACAATACACGAAGCTTTAAATGCCTTTACAAGAAACAAGCCCCCAAACTGCTTTCGAACTCGTTTCAGGACTGGAAATCCATGTTCAGTTAAATACAAATACCAAAATATTTTCGGCTGATAGTGCATCTTTCGGGGCTTTGCCTAATCAGAATATATCAACAGTTTCATTGGCTTTGCCTGGTGCATTGCCAAAGCTTAATAAAGAAGTAGTGGCAAAAGCCATTCGTATCGGTTTGGCTTTAAACTGCACGATCAATCAGGTTAATCACTTCGACAGGAAAAACTATTTTTATGCCGATCTACCTAAAGGATATCAGATTACACAGGATAATCAACCAATATGTGTAAACGGTTTTCTGGAGCTTCAGCTTGCTGATGGTTCCACAAAAAAGATTGGCATTAACCGTATCCACCTAGAAGAAGATGCAGGTAAAAGCATCCACGATCAGGATGATCATTATTCTTTGGTGGATTTAAACCGTGCCGGGGTACCTTTAATCGAAATTGTAACCGAGCCCGATATCCGCAGTTCGGAAGAAGCTTCGGTGTTATTAAGCGAAATCAGGAAACTGGTGAGGCATTTAAATGTGAGTGATGGCAATATGGAAGAGGGGAGTTTGCGATGTGATGCCAATATATCGATCCGCAAGCAAGGCAGTACCGAATTCGGGACACGTTGTGAAGTAAAGAACCTGAATTCCATGCGTAACGTACGTAGGGCTATGGATTTCGAATTTGGCCGTCAGGTAGAAGTGATTGTTAATGGTGGAAGGATTATCCAGAGCACTTTGAATTTTGATGCCGATAAAGGCACTACTTCTCCGATGCGTACCAAAGAAGAAGCAAATGATTACCGTTATTTTTCTGATCCGGATTTGCAGCCAATTTATATTTCGGATGATTGGTTGGCAGAGATCAAATCTTTGATGCCACCTTTGCCAAACGAGATTTCGCAGCAAATGATCGCAGAATTTGGTATTAACAAGGCAGATGCGGCCCTTTTTGCAGAAGATTTAGATCTGTTAAATTATTTTAACGCTGCAGTTGCAGTTGTTAAGAATAAAAAAAGCCTTATTAATTGGTTAATAGGCCCGATCAGGGCGGTTTTAAATGAAAAAGGAATCACCATAACTGAATTTAAAGTAAAACCTTCACAGCTGGCTGAAACTATTAATCTGGTTGATGATAAAAAAATTACACAACAAATTGCAATTCAGCAATTATTGCCTGCATTAGAGGAACAGGATAATGCAGATGTTACCAAACTTGCGCAATCATTAAATCTACTTATTTCTGAAAATGGAGACGAATTAAGCAGTTTTATTGATGAAGTGTTAAATAAATATCCACAACAGGTAGAAGCGTACAAGAAAGGTAAAAAAGGCGTTTTAGGTTTGTTTGTTGGCGATGTAATGAAATTGGCCAAAGGTAAAGCCGATGCTAAAAAATTAAATGAATTAATACTTGAAAAACTGAAATAATGAGACTAAAACAATTGAGCCTGATCATGCTGATCGCGGTTGCCTTCACTGCATGTAAACCAAAAGATAGCTTTACCATTGACGGAACTTTCCAAAATCCGGGAACGGAAAAGAAAGTGTTTTTATATGGCATGCAGAATAACAGTATGGTTGCAATTGATTCGACTAATTTATCAGAAAAAGGCGAATTTAAATTTATCCGTAAAACACCTTCAGTAGATTTTTTCAGGGTATCGTTAGGTAATCATGAGTTTATGCTGATTGCAAAAAACGGTGATGAAATTAAACTGGAAGCTGATATAGCAGATAAAACCATGGCTTATAAAATTTCCGGTGCAAATGAAGTAGATAAATTATCAGAACTAAATGGTATCAGAAATAACTTTGCGAAACAGGTTGAAAAACTACAGGCTGATTTTGAAGCAAAGGTAGCAACACAGCCACAAAACAGGGCCGCGGTTCTAGAATCGATGAAACCACAGTACGAATCTTATATTAATCAGTTAAACACGCAAATCCTTAAATTTGCAAAAGATAACAAAGGAACACTTGCAAGTTTTTATGCGATGAGCACTTTGAGTCCTCAGGAATTTGAAGCCGAACTGGTTCAGTTTGCTGATGAAGTTAAAGAAGAAATTAAGGGTAATCCTACGGTTGATGCTTTTGTAAAACAAATGGCGTTATTAAAAACTGTTCAGGTAGGGCAGATTGCGCCGGCATTTACCATCAACACGGCAGACAATAAACCTGTTAGCTTATCAGATTATAAAGGTAAATATGTTTTAATTGATTTCTGGGCTTCATGGTGCCAGCCTTGTCGTCAGGAAAATCCGAATGTAGTTAAAGTTTACAATAAATATAAAAGCAAAAACTTCGATATCATTGGTATTTCTTTAGATACAGACAAAGCAGCATGGTTAGGTGCGGTAAAGGCAGATGGATTAAGCTGGACGCATGTTTCGGAATTGAAGGATTTTAATGGTGAAACGGTAAAAAAATATCAGGTTCAGGCAATTCCTACTTCTTACCTGGTTGATCCTGCCGGAAAAATTGTAGCTAAAAACCTGCGTGGTGATGAATTGGATGCCTTTTTAGGCAAAACGTTACGTTAAAACAAATTCCATGTTAAACTAATTTAAGTAATTAACAATTTCTTAACTTAGGCTTAACTAAATATTGCATCATAGACACTACTTTCGTAACAAATATTTAACTATGAACAACGCAGGTCAGAAAATATTAATTGTTGATGATGAACCAGATATTCTGGAGCTTATTGAATATAACCTGAAGAAAGAGGGTTATCAGGTTTTCACAGCGACCAATGGCCAGGAGGGAATTACTGTAGCGAAAAAGGTTCATCCGGATTTGATCATCCTGGATATTATGATGCCTAAAATGGATGGGATTGAAGCTTGCCGCTTAATGAGGGCAATCCCTGAATTTAAGAATACTTTTATGGTTTTCTTAACGGCCAGAAGCGAAGAGTATTCTGAAATTGCAGGTTTTAATGTTGGTGCCGATGATTATATCGCAAAACCAATTAAACCACGTGCTTTGGTAAGCCGCATTAATGCGATATTAAGGAGAAATGCCGGAACTGAAGAAGTATCAGAAAATAAACTTGAAATCGGAGATCTGGTAATCGATCGCGAAGCTTACCTGGTTTTCCAGGGAGGTAACAAAGTAGTACTGGCCAAAAAGGAATTTGAGCTATTGTATTTACTGGCTTCAAAACCCGGAAAGGTTTATACCCGCGAATCGATCCTTAAAAATATCTGGGAAGATTCGGTAGTGGTAACCAACAGGACTATTGATGTTCACATCCGTAAATTAAGGGAAAAATTAGGCGAAACTTATGTTTCTACTGTAAAAGGTGTGGGCTATAAGTTCGAGCTTTCTTAAAGAAATATTCTTACCACAGATATACACAGATTAACACAGATTTTTTTCTGAGGTTTAATCTGTGTTTTTTTATGTACCAACGTACCAAATGCTAAACGTTATCTGTGTTCGTCCTTTTTATCTGTGGTTAATTTCTGAATCAATAAAAAATAAAATCGTATTTTTGCGCTTCATTAATTACACACAGTTTGAAGTTTCCAAATTTTAAAGACCTTATTCTTTTCGAAGACAACGATTTTATTGTTATCAACAAACCTCCGTTTTTAGCCTCGCTCGATGAACGTGGTGGATCAGGAGAAACCAATGTATTGCGTTTAGCCAAACAATATAGCGATGATGCACAGGTTTGTCACCGTTTGGATAAGGAAACTTCGGGAGCTCTGATTATTGCGAAAAACCCTGAGGGGTACCGCCATGCATCTATGCAGTTCGAAAGAAGAAAGGTGAATAAAACTTACCACGCTGTGGTAGATGGCCATGTTATTTTTGATGATTTAACGGTTGACCTGCCAATTTTAAACGATGGTAATAAAAATGTAACCATCGATAGGACTGAAGGTAAAAGGGCCGAAACGATATTCAACTCTTTAAAATACTACAAACATTATACTTTGGTAGAGTGCAAGCCGATCACAGGTAGAATGCACCAGATCCGGATCCACCTGGCCACACAACGGGCCGCTATTGTAGGTGATGATATGTATAAAGGTAAACCTGTTTTTCTTTCTTCGATTAAGAGGGGGTATAAATTAACCAAAGGTGAAGAGGAGCAACCGATTATGAAACGTTTTGCTTTACACGCCCGTCATTTGGTTTTCAAAGGATTGAACGATCAGGATATTGTGATCGATGCACCATACCCGAAAGATTTTGCAACCCTGATTAAGTTATTGGATAAATTTGATGCATAAAAGAAGTCTTTAAGTTGGCTTCTCCGGCTTGTTTTTGTTACTTTTGGGCATCGCCCTCTGTTAAAAAACAATAGCATGTACATCAGATTTGTAAATTACCTTGATAAGATTAATCAGTACCGTAAATCTAAAATATCAAACCGTAATTTCTTAATTATCCTTGCCGTAATTGTTGGTGTTTTAGCCGGATTGGCGGCTGCCGCTTTAAAAAGTTTAACCCACCACATCGAAGAGTTTCTTCAATCAGATTGGCATTGGAAATACAAATATTACCTGTATTTTATTTTTCCAATGATCGGGATTTTTTTAACGGTATTGTATATTAAATATTTTATCCGTAAAACGAAATTCGAAACAGGCTTAACGCCCTTGCTTTATGCCATTTCAAAAAAATCGAGTAAGGTTGAGGCACACAATATTTATTCGCAGATTATTACCGCAGCCGTTACAGTTGGTTTTGGTGGATCTACCGGTTTAGAGGCGCCCATAGTCACCAGCGGATCGGCAATCGGATCCAATCTTGGTCGTTTACTGGGATTATCCTACCGCGAAATTACCATGCTGGTGGCTTGTGGAGCCGCCGCAGGTATTGCAGGAGCATTTAATAGTCCGGTGGCAGGCATCGTTTTTGCAATCGAAATTCTATTACCCGAATTTACCATCCCGGCCTTTATTCCATTATTATTATCTGCGGCAACGGCCGCTGTAGTAGCCAGGCTATTTTATACCCAACAGCTTTTCTTTCTGGTTACAGAAGGTTGGAAAGTGAACGCCTTGTTCTACTACGTAATTTTAGCCTGTTTTATTGGTTTATTTTCCATTTACTTTACAAAAGCTAACTATGTCGTTAAAGGATTGTTCTATAAAATAAAACATCCTTACACAAAAGTGATTGTGGGTGGCCTGATGCTCGGCGCATTGGTATTTCTGTTCCCAACACTTTATGGCGAAGGATACATTACCATAAAAGGCTTGCTAAAAGGTGATTATCACACTGTGATCAATAACAGTATTTTTGCGGATTACAGCTCTATTTCAGCTGTCGTGATATTGTTTACTGTGGTTACTATTTTTATGAAATCGATTGCTACACTGGTTACTTTAGGTGCAGGTGGTAATGGTGGTACATTTGCCCCAAGTTTGATTATGGGTGGTTTAATCGGGTTTATTTTTGCCTATGTGGTAAACCTATCGGGTATGGCACAGTTAAATGTATCCAATTTTATTGTAGCTGGCATGGCGGCCGCCTTAGGTTCCATTATGCATGCGCCATTAACGGGTATTTTTCTTATCGCCGAAATTACAGGGGGATATATTTTAATGGTTCCGCTGATGATTACCACAGCGATTTCTTACGCCATTAACCGCAGTTCGCAAAAACATTCTATTTATACCAAAGCACTGGCTGATAAGGGCGAATTGTTATCGCACGAGGATAAGGATACTACGGTTTTAAACCAGATGAAGTTGAAATACCTGATTGAGAAAAGTTATCCGCAGTTGCAGATGGATGATCTGCTTTCAATCAAAATGAATGAAATTATGCAATCGCATAAAAACGTTATAGCTGTAACTGATGAAGTAGGAGATTTTAAAGGAATTATTTACATCGAGGAGCTGTTTAATGAAATGATTAAAAATCCGGATAAAGATCATTTGCAAGCATCATATCTGGTACAGCCTGCCCCTAACACAATTGGTGAAAATGATGATCTGAAGTTAGTATTAGAGAAAATGGAACAGGATAATGTTTGGATTTTACCAGTATTAACAACTCAGAACCAATACCTGGGTTTTGTATCTAAAACGGCAATTTTTAACAAATACAGGGCTTTGCTGATGAGGCAAAATGATTATATGGGATAAGAAGGGTTGGAATGTTGCAACATAAAAAAGAAGTCAAGTTTTTAAAACTTGACTTCTTTGCTATAATGCTATTCCGCTCTTTTTAAGCCGAATTTCTCTATTTTACTGTACAAGTGACTTCTTTGAATATCAATCTCATCAGCTGTTTTTGATACATTCCAGTTATTTTTTTCCAGTTTAAATTTGATAAATTCACGTTCTGCATGGTCTTTATAATCCTGGAAATTATTGAACGAATCGAATGATGAAGTTAAAGCTGAACCTCCAGCACCGGCAATTTGTGTGCTTGTTGCAGCACCAATATTGGTTCCGCCGCCAGGGTTTGCAAAAGCACGCACATCATTTTCGGTAATTACCTTATCACTTAAAATAATTAAACGCTCAATCATATTGTGTAGCTCACGCACGTTACCTGTCCACGGTAAAGCCTGTAATGCTGCCATACCACCATCATTAATTTTCTTTACCGGCATGCCGTAATCACTGCAAATACTTTCTAAAAAGTTCTGTGCAATTACCGGGATATCGTCGGTTCTTTCTGTTAAATGCGGAACGTGGATGTTGATTACGTTTAATCGGTGGTACAAATCCATACGGAAATTACCATCTTCTATTTCTTTTAATAAATCTTTATTTGTAGCTGCTAAAACACGAACATTTACTTCAATTTCCTTTTCGCCGCCTACGCGTGAGATTTTATGTTCCTGTAAGGCGCGTAAAACTTTTGCCTGGGCCGATAAGCTCATATCGCCAATCTCATCCAGAAATAAGGTACCCCCATTTGCAAGTTCAAATTTACCGATACGTTGTTTAACAGCAGACGTAAATGAACCTTTTTCGTGTCCAAACAGCTCACTTTCAATTAATTCAGAAGGAATTGCGGCACAATTCACTTCGATTAACGGACTATCAGCGCGGTTCGATTTTTCGTGCAACCAGCGGGCTACCAATTCCTTACCGCTACCGTTTGCACCGGTAATCAATACACGGGCTTCGGTTGGGGCTACACGCTCAATGGTTTCTTTAATTTTAGAGATACTTTCCGATTCTCCTAAAATTTCGCGGGTTTTACTGGCTTTACGTTTTAAAACCTTGGTTTCGGTAACTAAATTTCCACGGTCTAAACCATTACGTACAGTGATCAGTAGACGGTTTAAATCAGGTGGTTTCGAAATAAAATCGAAAGCGCCTTTTTTACTGGCTTCGATGGCGGTTTCAACTGTTCCATGACCTGAAATCATAATGAAAGGAAGGTCGGGTTTGATGATCTGTGCCTGTTCGAGCACTTCCATACCATCCATTTTGTTCATCTTGATATCGCAGAGAACCAAATCGAAATTTCCTTTTTTGATCATTTCGAGGCCATCAATACCGTTATCGATATCTTCTACATCGTAATTTTCATACTCCAGGATTTCGCGTAAGGTACTCCTTATCGCACGCTCATCGTCAATTATTAATAATTTAGCCATTAGAGATGTATTCTTCTATTTGAAATGCGAATATATTATTTTTTAATTAATGTATAGTTTTTTATACAATTTATAGGCTATAAACCATCAATTAAGCGAAAGGTTTTAAGGATTATAATCGATTTTGAATTTACTGAAATCTGGTTTATGTTTTTTGTTTCTTTGCAGTTCCAGCTCATAAATGGTTCTGCCCAGGTTTTTCATAAAAGGAAAGCAAACGGTTTCGTATTCATATTTATTATCATTGAAAATACCATCTTCATTGCTTTGCACCACTGCCGTGAGAAAATATTCTATTCCATTTTTAAAATCAACGAAATAGGAGTTGTCGATAATGTAACCATAACTGTCGCCATATTTATTAAAGATCCTGATATTTGGATCTGGCGTTACCTGTTCGCGGCCATAATAAAGCATTTTGGCATAGGCAGCCCAAAATTCTTTCGGATCATATTTTGGAAAATCGCTTTCCGTTGGGTATTTGCTCATGTAGGTGTAAATCAATTTATAGTCTTCCGGAGTTAGGTTAAATCTTTTATTAGCAGGAAATGCTTCCGGGAAAATCAGTTTCTGCATCAATTTTTGCTGATCATTAATGGCAAAGGCATTTTTTCCGGCCAAACTAAAAGGTTTATTTACCAATTTATCGGTACTATCCATATAACCTTTACCCATCACCAGGTTAGTTAACTGCAGTTCATATTCTTTTGGATCGTATTGAGCCGGTTGATCATACACCAATTTATCGCCATTATAAAATTTAATCGGATTGGTATGTTTGGCTGATTCGCCGGCATCGCCAATGGCCAAACGGTTTAAAATACGGCTATTGTTTAATCCGTTTGCTTTTAGCTTCTCGTTAATCTCGGCACGACCGATAAATTCGAATAAGCGGTTAAAGGCGTCGTTATCGCTGGTGAGCAGTATTTTTTTAACATAATGTTCAATAGATGGCAGGCCGCTTTTAGCACTCGTATCTTTCAAAACTTTGTTCTGTCCTTTATATGCACTATCAGTAATCATTGTACTTTTAGCACTCAGCCCTGTGTTTTTTAGTCGGTTTACCTTTTCTAAAGCGAAAATTACCGCAGCAAGCTTAACCGTACTGGCAGGGTAAAAATAATGGTGCGGATCTAAATTATAGCTGAAGGTTTTAAATGTTGGTTGATTCTTAGCATCGCGGTTAATCTGGGTATAAAGAATCTGCACCTGGTTGTGATCCGGATGGCTGAGCACTGTTGAAAAAAGATCAGGTTTGGCTTCCATCAATTTCTTTAAGAAAATGGTATCGGTTTTTTGTGCCATAACAGATAAAATCATCAGCGATAATGCAATAGTTAAAATCCTTTTCATAATTGAAAATTTTGATTCCTAATTTAGGCTTTTCCATTAAAAAGACCGTTTTCCATCATCCATTTTACATGTTGTCTAATTTTGTTACCTTTGCACTGCTTTTGGTTTCCGGTTTTACACCCGGAATTAAAAGGGAATACAGTGTAAATCTGTAACTGTCCCGCAGCTGTAAGCTCCTTAACGGATTTCCAATCAATCTGCCACTGTTCCGATACGTCGGGATGGGAAGGCCGGAAAGCCGGGAGTAAGTCAGAAGACCTGCCTTAGCATTATATTTCATAGCTTTCGGGGATTGAAGCTAGGAGTGAGGTAAACGTATTTTTTCGTATTTCATTTCTTTTCCATCTGTTGGCTGTGGGTTAAACTCACAATCAAAATGATTAAAATTATAGGTGTTTTATTAAACATCCGGTTTTATGTTGCTTTTGCATCCGCATTGGGTATTGGTATTATTTTGCCAAATATTTCGCTGGCGCAGATTGATACCGCCAAAGTCAGGCTTTTGCATGAGGTAAAGGTAAGCGGCAAAAAAGCATCGGTAAGAAATACTTCTTCAACACCGACCCAGGTAATCAGCGGTGAGGCACTACAACGGCTCAATAGTTTTTCGGTTGCCGATGCACTCCGTTATTTCAGTGGGGTTCAGCTGAAAGATTATGGTGGTATCGGCGGACTGAAAACCGTTAACGTGCGAAGTATGGGCACCAACCAAACCAGCGTTTTTTATGATGGTATACAGATGGGCAATGCGCAAAACGGACAGGTGGATCTTGGCAGGTTTTCGCTGGATAACATGGAAGAAGTGGCGTTGTACAATGGTCAGAAAGCGAATATATTCCAGCCGGCCAAATCATTTTCAGCTACCAGTACAATTTATTTGCAAACCAGGAAACCGCAATTTGCAGATGGTCGTTCATCCAATATCCGTTTAGGGCTTAAAGCAGGTTCGTTTGGTTTGGTTAATCCGTCTTTTTTATACGAACAGAAAATATTGGATAGGACATCTGTTTCGCTCAGTACCGAATGGGTAAACGCTGATGGGCAGTACAGGTACCGGGAGCGAAACGGCACTTTCGACACCACAATTGTGCGAACCAATACCGACCTGAATGCCTATAGGATTGAAGCCGGTTTAAATGGTACGCTGAAAGATAGCGCCAGCTGGACATTAAAAGCATACGGTTATTCATCAGAGCGGGGATTACCCGGAGCCGTTGTTTCCAATAAATACGATTTTACACAACGGCAGTGGGACAGGAATATTTTTGTTCAGGGGCATTTCGAAACGGCTGAAAGTAAAGGTTATGCTTTGATGATCAACGCAAAGTATGCCAATGATTACATGCGTTACCTTGATCCTGATTTTGTAACACTCGATGGTTTTTTAGATAACCGCTACCATCAACAGGAAATTTATGCCTCCGCAGCAAACCGCTATCGCATTTTACCGGTTTGGAATGTATCCTTTTCAGCTGATTATCAATGGAACAAACTCAACGCAAATTTATACCGCTTTCCCTATCCAACCAGGCAAACCGTACTGGCTGCCCTTGCATCAGAATTTAAGCTGGATAATTTTAATTTACAGGCATCACTACTGGGCACTTTTGTGTTTGATAAAGTAAGAGAATATACCAGTGCCGGCAATAAACAGGAATTTACGCCTACGGTGATGGCCGGTTATTATCCGTTTGGCAGTAAAGATTTTATGCTGAGGGCCTTTTATAAAAATATTTTCAGGCTGCCAACATTTAACGATCTGTATTATACCTTTATTGGGAATTCGCTTTTACGCCCTGAGTTTACCAATCAGTATGATTTTGGTGCAACTTACAATATTCAGCCACTAAATACTGCACTAACTTCCATTTCTATTCAGGCCGATCTATATTACAACCAGGTTAAAGATAAAATTGTAGCCATACCAAGCTCTAATTTATACCGGTGGACGATGTATAACATCGGTAAGGTAGCGGTAAAAGGGGCTGAGGTAAATATACAGTCGGCCTGGGCAATAGCTGCTCAGCTGTCATTAAATGCAGGCCTCAGTTATTCCTACCAGCAAGCAAGAGATGTTACCGAAGGAGATATATATCCATATAATATTCCTTATATACCGCTTCATTCCGGATCGCTGATTTTAGGGGCCGACTGGAAAAAGTTTGAACTGAACTACAGTTACATCTATGCAGGCGAACGTTATAACCAGATCAGTACCAGTCAAAGCGCTGTATATAACCGCATGGATCCATGGTATACGCACGATGTGGGTTTGGGTTATCACCTGGATCTGTTCGGAAGAAAAGCCAAAATCAATTTAGAGATCAACAATATTTTTAATCAGGCCCGCTGGATAATCGCCAATTTCCCGATGCCGATGAGGTTCTACCGTTTCAAGTTTAATTATACGATATGAGAATAAATAATAAGTACCAAATACTGCTGATAGGCATAATAGCAATTTTATTTGGCTCATGCAGAAAAGCGCCGACAGTTATACCCGAACAAGGCGAAACCGCATTTCCGCCCAACCCTTCGGGCATAGTAAAAGGATTATATGTGCTTAATGAGGGGAATATGAACATGAATAAGGCTTCGCTTGATTATGTGGATTTACGGGCGGGTACATACAGACGTAATATTTACAACCAGGCCAATCCTGAAGTAGTGAAGGGACTTGGTGATGTGGGAAATGATATTGGTATTTATGGATCAAAAATGTATGTGGTTGTGAATGTTTCTAATAAACTCGAAATACTGGATGTAAAAACGGCAAAAAAAATCAAACAGATTGATATCACCAATTGCCGTTATGTAACCTTTCATAACGGTAAGGCTTATGTAAGTGCATACCTGGGTAAAGTTGGCGATCCTAATGCGCCTAATGGAAATATTTCAGAAATAGATACGGTTAGCCTTCAGGTACAGCGCAAGGTTGAAGTAGGCAGGCAACCGGAAGAAATGGCTATCGTAGGCGAAAAACTTTACATCGCAAACTCTGGTGGTTATAGTCCGCCTAATTATGAAAGAACGGTATCCGTTATCGACCTTAATTCTTTTACCGAAAGCAAGCGTATCGATGTAGCTATTAACCTCGACAGGCTAAAGGCCGACCGTTACGGCGATCTTTATGTAACCTCAAGGGGTGACTACTATAATATCCCTTCTAAACTTTTTGTAATCGATACCAAAACCGATCAGATTAAAAAAACATTCGACATTGCCGCCAGCAACATCTGGATTGATGATGACATAGCTTATATCTATGCCACAGAGTGGAGTTATATCCAGCAGAAGAATACCATTACCTATTCGATGATTAATATAAAAGACGAAACACTGATGAACAAAAAATTCATTACAGATGGTACAGATGTGCAGGTTAAAATCCCTTATGGAATTATCGTAGACCCTCTAACCAAAGATGTTTATGTGAGCGATGCCAAAGATTATGTTACCCCCGGCACGCTTTACTGTTTCGATAGCAGTGGAAAAAAGAAATGGTCTGTAATAACAGGCGACATCCCTGCACATTTTGCATTTGTATACTGATAACCAAATCCAATATATAATGAAAACACATTTACAATTAAAAAGAAAAGCAGTTATTGCTATGATGCTTTGCATAGGTATCATAACAGCCTGTAAAAAAGACCACACCGAAATAGCCGAAAAACAACTGGTTATAAGTAGCACTAATGGTGTTTACATGCTTTGCGAAGGATTGATGGGCAATAACAACAGTGTTATATCATACTATGATATTGCTACAAAAACAACTGTTGCCGATTATTACAAGCAGGTAAACAATGTATCACTAGGAGAAACAGCAAACGATTTAGAACAATATGGCAGCAAAATGTACTGTGTTGTGGCAGGTATTCAGGGTAGCAGGCAGTCTTTTTTAGATATCATCGATATCAAAACCTGCAGATCATTAAAGAGGATTCCGTTTAATTCGGCAACTGATGGTTATATCCCAAGGTTCGTGGCATTTTTTAAAGATAAAGCCTACGTTTCGCGTTATGACGGAAAAGTGAGCCGTATCGATACCGCATCGATGGCTATAGATGGAGAAATTATGCTTTCAGAAGGATTGGAGCAACTGGCGGTAGCCAACGGAAAGTTATATGTATGCAATTCATCACATCCTTACTATCAGAACGGCGCGAAAAACAAGATATCAGTAATCGACTTAGCCACTTTTACCAAAATAAAAGATATTACCGTAAACAATAATCCGGTAAGGATACAGGCGGCAGATAACGGCGATTTATTTGTGGTATGCTGGAATGATTATATCATCAAAAACAATCCGTCGCTGGATAGGATCAGCAGTGTAAGCGATACTAAAACAGCTTCTTATGATTATGATCTTGGCGCTATTGCGGTCAACGGTTCTGCAGCTTATGTATCGAAAGATATTTACACCAATCCTGATATCAAAGCCTTAAATACGGTTAGTGGCGCAATGGGTTCAAGTTTAATCACCGATGGCCATACGATAAACATTATTTATGGCTTAACAATAAATCCATTCAGTAAAGATGTAATGGTTGCCGATGCCAACAGTTATAACGGTACTGCAGGCACTGCTTATTGTGTAGGTACAGATGGTAAAGTAAAATTCAGTTTTGCAACCGGCGTGCTGCCTCAGCATGCTGTATTTAACTATACATATAAATACGAATAAATTTCAATCATATATAATAATAACAAATGAAAAAAAGTTACCTGATATTAATGCTCAGCATTACAACATTGATCTACAGTTGTAAAAAAGACAATGAAGTTGCCCCTGATGTTAACCTCTTTATTAAAGGAGAAAACATGACATCGAAAGTAAATACAAAAATTGCTTTTGCCGCCGGAACAAATAACGGTGTTGGTTTTAATCACCAATGGAAACTGGATGGTAAAATAGTAAGCACCGCTTATAATTTCGACTTTACTCCGGCCACCGCCGGTACTTATGTAATCGAATATACCGCAAGTAATAGTGCCGGCTCGTTCTCTCACAAATATACGGTAAGCGTTCCTGTTCCGGTGGTGGCTATAGGCCCTAACAGTACCAAATTTATTACCACTGTTTTCGATTACCTGCCAGGACCGGGCCAGTTTGTTAACGAAAGTTTGGGAAACCTAGCCGGTGCACAAAAAATTATTGGCGATGTATCTCAAACCGGGCTTGTTAGTTTGGGTGGATTCGGAGGCTATGTTATTTTCGGTTTCGACCACTCTGTAGTGAATAATGCTGGTGCTGATTTAGCCATTTATGGAAATCCGATTGGCGGCACAACACCATGGGCCGAGCCTGGCATTGTAATGGTGAGCCAGGATGTGAACGGTAATGGTAAACCAGATGATGAGTGGTATGAACTGGCTGGCAGCGAATACAACAACCCATTAACTATAAAAAATTACGAAATCACTTATACCAACCCTAAAGGTTTTGCCAATGTAAGCTGGACGGATAACCAGGGCAATAGCGGAACTTACGATGTAAATAACTTCCACAAGCATAATTACTATCCCGAATTTGCACCTAACCAGGAAAAGTTAACCTTCAAAGGAACTTTATTGCCATCCAGCTGGGGCAAAAACGGCAGTATTTTCATTAACAGTGCATTTCCATGGGGTTATACCGACAGCTGGTCTGCCGATGATGATTATGCCACTAAAAGATACAACAGCTTTGATTTGGATTGGGCCGTTGATAAAAACGGAAAGAAAATCGCCTTAAATACCATCGATTTTGTAAAGGTTTATACCGGTCAGCGCGAAAAAGGAAATACACTTCTGGGCGAAATATCAACCGAGGTTAAAGGTGCCATGGACTTAGGTATTAAATAGTTATAAAAAAAAGATTATACTGAATTAACGCTCTTTTTTCAATAATCTTAATATGAAAACAAAATTTATTACGGCAATAATGCTTTTGTCGGCAGTGCTTTTTTCTTGTAAAAAGGATAGTGCAGTTGAGAAAGAAGGCGAGGGAGAAAAACCTGCTGTTCCCCAATCGCCTTATTTAAATAAAATATACGAATTTAAACAAGCACCAGGTCAATTTACCAACGACCTTGTTAAAACCGATATTCTTATTGGCAGTGCCGGCAATGGCCTGGTTTCGCTTGGTGCTTATGGCGGTTTCATCGTATTTGGTTTCGATCACAGTGTTAGCAATGCCGCTGGTGCCGACCTGGGTATTTATGGCAATCCGTTAATTGGCGCAGATATGGAATTCTCTGAACCAGGCATTGTGTGCGTTATGCAGGATGTAAACAAAAACGGCCTGCCTGATGATGTTTGGTATGAACTTGCCGGAAGTGAATACAATGCCGCAACAACCATCAAGAACTACAAGATCACTTATTACAAACCTGCAAAAATAACGGATGATGTGCGCTGGACAGATAATCAGGGTAAAGAGGGGCTAGTGCTTAGGAATCAGTTTCATACACAGGATTACTTTCCACCGTGGGCAACTACGAACGAAATTTCTTTTACAGGTACATTGCTTAAAAACACCCTTGTGCCTGGAGATATCATCACGAACAAACCTTTTGCCTTTGGCTATTCAGACAATGGATCGAGCGAGTACATTGCTTTGCAGGAATCGCTGGGAAGAGGCTACAATACTTTCGATATCGATTGGGCGGTTGATGCAGCCGGTAAAAAAGTAAGCCTTACATCGATCGATTTTGTAAAGGTATACACCGGACAAAATAGCAATGGAAATCCTTTTAGTCCCGATAATGATAATGAACGATCGCGTTACCTGGGCGAAATTTCAACTGAGTTTGGTGGAGCAGTTGATCTTAAACTTTTAAAAAAATAAATACACAATATGAAACAATTTAACTTAAAGCAAATTTTAGTAGGCGCATTATTTCTTACAACAGGCCTGTACTCTTGTAAAAAAGACAGTGTAGAAGATAACCTGCAGGTAGATCCTGTTGTTGGCAAATACGAAAATGGCTTTTTTGTAATCGGCGAAGGTTCTTATGGACAAAACCCGGGCGCTATAAGTTTTTACCGTTATGGGGAAGATACACTGAATACCAGGGCTTATGAAAAGGAAAATTCGGGTAAAATATTATCAAATGCTGCCAAAACCAGTACACTGCAATTTGCTTCAGTTATTAACGGAAGCATTTATTTAATGTGCAAGGTAAACGGACCGATTGTAAAGATAAACGAGTACACCTTAAAAGAAGAGGCGAGATATGTACAGGAGGCCAGCAACTGGAGAAGCATTTTACAGGTTGATGGAAACAGGGGCCTGGTAAGTGCAAATGATGGCGTTTATCAGATCGACCTAAATACACTTGCTGTGCAAAATAAACTAACTTCTGTTGGTGCTCTAAATACCGGCGACATGTGGAAAAAAGGCGATTATGTATACCTTTTACAAAGCAATGGAGCCAAAATTGTATCAGCCAATAATTATTCGCTGGTTAAGAGTTTCTCTAATATTAGCCGTGGGTTTGCACAAACGCCGAACGGGAAAATTTGGGCATCAACCGGCAGTCGTTTAGTTGCGATTGATAATAATTTAGATACTGCTGGTATTGCATTACCTGTGGCAGTAGGAACATTTGGATTGGATGCACCAACCCGCATTACTGCATCAACAAAAGAAAATGCCGTTTTCTATCATTCAGGCAAAGCGATTTATAAATATGTAGATGGAAATGCAGCATCATTGGCACAACCTTTTATTACCATTGCCGAAGACCCATTTATGGTTTACGGTGCTATCCGTTATGATAAAAACAAAGATTATATTGTGGTAAACGGCATTCAAGGATATGGTGCGGCTTCAACAGTGAACTATTTGCTGATTTATAATGCATCAACCGGTGCCTTGGTTAAAAGAATTAAGTATGGTGGCGACGGAGTGACCACCGATTTTACAAAGATATTTTTTAACGATTTAGCCATCTTCCATTAAAATATTATAATGCCTCAAATGTTAAAGGTCTGCAAAATCATCATTGCAGGCCTTTTTTATGAAGTTTGATTTACGACAAGCCCTCATTTATAAACCCGGTAGTAGCGGCAGCCTCCGATTTTTCATCGGAGCTACAGCGGATAACGGGACTGCTGTTCCCGAAGCGTTACTGATGTCCATTTTCAAATTAAAAAAACTGATTTTCATCTTTTTACAATGTGCGAATTTGAAAATACCTAAACTATTCTGCTCTTCAATACACACTTTCTGCTATCCCGATTATCATCATTGCAGGCCTTTTTTATGAAGTTTGATTTACAACAAGCCCTCATTTATAAACCCGGTAGTAGCGGCAGCCTCCGATTTTTCATCGGAGCTACAGCGGACAACGGGACTGCTGTTTCCGAAACGTTACTGATTTCCATTTTCAAATTAAAAAACTGATTTCCATCTTTTTACAATGTGCGAATTTGAAAATACCTAAATTATTCTGCTCTTCAATACACACTTTCCGCTATCCCGATTACTTATACCCAATTTAATTTTTGCCACGGAAGCACAGAGAACACAGAAGATAGCTGCCCCGTTTCCCAAACGCTCGCCATTGATTTAATCAATCACAATTTATTGAACAGCCCGTGCTTTTAGGTGCAACGATTGAGCTCCGGGCGCTAATGATTAGGAGCTAAGCTTAAATCATGATGCTTTTAGGTGCAACGATTGAGCACCTGGCGCTAATGATTAGGAGTTAAGCTTAAATCATAATGCTTTTAGGTGCAACGATTGAGCTCCGGGCGCTAACGATTAGGAGCTAAGCTTAAATCATGATGCTTTTAGGTACAACGATTGAGCTCCGGGCGCTAATGATTAGGGGCTAAGTTTAAATCATGATGCTTTTAGGTGCAACGATTGAGCTCCGGACGCTAATGATTAGGGGCTAAGCTTAAATCATGACGCTTTTAGGTGCAACGATTGAGCTCCGGGTGCTAATGATTAGGAGCTAAGCTTAAATCATGATGCATTTAGGTGCAGCGATTGAGCTCCGGATGCTAATGATTAGGAGCTAAGCTTAAATCATGATGCATTTAGGTGCAGCGATTGAGCTCCGGATGCTAATGATTAGGAGCTAAGCTTAAATCATGATGCTTTTAGGTGTAGCGATTGAGCTCCGGGCTTAAATCATGATGTTTTTAAGTACAAAGGCGGCACTCTTTGCTGTGTCTTTAACTCTCCACTCTTTTTATTACATTTGCGCTGCTTTTGGTTCCCGGTTTTACATCCGGGATTAAAAGGGAATACAGTGTAAATCTGTAACTGTCCCGCAGCTGTAAGCTCTGTAACGTTTTTCAATCTATAAGTCACTGCCCGATTAACTGCCGGGTGGGAAGACAGAAAACCGGGAGCAAGTCAGAAGACCTGCCTTTAGCGTTTAATTTCATAGCTTTCGGGGATTGAAGCTAGGATTGAGATATTAACGTTGTTCGTATTTTCATTTCCTTTTCTAATCTGTTGGCTGTGGGCAAAACTCACAATCAAATGAACAAAAAAAGTATGCTAACTGTAGCAGGCCTTGGCTTAGCACAGTTAATGATTAGCCAGCTGGCTAATGCTCAAAACCAGGACAGTTTACAACTCAAAGATGTTGTAATTTCTGCAACCAAGAACGATCAGAAACAATCACAAACAGGTAAAGTGGTTACCATTATCAGTCGCGAAGTACTGGAGCGCAGCAATGGTAAATCATTGCCCGATTTATTGAACGAGCAGGCTGGTATCATCATCAGCGGTGGAAACAGTAACCAGGGGAAAGATAAAAGTATTTTTTTCAGGGGATCGGGCAGTGGTTATACATTGGTATTAATTGATGGTATTGTACAGAATGATCCGGCGAGTGTGAGTGGTACATTCGATTTACGCCTGTTTACGATCGATCAGATCGATCATATCGAAATTTTAAAAGGTGGTCAGTCTACCATTTACGGATCGGATGCTGTTGCTGGTGTAATCAACATTGTAACCAAAAAAGGCGGACCAAAAGGCAATACCATTTATGGCGTGGCCAGTGCCGGTACTTACGAAACTTATAAAGGAACCATTGGCTTAAATGGCGGTGTTGAAGGTTTTTCTTACAATATCAATTATACCCATTTTAAAACTGATGGAATTTCTGAAGCTGCTAATCCTGCCGGTAGTACCGCTGCATTTGACAAAGACGGCTTTAAAACCGATGGTTTAAATGCTAATTTCGGAATCAAACTAGATAAACATTTTTCCGTTAATCCGTTCCTGCGTTATTTCTATGGCGATTATAAAATAGATGAAGGTGCGTTTACTGATGGCTTACCAAGCAATAATTCTATTTTAAAACAGTTTAGTGCAGGTTTTAACTCAGAATATAAATTCAATACCGGTAAAATAACACTTAACTATAGCCACGAGAGTAACTCGAATGATGTAAACTCCAGTTATGCAGGTTTCGAAAGTAAATTTTTAAACTTCGGTAAACTTAATGTGGTCGATTTATTTTACAACCAGAAACTGGGCAATAAACTGGACTTATTGGTGGGTATTGATAATAGAAAAATGAAATTGATTACCGATACTAAAAATCCTACTACCAATATTTTCGCCGCTTACGGATCATTGTTCTTACATGATTTAAGTGTTTTTAATCTCGAAGTTGGCGGACGTTATAATAAACATGATCAATATGGCGAAAACTATACTTACTCCGTTACCCCCAGCATCAATATCATCAAAGAAGTGAAATTATTTGGAACAGTTTCTACTGCATTCAAAATTCCTACTTTGAATATGTTGTTTGGTCAATATGGTGCCAATCTGGATTTGAAACCTGAAAAATCGCAAAATTATGAAGCCGGTGTAAACTTAAATATTGCTGATGAAGCGTTTACGTTACGCGTAGCTGCTTTCAAACGCGATTTAACTGACGCCATTGTTTATACTACAGGCTACATCAACCAGGCTAGCCAGAAATTTAAAGGTTTTGAAGTAGAACCCGCAGCAAAGTTTAGTGTATTTAACATTAACGGTTACTATGCTTATGTAGAAGGGAATACCGGAACCACCAATTATTTAATCCGCAGACCAAAGCACACTTTTGGCCTTAATGCAGGTGCACAGGCAACGAAAAATTTATATGTGAGCGCTAACTTCCGTTATTTCGGAAACCGCTACGATACTTACTTCACCACCAAATCTATCGATGAGCTTTTACCATCATATAAACTGTTGAGTGCTTATGCCGAATATGCATTGGCAAAAAAACGCGTAAAGATATTTTTTGACGCCAAAAACATCCTGAACGAAAAGTATAGCGAAATTATTGGCTACAGTACGCCAGGCTTTAACTTTAATACCGGCGTTATTTTTAATATACACTAATAAAATTTAACTTTGCAGTATACATATTAACCAAAATAAAATGTCTCATTTAAAATTCAATCCACGCACTTTAATTTTGTTGCTGATGATTCTCGCAATTACGGGCTTCCGTTTGCTGGTAACATTCAACTCTGATGAATTAAAGTTTGCCAATTTCTCATCGATAGGAGCAGTAGCCTTATTTGGTGGAGCATATTTTAAAGATCATCTTAAAGCATTCGCCTTTCCTTTATTAAGTTTGTTTTTAAGCGATTTCATTTTATCGATTACCATATTCAGTAAGTACAGCAGCGGTTTTTTATACGAAGGCTGGTACTGGACTTATATTGCTTTTGCATTAATGGTATTAGCAGGAAGATTGTTGCTTAAAAAAGTAAATGTGATAAGTTTACTGGCCTCAACTTTGACTATTGTTTTAATCCACTGGATTGTGAGCGATATTGGTGTTTGGTATAATAACCCGGCTTATACCCAGGATTTAGCAGGTTTTTGGGCTTGTTTGGTAAAAGCAATTCCATTCGAAATCAGGTTCCTCGAAGGAACAGTAATCTACGGTGCATTGCTTTTCGGCGCTTTCGAAATCTTGAAAGCAAAATACCCGGTATTAAAACTGCAAACACAAAAATTATAAATACCTGGTTGGTGGCTCACTATCGACCAGAAAAATAAACAGAAATCCTCTTTTGATTAAATTCAAAAGGGGATTTTTTATGGCTTCTAAAAACTCAGGTGAGCTAAGGAGTCTAAGGTGGTCATAAAAAATAAAGACTTAGCTGTTAATTTGCCACTGAATATAGGAGCACGTAAGCTTATATGATCCTTAAATGCCTTACTTGGTTAAAAAAGAATTGAATACATCGATATTACACCACTTGAAAATAAATAAAAACCCTTTTTTAAGCTATTCAGAAAAGGATTTTTTTTAACTTAGAACATCAATTACATTTTACCTTTTACATTTTCCATCAAATGAAAGTCGTTTCCTTTTTACCAGCCGCAACCAAAATGATCTACGATATGGGCCTGCAGGAATACCTGTATGGCGTAACATTCGAATGCCCCAAAGAAGCTGCAGATCAGCCAAAAGTGGTACGCTGTATACTCGAAGGTAAAAACTATTCGAGTATCGAAATCGACCGGATATTTTCGGCTTCCAAAGCACAGGGTAAAAGTTTGTACTGGGTTGATGATGCACTTTTAGAAAGCATTTCGCCTGACGTCGTTTTCACACAGGATATCTGCGAAGTATGCAATATCGATACCGTATGTACCGAAACTGCGGTAATGAAGTTGAGCAAACAACCAACGCTGGTTCCTTTATCGCCGAATAACCTTCAGGATGTTTTTGAATGCGCCATCACCATTGCCAGGGCTTTGGGAAAAGAAGAAGTGGCTTTAAATTACCTGGCTGGTTTACAAAGAAAAACAGATCATATTTTAGATCAGTTAAGGGCAAACCGCGCTCCTTTAAAGCGCGTGATGCTGATGGAATGGATCGAACCCATTTATAATTGTGGACACTGGATTCCCTTTCAGATTGCCGCCGCAGGTGGAGTAGACATGTTATCGAACCCTGCCGGAGATTCTATTGTTAACCAATGGGATAAAATCCAGAAATACAATCCCGAGGTACTGGTAATTGCACCATGTGGTTTTGATCAACAGAGAAGTCTGGAAGAAATGGAGTTATTAACTTCAAAACCTGGTTGGGATAGCCTTGAAGCTGTAAAAAATAATCAGGTGTACATTGCCGACTTTGATATGTTTACACAGCCAAGCGTTGGCACTTTGGTAGAAGGTATAGAAGCTTTGGCTTGCATGTTCCATCCGGAGATTTTTAAAGCAGATGAAAACATTGCGAAAAAGTTCATAAAACTTGATACCATAAAACATTATCAATCTTAAATATGAAGTGTCTCTTTTTAACGCTCACTTGTATTTTCGTTTATTTTTATGGCAATGCGCAAGATAAAAAATATACAGATTCTGCTGTTGCCGAATATATAGAAGCCTGTAAATGTGTCATAAAATCACATGATGGAAAAGCTACTGATTATGAACGCATCAGAAAAACGGATTTTTATAAATATGCCAGGAAAATTCTGTACATATCTTTTAATAATACTAATCCTGCCAACCAAACGCCTTATTTAAAAAACGGATTTCTGGATGATGATGTAATCAAAGAAAAATATTTTCTTTCCAGTTCAGAGATCGACTCGTTAAATAAAACACTATTTAACTATAAATATAAGGGCACACCGTTAAAAATTTTGGTTTTCGATTGCAGTATTCCGGAAAATGCAATTGTTTATCTCGACGAAAATAATAAACCAATAGCTGCGTTGAATATCTGTTTCTCAGGAACTGGATACAATGTTTGGGTAAGCAGGAGTTACAAGGGTACGCATGGTCCAACGTTATGGGATACCTGTTTTGGGAAATACGAACTTCTTGCCAGGCTTTTCAGGCTGGCAGGGATTAAAAATTTAAAATAATGAAATCAAAGCTGATTGTTTTAACAGGAGCAGGGATCAGTGCCGAAAGTGGGTTAAAAACATTTAGGGATTCTGATGGACTATGGGAAGGTTATAACGTTTACGATGTGGCCACACCCGAAGCCTGGGAAAGAAACCCTGAACTGGTACAGGAGTTTTATAACGAAAGAAGAAAACAGGTTTTGGCTGCACAACCTAACCAGGCACATCAGATCCTCGCCGAACTCGAAAAGGATTTTGATGTCGAAATCATCACCCAAAATATCGACGACCTGCACGAAAGAGCAGGTTCTAGCAAAGTTACCCACCTTCATGGTGTAATTACCAGGTCGCAATCTGATTTAAGGTCAAATTTAACCTATCCAATTGAGGGTTCAGAAATTAAAATGGGCGAACTGTGCGAGTTGGGTTCGCAATTGCGGCCGCATGTGGTATGGTTTGGCGAAGCCGTTCCCATGATTGAAGTGGCCGCCATACTGTGCAAACAGGCAGATATATTTGTACTGATCGGTACTTCACTGGCTGTTTATCCCGCAGCAGGATTAATCGATTTTGTTCCATCAGTTGTAGATAAGTACATTATCGATCCAAAAACACCTGATGTAAAACGTTATAAAAACGTCATCAACATCGAAAAAAATGCGGTAGAAGGCATGGCAGAACTTAAAGCAATTTTAGCCAATGCCCGATAAAAAGATCTGCATTTTTAACTGGAGCGGGGGTAAAGACAGTACGCTGGCACTCCATTATGCCTTGCAGGATCCGACTTTAGAAATCCGATACCTGATTACAACGGTTACTGAAAAGTATAACCGCGTTTCCATGCACGGCGTAAGGGAAGCTTTGTTGATTAAACAGGCCGAGAGTATTGGCATTCCGTTGTACCAGATCCGTTTGGGTGAAATGCCCGATATGGAAACTTACGACAGCACCATGAAAATGCATCTTACTAAATTTAAACAAGAAGGCATTACCCATTCTATTTTTGGAGATATTTTTCTGGAAGACCTCCGTTTATACCGGGAAAACAAACTTGCCGAAATCGGTCTCCAGGCCATTTTCCCGTTATGGCAGAAGGATACCAGTCAATTAATCGGTGATTTTTTAAATATGGGCTATAAAACCGTCATAGTTTGTGTTCAGCAAAATTTGGAAAACATTTGTGGAAAAGTAATCAGTCAGGATTTAATCAATAATCTACCCGCAGAAATCGATCCCTGTGGTGAAAACGGAGAGTTTCATACCTTTGCGTTTGAGGGGCCAATTTTCAGGAATAAAATACCATTCACCATCGGAGAACGGGTATTCCGTACATACAATGCGCCAGCTAAAATCGACGCAAATGAGGATTCACCCTGTTCATCTACAGTACTTTCCGGATTCTGGTATAACGATTTATTGCCATAATTTTTCATTTTCAAAACATTTTGGCATCATTTTTTCTTTAGTAGTTATAATTAACTAAATCGCACATCCCAAAATGAAATCTTTTTGGCAAGGTTAGGTAGCTAAATAAGAACATTAAAAATTTAAAGTCATGAAAAAGATATTGGTAGTAATCGCATTAAGTACTTCTGTTTTGTTTGCATGTAATAACAAAGCAAAAGAAGAAGCTGCTTTAAAACAACAAGAAGCAGAAAAACAATTGGCCATTAAAGCTGTAAAAGATAGCTTAAGGTTAGATAGCTTTAATAAAGCTGCAGCGGCGAAAATAGAACAGGAAAAAGAAGCTAAACACCAGGCCGAGTTGGCAGCAGCCAGAAGAGCAGGGGCAGCATCGTCAAGATCTTATGCAAGTTCAGGTTCTGGTGGTAGTTCAAGCGGTGCTTATGGTGGTACCCAGCCAACTGCTAAGAAAAAAGGTTGGAGTGATGCTGCCAAAGGTGCTGTAATTGGTGGTGTTGGTGGTGCTGTAGGTGGTGCTTTAATCGATAAGAAAAAAGGTAGAGGTGCCATTATCGGTGGTTTAGTTGGAGCCGGTGGCGGTTATTTGATCGGTAGAGGCGAAGACAGAAAATCTGGTCGTGTACAACCTAAAAACTAATAAAGTTTAAATATACATTGAAAGTCCCGGTTTATATCGGGACTTTTTTTATGCCCGATAAAAAAGGTTTAATATATTTAGCAAAAAAAGAACCCATGACCGATACCGCAGATAAAGGCCAGATCCAGCATTTTGTAATGTTCTGGTTAAAACCACAGTTAACTAAAGCAGAAATCGCAGAATTTGCCAACTTTTTCGAAAGCCTGAAACCAATTAAATATATCAAAACATTGAGTTATGGTTTGGCAGCAAATACACCGGTGCGCCCGGTTACCGATAATTCTTTTACCTACTCGCTTACCATTACTTTTGCAAATATCGCTGATCATAATGCCTACCAGGAAGATAAAACCCATTTAGATGCGGTAGAAAAGTTCTCTAAGAACTGGTACAGGGTAGTGGTGCACGATACGGTTATTTTATAACCTCATTCCGTCATTTCGACTCCTTTGCGAAATCCGTCATTTCGACCGTAGTGGAGAAATCTATTTCAGGTTGTAATTAAGGAGTGCCGTCACCCTGACTTTGTTTCAGGGTCTCTTTATTATATTTAACAACAGATGCGCACAGATAAACACAGAATTATTTTTGCGCATCTTTCTTTTTCTGTCATCCTGAGCGCAACACGGAATCTTCCCGCAATCCGTCATTTCGACGGGAGTGGAGAAATCTATTTCAGGTTGTAATTAAGGAGTGGCGCCACCCTTGAACTTGTGTCAGGGTCTCTTTATTATATTAACCACAGATGCGTACAGATAAACACAGATTTATTTTTGCGCATCTTTCTTTTTCTGTCATCCTGGGCGCAGCACGGAATCTTCCCGCAATCCGTCATTTCGACCGTAGCAGAGAAATCTATATAATTTAAACTTTAAGAATAGATCTCTCCCTGCCCGAAGCAGGCGGGCATTCCACTGCTTTTAGTCGAGATGACGTTTTGAATTTGAGCATTGTCACCTGCGCTTCGCTAATTAATAAACCAACGGAAAATGACCAATAAACTAACAAACCTCCCATTTATTTGGCAAAATCAATACTCAGAATTATATTTTGTCAACATCATTAAAATTCTTTATATCAGATGGTTAATGTGTTCCATCTGAATAAATACTCTTTCTGTCTATTGTTTTATTATTTTAAAATTGCATAAAATTCAGAATATAATTCTGATACAATATAAAATATTCTATATATCAATAAGTTATATTCCTTATTTCTAATATTGATGCCTCTTATAAGCCGCAGTGAAGTCTGCACGCATCACTTTAAATTTTTCTATAACCGTTTGGATAAATTCTTCATCCAGTATTTCGAATACATCATTTACGCCTCCTCCACTCAGGTCGAGTTCGGCTAATTTATAACTCTGCTCAAAAGTGCCCTGTTCAAATTTGATGATGAATTTTTGGTTCATCGAAAAAATGGTGATCTTACACTCCGGGTGCGGAAGTTCTGCTACTACTCTCATGTTATTGTGTTTATTCGTTTGTATTGTTAATTGAAGCGCCATTTAGCGTTCCCCAGCTGTCTATAATTTCAAAACGGGCAAATAGTTCTTCTTTGTACCATTCGCGTTCCCTGGTTAGTTTAATTATGTCTGAATGATCGAAAGATTTGTACGCATAAGCTTTCATGCTTTCTGCATCCTCCCATATTGAAAATGTAGCCTGGTCGAAAAATGGATTTTCGCCAATGCCAGCCGACAGGATAAAACCAGGTGCATTACGCATGGCATCTGCAGCTCTTTTAATGTTCTGTTTAAACTCTTTAAGTTTGTTAAATCTGATCGCAGCCCTGGTAATTACCGCGACTTTCCCAGTATGATTTTTATGTGATTTTTCAATCTTAAATGGTTCTTTTTTAGACCATAACCCATGGCTTGATAAAGGATTTAATAAGATGGTAAAGCTTTCTGTTCCAAAGAAATTGAACCATTTTATCACGAATGAATTTTGATAAAAAGTATCGCAATCCTGCTGGTTTTCCCAGGTGGTTAGTACTGCCCAGTGTTTAAAATCCGGGGCTAAATCTACCTGGGCACCTTTTCCGCTGCCCATTAATTTCCAGAATCTGCAGCGTTTATTTAACCATAAAGGAATCCTTAAAACCGCCATCCCTATAAATGCAAAAGGAATGGTGATACCGCGGAATTTGGTAATGGTTAAAGCGACAATCATTGTGTAATGGTTAATTTGCCAAAACTAAGGATTTTAAACATAGCTTATCATTCAAATTTTCGTCATTAAAAGCAAATCAGCATTACATCTCATAAATCATGATTAACTTTGGTTTACAGAAAAATAAAATGGCAGAAGATTTAATTATAACCCGCAATAGCACCAAAGAGGAGCAATATCAGTCGATCATTCCGCAGATTGAAGCCCTGCTTTATGGTGAAACAGATTTTATCGCCAATCTCGCCAATGTTGCTGCAGCACTTAAAGAACAGTTTAACTGGTTTTGGGTAGGTTTTTACCTTGTTAAACAGGACGAACTCGTGCTTGGTCCTTTCCAGGGGCCTGTTGCCTGTACGAGGATTAAAAAAGGCAAAGGGGTTTGCGGAACATCGTGGGCAGAAGCGAAGACCATTATTGTTCCTGATGTGGAAGAATTTCCCGGACATATTGCCTGTGCATCGGCCTCAAAATCAGAGATTGTTTTGCCTTTGATAGTAAATGGTGAAGTGATCGGTGTGCTTGATGTGGATAGTGAAGTTCTGGATAAATTTGATAATACGGATCAGGTTTATTTAGAGCAGGTTATAGCTATTTTATTAAATAGATAATTTACATCGGTATTGAAATTAAAACCCGAATATTACCTCAATGAGGATGTAGTTGGTCTTGCCAAAGATCTGCTGGGTAAGGTGTTGTATACTAAAATAGGTGATGAAATCACTGCCGGTATCATTGTTGAAACGGAAGCCTATTTCGGGATCAAAGATAAAGCTTCGCATGCTTATGGCGGCCGCCGCACCAACCGTACCGAAATTATGTACGGCCCTGGCGGAATTTCTTATGTTTATCTCTGTTATGGCATGCATAACCTTTTTAATGTTGTTACCTCGGTCGAAAACGATCCCCATGCAGTATTAATCAGGGGTATTGAGCCGCTGGTAGGTATCGAGATCATGGAAGAAAGAAGAAATATGCCCTATACTAAAGGTGCTATCTCTGCCGGACCAGGTTCTGCTGCTAAAGCTTTAGGGATCGACAGGACATTTAATACCAAATATCTTACTGGGGAGGAAATCTGGATTGAGGATCACGGAATTCAATATAAGGAAGAAGATATTGCGGCTACACCACGGGTAGGGATTGCTTATGCCAAGGAGCATGCATTACTGCCATGGCGTTTTTTTGTAAAAGGTAATAAATACGTCAGTAAGCCAAATAAGGTTTAATTCATGAAAACCTTTTAGCCTTCTTCCTGTTTTTCATTCATATACTAAAAAATCATGAAAAACGAGAAAAATATAGCAATCCTTAAAGAAATGGCAGAAAGTGTGCGTACTTGTATGTTTACTACATTTTCTTCAGGTGATGAGTTTGGAAGCAGGCCGATGGGGACTGCCAAAATAGAAGACGACGGCAGTTTATGGTTTTACACCAACGAGTATTCGCCAAAATCCAAAGAAATTTCAAAAGAAAATAATGTGTTGCTGGCCTACAGCGATCCATCTAAAAATACCTATTTAACCGTTAAGGGTAAGGCTGAACTTGTAGACGATAAAGTACGCAAGGAAGCTTATTTTTCGCCTTTTATTAAGGCCTGGTTCCCTGATGGAATTGAAGATCCGAGATTAATCCTGATAAAAGTTACGCCTGAAGAAGCAGAGTACTGGGATGCATCCTCTTCGAAAATAGTGGTGCTGTTCAGTATGTTAAAGGCTGTGGTTACCGGCGATACACCTGATTTAGGTAAACACGATACCATGAAATTTTAACAAAATATAGCAAATTGAAAAGCAGGATTGGAAACAATACCTGCTTTTTTTGTAATATTGACGCAATGAATTTCGAAAATACCCTTTCATTTGCCAAAGCACTGGATGAGGCTGATCAGCTTCGCCATTTCAGATCACAGTTTTTATTTCCAAATCACAACGGTAAAGATTATATTTATCTGTGTGGTAATTCTTTAGGGTTGCAACCTAAAGCAGCAGGTGAAGTTTTAAAAAAGCAACTTGATAACTGGGCAAACTTTGCAGTAGAGGGTTGGTTTGACGGAGAAGAACCCTGGATGTTCTATCATAAAGCGCTTAAAAAGCTAATGGCTCCGATAGTTGGTGCATCGCCGGCAGAGGTTTGTCCGATGAATACCCTGACCATAAATTTGCACCTGTTGATGGTGAGTTTTTACCAGCCGAAAGGAAAACGTTTTAAAATCATCATGGAGGGTGGTGCATTCCCGTCAGATCAGTATGCTATAGAAAGCCAGGTAAAGTTTCATGGTTTCGATTTAAAAGAAGCGATTATAGAGGTTTTTCCCAGAGAAGGCGAGGAAATACTCCGTACGGAAGATATCGTATCTCAGATCAAAGAAAATGCGGGGGAAATTGCATTGGTATTGTTTGGTGGAATTAATTATTACACGGGCCAATGGTACGATATGAAAACCATTACCAAAGCCGGACACGAAATTGGTGCTATAGTTGGCTGGGATCTTGCACACGCAGCGGGAAATGTGCCTGTTAAACTTCACGATTGGGGTGTTGATTTTGCCTGCTGGTGCTCGTATAAATATCAGAATTCTGGTCCTGGAGGCATTAGCGGAATATTTGTACACGAAAAACATTTTGGTAATACCGATTTAAACCGCTTTGCCGGATGGTGGGGCTATCAGGAAAGCAAGCGTTTTAAAATGGAAAAAGGCTTTATTGCCGAGGGTGGAGCTGATGGCTGGCAGGTAAGCTGTACGCAGGTAATGCCGATGGCTTTGTACCACGCATCGCTTCAGATTTTCGAACAAGCCGGTTTTATTGAGCCCTTAAGGATTAAAAGTATTACTTTAACTCAATATCTTGAATTTATTATAAATGAAGTAAATAAAAGTTTAGGAGTGGGGCAGTATAAAATCATCACTCCTAAAAATCAGGAAGATCGCGGGGCTCAGCTTTCCATTATCGCGCAACATCATGGCAAGCGGATTTTTGATGGTTTAATGGCGAACCATATCCTTGGCGACTGGCGCGAACCTGATGTAATCCGTTTAAGTGCGGTACCACTTTATAATTCTTATGAAGATGTTTACCTCACCGGACAGGCACTTTTAAAAGTGAGTAAAGATATTTTACAAAAAACGCAATCAATATGATCAACTATAATCCTAAAAACTGGAGTACTTTTATTTTTCATATCCACAAGAGCGATACTTTTAGAAAACTCTGGCCTTTAATGCTTGCAGTGGCGGCTTTTTCGGGCATGGTAGCTTTTGCCGAACTGAATTTCTTTCAGCTTTCAAAAAGCAGTTATGTAACCAATGTGGGGATGATGCACAGTTTACTGGGCTTTGTTTTATCGTTGTTGTTGGTGTTCAGAACCAACACCGCTTACGACAGGTGGTGGGAAGGAAGAAAACTTTTAGGTTCCCTAACCAATGTAAGCCGTAACCTGGCCATGAAAATTAAAGCGCTTAAACTGGATGAAGAAGATGTTCGTTTTTTCGAGTACGGCATTCCTAAATATGCTTTTGCCTTAAAAGAACACCTGCGCGAGAAACTGTATTTTGGCAAAAACAGTCTTTTAATCGAAGTTGAAGAAGGAAAACACATCCCCAACCAGATTGCAGGAAGCCTGATTAACAGGTTTTACGGTTTGCTAAAGAAAGGGCAGATCTCGCAGGAACAATTTATCGTTCTTTCCAACGATTTTAATCAGTTTACCGATATTTGTGGCGCTTGCGAAAGAATTAAAAATACGCCGATCCCTTTTTCTTACAGCGCATTTATTAAAAAATTTATCTTTATTTATGTGGTTACTTTGCCATTTGGCTGGGTGTTCAGTCTGGGTTATTTTGTAGTGCCCATCGTTCCCTTTATCCTCTATGTATTAGCGAGTTTAGAGCTGATAGCTGAAGAAATAGAAAATCCGTTTGGTTATGATGCAAATGATCTTCCTGTTGATCAGATCTGTACCAATATTGAAAAACATGTAGGAGAGATTTTAGGCTAATGATTAAGATTGCCTGGCATCCCATATATGCGCATCCATTGCCCGAAGGTCATCGCTTCCCGATGATCAAGTATGAGTTGATCCCTGGGCAACTTTTGCACGAAGGTACCATTGAACAGGATAATTTATTTAATCCCGAACCGGTAAGTGAAGAAATTGTATTGCTCACGCATCAGAAAGATTACTGGAAACAATTAAAGGATTTAAGCCTTTCAGCCAAAGATCAGCGGCGTATTGGTTTTCCCCTCGATGCACAATTGGTAGAGCGCGAATTAAGGATTGCGCAGGGCACCATTAACGGCGCGCATTTCGCTATGACTAATGGCATTGCTTTTAATGTGGCTGGTGGAACCCATCACGCAGGCAGTAACTGGGGAGAAGGTTTTTGCTTATTAAATGATCAGGCTATTGCGACTAATTATCTGTTAAACAATAATTTAGCAAAACGCATCTTAATTGTTGATTTAGATGTTCATCAGGGAAATGGAACTGCCGAAATCTTTCAGAAAGAACCTAGGGTTTTCACTTTTTCAATGCATGGTGATAAAAATTTCCCTTTTAGAAAGGAAAATTCAAGTTTGGATATTCCATTGGATGATGGCCTGGAGGATGAAGCTTATTTGTCAACTTTAAATACCAATTTGAAAAAGGCATTCGAGCGGTCAAAACCGGATTTTGTATTCTACCTTTCCGGGGTTGATGTGCTTTCTACAGATAAATTAGGTAAGCTGGCATTAAGTAAAGCGGCCTGCAAAGAACGCGACAGAATGGTACTTCAAGCCTGTAAAGATAAAAATTTGCCACTTCAGGTAAGTATGGGTGGTGGCTATTCCGTTGATATCAAAGATATTGTAGATGCCCATTGCAATACTTTTCGCCTTGCTTTTGATTTATTTGCGTAGGCAATTCCTCTAAAAACATAATATCCTTATCTTCGCGGCAATATGTTGGAGATAATTTACCAGGATGAGCATTTAGTTGCAATTAACAAACCGCATGGTCTTTTGGTGCACCAGTCGTCGATTGCCAGGGATGCCACTGAATTTGCATTACAAATGCTTAGGGATCAGGTGGGAAAACATGTTAGTCCGGTGCATAGGCTCGATAGAAAGACTAGTGGTGTTTTATTATTTGCTTTTGATAAAGTATCTGAAATTGCTATGCATCAGCAGTTTATGAATGCTGAAACGGATAAAAAATACCTTGCAATTTTACGGGGTTTTACACCTGATGCAATGGATATCGATTATCCATTGGCCAAAGAAAACGGAACCATGCAGGATGCTTTTACTTCTTTCCGAACCTTACAGAGGGCAGAAGTTGAGGTGGCATTTGGCAAACATCCAACTTCAAGATATTCGCTGGTTGAGGCTACACCAAAAACGGGCAGAATGCACCAGTTAAGGAGGCATTTCAGTCATATCCTTCATCCCATCATCGGCGATCGTACACATGGCTGTAATAAGCAGAACAAATTCTTCAAGGAGCAGTGGGATATGACCACGATGTTGCTGCACGCCTCCGAACTTGGGTTTATCCATCCAGTTACAAATGAAAAAATACATTTAAAAGCCGGTTTACATGATGAATTTAAAAGGGTAATGGATTTCATGAAAATGGAACATTAGCACAATTTTTATCCTCAAAATCTGTTTATATAGCATCTATGATTAAATACCTACGATTTACACTCCCAGTTTTAGCGCTTTTTGCAGCCAGTTGTTCTTCTGTTTATATGCCAAACGTACCTAATACGCCCATGTTAAGCAAACAAGGCGAATTTAGCGGGGGCGCACACATTTCTTTAAAAGGCAATGCCAGCGTGAATGGTGCCTACGCCGTTTCAGATCATGTTGGACTGCTTTTTAGCGGTTCGAGGATGAACAGCGAAAGGAAAACCAAAGACTTCGGACATAAATTAATTGAGATTGGTGGAGGCTACTTTGATACCTTCGGACCTGAAAATAACCGGATTATAGAAGTTTATGCAGGTGTAGGTAAGGGTTGGAGTGATATTACCCTTCGAGATTTTAAGGATGATATCCTTATTAGTAATGAGGTGCAGGATGTAGATTACAGGAAAACATTTCTGCAGGTGAATTACAGTTCGAAAAAGAAAAACAACCTTCATTTATTCGGGACTGATTTTCCAATTAATTATGGAACTGCTTTAAGAATCAGCCATATCAAAATGGACCGTTTCTTTATAAATGGTGTGGTACAGCCTAAAGAGGATAATATATTCTTTGAACCTGTGTTTTTTACCCGTATGGCGCTCAGTAAAACCTTTCAGCTGCAATATACCACCAGCAGTAATATTGGCTTAAAAAAACGCAAATACATGTCTGCTGGCAATTCTATCTTCACCATTGGTGTGGTGGTTAATGTGGGAGGGAAGTAACTAGTTTTTCGTCATTCTATCCTCAGGGTTATCGTCATTTCGAGCGGGAGTGTACAGCCGAGAACCACTTAAGTGCTCAGCGTAGCTAAATCTGTTTCGAGATAGATCTCTCCATTTCACTGCGTTTCAGTCGAGATGACGACACTTTTTATAACAACAGATTTCTCCACTTCGGTCGAAATGAAGGCCTCTTTATGGCGAAGATTGCGCTTTTTTCAAGCTCCTTGTCTTATTCTGAAAACGCATAAATAATAGGATCGAGGCTGTTAACAAACCTAACGTTAATCCATACCAGATCCCGTTAACGCCTAAACCCAAATGGAAGCCTAATAAATAACCGATAGGAATACCAACTACCCAGTAAGCCAGAAAGGTAATAAGGGTAGGGATATTGACATCGCCCATACCACGCAAAACGCCTAATCCAACTACTTGTGTGCCATCAAATAGCTGAAAAAATCCTGCAATAATTAATAATTTAGCAGCAATTGGGATTACGGCCAGATCTTCGGTATAGATAAATGGCATAATATTGTTCGCCAGTACAAAAATAACCGCTGTACACGACATAAATAGCAAGATCACATGATAACTGGCAATGGCCGATTTACGAAGATCATCGAAATTATTTTTGCCAAAATTATTCCCGGTTTTAATGGTGGCCGCAGAGGCCACACCACTAGCAATCATGTAGGTTATGGCTGCCAGGCTTATTGCAATCTGGTGCGCGGCCTGTTCTACCGCTCCAATGGTGCCAATCAAAACAGCAGCGCCGCTAAAAGCACTGATTTCGAAAGAATATTGCATGGCAACAGGCATTCCGATCTTTGCAATTTTAATGGCCCTCAGTTTATCAAAGAATGTAGCTTTAAAACTGATCAGGTATTTTTTGAAATGTTGCGAACGCAATACGTAAAACGACATTACGGTAGCCATCAGGATCCTGTCTATCAGGGTACTTAAACCCACGCCGCTCACACCCATCGATTTGAGGCCGAACATTCCCTTTACAAAAATAATCCCCAGGATAATGTTAAGTGCATTTCCCCAGATCGAAACAAACATAGCCTGTTTGGTAAAGCCCAAACCTTCAGCAAACTGCTTAAACGTCTGAAAAATTAATAATGGAATAATGGAAACCGATAAAAGATTAAGATAAGGTTTGGCATAACGCACCACTTCTGGTGTTTGCTCGAGGTGATCGATTACAAAAAATATCCCCAACTGAACCAGTATGTACAGGAATACACCTACACAGATATTGATAATTAAACTGTTCGACAGGAGTTTTCCGCATTCATCATAATTCTGGCGACCGTTTTCCTGAGCAATCAATGGTGTTAAACCGTAAGAAATACCCAGGCCGATTACCAAAATGAGCATAAAAATACTGTTTACCAGCGAAACAGCTGCCAGTTGAATGGTATCGGTAAAGTGGCCCACAATAATACTATCGGCCATGTGTACCAGTGTATGCCCAACCTGCGAACCCACAATTGGCAGTGCCAAATGAAGGTTTTCTTTGTAATAAGGTTTATATCTGGTGTAAATTTTAGAAAACATAGGTTTGCAAAGGTCGGGTTTTTAAAGCTCAAAAAACAGGGATGTAGAAAAGTTAATGTTCGATTTTAATATACGCGATCGTCATGCTGTCCCGATTCATCGGGATCAGCATCTATTGTAAAAGAAATTCATTTGTTTAGGCCCTGAAACGAATTCAGAGTTGACAGATATCCAGGGAACTACCTCACTGCTGTAAAATACTCTTCCTTTTCGGTAGTGTGCGATTTAATTACATTGGTTAAAATTAAATTCACCAATACTTTTTGGGCTTTCCTGTAAGAACTGCGGAGCAGTTTACTAAATTCTTTTAAGGTAATTTTTTCATTCTGCTCCAGGTATTCGAGGAGTTTTTTTTCGTTATCAGAATAGGAGATAAGCACCCCGTCATTTTTATATTCCTGTTTTAGTACTTCGAGGATAATCCTGCTGGCCAACACACTTTTATCATCAATGCGGATATAAGCCCACCATTTTTTCTGGTCATCGAGGGCATAATGTGGTTTGGTGTCGCTTTCCGGGATGTTAACCACCAAAACCAATTTATCATCAACATAAATTTCTTCAAAATAAGGTTCAATAGCAGGTTTACAAAACTGATGTGCCGAAGTTAAAATCATATATTTTTCTTCTTCTTCTGATTTTACCCCTTTAATTGAGCCATCGTCAGCTACACCAATTAGCAGTTTTCCACCTTTATTATTGGCAAAAGCAACCAAACTTTTAGCTATTTTTTCGGTACTGGTAATGGTTTTTTTAAAATCGAGCATCACACCCTCACCCTGCAAAATTAAACTCTTAATACTCGGCATAATCTTAAATTAGTAAGCAACCCTGGGTGTTTCGCCCTGGTGCAGGTTTCGGATATATACTTCATTCATTACGGTAGCACAAAGCTCACCGTTTTTGTTGGTAATCTCCATCGGATAGGCTTTTACAAACTTTCCAATGGTTTTTAAAGCATGTTCGGCCTCATTTAACATCTCATCAGTAACTGTTATGGTGAAATATAAAGTAGAACGTCCGGGTTTTAAATATTGTATAGAGGCACTTTTTAACCATACACGTACTGTGAAACCACGGCGTTGCATTAGCTGATCAAATAATAAGGCATAAAAAGGATCGGTTGCGGCGTAAATGGTACCGCCGAAAATAGAACCATTGTAATTTTTATTCAGGAAACTCTTACTTAGTTTAACTGTACAGCTTTTAAATTCATTTTCAAATTTCTGAACCCAAATGCGCTGGAAAAACAAAGGAGGGTAAAAGCGCATTACCCATTTCAGGGTGTTTTGAGAAATAATCATATTTACTAATATCAGAAAGTTTTATCACCTTTTAAAGTTTTGGCCCTGTTGTTTTATAATATTTCCGTAAATTAGGTAATGCATGTTTACGATACAATTAGCGGCGCTTTAACAGATTTAGATCGTCGAGGCTACAATTTAGATTTCAATTTAACCGCAGAGGGGTTGGAATGCAAATCTATCGATCTGTTCCTGATGCCTGAAGAATTTGAGATTGAAGAAGTTTATCGTTTCGAGGGGATGACTGACCCGGCTGATAGTTCGGTGGTTTATGCGATTTCATCAAACGTAGGCAATTTAAAAGGTGTTCTTGTTGATGGCTATGGCGTTTATGCAGAAAATGTGTCGCCAGAGTTGTTAAACAAATTGAAAATCCATCATGAATAAGGTATTTCATGTATGCAAATCGCTAATAATCAGATTCATAAAATAAAAAATACATGGTTTAAATAAAAAAATAAAACCAAATGATTAAAAGGTTGTTAGTTTGATAGATAACAATAAAAACTATGAAAAAAATAATCTTAAGTCTTGCTTTTGCAGGCTCTCTTATGATAGCCACATCAGCATGCAATTCGTCAAAAAATATGGCTGGCTCTTCAGACAGTACGAAGACGGATTCGACCACAACGGCGCCAATGGATACAACATCTAAAAAGATGCCTGATACCACAACCAAGATGCCGCCTGATACTACAAAAAAGAATCCACCTATGTAGATTCTTAAAAGCCACTCTAAATATAGGGTGGCTTTTATTTTTAAAATCTATTTTAAATATTTGTGTTATTGCGTACTTTCAGCGCTTAAACCAAATAAATTAAATGGACAACAAGGCAAAAGCTAACCGTAGCGTCATTTTCTTAGTCATTCTAGCCGCACTAGGCTATTTCGTCGACATTTACGATCTCGTTTTATTTTCTGTTGTAAGGGTAAAAAGTTTTACCGATATCGGTGTTTCTGCAGATCACATGCGTACCGAAGGCGAGTATGTAATTAATATGCAAATGTTTGGTTTGTTGCTTGGAGGCTTGCTTTGGGGCATCATCGGTGATAAATTTGGCCGTATCAAGGTATTGTTCGGCTCAATATTAATGTATTCGTTAGCCAATATTGCCAACGGTTTTGCTACCGATGTACACACTTATGCCATTATCAGGTTTATTGCAGGTATTGGTTTGGCAGGAGAGCTGGGCGCAGGGATTACACTGGTTACCGAAACCATGGATAAAGAAAAACGCGGCTACGGCACGATGGTGGTGGCCGGAATAGGTTTATTAGGTGCGGCAGCTGCAGCTACAATCGGAAAACATTTTACCTGGCAAACTTCTTATTTTGTAGGTGGTGGCATGGGATTATTGCTGTTACTTTTGCGTGTGGGAACTTTCGAATCGGGTATGTTTAAACATGCTGAGCAAAGTAAAGAAGTATCTAAGGGTAATTTCATTATGCTTTTTTCTGATCGTAAGCGATTTTTAAAATATTTAGCCTGTATTTGTTTAGGACTTCCGCTTTGGTTTATTGTAGGAATTTTGGTTACCCAATCGCCCGAAATCGGTAAAGCACTCGGCGCAAAAGATTTATTAAATGCAGGTACCGGAATTATGTATACCTATTTTGGTATTGCCATTGGCGATGTGGTATGCGGTTTCTTGGCGCAGGTTTTAAAGTCACGTAAAAAAACGGTTCTTATTTTTCAAAGTTTATCGGTTATTACCGTAATTGTTTATTTAACGAGTACAGGTTTAACCGAAAGCACTTTTATTCTTATTTGTTTGTTTATGGGTTTTGCAGTTGGTTACTGGGCTACATTTGTAACTATTGCTGCCGAGCAGTTTGGTACGAATATCCGCTCAACAGTAACCACCACGGCACCAAATTTCGTGCGTGGCGCTTTAATCCCGATCACACTTGTTTTTGAGTTTTTTGTACACCGTTACAATATTGTGTCAGCCGGTTTCATTGTAATGGGCATAGTAACGGTAATTGCCATGATTTCGGTGTCTTATTTGAAAGAAAGTTTTAATAAAGACCTTAATTATTTAGAGAATTAATTTTAGGACTTCAGCCTGAAGACTAGGGGCTTTTCACTAACACCAATGTCAATAAAATGTACTATATCAATATAAATCAGCTTTGCTGCTTTAATAGCTTTAAATTTGTATGGAATTAGAAAGAGCCGTCATGTTTAAAGAAGAAGTAGCAGAGCGATATAAGCAGATTCAGGATGAAATCTGCCGTGGATTGGAAATTGCCGATGGCAAAGGAAAATTTGAAGAAGAACTTTGGCAAAGAGATGGTGGGGGAGGCGGCCGTACGCGGATTATGCAAAACGGAGGCATTATTGAAAAAGGCGGAGTAAACTTTTCTGCGGTACATGGAAAATTACCTGAAGCCGTAAAAAAGGCTTTTAAAGTAACTGAAGATGATTTTTTTGCAACCGGTGTTTCTATTGTAATCCATCCAAATCATCCTTTGGTTCCGATTATCCACATGAATATCCGCTATTTTGAGCTTAATGAAGAAACACGCTGGTTTGGTGGCGGTATCGATTTAACACCGCACTATGTGTTTGAAAACGATGCCCGTTTTTTTCACCATAAATTAAAACAGGCTTGTGATGATTTCAGCAGTGATTTCTACCCAAAATTTAAAGCACATGCGGATGATTATTTTTTCATCAAACACCGTGAAGAAACCCGTGGTATCGGTGGTATTTTTTACGATCGCTTAAAACCTGAAAACACCAATTTATCATGGGAGCAGATTTTGGATTTCTCTATCAATATCGGTGAAACATTTTTACCAATTTATTCAGAACTGATTGACCGTAACCGTGATAAAGAATTTACCGAAGCACATAAGGAATGGCAATATCAGCGCCGTAGCCGTTATGTTGAATTTAACCTGGTGTACGATTCGGGAACAAAATTCGGACTGGAAACCAATGGCCGGATCGAATCTATTTTAATGAGTTTGCCACCACAGGCCAACTGGGGTTACAATGTTCAGCCTGAAGAAGGTTCGGAAGAGTATAAAAGTGTTCAGTTGCTTAAAAAAGGGATTAACTGGATTTAGTAATTTTCGTCATCTCGACTGGAACGCAGTGTAATGGAGAGATCTATCTCGATACAGATTTAGCTTTGCTGAGCACTCACATGGATCCCGACTTCGTTGTGCTTCGCTCGAAATGACGGTTAATTCTTGAGGAATCAAAACAAAGTCAGCGGTGCCTGTACTTCATGAAAACCTGCTTTTAATTTGCCAATCCTAAAATCATTGACAATGTTGTGTGCCATGCGAGTGGGTTCAGGAATACGGTAGTTTCCTACACAATTTTTAAGAATATCAAGGCTTTGTTCTGCTGTAATTAAATGACCAGCAGATGCATAAACCGGCGCGCAATTGATCTTTGTACGCAAAGCAAAACCCAGTATTTCGCCATGACTATTGATTTCGGTAAAGCTGAATTTCTTATTTTCCGGAACATGGTTTTCGCCATATAAAAGGCTTTTCGCACAGCCAATAGTTGACTGATGGGCTAAAATTCCAAAATGCGAAGCAACGCCCATACGACGTGGATGCAGAATTCCATTCCCGTCAAGCACTACAACATCAGGTTTATTATTAATGAGTTCCCAAACTTTTAATAAAGCCGGCACTTCTTTAAAACCTAAAAATCCGGGTTTATATGGGAAATTTGTTTCGTAGGTGGCTAAAGCAAAAGATTTCAAAACCATACCGGGATAACTTAATATCACAATTCCGGCATACATGGTAGAACTATCTTTATTGAAAGAGATATCTGCACCGGCAATGCTTTCAATTTTATCCAGTGGCTGAAACTTTATTTGTTTGGCGAGTTCTATCTGATAAGCCGTAGCATCTTCGAAACTGTAATGATCGTACATAGGATTTATGACAAATTAAGGTAGAGAATTGTTTTAATATATTTGTCTTATAATTAATATTATGTTAAGTTGTTTTCTCTAATACTATCCTATCCTCTCAATGATATGCTTAAATTATAATTCCTGAAGTTTTCGGTTAAGTTCCTGTACCTTGTTGGTTGCGCCTTTTTTGTTGTAGATATCGATCAGCAGCTGTACCGTTTTTTTATCGTTCGGATTAATTTCATTGGCACGCTGTAAAGCAAATTGTGCACGGTTAATTAAACCTTTATATTTTTCAGTTTTGTCTGCATCGCTTTTGCGCAAAGTTTCGTTGGCCGTATTGATGTAAGCTAAACTCAGTTGGTATAATGCATCAAAATAATTCTGATCGGTAGACAGCGCTTTGTCGTAGGCTAAAATTGCTGTAGAATTATTTCCGCCAACCTGCTGCAGGTAACCGTATAAAAAATAAAGCAGTTTATTTCCTTTCTCAACTTTTAAATTATTTTCAATCAATCCCTGGGCTTTGCTGTAATTTTCGGTATCCAGCAAAAGATTAATGTAATCATTTGTTAAAAAACGGTTAAACGGATTTAAAACCAAACCATCTTCCAGTGTTCTGATTGCAGTTTCATTTTCTGATTTCACCACATACATTTGCGCCATTTTTTGAAAAACTGATGGATTTTTGATTCCGTTATCTTTGGCGCGCTTAAAGTAAGTTAGAGATTCGTCGTAAGATTGGATATTTAATGCACAAATTGCCGTATTCAAAGCTAGCGTGGTATCAGCAGGAAAATTATCCGAAACTTCTTTCAGGTAAGCAAATGCTTCTTTGAATTCGTTGTTGAAAAATGATTCGTTGCCTTTCTCCTGCTTTTTTATCAGGATATTATGGCTCGAGGCCTTGATCATCCCGCCATTATCATTGTAACGGTCTAAAGATTTTGCTTTGGCCACCGCCTCTACTGCACTATCGTAAAACTTATTGGCGTTATTCGGATCCGTATCAGTAAGCGATGCGAATGACGTGAGGTATGATTTTATCGACCAGGTTTCTGTCCAGTTTTTTGTTTTATTGTCTTTTTCTGCAGATTCTATTGATTTTAAGCCTTCTGTAATAATAGACAACTGCTTTTTCTCATCTTCTTTATTGGCAATTGAGGCTTGTAACTTGCCTACGGCATTTCTGGCAATCAGGATCTGGCTTTTTTGGGCCACAGCGTTAAAAGAGACAAAAATTAAAGCGGTTAATGATAGTTTAAGGCAGTTCTGCATATAAATGATGTAATGAGGTAAAACCGTAATAAACCATAAAAATAAACATAAAAAAAAGAGCCCCGAAATTTCAGGGCTCTTTTTTTAGATCTACGGGTTATTATTGTTTAGGCAAAGCCTCTAAACGTTTCTTTATATCCTCGTAGTTTTTGGTGTCGTTTCTGAAACCGTAAATGGTTTTTAAAGTTTCTAGTGCACCTTGATTTTTTGCATCAACTTCTAAAGCTTTTTTATAATAAGGAAGCGATTTATCCAACAAAGCATTCATTTTAGCAGTTACTTCGTTAAATTCTTTTACTTTTTTAGCATCGATCTTGTTTCTGTCGTTCTGTAATTTTAAAGCCTGACTGAAATAGATATTTCCCAATAAAACCTGGTAATTAGGATTGTTTGGCTCTTTTGCAGCTAAAGCAGTTAACATTTGCTCCGATTTTGCGGCATCACCCCTATCAATATAAATCTGGGTTTCAGTTTTGATCCAGTCGGTATTTTCAGGGAATTTGGCAGTAGCTTCTTTGATCACGGCCAACGCAGCTGTAGTATCCTTTTGTTTGCTCAAAGCCGCATTGATAATCTCAGAATATAAATCTTTAGATTGTGGTGAATTTAAAGAAATTACTTTTTTGAACTGGGTAATCATATCCGGATAATTTTCGATGTTTCTTGCTGCAATACCAGCATTTAAATACATTGATGTATCCTGAGGATTGATCACAGTTGCTGCAACGAATTTCTCGTAAGCAGTTTTGTAATCCTTTTTGTTATAAGCAATTACACCACCGTTTCTAACTGCGTTAATTACATTGGTTTCAGCTAAATTGATGTTGTCTTTTTCGCTGCCTTTAGTATCCAGTTTTTTAGCTTCAGCAATGGCATCCTGGGCAATTTTAAGGTTTGCATCAGCATTTGCGGTGCTGGTTGAATCTAAAATAGCTGCAGAAGATGCAAATAAAGCGCGATAAGACCATGCTTCAGGCATTACTTTCGATTTCTCATCAGCAATGGCTTTATCAGTATGGGCCAGACCTTTTGCCAACGATTCGAGCTTTTTTGCCAACGGTGTGGTTGCGCTTGAAGAAGTTAGCTGGAACAAACCCCAGTCGTTTTTAGCCGCGGTAACTTCACTTTTCTGAGCAAAAGCAGCGCTTACCGCACCTGCTAGAAATATACTTAGAAATACTCTTTTCATAATTTTTATTCTAATCTTTATTTTAGTTAATTTTCTTCTTCCGTTTCGTTATCTGATTCGCCTTCTTCTTCAGTATCATCAGCTTCCGGAGTAGTATCTGCTTCTATTTCTTCACCATCTGTAACTACTACATCTGTTAAATCAACTGTTTCCTCTTCGTCTTCTTCGTGATCGATTTTGGTTACTGATGCAATTTCATCATCACCTTTTAACGAGATCAAACGAACGCCCTGTGTGGCACGTCCCATTACCCTTAAAGCCGATACCGGAATCCTGATTACAATACCTGAACGGTTAATGATCATCAGATCTTCGCTATCAGTAACGTCTTTAATGGAAACCAATTGTCCTGTTTTTTCAGTAACGTTAATGGTTTTTACCCCTTTTCCGCCACGGTTGGTTACGCGGTAATCTTCAATATCGGTACGTTTTCCGTAACCTTTTTCTGATACCACCAACACGGTAACTTCAGGATTGTTAACAGCAATCATGCCAACAACTTCATCCTGATCGTGAGCAAGCCTAACACCGCGTACACCGGTAGCTGTTCTACCCATCGGGCGAACTGTACTTTCGTTGAAACGGATAGCCCTGCCTGAGCGTAAGGCCATTACAATTTCGCTTTGTCCGTTAGTTAAACAGGCTTCTAATAAAATATCTCCCTCGTTAATGTTAATGGCATTGATACCATTTACACGCGGACGTGAATAAGCCTCCAGAGAAGTTTTTTTGATGGTACCTTTTTTAGTACACATGATAATAAAATTGTTCTCTAAGTATTCCTGGTCTTTAAGGTTTTTAACCTTAATGTAGGCTTTGATTTTCTCTTCTTTCGGAATATTGATGATGTTCTGAATAGCCCTTCCCTTACTGGTTCGCGAACCTTCAGGAATTTCGTATACCCTTAACCAGAAACACCTTCCGGCTTCGGTAAAGAACAGCATATAATTGTGGTTGGTGGCAACCAGCATGTGCTCAATAAAATCTTCATTTCTTGAGGTACTGCCTTTCGATCCTTTTCCACCCCTTCCCTGCGCTTTAAATTCGCTTGCAGGCGTACGTTTAACATATCCTTCGTGCGAAATAGTGATTACAACTTCTTCATCATCGATGAAATCTTCCATGCTCATATCTTCAGCCGAATGAACAATGGTGGTTTTACGTTCATCCCCGAATTTCTGTTTCACTTCTTCCAGCTCATCTTTAATAATCTGCATCCTTAATCCTTCGTCAGCCAAAACAGATTTCAAATATTCGATGGTTTTCATCAACTCGGCATATTCTTCCTTGATCTTATCACGCTCTAGTCCTGTTAAACGACGAAGCGTCATATCCAGAATGGCACGTGCCTGTAAATCGCTCAGATTGAAGTTTTCCATCAATCCCAAACGGGCCTCTTCAGGTGTTTCGGAAGCACGGATTAATTTAATTACCTCATCTAAATGATCCAGTGCAATTAAATAACCTTCTAAAATGTGTGCACGTTTTTCTGCTTCTGCCAGTTCATATTTGGTACGGCGAACAATCACGTCATGGCGGTGATCCACGAAGTGCACGATTAAATCTTTAAGATTCAGCATTTGCGGACGTCCTTTAACCAATGCAATGTTATTTACACTGAATGATGTTTGTAAGGCCGTGTATTTATAAAGGTTGTTTAAAACGATAGAAGCATTTGCATCACGTTTAATTTCGTAAACGATACGGATACCATCTTTATTCGATTCATCTTTAATATTCGAAATACCTTCCAGTTTTTTCTCGCCCACTAATTCAGCCGTACGCTCAATCATCTGTGCTTTGTTAACCTGGTATGGGATTTCGGTAACAATAATTACCTCACGCTCTTTAAGGTTCTCGATTTCTGCTTTTGCACGCATTACAATACGTCCGCGGCCGGTTTCGAAAGCTTCTTTAACGCCTGTATAACCATAAATAATACCACCTGTAGGGAAATCGGGAGCTTTTACAAACTTCATTAATTCCTCGATGGTAATATCCCTGTTGTCGATATAATTTACCACACCATCAATTACTTCTGTTAAATTGTGTGGGGCCATATTAGTGGCCATACCTACCGCAATACCCGAAGAACCGTTAACTAAAAGGTTAGGTATTTTTGCAGGTAATACTGTTGGCTCCTGCTCGGTATCATCAAAGTTTAATTGAAAATCAACTGTATCTTTATTGATATCAGCAACCATTTCTTCGGCAAGTTTACTAAAACGTGCCTCGGTATAACGCATTGCAGCCGGCGAATCGCCATCAATGTGGCCAAAGTTTCCCTGCCCGTCTACCATTGGATAACGCAAACTCCAGTCCTGGGCCATACGCACCATGGTAAAATATACAGATGCATCACCATGTGGGTGATATTTACCTAAAACCTCACCCACAATACGGGCTGATTTTTTATAAGGCTTACCACTGGTAACACCCAAACCCAACATGCCGTAGAGCACACGGCGGTGTACTGGTTTTAATCCATCGCGTACATCAGGCAAAGCCCTTGATACGATTACCGACATTGAATAATCAATGTAGGCCGATTTCATCTGCTCTTCTATGTTAATTTGAATGATTTTGTCGTTCTGTTGATTCTCTAAATCTTCTGCCATAAATTATTATTCTCGTTACTTAAAACGATATTAAAAAAGGTATTACTATAACCTTGCGAATTTAACAAAATTATGCCGAATTAAGGCATTGTGGAAAAGTTTTGACCTTTGTTATAGGTTTTTTATTCCCGGTGCGGTTTTAATTTGCTGAAGGCCAGTTTAACGCATTCCGCTACGGTACTGATAAATTGGAATGGTATGTTTTTTTGGAAATGTAGGGTTCTGTGTTAATGGCGGGCAGCAGTCCTGCTACCGCTGCAAGTCCTCCCCGATGAAAAATCGGGATGCGGGCTTTTCGCTATATCAGGTTTATAAACAAAGGATCTGTATTTAACACTAATTTAAAACCTCGTAGGTTTAATTCTGTGTTGTATATTTATCTTTAATGGCCTCATTGAGGGCTGCGCCGTTCAAAAAACTGCGAGGTTTGTAGAACTTAAGTAATTCTGATACTTTTGTTTTCCAACCTTATAGATAATGGCAAACGAAAAAAAATCTGCAATGAGTTTTATTATGGTCACCCTCCTGATCGATTTTACAGGTTTTGGGATCATCATTCCGGTTTTACCAAAACTCATTCAGGATTTTACCGGTGGCGGTTTTGGTTTGGCAGCAGAATATGGTGGCTGGCTCACACTTGCTTATGCATCCGTTCAGTTTATATTTTCGCCAATTATTGGTGCATTGAGCGATAGGTACGGTAGAAGGCCCGTTCTGTTGAGTTCACTTTTCGGTTTAGGCATCGATTATATTTTTCTGGCCTTTGCCCCCTCTATTATCTGGTTATTTGTAGGGCGGATTATCGCAGGAATTACCGGCGCCAGTTTTACCACCGCGCAGGCTTATATTGCCGATGTATCAGCACCTGAGAAAAGAGCACAGAATTTCGGTTTGGTTGGGGCCGCTTTTGGCGTGGGGTTTATTTTAGGTCCGGTTTTAGGTGGTGCCTTTAGTCATTTTGGTACGCGGGTTCCTTTTATGGTGGCCGCAGGATTGTCATTGATTAACTGGTTATATGGGTATTTTATATTGCCCGAATCTTTACCGGTAGAAAAACGCAGGGCTTTTGACTGGAAAAGGGCAAATCCCATCGGTTCGTTGCGTAGTATCGGAAAATACCCGGCTTTGTTGGGCTTAATGGTTACCTTATTCCTGTTGTACTTTGCCAGTCACTCGGTTCAGTCAAACTGGACGTTTTATACCATGGAGAAATTCAACTGGGATGCATCATGGGTAGGTTACTCATTAGGTTTTGTGGGTTTGGTTATAGGTATAGTTCAGGGAGGATTGATCAGGATTATTTTACCAAAAATCGGCGATAAAAAAGCCGTTTATTTCGGGTTAATCTTATACGTAGTTGGTTTTGTAGCTTTTGCCTTTGCTACAAAAGGCTGGATGATGTTTGCTTTTATGCTTCCTTATGGTTTGGCGGGTATCGGCGGACCAGCCATGCAGGGTTTAATTTCGAACCAGATTCCGGCAAACGCACAGGGCGAAATGCAGGGTGTTTTAACGGGTTTACAGAGTTTGGCTGCCATCTTCGCACCATGGGTAATGACACACATCTTTGCTTATTTTATCGAAGGTAAAGCGCCTGTTTATTTTCCCGGGGCGCCGTTTATATTGAGCGCTGTGTTAACGTTGATTGGGTTATTTATTGCCCTAAGGTCGTTAAGGAAATACCATTAATGTTTGCCCTGCTCCTGCCAAGTGTTAAAATTGGTTAATCCTTTTAGTAGGCTGGGATAATGTGCGATTAATTTATTTACTTTAATAAAAATCTAATCGCCCTTTACCTATGTTCAATCTCAAAGTTCTTTCGGCTCTTTGCTGTCTGTTATTGCTTTCTGTTTATCCGTTATTTGCTCAGCAACCTTTAAAAAAGGTTCTGTTGAATAATGTAGGACAGATTCCGCTTACTGATACTACCGATGCCATTTCACTGTTTTATACTACAAATGAAAGTCCTGAAATTATTGCAATAGCTGATATTGCTCCTGAAATACAGTTAAAGGGTACCATCATATTTGCTTCAAAATATGGCAAGGGGAATGTTGTTGCCTTTGGCTCCAACAGTTATTTTGGAAAAAATCTATTCAAAAACACGGCGGTTAAACAGCTTTTGCTAAATGCCCGTAATTTAAATCCAAAAGGTAAAGTTGCGGTTTATGGCCCAGCAGGCAAAGATCTTATTGATTTTTTTAAGTCCGAAAAAATAAAAGCGGAATTTTTGGAAAAACTTAATAAAAAAACCAGTGCAGGAACCTTATTTATAGCGGATGATCTTAAAGATCAGGCGGAGGTAGATAAAGTAACTGCTTTCGTAAAAAACGGAGGTACGCTTGTTTTTGGATCGCCTTATGTATCGCTCCTAAAATCATGGGATAAGTCAAAATCAGGAAACCTAACCCTTAAAATCAACGATTTGCTGATCAAAGCAGGTATTTTTAATGCAAATGCCATCTTCTATCCCAATAAAAAGTATAATCAAGCCTACACCGATTCTATTCCTGATTATCTGCATATTAATACCTTAAAGTCCTATGCTTCAAATCAGGTAAATGATGTTAAATCTTACTATATTTCAGCGTTTTATATCAATCCAACACTCGATCTTGTTTGTGAAACTAATGGATTGAAATCTCTATTAATCGCAAAGATCAAAGCCTTCTATCATATTCCAGATACGGTATGGGTGCCCTCAAAAGCCCATCCTTTGGATATTTCTACCAATGAGAAAAAAACAGCTTACCGTTTGGCCGAAAAATTGTCCGGCAAAAGGGAAGATAACGAACTGGGTTATAAAAGAAAAGCTGCCGGTTATGAGCTTTTCCCTGGTAAAGTACCCGATAGTGCGGAGCGGATTACCAAAAACGTGGTGGTGCCTGTAAAAGTAGGTAAACAAGGCTTAAACGACATGCCTTCACCATATTACAGGCCGCATACCATGGGTTTGTACGTTCCTGCCGGCGAAAAAGTAAAGGTGATTATCGATAAAAAATATCTGTCACAAAAGTTAAAGGTTCAGATCGGTGTGCACGATGATAACCTGATTGATCACCTGGATTTTTTAACACGGATTGGTGTAAACCTGACTAAGACATTTGAACTGACGAAAGATACTACTGATGTTTTTTCTCCTTATGGCGGTCTGCTTTTGATCAATATTTCAGACAGCACAACATTAAAATCGATTGAACTTAAAGTTTCCGGGGCTGTAAATGCACCTTATTTCAAATTAGGAGAAACCAGCAATAATGAATGGAACAATAACATTAAAAATTACCCTGCGCCTTGGGCCGAACTGGCAACAGATAATATCATCCTCACGGTGCCGTCTTACCGGATCCGGGAGTTAAAAGATCCAGAGGCCCTTATGCGGTTTTATGATAAGGTGATGGATGCTGATGCCGACTTAAGAATAATCGACAGAAAAAGAGTGCATACAGAACGGATTATTTTGGATCAGCAGGTTATGGCCGGGGCATTATTTGCTTTGCCGAATAAAATTGTAGGTCCGGATGATGATGATTATTGCAGGGTGATGCTGAATACCGACTCGCTTGAGATTAAAGGTTCGTGGGGTACTTTTCATGAACTTGGCCACCGCCACCAATTTTTCGAACTCGATTTTGATGGTTTGCGTGAAGTTACCGTAAACCTGTACAGCATGTATGTTTATGAAGAGGTACTACACCTCGAAAAATATCAGAATAAGGATAATATTCCGAGCAAAGAAGGCGTAATCAAGAATATTAAAAATTATATGCGAATGAGTCCGAGCTATGATAAGTTTAAAAAGGATCCCTGGATAGCATTGAGCATGTATATCGAAATTATTGAACAGTTTGGCTGGAATGCCATCAAAGCTGCGAATAAAACTTACGCAGACCTGCCAAAAAGCGATTACCCTAAAACAAACGAACAAAAAATTGATCTATGGTTTAATACTATTTGTATGGCTACAAAGTCAGATTTGGGAACTTTTTTCGATATCTGGAAATTACCGGTTTCTGTAGAAGCAAAACAAAAGGCAAAACAATATCCGGTGTGGTTGCCAGAAGAATTGGAGGAGTTTAAACCTAAAAAATGATCGTCATCTCGACTGAAGCGCAGTGAAATGAGAGATTTAACTTCACTGAGCACTACATGCTTTTCGATTTCGTTATACCTGATAGCTAACCGGTCCGTTACTATTGAAAGACTACAATCGAAAACTCGTTATTGTAAGGAGCTACTATGAAGCAATCTTTCCTGCTGGCGATTTCTGCAAGAAAGATTGCTTCGTCGGCTGAAAAAGCCTTCTCGCAATGACGACTTGTTGTAGGAAATAGAAATCCCTTATAATAATTCATTAGCCAAATTGGCCAGCTCACTCCGCTCTCCTTTCTGAAGCGTAATGTGTGCATACAAAGGATGATTTTTAGCGTTTTCGATTAAATACGACAACCCATTGCTTTCTGAATCGAGGTATGGCGTGTCAATCTGGTAAATATCGCCTGTAAATACAATTTTAGTGTGCTCTCCTGCCCTCGAAATAATGGTTTTAACTTCGTGTGGTGTAAGATTTTGGGCTTCATCAATGATAAAGAAGATTTTGGTGAGGGTTCTCCCGCGGATAAAAGCCAGTGGTGCTATGGCAATTTTCTCGGTATTGATGAGTTCGTCAATTTTTTCCGACATCTTATCATCGCCTATAAACTGTTCTTTAATAAAGCGGAGGTTATCCCATATCGGGGCCATAAACGGATCCGTTTTCGCTTTTGCGTCTCCAGGAAGGAAACCGATATCCTTATTGCTTAACGAAACAATCGGCCGGGTTACGTAAATCTGCCTGAAGTTTTTGCGCTGCTCCAAAGCACTGGCCAGCGCCAGCAAGGTTTTTCCGGTTCCGGCGTTACCTTGTATGCTTACCAGTTTAATTTCAGGATCCAAAAGCGCATGAATGGCAAAAGCCTGTTCGATGTTTTTTGGTTTGATTTTAAAAATCGCGTCTGTAGAAACAGAAGAAATGGTTTTCAGGCTGTTATTGTAAAATACATTGGCTGTTTTTCTTTTATTTTTAAGCACATAGAAATGGTTACCATTTTTCGGTGGTAATGTAAGTTCAGTTGTATCAATAAAAGTTTCTTTTTTTACTTTTTCAATAATTTCAACAGGAAAATTCGCGATTTCGGTTTTTCCGGCGTAAAGTTCATCTACGTTTTTAATTTTACCGGTTTCGTAATCTTCGGCATTTAAGTTAAGCGCTTTTGCTTTTAACCGAAGGCAGATATCTTTTGATACCAGCACTACTTTTTTGTCGGGATGTTCTTCTTTTAAACTTAATGCAGCATTTAAAATTTTGTGGTCCGTTTTGCCTTTTCCATACACTTCTTCGGCATCAACCCTTAATGGCTTTTCGTTCAATACCACTCTGAATTTACCCGAATCAGGGCTTTTTAATGAAATCCAGTCGCTGATCAGTTTTTGTTTAGAGGTTTCATCAATCAGTCGGATAAAACTCCTGGCTTCAAAATTACGTGTATCATTGCCGCTTTTAAAATTGTCTAATTCTTCTAAAACCTGAATCGGGATGGCAACATCGTGTTCATGAAAGTTATTTACCGCATCATGATCGTATAAAATAACCGAGGTATCTAAAACGAAGATCTTTTTTGACAGATTGGAGATTGATTTACCTTTTGTGGCCATTTGGTAAATTTAATATTTTAGGGATAATTAGCAGAAGAATTGGCTATTCTTTTTTGGCCTGAATGTCTAAAATAAATCTGAGTGGGTACCAGTACGGATTAACTCTATTAACTTTATTGCATCATTTTCATCCCAGATTAACAGTAAATCCGGCTTTACGTGACATTCCCAGTAACCGCTGAAATTTCCCGTTAATTTATGAGGATGATGTTTTTTGCTTAACCCAAGGTGGCCTTTTTCAGTTAATATAGTTACAATATCTTGCAGCAATGCAAAATCTTTTAACGACCTTTTCTTGAGCAACTTTAAATCTTTAAGGAATTTGTTGGAAGCAACAATCTGATACATTACTTGATACTGGCAAATAAATCGTCGGCACTAGCAAATTTGACTCCCTTACCCTCTTTAACTTCGTTCATTGCCTTTATGGTTTCCGCATTTGGGACATGATTTTTATTACAATTCCCTAAATCCGTGTCCACTTTATCAAAAGTAACCCCAAGTTCCTTTAAAAGCTCCTTAACTAAACCGGCTTTTTTAGTAGGTATGTGTATTACAAAGCTTTCCATGATAAATGTAATTATATACAAATATACATTTTTTATATATTTTATGGGAGTTGAAAATTTTGGTCAAAATAAAAACGGGGACTTTCTTCTTTCGATTAAGTTCCCCGTTTTAACTTTAAAAACAACCGTAATTGTATTTTAAAGCACCTAATTCTTGTTACTTTGATTTTTCCGTTTTCGTTAGGTTTTGCAACTTTTGCGATCCGTGAAAATTTATTTCCAACTCTTCCGTCCGTAAACTTCTGAGTTTTCCATAAGCTCTGTTTGGGTCTGTTCGATTTTCTTATCTTCCAACCTTGCGGTGGAGATGTATATTCTTACTCGGTTTAACCCTTTCTGAAATCAATCGTTTTCCCTGTAAACAAAACCGAAATAATTTCCCTTTCGGTTTTTTATCTCTTTTGGATTGTTTTGTCAGAATTCAAAGTACTTCGTATTTGATATGATCTAATTTAATGCGAATAGCTTCATTTGTCAAGAGAAAAGTTAACGTTTTTATAAACAAAGTTATTAACCTAAAATTGCTGTTTATCAACACATTAATTCGTTTAGACCATCGTTTTTAGCATCAATGTTCACTTTTAGTAATGTTATTAACATTGTAGCCACTTCTACTTATAAACATTTGCTATAGTTTTATTAACCAATCGTTTAACGGATTTCTGCTTAAAAGTTTAAAAAAAACAAAAAACTTAATTTTAATCACAACAAAAAACTTCTCTATTATGTTATTTTTGTAACATGCAGATCAGGCAACCCATAAGGAATATACAAGACTTTTTATTGAGTACGTATTTTGCCGACGGTCTCCGTATTACCATTGGTGTGCTGCTCCCCTCTCTAATTCTTGCGCAATTCGGTATGCTAAAGTACGGGATGACCTTATCGCTGGGAGCTTTATGTGTGAGCGTGGTAGATAGCCCAGGCCCAATGGTGCACCGCAGAAATGCCATGCTAATTACTACAGCTTTAATCTTTACCTTTTCCATACTAACCGGTTTAACCAATAAAAGCCATTATTTTATCGGCTTTTTACTTGCCATATCGAGCTTTGTTTTTTCGATGTTTTACATATATGGCATTAGGGCAGCATCCGTAGGTACTGCAGTGCTGTTAATCATGGTATTAAGTATTGATGACATCAGGCCATGGCAGGAAGTATTGCTACATGCCGTTATGGTACTTGCAGGAAGCCTTTGGTACACCGGTTTGAGTTATTTTGTTTACCGTTTACGTCCCTTCCGCCTGGTACAGCAATCACTGAGTGATTCGATCATAGAAGTTGCAGAGTTTCTACGCGAGAAAGCGAAGTTTTACCACCAGAACAATAATTATGATAAAACCTATTCCGATCTATTACAGCTTCAGGTCTCTGTTCACGAAAAGCAGGATGCGGTAAGGGAATTATTGTTCAGGACACGCGAAATTGTTAGGGATTCTACACCGGAGGGCCGTTTTCTTTTATTGGTGTTTGTGGATATGGTAGACCTGTTTGAGCAGGTAATGTCTACCTATTACAATTACCAGCAGCTTCACGATCAGTTTGATAAAGCAGGCATTTTATCGGATTATGAAATGGCGATTAAACGGATTTCTTATGCCCTTGATGATATTGCTTTTGCTTTAAAAAGTGGTGGAACGCCTGTGGTTTCGAAACGTTTGCTAATCGAAATCGAGCGTTTGAAAATTAAAATCAATAACCTGGAGAAAAACAATCAAAATCAGGAATATAATACGTTGGGAATTATTGCGCTGAAAAACATTGAGGTCAATATTGAGAATATACTGGCCAGGGTGAAAACCATTTTCAGTTATTTTAAGGTGAGGAACAGTAAAGATATTCGCCAGGCTGAAGTAGATACCGAGAAATTTATTACCCGGCAGAAATTCGATTTTAAATTATTTACTGAGAATTTAACTTACAGTTCATCAACTTTCAGGCATTCGCTAAGGGTTACTGTGGTGATGCTTTTGGGTTTTGTGGTATCGCAGCTCCTCAATTTTTCGCACAGTTACTGGATCTTGCTAACCATTCTGGTGATTTCAAAACCAGGTTTTAGTTTAACCAAAGAGCGTAATTACCAGCGTTTAATCGGCACTACCATAGGTGCATTTATTGGTATGGGCGTGGTAACTTATATTGATGATAAAAATACACTTTTTGTTATTCTATTGATCTGTATGATCGGTTGTTATAGTTTCCAAAGGAAAAATTACGTAGTAAGTGTACTTTTTATGACCCCCTACATCCTGATCCTTTTTGATTTTCTGGGTATGGGATCTATCGCCCTGGCACGCGAAAGGATTTATGATACTTTTATCGGCTCCGGAATTGCTTTGTTGGCAAGCTATTCACTATTTCCAACCTGGGAGCACGAGAAACTGAAAGAGGCTATGCTCGATATCCTGAAAGCAAATAAGGCATATTATGAACAGGTAATTAAACTATATTTTGAAAAAAACTATAATCGCACTGAATATAAACTTGCCCGTAAAGAAGTTTATGTAAGTACCGCAAATTTAGCTTCGTTATTCCAGCGCATGTTCTCCGAACCCAAAAGCAAACAGTTATTTATTAAAGAAGTGCACCAGTTTACGGCGTTGAGCCATTTACTGTCTTCTTATGTGGCCACACTTTCGCTGTACAATAAAGAGCATGAATTTATTTTTGAAAGTTTTGATGCATTAAAACCAATTGCGAATAACACCAATTATTTATTGGATACGGCAATCGAAAACCTGGTACAGGGAACAAGCACCATAGATAATGTTCCATTAATCAGGCTTAACGATACAGGTTTAGCCATTAAAAAAGGCGAAGATTTAGTGCCAGAACAATTTGACCTGATTCAGAAGGTAGCTTATGATATTTATAAGTTATCGGTAAAGATTAAGCTTTAGTCCGATTCGATACCTCTATCAAGATGATCGTCATTTCGAGCGGAGTGCAACGAAGTCGAAAACCACATAGTGCTCAGCGAAGCTAAATCTATCTCGAGGTCGATCTATCCACTTCACTACCGATAAAAAATCGGTACAGGTTGCGTTGCGATCGAAATGACGGCTTTTTTTAGGAAGTCGTCATCCTGATCCGATAGCTATCGGATTTATTTCAGGATCCTTTTTGTAATAATTCCTCTGTGTTTCTGTGTCTACGTGGCAAAAAAACGAATGACTAGGTCTTAGCGCGACGCCAAGACGAGTATTAGATTGCTTAAAAATAGCTATTTATCTTAGCATGATGGATCCTGAAATAAATTCAGGATGACGGATTTAGTTCTCATTTTAACTTCGACTCTCCGTGTTTTCAGTGTCTCTGTGGCTAAAAACAATGATGATGAAGTAAGTCTTAGCGGGACGCTAAGACGAGTGTTAGATTGCTTAAAATAGCTGTTTATCTTAGCATGATGGATCCTGAAATAAATTCAGGATGACGGAACGCGGGAAGGATGACGGAATGCACGAGTGATGACAGACTTTTTAAACCAAAAAAGGTCGTGGCTTAACACCACGACCCTAAAAATATAGAACTGTAAACTTATTTAAGCGTAAGCAACTGCATCTTTTGATGTCAGCTGAGTGGCACCCATCAGGTATTCATCCACCTTGCGGGCAGCTTCCCTACCTTCTGAAATCGCCCAAACCACTAACGATTGTCCGCGGCGTACATCACCTGCAGCAAAAATCTTTGCAATATTGGTTTGATAAGTATGTTCAGAAGCTTTAACATTTCCGCGGTTATCCAGCTCCACGCCCAACTTCTCAATTAATCCTTCTTTTTGCGGATGTAAGAAACCCATTGCTAAAAGTACCAGTTCGCAAGGAAGATCCCTTTCGGTACCAGCAACTTCTTTAAAAGTAACCGGACGTCCGTTTGCGTCGATTTCCCATTCTACATCAACTACTTTTAATGCTTTAAGTTTTCCATTTTCATCAGCAATAAAGTTTTTGGTATTTACCGACCATGCCCTTTGTGCACCTTCTTCATGTGATGAAGTATTTTTAAGCAACATCGGGTAATTTGGCCATGGCATGTGTTCATTGCGTGCCTGTGGTGGCATTGGCATAATTTCAAATTGTGTAACCGATTTCGCACCATGACGGTTAGAAGTACCAATACAGTCTGATCCGGTATCACCACCACCGATTACAATTACATTTTTACCTGTAGCCAAAATATCTTCCACTTCAACGGCTCTGTTGGCAACACGTTTATTCTGTTGCTTTAAGAAATCCATTGCAAAATGAACACCTTTGGCAGCACGACCGTCTATTGGTAAATCGCGTGGAATAGTAGAACCTCCAGCCAGTACAATTGCACTGAAATCCCTTAATAAAGTACCGATTTCTACATTCTCGCCAACATTGGCATTGCATTTAAAAATAATGCCTTCTTCTTTCATTAAATCGATACGCCTATCCACTACATTTTTCTGTAGTTTAAAATCAGGAATACCATATCTCAATAAGCCTCCGGGAGCATCATCACGTTCGAAAACGGTAACTTCATGCCCTACTTTATTTAATTGAGCAGCAGCCGCTAAACCTGCCGGACCTGAACCAATTACGGCTACTTTTTTTCCGGTTCTGATTAATGGTGCTTTTGCTTTGATAAAACCTTTTTCGAAAGCAATTTCGATGATGTGCTTTTCGATCTCTTCGATAGAAACCGGAGGACGGTTAATGCCCAATACACATGCAGATTCGCATGGTGCCGGACAGATCCTGCCCGTAAACTCGGGGAAGTTATTAGTACTTAATAAAATATTTGCAGCTAATTCCCATTTTCCCTGATAAACGGCGTCGTTAAATTCGGGGATCACATTGCCCAGCGGACAACCTGATTGACAGAAAGGTACGCCACAATCCATACAGCGGGCAGCTTGGTTGTTTAATTCTGTTGCGGGCAATTCATTTAAAAATTCCCCATAATGTTTTACACGCGTTGCAGCCTCTTCTCTTGTGGGCGCAACTCTATCGTATTCCTGAAATCCTGTTACTTTTCCCATGGCTTAGTGTGTTTTTACTTGTTGATTACTTTTGCTTAAAACTGCTTTGTATTCTTTAGGGAATACTTTTACAAAATGAGCGGATTGTGTTTTCCAATCGCTTAAAATGAACTCAGCTACTTTACTATCCGTTAAGCGGATATGCGTTTTAAGTAAAGCTAAAATACGCTCTTCATCTTCAGCCTGTAGCGGATCCAGATCAACCATTTCTTTATTACACTTGCGTGCAAAAGTTTTGTTGGCATCATAAATCCAGGCCACACCACCACTCATACCTGCCGCAAAATTGCTTCCGGTATCGCCAAGGATCAGCACTTCGCCACCTGTCATGTATTCGCAACCGTGATCGCCCACACCTTCTACAACCGCAGTTGCTCCGGAGTTACGTACTGCGAAACGCTCACCAGCCTTACCTCGGGCAAATAACTCACCAGAAGTTGCACCATAAAGTGCTACGTTACCGATAATAATATTCTGTTCAGGGATAAAAGTTGAGTTTGCAAAAGGATAAATGGCCAATCTTGCTCCCGATAATCCTTTACCCACATAGTCATTGGCTTCACCTTCTAACGATAAGGTTACACCACGCGTATTAAAGGCCCCGAAACTTTGTCCGGCCGAACCCACAAATTTAAAGTTGATGGTATCCGGAGGTAAACCCGCACCCAAATGTACTTTCGAAATCTCGTTTGATAACATGGTACCCAGTGCACGGTCGGTATTTTTAACTTCGAAACTTGCAAAAACAGGTTCGTTGTTGTCAATAGCAGGTTGTGCTGCCGCAATTAATTTATGATCTAAAACGTGATCTAAACCATGATCCTGACTTTCTGTATTAAATAAAGGAAGACCATTTTCTTCTGCTTTAAATAAAATACCTGATAAATCAAGGTGTTGTAATTTCCAGTCTTCAGCTGGCAATTCGCGTACTTTTAAGATATCTGCCTGACCTATCATTTCGTGGATGGTTCTGAAACCTAATTCAGCCATAATCTCACGCAATTCTTCAGCAAGGAAATGAAATAGGTTTACTACGTGATCAGCATCACCGGTAAATAATTTCCTTAATTCCGGATCTTGCGTAGCCACACCTACCGGACAAGTATTTAAATGGCATTTACGCATCATGATACAGCCGGATGTTACTAAAGCTGCAGTAGCAACGCCCCATTCTTCAGCACCTAATAAAGCTGCGATAGCGATATCCCGACCAGTTTTTAGCTGGCCATCAGTTTGAAGAACGATACGGTTACGCAATTTGTTTTTCACCAAAGTCTGGTGTGCCTCTGCCAAACCAAGTTCCCAAGGTAAACCGGCATGTTGAATAGAGGTTAATGGAGAAGCTCCTGTACCACCATCAAAACCAGATACCAGAATTACATCAGCGTGTGCTTTAGCCACACCTGCAGCAATGGTACCCACGCCTGCTTTTGAAACCAACTTCACATTGATCCTGGCTGAACGGTTGGCATTTTTAAGGTCGTAAATTAACTGGGCCAAATCCTCGATCGAATAAATATCGTGGTGAGGTGGCGGAGAAATTAAACCCACACCTGGTGTAGAGTGACGCACTTTTGCAATCCAGTCGTCTACTTTATGCCCTGGTAACTGGCCACCTTCTCCTGGTTTAGCACCTTGGGCCATTTTAATCTGTAACTCGTCGGCATTGGTTAAATAGTAACTGGTTACACCAAAACGTGCAGAAGCTACCTGTTTAATGGCCGAGCGCATACTATCGCCGTTTGGCAGTTTAGTATAACGCATCTCGTCTTCACCACCCTCTCCGGTATTGCTTTTTCCGCCAATGCGGTTCATGGCAATGGCCAGGGTTGAGTGTGCCTCATGCGAAATGGAACCAAACGACATTGCCCCTGTTGCAAATCTTTTTAAGATTGCCTCGGTAGATTCTACCTCATTTAAAGGAACAGACGGACGGCTATAATTAAATTCAAATAATCCACGGATGGTATAAGCCTGTTGTGTTTGCTCATTAACCAGTTTAGAGTATTGTTTAAAAATGTTGTAATCGTTTTTACGCGTAGCATTCTGCAATAAGTGAATGGTTTGCGGATTAAACAGATGCGCTTCACCTTTACGACGGAATTTGTAAGTTCCTCCGGCAGGCAATAAGTTTTCTGTCTGTGTTAACGGACCAAAACTGCGGTGATGTTTAATTAAGGTTTCCTTTGCAATTTCATCCAAACCTAAACCACCAATACGCGAAACCGCACCTGTGAAATAGGTATTCACCACTTTTTTGTTCAGACCTAAAATTTCGAAAATCTGCGCACCCTGATATGATTGCAGGGTTGAGATTCCCATTTTAGAGAAAATTTTAAGCAAACCACTATTTACCGCATAGATGTAGTTTTTGGTTAACTGCTCTGCTGATAAACCCGATTCTGCCTGGAAACCGTTAATGGTTTCTAAAGCCAGATAAGGATTGATTGCGGTAACACCGAAGCCTAATAAAGTGGCAAAGTGATGTACTTCCCAGATATCACCTGCTTCGATTACAATACCTACTGCACCACGGTAACCTTTGCGGATTAAGTGATGATGTACTGCCGAAACAGCCAATAACGAAGGCATTGCAGCGTGTTCAGAGTCGATTGCCCTATCTGTTAATACAATTACCTGGAAACCATCCTCAACAGCATCAACGGCATAACGGCACAAACGGTCTAAAGCTTTTGCCATAGCACCAGGTTTACCATTAGCCCTGAAATAAGTCTGTAAAGTTTTTGCCTGGAAAACCCCGGTATCAATACTTCTTAATTTTTCGAGTTCCTGATTGGTTAAAATCGGGTGTTTGATGGCTACACAGTGCGCCTGTTTTGGTGTTTCATCTAGCAGGTTACCCATGCTGCCCATAAAACTGGCCAAACTCATCACCACTTTCTCGCGGATCGGATCAATTGGCGGGTTGGTTACCTGTGCAAATAACTGTTTAAAATAAGAAGATAAATGTTGAGGACGTTTTGATAATATAGCTAGAGGGGTATCAGTACCCATTGAACCGATTGGCTCTTTGGCTTCGATGGCCATTGGTTTAAGCAAAAGATCTACATCTTCCCTGCTGTAACCAAAAACCTGCTGGTATTTAAAAATAGATTCTTCTGACAGGCCTGTGAACATTACACGTGGCTCAGGCAGTTCTTCCAAACGGATCTGGTATTGGTTGATCCAGTCGGCATAAGGACTTTTGCCACAAACCTGTTGTTTAATTTCGTTGTCGCTGATGATTCTGCCCTGCTCCATATCCACTACAAACATTTTGCCCGGGGTTAAACGGCCTTTTTCGATCACCGTACTCTGATCAATGGCTAATGCACCAGCTTCAGAGCCCATAATTACGCGGTCATCAGAAGTTATGGCATAACGCGAAGGACGCAGTCCGTTACGATCTAAAGTTGCACCGATTAATTTACCGTCGGTAAAAGCAATGGCTGCAGGTCCATCCCAGGGCTCCATTAAAGTAGCGTGGAATTCGTAGAAAGCTTTTTTAACAGGATCCATATCTTCGTTACCATCCCATGCTTCCGGAACCAGCATCATCAATACGTGAGGCAAAGTTCGGCCTGCATGAAGCAATAATTCGATTACGTTATCCAGACAGCCAGAATCAGAGTTCGTTTCGTCGATTACCGGCAATAACATATCCAGTTCTTCTGGTGTAAAATATGCCGAGGCAAAAGATTTAACACCTGCCCTGAACCAGTTTAAATTTCCCTGTAAGGTATTGATTTCACCATTGTGCGCAATAAAGCGGAATGGCTGGGCCAATCTCCATGACGGGAAAGTATTGGTTGCGAAACGTGAGTGTACCAAACCCAGCGCAGAAACCACGCGTTTATCGGTAAGGTCGTTAAAATATGTACGTACCTGTAATGAAGTAAGCTGACCTTTATATATAATGGTTTGCGCAGAAAGCGAAACGATATAAAAATCTTTACCGCCGTGAACGGTATTCACAATCAGTTTAATCAGGTAGTTTTTGAAAATGTAGAGTTTGCGTTCGAAATCGGCACCAGGCGCCACTGCATAAGGGCGGGCAATAAATACCTGCTCAATTTCCGGTTCAACCGAAAGGGCCATGCTACCGATATCGGTGGTGTCCACATCAACCTTTCTGAAACCTAATATTTCAAGGCCTAATTTTTCGGCAGCGCGGTAAATCAATTCTCTGCACTCTTCCCTGGATCTGATATCCTTTGGCATAAATAACATACCAACACCATAATTATTGGTTTCTGGTAAGCTAAAGCCAGCTTTTAAACATTCGTCATAAAAAAATTCGTGCGGAATCTGAATCATGATACCTGCACCATCGCCGGTATTCGGTTCTGCCCCGCTTGCCCCTCTATGATCCAGGTTTTCTAAAATAGTAAGTGCATCAGAGATGATTTGATGCGATTTTCGCCCTTTCACATGTGCAACGAACCCAATACCGCAGGCATCGTGTTCAAATTGCGCATCGTACAATCCACTGTTTGGTTCCATTCTTTGCTCGTTAGTTGTTAGTGTATAGGAAACACTAAGATACGAAAAACAAATTTAAAATTACAGAGTTGATATGTTTTTTGGAAAAATTTTAGTTCTTATGTAATTTAAAGTGTTAAAATTAAAATATTTTTAAATAAATATATTATTAATTATTAAATCCGTAATGGTAATATCGTACAATAATGAGGCTTTTTTAATCAAAATTAAGGCTAAAACGTTTTATTTATTCATTTATATATGAATTATTTGTTTATAAATGAATGTTTTGGCAGGTGTTGAGATTATTTAATGATTTTTTACCTTTCTAAAAATACACAATTAAAATTTATTAATTTACTAATCAGCAACATAGCTTAAATGACAAAAAAAATAGATAATTGGGTTTTGTGAAACAACTTCTTTTTCTACCTTTGTGGCCGGGCAAGTCTTTTACGACCAGCTCCCTTTGAACTCCCCCAGGATGGGAACATAGCAAGGGTAGAAGGTTGTAGCGGTGCGATAGAAGGTGCTTGCCCTTTTTTTTTTACCCCCTAACCCCCTGAAGGGGGGATATTAAATTCTTCAGGGGTTCTAGCAACAGAACCTAATAATCATTTTAAGAATTTATAAGCATGAAATTTTTTATTGACACAGCAAATCTTGATCAAATCAAAGAGGCGCAAGATCTTGGCATTTTAGATGGTGTAACCACCAACCCTAGCTTAATGGCTAAAGAAGGTATTACCGGCGATGAAAATGTAATTAACCACTATAAAGCAATCTGCGATATCGTTGATGATAACGTAAGTGCAGAAGTAATTTCGACCACTTTCGACGAGATTGTTAAGGAAGGTGAAGCTTTAGCTGCTTTAAACCCTAAAATTGTGGTTAAAGTTCCGATGATTAAAGATGGTGTTAAAGCCATTAAATATTTTTCATCAAAAGGAATCAAAACCAACTGTACTTTAATTTTCTCTGCCGGACAGGCTTTACTGGCTGCAAAAGCCGGAGCTACTTATGTTTCTCCGTTTTTAGGTCGTTTAGATGATATTTCGAGTGATGGTTTGGTATTGATCGAAGATATCAGAACTATTTTCGATAATTACGGTTACGAAACACAGATCTTAGCTGCATCAATCCGCGGACCATTACACATTGTAAACTGTGCTAAATTGGGTGCTGATGTAATCACTGCTCCTTTGGCTGCAATTGTTGGATTATTGAAACATCCTTTAACCGATAGCGGTTTGGCTACTTTCTTAGCAGATCATGCTAAGGCAGCGGGTAAGTAATATTTAAAGTCGAGAGTCTTTAGTCCTAAGTCTTGAGTCGGGTTTCCCGTTTAAGACTTAGGATTTTTTGTTTTACGGAAGATGGAGCATCATGGAAATGGATGATGGGCAAGTCGCAGGCTGCATCTGTCGTTTTCCCTTTCACATTTTCCATTTTTTTTGGAGAGCAGTTACAGTGCTTATCGGTTACAACAGTCCTGCTTTACATTATATTCCGGTGGTTGTTCAGTGCAAACCAATAGTTAGTGATACCGGAATGCCATTTCAATCAGGTCTAGGTGGCAGTGGCTGTGTTTTATGGATAATGTTGGATGTAAAATGGATGATGGGCAAATTGCAGATACCTCATTCATCATACATTTTCCG
>NZ_QNQU01000023.1 GCF_003315595.1 Pedobacter miscanthi | reverse complement strand
CTACGCGGTAACAACTGCTCCGGCACATGGTACTGTGGTCATTAATCCTGATGGCACTTATACCTATACACCAGAGGCAAACTACAATGGTAATGATACTTTTATTGTAACCGTAAGCGATGGTAAAGGTGGTACTTCAACGGTAACCATTCCTGTAACGATTACTCCGATAAATGATGCACCTGTGGCAAGCGCTCCGGCCATAACCACCAGCGAAGATACCCCGGTTAACGGCACCATCACCGCATCAGATATTGATGGCGATGCGCTTAGCTACGCGGTAACAACTGCTCCGACACATGGTACCGTGGTCATTAATACTGATGGCACTTATATCTATACACCAGAAGCAGACTATAATGGTAATGATACTTTTACTATAACTATAAGCGATGGCAAAGGTGGTACTTCAACGGTAACCATTCCTGTAACGATTACTCCGATAAATGATGCACCTGTGGCAAGCGCTCCGGCCATTACCACTAATGAAGATACTCCGGTTAACGGCACTGTTAACGCAAGTGATGCAGACGGCGATCCACTTACTTTCACTGTAAGCACGCCATCTGCACATGGTACAGTGGTCATTAATACTGATGGCACTTATACCTATACACCGGAGGCAAATTATAGTGGCGATGATGCCTTCACAGTAACCGTAAGCGATGGTAAAGGCGGTTCTGCAATTGTAACCATTCCGGTAAAAGTGACTCCGGTAAACGATGCACCTGTGGCAAGCGCTCCGGCCATTACCACCAGCGAAGATACCCCGTTTAAGGGCAGTATCACCGCAAGTGATGCAGACGGTGATGCACTTACCTATGCGGCAACAACAACTCCGGCACACGGCACAGTGATTATCAATACTGATGGCACTTATACTTACACACCAGAGGCAAACTATAATGGTAATGATACTTTTACTGTAACTATAAGCGATGGCAAAGGTGGTACTTCAACGGTAACCATTCCGGTAACCATTGCGCCGGTAAATGATGCGCCAATTGCAACTTCTCCGGCCATTTCCACCAGCGAAGATACTCCGGTTAACGGCACTGTTACCGCAAGTGATGCAGACGGCGATCCACTTACTTTCGCTGTAAGTACGCCACATGCACATGGCACAGTGGTCATCAATGCTAATGGCACTTATACTTTTACACCAGAGCCAAATTATAGTGGTAATGATACTTTTACCGTAACCGTGAGTGATGGCAAGGGTGGTACAGCAACGGTAACCATTCCGGTAAAAGTGACTCCGGTAAACGATGCACCTTTGGCAAGCGCTCCGGCCATTATCACAAGCGAAGATACCCCGGTTAACAGCACCATCACCGCATCAGATATTGATGGCGATGCGCTTACATACGCGGTAACAACAACTCCTGCACGTGGTACTGTGGTCATTAATGCTGATGGCACTTATACCTATACACCAGAGCCAAACTATAATGGTAATGATACTTTTACCGTAACCATAAGCGATGGCAAAGGCGGTACCGCAACGGTAACTATTCCGGTAACAATTACCCCGGTAAATGATGCACCTGTTGCAAGCGCTCCGGCCATTACCACCAGCGAAGATACCCCGGTTAACGGTAATATTACCGCATCAGATGTTGATGGTGATGCGCTTAGCTACGCGGTAACAACTGCTCCGGCACATGGTACCGTGGTTATCAATCCTGATGGTACTTATACTTACACACCAGAGGCAAATTATAGTGGCGATGATGCTTTCACCGTAACCGTAAGCGATGGTAAAGGCGGTTCTGCAATTGTAACCATTCCGGTAACCATTATCCCGGTAAACGATGTGCCTGTTGCAAGCGCTTCAGCCATTACCACCAGTGAAGATAATCCGGTTAATGGTAGTATCACCGCAAGCGATACAGACGGCGATCCACTTACTTACACTTTAAGCACGCCACCTGCACATGGCACAGTGATTATCAACCCTGATGGTACTTATACCTATACACCAGAGCCAAACTATAATGGCGATGATACTTTTACCGTAACCGTAAGTGATGTCAAAGGCGGTACCGCAACGGTAACCATTCCGATAAAAGTGACTCCGGTAAACGATGCACCTGTGGCAAGCGCTCCGGCCATTACCACCAGCGAAGATACTCCGGTTAACGGCAGTATCACCGCATCAGATGTTGACGGCGATTCACTTACTTTCACGGTAAGCACGCCACCTGCGTACGGTACTGTGGTTATCAACCCTGATGGTACTTATACCTACACACCAGAGGCAAATTATAGTGGCGATGATACTTTCACCGTAACCGTGAGTGATGGCAAGGGTGGTACCGTAACGGTAACCATTCCGGTAACCATTGCGCCGGTAAATGATGCGCCAATTGCAACTTCTCCGGCCATTTCAACCAGCGAGGATACCCCGGTAAACGGCACTATCACCGCATCAGATATTGATGGCGATGCGCTTAGCTATGCGGTAACAACAGCCCCGGCTCATGGTAACGTGGTTATCAATCCTGATGGCACTTATACCTATACACCAGATGCAAATTATAGTGGCGATGATGCTTTCACTGTAACTATAAGTGATGGCAAAGGTGGTACCGCAACGGTAACCATTCCGGTAACCATTACCCCGGTAAACGATGTGCCTGTTGCAAGCGCTCCAGCCATTACCACCAGTGAAGATAATCCGGTTAATGGTAGTATCACCGCAAGCGATACAGACGGCGATCCACTTACTTACACTTTAAGCACGCCACCAGCACATGGCACTGTGGTTATCAACCCTGATGGTACTTATACTTACACACCAGAGGCAAATTATAGTGGCGATGATACTTTTACTGTAACCATAAGTGATGGTAAAAGCGGTACCGCAACGGTAACTATTCCTGTAAGTGTAAAACCATTGAATGATGCTCCTGTAGCACCGGCTCCAGCCATTACCACTAACGAAGATACCCCGGTTAATGGTACTATTACAGCAAGCGATGCAGATGGTGATGCGCTTACCTATGTAATCGCAATAGCTCCGGTACATGGTACCGTGGTTATTAATCCTGATGGTACTTACACCTATACACCAGAACCAAATTATTACGGAGAGGATATTTTTACTGTGACCGTAAGCGATGGAAAGGGTGGTAGCACATTGGTAACTGTTCCGGTTAAGGTGATTCCGGTAAATGATGTGCCAGTTGCAACAGCTCCGGCTATTACTACTCCACAGAATACTCCGGTTAGCAGCAAAATAACGGCAAGTGACGTAGATGGCGATCCGTTTACCTTCTCAGTAACTACGCCGCCGGCACATGGAACAGTCATGGTTAACGCCGATGGTACTTATACTTATACGCCGTCAACAGGTTATGTAGGTAACGATAAATTCACTGTAACCATAAATGATGGTCAGGGTGGTACCACAACGGTAACCATTCCGGTAGAGGTAACGTTGATCGCTGCGCCAGCCATGAGCTTAACTAAGGTAGCAACCAACAGCGTAAGCAAAATGGGGGATGTGATCAATTACAATATCATCGTAACCAATACAGGCAACGTAACTTTAACAAATGTTGCAGTAACTGATGTTGGTGCAGATGCCGGATCAATCACTCCGGGATTGATAGCCAGTTTATCACCAGGTACAAGCCTAACCGTAACGGCGAAACACACGGTTACCTTAACAGAGGTAAATAATGGTTCTTTCACTAACCAGGCAGCTGCAACCGCGCAAACGCCAGACGGTAGCACCATTAGCAAACAATCTGATGATCCTGGTACACCTGCTGTTGGTGATGCAACGGTAACGGTTATTGCTCCTGTATCTGCCATTACATTGGTTAAAACGGCTACGGTAAATACAGATGGAAACAAAATTACCTATAACTTTACGGTTAAAAACACAGGTGATGTAACCTTGCATATCATCACATTGGTTGATGCAAAACTTGGTTTGAATAAGGTAATCCCGGGAACATTGCCACCGGGTGAAACAGTAACTGAAAGTTATGTTTACCAAATCACGCAGGCTGATAAGGATCATGGTAGCGTAACCAATACGGCGAAGATTACCGGACAAACACCGGCAAACGTATCGGTAAGTGATATCTCAGGTACTTCAGCGGATAATGATTTACCAACAGTTACCACTTTCCCTAAATCGCCACGTGCGGTTGATGATGTGGGCGGTACTGTAGCCAATAAACCTGTTGTAATTAACGTTTTAGGGAATGATGATCCGGGCAACTCTACGCCAAACAAGCTAACAGTCGAAATTGTAAGTCCGCCTAAACACGGTACTGTAAAAGTAAATGCAGATGGTTCGATAGTTTATACTCCAGATCCGGGTTATGTGGGTGAGGATGTATTTACATACCGACTAAAAGACGCTTTTGGATATTACACCAATGTAGCCTCTGTTACCTTAACTGCTAGCTTCACAGGTATTACCATTCCTAACTTGTTTACACCTAACGGCGATGGTATCAACGATACTTTTGAAATCATTGGTTTAAACCAGTACGAGAGCAACGAGCTGCAGATTGTAAACAGATGGGGTAATGAAGTATTCCACACTAAAGGTTACCAAAATAACTGGACAGGCGAGGGATTAAATGAAGGCACTTATTATTATTTACTGCGTGTTAAAAAGGCAAATAGCAGCGAGTTCGAAGTGTACAAAGGGTACATTACATTAATAAGGGCGTTTAAAAAGTAAGATAAACAGCATTGTCCGGCCTGGCTTTTAAAGTCAGGCCGGATTAGATGCTAACAGTGGAAATGAATATCACTTCACATCCATTATCGTTGGCAGGCTGGAAAGTAAAGCTATGGTTTCGACAAACGATCGTTGGAGAGCTTGAATAACAGATTGGTTATTTAATAGACCCCTTAATGTTAGAACTGTAATATTCTATAATAATCGTCCATCTTTCGATCATTAAGGTAATGGGCTTAATGAGTCTTAAATTCTGTTAATGGATTTAATTATATTTCTGATTATCAATTGTTTATGAAGGTGTTTCAGTCGAAATATCTGCTGGTAAATTAATGCACTCAATAATGGCCACTAATAGAAAGGGGGCTTCCGCTTTAACGGAAACACCCCTAACTAAACCAAACTTAACTTATGTGTGTTTATGGTGTTGCTAATATCCTGGGTTTTGTTTCAATTTTGGATTTGCATTGAGGATCTCCCTGCCTAAAGGAAATATCTCTGTGTGCTTATCGGCATCAGGTTTCTTATCCCACCAGGTTCCACTGCTAAAAACACCCCAGCGGATTAAGTCCGTTCTGCGGCGGTTTTCTCCGATAAATTCGCGACCCCATTCATCCAGCATTTCCTGGTCGGTGAGCTGAATGCCTGAAGCGTTGTACAAGCTTGTTGAGCCGGCAGGATAATTACGTTGTCTTACCTGATTGAGGTAATTGGCCGCTCCGACTTTATCACCCGCACGGTACCGGCACTCAGCTATGGTGTAATATACTTCGGAGAGACGGATCTCTGCATAAGCCGATGTAATACGGTTTGGATCGGGCGTTGGATAAACAGGATACTTTACCAAAAATACACCCGAATTGTGGTCGGCATGGTTCATGTTCGATTCTTTATCGGCAATCCTTTTTCCCGGTTTTGTATCGAGAAACATACCTACCTGATCGCGGATAAATAAGGCATAAGGACCTTTGTTTCCCCTAACGGTATCGGGTTTTGCAACACCATTCACCGTAGCTGTATAAGGTAAATAACCATAAAGGAACATTCCCTCACGCTTGCTGTCGCCAAGGTTTTTATATTTTTTCAGGCGAACGTCATCAGGATATTTCTGGAATTTTACAAAAGGCTTTCCCAGTGTATGGGTATACTCTACACTGTCAACATCCCGTCCGGGCTGAAGGGCATATCTGGGGTTCGATTTGCCGAAATCGGTAAAGCCGCAGTAAAGTGTGGCAGCATCATAAGTCATTCCCCAGAAAAACATGCCGCTATCATATTGCCAGTGTGTTCTTGCCAGCGTACCCGGAAATCCGTAAATCACCTCCGAGTTCAATGATTTATTGGTATAGTCGAATGGAGCATCCCATCGGGTATCCAGCGCATAAGCACCATATTTTCCACTGATAATGTCGGCGCAAACGGCTTCACAGTCAGTGTAGCGCTCAGTACCCACATATACCTTTGCATTGAGGTAAAGCCTGCTCAGCAATGTTGCAGCTGCCGCTTTCGTCCACCTGCCTATACCATTAGCTCCCAGTTGTTCACGAGTGGGCAGAAATGGAATGGCTGCTTTCAACTCCGATTCTATGTAGTTAAAGGTTTCCTGGGGTGTGGACTGCACACCGCCCTGTGTCGAATTTTTAACATCGGTTACAATTTCAATATTCCGGTAAAAATCAAATGCACGCAGGTAGAACCAGGCCCTCAGGGTACGGAGTTCTGCCTTAAAATCGTTGAGCTCTGCCGGAGTAACATTCAGCTTAGTGGGGTCGGCAATGCTCTCCATATCTTGAAGCGAATTGGTGGAGAGTACGATACCCTGATAAAAATTTCTCCAGGCACCATTCGTAAAGCCATCCTGAGGGGTCCAGGTATGGTAATGCATACGCTGGTAGTAACCGCCATCCTGCCAGTCGCCCTGACGGTTATAAGTACCCATTTCGTCCGTACAGTCTTCGCCAACCGCGTAAACGTCGTTTCCCTGGATACTCCAGTAGGCATGTTCGAAGGGACGCAGGAAATCCCTGATTACATCATCCCTGCGGGTAAGAAAATTAGCCGCATCAACCTGGTCATACACCTGTTCGTCTAGTTTTGTACATCCAGCAGCCATCATCATACATAACAGAATGCTGCAGATAAATAATTTATAATTTTTCATTTCTTCCTATTTTAAAATGTTACCTGTAAACCAAGGATCAGCTGAAGTGTTGATGGATAATAGTTTAGCGACGTATTTACCCCCGGAGTTAGCCCGTTTACCTGTACCAGATCCGGATCGCCGCCGGTGAATGAAGTAAAAGTGTGCAGGTTTCTTCCTGCCGCATAAATCCTGAGCGAATTCAGGTATTTGGTTTTAAGTGGTTGCCTGTAACCAAGGGATACATTATCGATTTTTAAAAATGAGCCGTTTTCAAGGAAATAATCCGATGCAATTGAGGTGGTTGCCGTACTTTTCAGAAGCGAATATTTGCTACTGCTGTTGTATGCCGACTTTAACACGTTGGCATCGCTCTGGCTTGATGGAGTGCCGATGTAAAAGGCTGAGGTGTTGAAAATTTTGTAACCAAAGGTACCCCTAAAGAAAATGCCCAGGTCGAAACGTTTATACCTGAAAGTGTTACCCAGTGAGGTAATAAACTTTGGTAAGCCATTTCCCACAAATTGTTTATCGTCGTTTGAGGCAAGATTAGCCTGAACAATTGAACCGTCTTTTTTATATACCAGTAGTGCCCCAGCATCGTTCACACCTGCCGAGCGGAGGGTATAGAACTCGCCAATACTGTGTCCTTCCTGTATCCGCTGGATGTTACCTGGCGATCCGGGGGCGGGAAGGCCAGCCACCTCCTGAAAATTGCCCCCCTGGTAAATCTCATTGGAGAAAGAGATAAATTTATTACGATTATAAGCAAAAGCAAGATTAATGCTATAGCTAAAATCATCACCTTTAACAACATCGCCACTTAGTGCAAGTTCTACACCATAGTTTTTCATCGTACCTACGTTTGCAAAAGTTGTAGATTGGGTGTTAGGTGGAACCGGAACATTGTAAGAGCCCAACAGGTCTTTATTTGTTCTGATGTAATAATCAAGTGATCCGCTAATACGGCTGTTTAGGATAGAGAAATCAAGCCCTGCATTAAAATTGACTGATTTTTCCCAGCTCAGATCCGGATTAACATTTGAAGAAGGCCCGTAAACCTGGTAGTACTGGCCGTTGTAAGGGAAATATCCGGCACCACCATATAACAGAAGTGACTTGTAATTATCAAAATCCTGGTTTCCGGTTATCCCGTAATCAGCCCTGATTTTAAGTTCGTTTACCCATGGCAGCTTTTCTTTGATAAAAGGTTCTTCTGATAAGCGCCAGGCTGCGGATACCGCGGGGAAATTTCCCCATTTATTGTTGGCTCCAAATTTTGATGAGCCCTCCCTGCGTAAACTGGCTGTAAGGATGTAACGGTTATTGAAATCGTAATTCAGCCTGCCGAAAAAAGAGATCAGCGTTGAGCCGTTTTGTGTTGATCCAACGGCAGACTGGCCCTGACCGGCAGCACCGCCGTTATAAAGCCCCGATCCCAGGTTGTTCCACAAATAGGTATCGAAAGGAAAATCATAATTCTGGGCTGATACCTGTTTATAGTTATATAGCGAATACGAATAACCACCCAAAACCTTTAAATGGTTCCGGCCAAGATCAAGCGCATAATTTCCGGTCCACTCAATATTCTTTTGGTCGTTTTCCTGCAATTCCTGTTTGGCAAAATTTGTTTGCGTTACCTTGTTTGCCTGTACGATAGATGAAAGGGTAGAAGGAGAGAAATCCAGCTTTTTGAATGAACGGTAGATTTCCGATATCGTTACTGTTGTACTCAGTTTCGGGAGGATATTCATTTTTAGCGAACCATTCAGATCCAGTTCTTTTATTTCGCCCTGCGATTTGATCAGGTTTGCATTCTCCACTGGATTGTTGGAAAAGAAGCCGGTATTGATATAACTGTATTTTCCTGCATCATTAAAAATCGGGTAAGTTGGATTCAGTGTGAGCGCATTATTAAAGTTTCCCTGATCGGCATTGTCTGTCTTCATCATCCTTGGTGCGGCCGTAATTGAGGCTACAAACAGGTTATTATCGGTTACATGGTTGATGGTAAGCCTGCCGCCATATTCCCTTTTGTGTGCACGCAGGTCAATCCCGTCAGCATCGCGGTAATCTCCCGATGCGAAGTAGTTGGTTTTGGCCGAGCCACCTGAGAACTGCAGCGTATGCTTTTGGGCAAAGGCAGGAGAATTGGTTACCTCATCCAGCCAGTTTGTCCGTGCTTTATAATCTTGCCCCTGTTTATTCTGCACACGGTTTGTTATAAACTCATCTGCCGATAGGTTTTCTAGTTGGTTGGTGAGGTAATCAAAACTGGCGTAGCCATCGTAAAACATCCTGGATTGGGAAGATCCCTTCTTTGTGGTGATAATAATTACCCCATTGCTTCCCCTTGTTCCATAAATTGCAGATGCCGCGCCACCTTTTAGTACATCAATACTTTCTATATCGTTCTGATTGATATTGTCGATATTGCCACCCGGTACGCCATTAATGACATATAATGGGCCTAAGCCGGCATTACGTGAAGAAACGCCTCGCAACTGGATGTTTGGGCTTGAATTCGGATCTGCGTTAGCAGTATTGGTGATGTTAAGACCAGGCACCTTACCCTGTAGCGACATTAATGGGTTATTTGCAGCAACCGGAAGCAGATCTTTCGCAGAAATATGTGTGATGGCACTCGAAATTTCGCGTTTATCGAGTGTTCCGTACCCCACACTCACCACCACCACTTCATCAAGGTTATTTGAAGCAGGCGAAAGCTTCAAATTTATGGTGTTATCAGCTGTAACCGTAACGGTTTTGGAGCTATAACCAATAAAAGAAAATGTAATGCTTTTTGTGCCCGAAGGAATGGTGATGGAATAAATTCCTTTTGCATTTGTTGTTGCAGTTGATGATTTGCCATTATCTGTGATATTTACCCCGGGAAGCGGAGCGCCATCGGTGATATCGGTTACCGTTCCGGATAGGGTACGGGTTTGTGCATTTGCCGAAAATGCGAGGATACACAAAAATGAGCACGAACTCAGCAACAGTAAAAATTTCCTGTACATGTAATCAAGTGTTAAATAAGTTTTGGTTAGTTTAGTTTTTTGATTGTGATTAACTAGGCAGATGGTATCCAAAGCATTGATATTGTAGAATTGGGCAGATAAGTCGACTTATTTTGCAAAACCAGCGCTCAATTTCAGCCTGCCGGATACTAGGGTGGTTTGGTTTTTCTCATAGTGATGTTTGCTCCATCAGTCTTTTCAATTGGTGATTTGAATGGCTAAAAGGATTTAGTTTTAGGCATTAACTTCCACCTATATAGAAGAAAAATGAAATTGCTATTTGGTTAAAAATATTGCTTTTGGTTTCCTGTAAGCAGGAGTTCCAAACGAGAGACCTAAATTATCGATTGATGGTAGTTGAAATCCATGCCTGAAGCCCTGTCTATAGAAAATATAAAAAAAAACCTATATCATAAATCCTAATACCTTGTTTATGAGTTTGTTGTGTATTTTATATCTCTGAAAAATATAATTTTTTATAATGCTGGGGCGTGTTCTTAAGATTAAAAATGAAGCAGTTTTTATGAAATCTAGGAGATTTTGCGGGATCCGTTTATCTTGGATGAACAGCTTTCGACCTGATTTGGCTGCATCTTAAAATCTTTATCAACCATAAGCTAAAAGAGATCGTTTGCCAACCCTATTGGTTTATACGTTAAAATATCAGGCTAATTTGATTTTTGAGGGATATGGAAATATAAATTATTATAATTTTGAATGTTAGCCAGTCTCACAAAATGAAATTTTTTATACTAAATATATTCCTGTTAATTTTCTCCTTTAGTGCATATCCTGTTCAAAAGAATAATGGGGTGCTCGATCGGTTAAAGACGGAAATTGCTAAAAAAGATGGTTATGATAAGGTAAAGCTATCCAGGATCCGGCAGCTGAGGTCAGATATAAGCCACAGGCCGGATCATCTTTTCGATACCTACATGAAACTTTTTGACGAATATGAATATTACAAATTTGATTCGGCATATTTTTATGGAAGAAAAATCCTGGAGCTGAGTTTGACAGGCAAAAATGAGATAAGGGTAAACATAAGTAAAGTAAAAATCGCCTCATTACTGCTGCATGCCGGCATGTTTAAAGAAACCTTTGATTACCTGGACGAAATTAATGTATCGAGGCTGGATAAAAGTTATAAGTACGATTATTATTGCCTTAAATCAGGTGCCTATTCAAACCTGGCAATCTATAATGATGATGTCAATTTTACCAGAACCTATAACCAAACAGCCATAAAGTACCTGGATTCTGCCATCGCACAGTGCGAACCAGGTTCCTTCGATTATCGCTTTACCAGAGGAAATCGTCAGGTTGTTGCAGGCCAAACCGATCAGCCCCCCAGAGATTTTATCGAACTTTTAAAACATTACAAATTATCGCAGCATCAGCGGGCGAGACTGTTAACGGGACTGGCGGCTTTTTACCAGCGCGATAACCAGAACAGGTTAAGGGTATGGCTACTTGCAGAATCGGCTATAAGCGATATCCGTTCTTCAACAAAAGAAACACTGGCTACACTGCTTCTAGCCGAAGATATTTTCAAACATGGCGATCTTGATAATGCCTACCTTTTTATTCAGCAATCAAGAGATGATGCCGGTTTCTACGGCAACCGTTTGCGTAAGCTTAAAATCGAATCGATACTTCCCGACATTGCAACCCAGGTAAATATGGCTACCCAACGGGAAAAAAATAAGTTTCTGACCTATTTTCTGTCAATTTCGCTCCTGGCGGTGGTGGTATCGCTTACCTCATTTATGATTTTTTTCCAGTTAAGGAGGTTAAAAGTAAAAGAACAGATTATACAGCAGAAAAACAAGGAATTGAAAGATATCAATCGCCAGCTTTCGGAGATTAACGATAAGCTGCGCGAATATGCTACTGTAAACGAAAGGTATATCGGTTACTTTTTCGATGTAGTTTCGGGTTACATACTTAAACTTGACAGGTTGAAAAAAAATGTAGAACGGAAGGTGCTGGCCAAACGTTTTGGCGAAATTTTACCCGATCTGAAAGACATTGATATTAAAAAGGAACGTGAAACCTTGTTCCATACCTTTGACCGTATTTTTGTGAGCATATTTCCCAATTTTGTAGAAGAATTCAATTCTTTGCTGGGAAAAGAAGATCAGATATGGCCCAAATCGCCAGAGCTGCTCAATACTGATCTGCGGATATTTGCTCTCATTAGGCTTGGTATAACTGATGTAGAAGCGATTGCGACTATTCTCGAATATTCGATAAACACCGTTTATGTATATAAAATGCGGATAAAAGCCAAATCGCTTGTCTCGGGTGAAGAATTCGACCGAACCATTATGTCGGTAAAAGCAGTTTAGGGAAAACAACAAATATTTAGTTTCATCATTGTTTCAAATTTTAAACGGCTGGCCGATTGGTTTTCCACCGTTTAAGAAGTTGTTAAGCTATCCGTAATTACAAAGCTACTTACATTAGCTTAATTTGCGTTTGCAGAGCAAGACAGATTTGCTTTGCACTCCGAAAAATATTAGACTATTTTTGTGAAAAAGACAAAGATGAAAAAAATTGTACTTGCTTTTCTTTTATTGATGGGCGGACTTTCAGTACAGGCACAAACCTACCAACCGGTTACCAGTAAAAATAAAACTTATCTGGAAACGGTTAAGGGGCTTTCGTATACCTATAAAAACGGAATAATTACGCTTAAAAATAACGGAAAATACAACCTTGGTACGGTAAGCATTATTGCCTCATCCAAAACTGATGCCGATTTATTTGGGATTGCGCTGTTTGAGGATGGGCTGGAAAAGGGACAAACAGTACAAGCCACCGTTTATTTTACCACTGGGAAGGATAATCATGAGATTCCCTTAAAAACCATAGATCAGAATAGTTTAATATTTTCCTTTGATAAAGCGGTAAGGGCTGTAAATTAATTGCAAAATGGTTCATGTTACATTATGGATATAAGAATTTCTGACAACGACCAGATCGCAGTGGTTTCTACTTTTTCTGAACTTATAAATACAGATTTTCAGGGTGATAAAAATGCAGTTTGCTGGTTCAGGAACCTGGCGGGCGATTTTGCAGAAATTGTTTCCAAGCTTCAATTAAAAGAAGATTTGACAGAAATTTCTATGGATGACCTCCGTGCACTGCAACTATCAGATGAAGGTAATGCAGCCAGGGAAATTATACTAAGTGATTTTCAATTGCTGGCTGATTCCGGCGCATCGCCTTCGCTTAATTTACTTAAAAATTACCAGCGGGATGAGGAACTCGGTTTTATTTCAACAGATGTATATTCTTTTCATGTAGACCGTTCGCCAATCGGTACCGAGACTTTTTTATGTACCTATCACGGTGCTGCCAGTGAAATCATAGCCAATAAACAGGTTGAACAAAAGATCCTGATCCCCGAGATACGGCAAAAACTTAAAGATTTGCATGAGGGTACTGAAGCAGATTTTGAAGCCTTTTTAACAGAACATTATTTTGATCTGCATTACCAGGCCAAACCTGATGCAAGCCCGGTGAACCTGGGAGTGGGCCATTTGTGGAGACTTGCAGTAGATCATCCCGGAAAACAATCATTACCTTGTGTACACAGGGCACCTATCGAAAAGGATGGGGAGTATAGATTGCTTCTGATCTGCTGAACAAACAGCTTTAGTCTCTCGTGCTTATTATCATCTGCTACAGGTTTTTTAGAAATTCCAGGTATAACGGAACACTTTTTTCGATCCACTCTTCCGAAGAATTAAATTCAATCCCATAATAAGCGAAAAAAGGTCTGTAGTCGGCTTTAACATATTCAAATGAAAGTTCAAACGGGCGTAGAAGCTCACTCAATGGATACTTATATAATCCTTGGCTTCCCATTTCCTGTTCGTCAACGCCTAGTGAAATAGCCAGGGCAATCTTTTTACCTGCTAATTTATATCCGCTTTTGCTGCCATAAGCCCATCCATGGGTTAAAACCTCGTCCATCCATTTTTTTAACATAGCGGGAGAATTAAACCAGTAATAGGGGAACTGGAATACAATTTTATCATATTGTTCTACCAGCTTCTGCTCTGCAGCCACATTTATTTTTTCATCCGGATAGGCCTCGTACAATTGATGGATATGAAACTGTTCAAGAGATTTTTGAAGCTCCGTAACCCATCTTTTATTTACAACTGAGTTTTTCATATCGGGATGGGTAACTATAATTAATGTTTTCATATTTTCAGTTTTAAAATGACCTTACAAAATTAATGCAGGTTACATAAATTCTTTACATTAGCAACCAAATGTAGGGTACTATAAAAAATGTAAGTAATGTCTAAAATCAAAGAAACCTCTACCAATTTTGCCAATAAACAGGCTTTGGCTGATGAATGCCCGGAAGTGTATGCCGCTAATATTATCGGCGGACAATGGTCTATCGTAATCTGCTCCTGGTTAATAAACGGTAAACTCCGTTTCGGCGAGTTAAAAAAACTGATTCCCAATATCACCGAAAGAATGCTGACCCTGCAGTTGCGCAAACTGGAAGAAAATAAAATCATCAAAAGAACTGTTTACGCAGAGGTGCCCCCCAGGGTAGAATACGAATTAACGGAAATTGGCTATGACTTAAAACCTATTATTAAAATGCTCGAAAACTGGGGCGAAAAACACAAGGCACTGCGCTAGGAAATATTGCCCTAAGTCAAATTTTTCTTGCATTTTTTCTAGCTGATATTATCTTTGCAATAACAATTATTCTTCAAATCGGGATGTAGCGTAGCCAGGTATCGCGCCAGCATGGGGTGCTGGAGGTCGGAAGTTCGAATCTTCTCATCCCGACTGAAAATATTTATTTCTCTTCGTAAAAATATTTCATTCGGCATCTTGCTGCCTATTTTGCTTAATACAAGTTGGTAGCACTCATAGCCCGGGTAAAAAACCTAATTAAAAACGGCTTAAAAAGCAGACAACAATTTGTAGCAGCGGTATTTAAATTCTGCAGAAACTGCGAAGTAGCAGTTTAGTTACCTGTCAGAATAGTAGATTTTTAATAAAAAAGGGTAAAAATGCCTTTCTTTTGCATCTGAATGTTGTTTTTTAATAGAAATGTTTAGTTTTGCGGCCCGTGATTTGCTTACGGAAAGAAAACAAGTATAACCTGGATCGTAAAAGATCCCAATTAAAAACAATTATGGACAAATTCAAACAAGTACAGGAAGTGATTGCTTCAGTTGAAGCTGATGTAGCTAAATTTTATGATGGTGGTAACGCTGCAGCAGGTACACGTGTACGTAAAGCAATGCAAGACTTAAAAGTATTGGCTCAGGAAATCAGAGCTGAGGTTACTGAAAAGAAAAACACTGCAAAATAATTAAACCGCTTTTTAGCGTATAAGAGCTCCTGGCCAATGTCAGGGGCTTTTTTGTTTCCAGGGATTCTTTGCAGAAAAACACTGGCATACTCCATACATCAAACTGTAAGGGTTAGTGTGTCCAGAAAATACTTTTATCATTGTTAACCTGCTGAACGCTTAATACTTAAAACCTGTAAATTAAAAATACCAGCGAAGAATTTTGTACGCTCATTAAGAATATTTTTTTTGACTAATGTCAATTACAATCACTACTTAAAATGGACTAATATTAAACGATAGTATTAATTTTGTTGCACATGAATTTGATGGTCTATCCGATCATGTAAGTAGGATTTGTTTAACTTGTGATGACTTTAAGCAAAGGAAAAGGCGAGCATGTAAATGTTTGCCTTTTTTTGTGCCTGATGCATGCACCAGCGCTTTATAATTTATACTTTTGCACCCTATGGCGGAAGCAACAAATGAGCAAATAGCAATAAAAGCAACATATTTCAGTATCATCGGCAATACATCATTGGCGTTGATTAAAGGAGCTGCTGGTATTTTCGGAAATTCTTACGCCCTTATTGCCGATGCCATAGAATCAACGGCCGATATTTTTTCTTCTGTCCTGGTACTTTTTGGTATCAAATATGCAAACCGACCGGCTGATGAAAACCATCCTTATGGTCATGGCCGGGCCGAACCGCTCATTACTTTTTTGGTTGTAGGTTTTTTAATTACATCTGCAACCATTATTGCTTACGAGAGCATTAAAAATATCGAAACCCCGCACAGTTTGCCCAAACCCTTTACTTTGTTCATTCTGGGTGCCATTATTATCTGGAAAGAAATATCCTTTCGTCTGGTGATGAAAAGGAGTAAAGAAACCAATAGCTCTTCTTTAAAAGCAGATGCCTGGCACCACAGGAGCGATGCCATTACTTCAGTTGCGGCTTTTATTGGTATTTCTGTAGCACTGATTATGGGTAAAGGTTACGAATCTGCCGATGATTGGTCGGCTTTATTTGCTGCTGGTTTTATCCTGTACAATTGTTACCATATTTTCAGGCCTGCATTGGGCGAAATCATGGACGAAAATATGTATGAGGATATTATTGAAGAGATCAGAAAAGTTGCTGCAACTGTGCAGGGCATTTCGGGTACCGAAAAATGTTTTATCCGTAAATCGGGAATGAAATACCATGTTGATCTGCATGCGCTGGTTGATGGCAGTCTTTCGGTAAGGGCCGGACACGAACTGGCACATAAACTGCAGGATACATTACACCATGATATTCCGGAACTGGGCAATATTTTGATCCATATAGAGCCTGTCGGACACCATCATTAAGGTGTTTTGGTTTTAAAGGTAACAGATATGATAAATTAATTGCTTGCCTGCAAAGTCCCCTTGGCTTATATTTGCAGCGTGAACAAAGTTGTTATCTTCCTGCTGTTCCCCATCATTGTTTTTAACGCTTCCATACGCGAAGTGATAAAGGTACCCCAACTTATTTCACATTTTATCCAGCACCATCAAATCGATTCGCAGATCAGTTTTATTGATTTTCTGGAAATGCATTATCTGGGGCACGACCTGAATGATAACGACGACGAAGAAGATATGAAACTGCCATTTAAAAAGATAGATGGCCATCATGTTATCTCCAATGCTGTACCTGCTGAAAAATTTATTCTTTTAAAGGCTGCCTGTTTAAATCTTTTGCCTGTAAGCACTTTTAATCACCAGCCAGTATATAATAATCCTACTTTCGGAAGTCTCTTCAGGCCACCAATCGCATCAGTGTAAATTCTACCTATTTCCTGTTTTTTCGGGCGAAGTGTGTATGCTTCCCTGAATATGATGTCGATCCATTTAAAATAATTTATTATGCTGAATAAGATTATCGGCTTTTCCGTTCGGAATAAGCTGATCATTGCCTTGTTTGTGCTTTCCCTTGTGGGATGGGGCGCATACGAGGTAACTAAACTCCCTATTGATGCCTTGCCTGACATTACGGATAACCAGGTACAGGTAATTACGGTTTCGCCTTCATTAGGTGCACCAGATATCGAACGTTTAATTACTTTTCCGATAGAGCAGGCCTGTAGCAGTATTTCTGGTTTAAAACAGATCAGAAGTTTTTCCCGTTTCGGACTATCGCTCGTTACCATCGTTTTTAATGAAGAAACAGATGTTTACTGGGCCAGGCAACAGATAGCCGAAAGGCTGCAGCAGGTGCAGCAGGAAATTCCACAGGGCATCGGTTCGCCGGCAATGGCCCCTGTTTCTACCGGTTTGGGTGAGGTTTACCAGTACGTTGTCCGCCCCAAAAAAGGATATGAAGGTAAATATGATGAACAAGCGCTTCGTACCTTACAGGATTGGATTGTTAGGAGGCAGCTTTTGGGTACCCCCGGTGTAGCCGAAGTATCAAGCTTTGGTGGTCGCCTTAAACAATACGAGGTTGCCGTTAAACAAGATCAGCTTAAAGCCTACGGACTTACTATTGCTGAAATTTTTGATGCCTTAGAAAAAAATAACGAAAATACCGGTGGGGCCTATATCGAAAAAGGTCCAACAGTTTTATACATCCGCAGTGAAGGTTTAACCACCAGTTTAAGTGATATTGAAAAAATTGTGGTTAAAACGCTGGATAATGGCATGCCTGTGTTAATGGGCCAGGTTGCCAAAATACAATATGGTTCGGCCATCCGTTATGGCGCCATGACCTATAATGCACAGGGCGAGGTTGCCGGAGCGGTGGTGATGATGCTTAAAGGCGAAAATTCGTCTGTGGTGGTAAAGCGGGTTAAAGATAAAATTGCCGCTATACAGAAAATGCTGCCGGAGGGGGTAGTGGTTGAGCCCTTTCTCGACCGGACTAAAATGGTTGATAACGCCATTAGTACTGTAGAAACCAATTTAATGGAAGGTGCACTGATCGTAATTTTTGTATTGGTTTTCTTCCTGGGTAATTTACGTGCAGGTTTTATTGTATCGTCGGTTATCCCTTTATCGATGCTCTTCGCCATTATCCTGATGAATAAATTTGGGGTGGGTGGAAACCTGATGTCGTTAGGGGCGATAGATTTCGGATTAATTGTAGATGGATCTGTGATAGTAGTTGAAGCGATTTTACACCGTTTTTCGCACAGTAAACATTTCAGGTCGCTTAACCGCATCAATCAGACTCAGATGGATACTGAAGTAGAAAAGTCAACCGGTTCGATGATCAAATCCGCAGTATTTAGCCAGATTATCATCCTGATTGTGTACCTGCCTATCCTCTCGCTGCAAGGTATTGAAGGCAAAATGTTCAAACCCATGGCCTGGACAATCGCATTTGCCATTTTAGGAGCATTTATCCTTTCCATTACCTATGTACCTATGATGTCGGCCCTGTGCCTCAATAAAACCATCAGTCATAAGAAAAACCTTACCGATAAGCTGATGACCTGGTTGGAGCGCAGGTATCAACCGATTTTAAATAAGGTGCTTAACTTCCCCAAAACAATTTTGCTGGTTACCATTTCGCTTTTTGGCCTTTCTGTACTCATTATGGGTACACTTGGTGGCGAATTTATTCCCCAGCTGGAAGAAGGCGATTTCGCGGTAGAAACCAGGTTGTTAACCGGTAGCAACCTGAACAATACCATCGAAACCACACAGAAAGCTTCAAAAATACTATTGGATAAATTTCCTGAGGTGCAAAAAATCGTAACCAAAATAGGCAGTGCCGAAATACCTACCGATCCGATGCCTTTTGAAGCAGGAGATATGATGGTAATTTTGAAACCGAAAAAGGAGTGGACTTCTGCAAAATCTTTCCCCGAGTTGAGCGCTAAAATGACCAGGGCCGTAGAAGTAATCCCTGGTATTACTGTAGGTTTTCAATTTCCGGTGCAAATGCGTTTTAATGAACTGATGACGGGCGCCAGGCAGGACGTAGTATGTAAAATATTCGGCGAAGACCTCGATTCGCTTTCTGGATATGCTAAACGCCTGGGCAGCATTATCGGTAGTGTTAAAGGTGCTATTAATGTGTATGAGGAGCAGGTAACCGGAATGCCACAGGTTGTAATTAAATACAACAGGGATGGGATGGCTAAGTATGGCATTAACGTGGGTGATGTAAACCGCGTGGTAAATACTGCATTCGCCGGTCAGATTGCCGGACAGGTTTATGAGGGCGAAAAGCGTTTTGATATGGTGGTGCGTTTGGATGAGGCTGCCCGAAAAAATATCAGAGATGTAGAAAACCTGATGGTGCTTACCAAATCAGGGAACCAGATCCCTTTAAGTACCGTGGCCAGTATAGAAGAAGTAGAAGGCGTAAACCAGATCCAGCGTGAAGATACCAAACGCCGGATTATTGTTGGTTTTAACGTTAAAGACCGCGATGTACAATCGATTGTTGAAGAACTGCAGCAAAAAGCAGGTAAGCAGTTAAACCTTTCTAAAGGTTACACTATATCGTATGGAGGCTCATTTGAGAATATGACGGCTGCCAAATCGCGTTTGGCTATTGTAGTGCCTATTGCGCTACTTTTGATCTTTTTACTGCTTTATTTCGCTTTCAGTTCTGTAAAACAGGGTTTATTGATTTATACCGCCATTCCACTATCTGCCACGGGCGGAATATTTGCCCTTTGGATCAGGGATTTGCCTTTCAGTATATCTGCAGGGGTGGGGTTTATCGCATTGTTTGGCGTGGCAGTACTGAACGGTATTTTACTGGTTACCGAGTTTAACCGATTGAAAAAAGAAGGCTGGACAGATGTGAAACGTATTGTGATCCATGCCACCAAATCGAAACTCCGTGCAGTTTTAATGACCGCTTTGGTACCATCACTAGGTTTTATCCCGATGGCCATTAGTACAGGTGCCGGTGGTGCCGTTCAAAAGCCTTTGGCAACCGTGGTAATCGGCGGATTACTGGTTTCAACCATGTTAACTTTATTTGTTTTGCCCATGTTATACATTTTGTTCGAAAAAGGATTCGGTTATTTCAGGCCGAAAAGGATGGCGCTTGTTGCCGTGTTGATTTTATCCGCAACAATTGGTGCCGGTGCACAGGAACAGATCAGTTTAAAGGCAGCTATTGATACCGCTGTTAAAAATAATGTATCCTTAAAAGTGGCTCAAACAGAAGTGTTGTATTATAAAGAACTGGGCAAAAATACTTTTGATGTTCAAAAAACTGCTGTAACCTTCGATTATGGCAAGTTTAATAGTCTGGCCAACGATAATAAATTTTCGGTGGCACAGAGTTTTGATTTTCCGTCGGTTTATACCCGACAGTACAAAGTAAGCAGTACCAATGTACGCATTAGTGAAGCGCAGCTAGATAATAAACAACTTGAGTTAAAAACACAGGTTAAATCTGTTTATTATAATCTGCTCTTATTGAATGAAAAACGTAAGATCCTGATCTGGGCAAATAGTGTTTATAGTGCTTTCCTCGAAAAATCATCACAGCGGTTTAAATCCGGTGATTTAGATGTGCTCGAACTTCGCACTGCCGAAAACCAGAAACAACAGATTGCCAATCAGTTCGAAATGCTGCAGACTGATTACATACAACAACTGAACAGGTTTAAATTTCTGTTAAACAGTGATCGGCTGCTTATGCCTCAAACGGATAGTCCGGTATACGGTTTGAATACGATTTCCACGGATGAAATCAATAATAATCCTCTTCTAAAACTTAATCAGGCGCAGTTAACCTTGGCCGAACAGCAAAAGTCGCTCGAAAAGAGCAAATTGATGCCATCATTTATTTTTGGCTACAACAATTCAAGTATCATAGGCTGGCAAACCAATAGTATGGGCACCGAACAGTATTTCGATAAGAATAAAAGATTTTCTTCTTTTAGTGTCGGTATAGGGATCCCCATTTTCTTTGGCGCACAGCAATCGCGCATTAAAGCTTCAGGAATCGCCATACAGCAAAAAGCACAGGAACTGGAATTAACAAAAAAAACTTTAAATGCCGACCTTGAAAATGCCCTGCAGCGTTATGCACAACTAGATAAAGTATTAAAATCTTATCAAAAGGTATCGTTGGCAAACGCGGGAGACATCATCCGCACGGCTTCTGAAAAATTAAATGCCGGTGAAATCGCATACCTCGATTGGGTAATATTGATCAATCAATCCATACAGCTTAAAGCCGAATATTATGATAAAGTGCAGCAGTTTAATGAGGCTGCCTTTGAAATTGAAAAACTAACCGCAACAGATAAATAACATCCGAATGAAGCATAAATTAATAAGTGGGCTAATATTGATGGCTGTTTTAGCAGCCTGTAGCAGCTCCGATAAAAATGAGAAAGAAATTCCGGCCGAGAAAACAGTACAGGTAAATGCCGATGAGGTACAGTTAAGTGCCGCGCAGGTTAAAAATGCAGGTATCGTAGTTGGTCAACCCGAAACCAAAAGCATGCATAACACCATTAATGTAAATGGGGTAGTGGATGTACCACCAGAAAATACCTATTCAGTAAGTGTACCCATGGGAGGTTACATCAAAAAAATGATGCTCATCCCAGGCATGATGGTGAAAAAAGGTGCAGTATTGGCCATTGTAGAAGATCAGCAGTACATCCAGTTGCAACAGGATTATCTTACCGCAAAAAACAGGCTTAAATTTGCATCAGCTGATTACATCCGCCAAAAAGGTTTAAATCAGACGAAAGCCACCAGCGATAAGATTTTCCAACAGACCGAAAGTGATTTTAATAACCAGAAAGTTCTGGTTAAATCGCTGGCCGAAAAATTAAGGTTGATCGATATTAATCCTAATGTTTTAAATGAGGATAACATTAGCAGGAGTATCAGAATATACGCTCCCATTAGCGGTTATGTTACCAAGGTAAATACTAATGCCGGTAAGTATGTTAATTCATCTGATATCCTTTTCGAGCTAATTAGTCCGGGAGCATTACATGCCAACCTTACCATATTCGAAAAAGATGCGGTAAATCTGAAGGTTGGTCAAAAGATTGTTTGTAGCACTTCAGCCAACCCTGATAAAAAATACCTGGCAAAAATACACCTGATTACACCCAGTATCGAAGATGATCGTACCACGAGCGTACATTGCGATCTCGAAAATGCCGACAGCAAACTCTTGCCTGGAACTTTTTTAAATGCATCAATCGCTGTATCAAACGCATTGGTAGAAACAGCTCCTGAAGATGCCATTGTGAAGTGGGAAAATAAATATTATGTTTTTACCGATCTGGGTAACTACCACTATAAAATGATACCCGTAGAAACCGGTGCCAGCCTTGATGGATTTACAGAAATTAAAACAAAAAATAAGTTAGGTAGCATCGTAACCAAAAATGCTTACGCCATATTGATGAAAATGAAAAATAGTGGAGAGGAGTAAGTAAGTTATGGAATAAGTCGTCATTGCTAGGAGGCTTTTTCAGCCGACAAAGCAATTTTACAACGATCGCTACCATGCGTCCGCATTAAGATGCGTTCCCTTAAAGCGGGATAGACCGTACCTGCCAACTGGTCTTAGCGTCTCGCTAAGACCTTTTACCTATCGGTCGGCGTCACACCGACCGATATTCTAACATGGTCGAGAACCACGTAAATGCTCAGCGCAGTTAAATCTGCTTCGAGATAGATCTCTCCACTCCGCTATGCTTCGGTCGAGATGACGTTTTGTTCGTGTTGTCATACTGAGCGGAGTCGATGGATCTTTTGTCAAGTGGTCGGTGTTACACCGACTGAAATTCTAAATAATAATTAACCACAGATAAAAAGGATACACACGGATGGGGGAATTTTGTCCTCATCTGTGGTTTTCTGTGTCCATCTGTGGTTAAATCCTTAGGATATGGGTAATTTAGTTAAATTTAAACCCAATTTACTTCATCAGCTCCATGCTTCAAAACAGGGTAAATCCATCCGGCGAAATCATCAGAACACCACACCGTGGCCTGTGGCTGGGTAATCGTGGCGTATTGCATAACGAAAAACAGGAAATTATCCGTTCCTATAAAATTAAAGCCTGGATTACCTGCGTATTGGAATTCAGGGGAAGACATCGCGAGGTAATGCAACCCAACCGCTGGACAGAATTATTCTTTTTAGATGAAGCCACCGCATACGCTGCCGGTCACCGCCCTTGCTTTCAATGCCGTTACGAAGATCATCAGCGATTTAAAACCTATTGGCTTAAAGGTAATCCTGAATATCGATTTGATATGAAAACCCCGGTCTCTAAAATCGATGATATTCTCCACCAGGAAAGAGTTACGTCCAATAAAATCAAAGTTACCTGGCGGGAAAAATTAGCTGATCTTCCTGATGGTACTTTTGTGATTTACCAGGATCAAGCTTATTTACTAAAAGATACCCAACTACACTTCTGGACACCTGCAGGTTATGAAAAATCCATGCCATTACCCGATTTGGATAAGATTACGGTACTAACCCCAAAATCAGTTGTAAATATGTTCAGGGCTGGTTATGTGCCGCAAACAGGTATTTAAAATAACATCTTATCTTCAACTTTATCCGGTAGCTATCGAATCCGAATAGCGTTTTTGATGATCACTGTGTAAAATGTAGGTGAGTTAAAATCTCTAAGGGAAATGTGCAACTCAAATTTACTCTACCCCGAGGCGCTTGAGAAAGTTTAAGTTGTTACTATCCGTTTTCCATTTGACCATATAAGTATTGTAAGAACCATATAAGCTTATAAATCGTGTGTGGTAAAGATTTGATGATCAATAATTAAAGAGAGAGTAATTATTAAGGTGAAACGTGTATCGATTTTTCCGCAGTTTTAAAAAATAAAAATCGCATAAAAATTAAGTGATGAGGAAATCTTTTGGTTTAAGGTAAAATACAGCCCAAATGAATTTTATAATTCATTAAAACAGTGTTTGTTAATGTCGATTTTCATTCATCTTATTCTTTTTGATGAAATAATCCCTACTGGCGATACTTTTAAAATAGAAAGCGGGTATTGTCCATCATTATGATCTTATCATCTATCGGATTCTTTTGATTTTTTAATAATCTTTAATAAAAAATCACATTCTAACCAAAAATTATGAAAACAAAAATCCCATTGATCGCGATGGTAGCGCTAGCTATTGCCCTCACACAGTGCAAGAAAGATGAGCACACCAACACTGAAACCACAACATTAAAAAAGCCAACCACTACAAGCACGGTAGAGGCAAACCGCACAGGTGCACAGTTTATGTGCGCTGATTGTCAGGAAAGCGGTTCTAAAATCACCGGTTCCACAGCATTTGATCTTGCCTGGACATTCTCGCCAATTTTAAAGTTCGATCGTGCAGCACCGGATTACCCAACCTCTGTTGAAGACATTTGGGCAAGCACCGATCAGAACAGTATTGTTTGTAACGGAACATTGGTTATGGTTAACCGCACCGCACCAAGAAGCAAAAGTTTTCCTACTTATTACGAAGTTCAGCAACATCCAAATAGTCCGAACAAGGTATTTATCGATTTCTGGTGGACTTACAAAACCCAATCAACCTGTTTTGCCAACCTGGGCGGACATGATTATGATTGGGAACATGTAGTAGTACAGGTAAATACGCAAACCAACCGCATTGTTACCGTTACCTATTTTCAGCATAGTGGCTGGTATACCAAAGATTACAGGAATATTGCTGCCGGAACCCGTCCGCCGGTTTTTGTAGGTAAAAAGGCACATGGTTCTTATCACTTCGGCAACAGCGTTTCTTTCCCGGGTTACGATTGTACTTACTATGGCGATTATAGAAATCCGAACGGAAGTGCCGATGAAGTACTTACCTGGAACAATAGCTTGTATGAAATTAGCTGTAACAGTGCTCAATTTAGCTTTAATGGCAACTTTGGTGGAATTGGTAAAGGTCCGTTATACCGTTACAGGGCTTACTGGAGTTTCTCTTCGTGTAGCGGTACTGCCGGTATTACGGGTAGCGATGGCTGCAGCCAGAGCGATTTCCCCGAAGGAACACAGATTGGAAGCATAAACTAAATATTAGATTAGCCGGCAGTAAATGCTGGCTAATTTTTTGCATGCTATTTTATTTCTAATTAAAATCCATGCCCAGCCAGTCAAAAATTAAATTCTCCGATTACCCCAATCTGCGTATCGAAATAGATAAACTTAACGATAATGCTAATCAGGTAATTTTGGCAAAATGGGCCATTAACTGCGCAAAACATATCCTGCCTTTGGCTAAAAATGAAAACATTGATTTTTCGGTTATAGAAGCTGGTTTCAAAGTTAACGAACAATGGCAGGTTGGAAAGGCAACGGTTCATGAGGTCCGAAAAGCCGGCTTTAAAATCCATGCGGTTGCACGCAAACGCGAAACCAGTGTAGGAAAGAACGCCATCAGAACAGCAGGGCAGGCAGTAGCCGTGGGGCACATGAGAGAACACGCCATGGTTTGTGCTGATTACGCCATTAAAACCATAGGATTAGCTTTTCCTGATGATTTAAACAGAATTAAGAAAGAAAGGGAATGGCAATTAGAAGCGTTGAAGCAGGAAATTTTAAATAATGAGTAATATCCTAATCCATCTTGTCAACGCTGATTGATCATTATCTATTTCACTCCGGTTACCATGTAAATGTTCTGTCCAACAGCTCCATCATAGCCTGAAACCAATTTGTAGTTATAAAAATTATCGATTTCACTAATAAACGACTCAAATGAAGGCGCCTCTTTCGAAGCATATTTTTGGTCCCACTGAAACTTGCTTCCAACCTTTAAAGTTGCTTTGTTACCGTTATTAGAGTGATTGGTAATTAATTGGCCAGGGGTGATGATGTTGTCCATATCTTGAGTTTAATGATTTTTAGATATAGTTTTAACGTATTTTATACTGAATTGTTTTCCAATAGACAGCAAAAATCTAAAATAATCCTGCGAAAATCTTCTTCAATCAGCGGGAAAAATAAAATTTAACACAGTATCTCCAGCAGATCACCGCAGAATTTATACAAAATGATATAAAAAGACCACATCGCCCACATAGGCCGGTTTAGGCTGATCTTTTATCACCAAAGTAGCCTGAATGGTAACTTTTGTAATGCCTCTCAAATTACTGATGGATTTTAATTTTGCCTTTAGTTGTATCTCGTTATTTACCAGAACTGCCTGTCCGAACCTAAAACTTTCAATACCGTAATTGATCTCCATTTTAATGTTACGTACATCTGCAATCTGCTTCCATAAATAGGGAATTAACGATAGTGTAAGGTATCCGTGCGCAATTGTTGCCTTAAATGGTCCTTCATTCTGGGCCCTTTCCGGATCGGTATGTATCCACTGATGATCTAAGGTGGCATCGGCGAATTTATTGATCTGCTCCTGATCAATTGTATGCCATTGTGAAACACCTAGTTCTTTACCAAGGTGTGATTGATATTCTTCAAAATTGTTGATCACCAACATATTATTCTCTTATGGGTTTAGCACTGTTTAACAACTCCTTTAGGTTACAGCACTTCCTTCGGGTATATAGCTGGGGTTTACTCTTCTGTTCCCAATGATAAACATAATAACTGTAGCTTTAACAGTATACGTATTAAAATGTTGAAAAGATTTCTGAAGCAATATTTTGGCAGATCGTTAATGCATTAATAAACAATAGGTTTCCTTTAGCTGGTTGACGATTTTTTTTGTAAAACCAAAATGTAACTTTTTAGTAGTAAGCACGGGTAAATTTGTATTGCCAGATTCATTTTCTCTAATCATAAGCTGTTCGTTTATGTACATAGATATGTCCATTTTCGAACATGTGCTTTTCAATTGATTGCCATATAGTGTTTTAAATACCTGTTCAGGGCGCCTATCTTTATTTGGCATAAGAATAGCGTCATCAATCAAAACATCTCAACCTATGTTTAAATTAAACCTGAAAATTGCTTTTAGAAACCTGTTAAGGAATAAATCATACGCACTCATTAATATCCTCGGTCTCTCCATCGGAATGACGAGTTGCATTTTGATCTTTATTTTTATTCAGTTTCAGTTGAGCTATGATAAACATTTCAAAGATGCCGATCGGATATTCAGGTTTGTAACCGATTGGAAATACAATAATTTTGATGATTACTCTGCCGGTGTGCCTTTACCTTTTGCCCCTGCAGCTAAAGAAGAGCTTGTAGGCATAGATAAAATTGCCAGGATTTCGCGGAATGGCGGCGTAGTATTGGTACGCAATGGCGATGGTACCGAGCATTTTAAGGCCGTAAAGGATGTTTATTTTACAGAAGCTGGTTTGTTCGATATCCTTCAGGTAAAATGGCTTTTTGGTAAGCCCACAAAATCATTTTCAGAACCCAATACCGCAGTTATTTCAGAAAAAACAGCTATAACTTTATTTGGCTCTGCCCAACAGGCTGTTGGTAAAAGTTTTACTTTTTGGAATTCCATCCAGTTGAGGGTGGTTGGGGTAATTGCTGATATGCCTGCCAGTTGCAGTATTCCTTTGGAAATTATGATCAGTTACCCCACTTTTTATGGTTACAAAAATCAGGATTGGGATTCGGTAAGTACTTATAACGAATGTTTTGTATTGTTAAAGCCTGGAGCTTCTATGGCTTTATTCGAGCAATCGTTGGCAAGGATGAACAATAAATATTTAAAGCAGAAAAAACTCGCCGGTAATCAGCATAGTCACCTCCAACCATTAACTGATATTCACTTTAGCGAACGTTATGGTAATTTCGCACAAACAAATATCACTAAAAAAGAAATTTATGGCCTTGCCGTTATCGGTCTTTTTTTAATGGTTACCGCCTGTATCAATTTTATCAATCTGGCTACGGCCCAATCTGTTAACCGCTCAAAAGAAGTTGGGGTACGTAAGGTAATGGGTGCCATGCGCAAGCAGCTTGTTATTCAGTTCCTGGCCGAAACAACAACCATAGCCGTTATTTCTATGCTTTTGGCCTGTATTTTCTCCGAATTAATGCTCCCATTTTTATCGCAGCTTTTCAAAGGGCAGGTTTCGTTGTCACTATTTTCAGATCCTTGTATTTTTGTTTTTCTGGTTCTCCTGGTTTTGGTGGTTAGCTTTTTGGCCGGCTTTTATCCGGCAATGATTATTTCGGGATTTAGCCCTGCCCTGGCCATCAAAAATAAGGTACGCATCCATTCCGGGAACCTAAACTTAAGGATGATCTTGATTGTGGTACAGTTCAGCATTACCATTGTACTCATTATTGCCACTGTTGTTGTCATCAGACAGATGGAATATGTAAGGGAAAAACCGCTCGGTTTCAAAAAAGATGCTATGGTGATGGTTGGTTTTCCGGGCGATAGTGCAAGTATCAGCCGTCAGCAACTGTTCAGGGAAAAATTGCTGCATGTGCCCGGAGTAGAGAAATTGAGTTATTTTGTGCGACCACCGCTTTCGGGTAGCATGAACACCACAAATTTCTATGTTGATGGCCGGGAAAACAAGGATTTTGAAGTTCGCTTAACCATGAGTGATGAGCATTATTTTGATCTTTTTGGTTTACAGTTCATCGCAGGTAAAGTATACGCAAAAAGCGATACAGCAAATGCCTACATCGCAAACGAAACTTTTGTGAAGAAAATAGGTATTGCCAATCCACAGTTGGCGCTAGGTAAAGTAATTTCGCAGAATGGAAGAACAGGGCCTATAGTTGGGGTGGTAAAAGATTTTAACGATCAATCGCTTAAGGAAAAAATATCTCCCATGGTTTTTTACCAGGAGAAACGACAATATTACAATATGGGCCTTCAACTGGATGCCAAACAGATGGTACCGGCCATGAAGGAGATTGAAGCACTTTGGAAAAGCAGTTTCCCAAATGAAGTATACAGTGCAAAATTTCTGGACGATGATATTAATAGGTATTACGAGTCTGATCGTATTACAGGCCTCCTGTTCAGAATATTTGCAGGTATAATTATGTTTATTTCGTTTATAGGCCTTTTCGGACTGATTTCTTTTGTAGCGGCCCAGCGCACACGCGAAATGGCAATCAGAAAAGTACTTGGTGCTACCACTGCAGAGCTGGTAAAAATGCTGAACAGTTCTTTTATCAAAATGGTTTTTATCGCCAACCTGGTCGCATGGCCATTGGCATATATTTTGGCCAATAAATGGCTTTCGGGCTTTGCTTACCGTGTTTCAATGGGTATTTGGCCATTTACACTGGCCATGGCTACGTCAATGGTGCTCACATTGCTTACTGTAAGCTTCAGGTCGTACCGTGCAGCAAAGGCCAATGCTGTTGATGCGCTTAAATACGAATAAAATAAATACAGCTACTTTTTCTTATTGATTTCGTCCTCCCGAATTTGTTTTTATTAGTCGTCTTTATTTTTTTAAAGGGCCAATAGCTACTTCGTGGTCAGGATTTAATAGAATTCGTCCGATCTAAAATAACTACTTCTCCGTTGATCAGTGAAATCAGCGGGGGTATTTCGCTATGGGTTTCCTTCAGATTTAACAAGGTTTACGCAGAACTATTGTGAAAATATCTTTGATGTATTCTCTTGTATTTTATTTAAATACAGGAATTTGTGTTGTTTTATTGGATCGCTTATCGCCCTACGCAAAACACTTATCTCCCTGTTTATTGTATTTATCTAAATATTTAATTTGATATATTTAAATTTAAATTTAGATTTGTCTAAAATTATGTTTAGATAAAGCATTAAATTCATGAAATCACTCTTACTATATTGTCTATGTTTTTTTATATCGTTAAACTTATTGGCGCAAAAAGTAACCATTAAAGGTTTGGTTACCTCTCAAAACGAACCTGTAGAAAATATTACCGTTAAAATTTTAGGATCCAACGGAACAACCAAATCCAATATTTCTGGTAATTATCAATTTAATAATCTGGCATCCGGAAATTACGACCTTGTTTTTTCAGGGGTAGGTTACCAGTCGAAAAGGATCAAAGTGTTTGTAAAAGGAGATACTGCGATGGTTAACGCCGATTTGTTAAGTCTTTCATCCAACCTGGGCGATGTGGTAATTACCGGAGTTAACCGTGCTACGCAACTGCGCAAAAGCCCTGTACCCATTGCGGTAATCTCAAAGAAATCGATGGATCAGAATGTAAATACGAATTTGATTGAAGCCATCGTAAAAGGCGTTCCTGGAGTTACAGCGGTTACTACCGGACCAAATGTTTCTAAACCTTTTATCCGTGGTTTAGGTTATAACCGGGTGTTAACCTTGTACGATGGACTGAGACAAGAGGGGCAACAGTGGGGCGATGAGCATGGTATAGAGGTAGATGAATATGGTATTGTTAGGGCAGAGGTAGTTAAAGGCCCGGCCAGTTTAACTTATGGTTCTGATGCGCTTGCAGGCGTAATCAATATGATCCCTTATACGCCAAATTTTGAAAATGGTAAATTAAAGGGCGATTTTACCGCAAACTACCAGAGTAATAACGGTATGATCGGCTCATCGATTGGTTTGGCTTACATTAAAAACGACTGGAAATATACACTCCGGGCAACCGGAAAAACAGCCCATAATTATGAAAACAAAGTTGATGGCCTGGTTTATGGAACCGCATTCAGGGAATATAACCTCTCGGCCAGCGCAAGGGTGGATAAAACCTGGGGATTTTCGAAAACGGCTGTTACCTATTATGATAATTTGATGGAGATACCCGATGGCAGCAGGGATTCGTTATCCAGGAAATTTACCAGACAGGTTTTGGATGATGGAGACGATATTAAAAACAGACCAATTGTGCCTGAAAGTGAATTGACTGCCTATTCGATTAATCCTTTACACCAGCATATCCAGCATTTCCGCTTTTACAATACCAACCAGTTTAAATTTGGTGCCAGTGATTTAAATGTATTGATAGGCGGCCAACAGAGTGTGAGGAGGGAATATAATCACCCAACAGTAACCAGTCAGGCCGGACTTTATGTGGTGCTGAACACTTTTAATTATGATCTCAAGTATAATCTTCCTGATTTTGCAGGTATCGAAAATACCATTGGCATAAACGGCATGTACCAGGTGAACAGGAGTAAAGCCGCTACCGACTTTCCCATCCCCGATTATGATCTTTTTGATATCGGTGCCTTTTATTTTGCTAAGAAATCGCTGGGTAAGGTTGATATCTCGGGAGGAATCAGACTAGATAGAAGAAACATTAATTGGGGTGATTTTTATGTAGGTACCGATGCGCTAACAGGTTTTGGCAAACAGGTAAATGCTGCTGATGCATCAGGAAAACTGCAGTTTCCTTCTTTCGATAAAAATTATTATGGTCTGTCGGGAAGTTTAGGACTAACCTATAACATTTCTGAAAAACTATTAATAAAAGCCAATATTGCAAGGGGTTACCGGGCACCGAATATTACCGAAATCGGTTCAAATGGTTTAGATCCGGGTGCGCATATTGTATATCTCGGTAACCGCACCTTTAAACCCGAATTTAACCTTCAGGAGGATATTGGTATTATCGCTTATCTAAAAGATGCCGATATCAGTATGGAGCTATTCAACAACCATATCCAGAACTATATCTACCAATCGCGTTTAACAGATGCCGATGGAAATCCGGTAGTTATTGTACCCGGAAATCTGACTTATCAGTATCAGCAGTCGAAAGCACGGTTGTATGGCGCAGAAGTATCTGTTAACCTGCATCCGTCAGCAATGAAATGGTTAAGTTTTAATAATAGTTTAGCTTATATCGTTGGCTTAAATCAAAATCAGGAATTATTAAATAAACATGGTCGTGAGGCTAAATACCTGCCTTTTATTCCTCCGTTACAGGTTCGGACAGAAATTAAGGCGACGGCACAAAAGCCAATCGGTATTTTTACTCAGCCTTATGTTAAAGTCGATGCTGCTTTTTTTGCTGATCAGGATAAATTTTACGCTTTAGATAATACCGAAACTTTTACCGCTGGTTATACTTTGATCAACGGAGGTATCGGTTCAACTATAAAATCTAAAAAAGGAAAAACATTTTGTGATATCTTTCTCCAGGCAGATAACATTTTTAATGTAGCTTATCAATCAAACTTAAACAGATTAAAGTATTTTGAATATTATAATCAATCACCAAACGGCAGATCAGGAATTTATAATATGGGCAGAAATTTCAGTTTTAAAATTATTGTACCGATTTAAGAGGGAAAAAGGATGTAAAATGTGAGATGGAATAGGGATAATGGAAGCTGCAAATTGCCAACTGGAAACTAATCTCCCCATCATCCATCTTACGCTATTCCATCTTACATATTTTTCCCTATTTTTACCTCATCCATCTTACCTCATAACATCATACATTATTATGGATTCATCTTTAAGCGAACAGCGTCTGAATTTTTTAAGGCAATCAATTGGCAAAGTAATTACTGATTCGCCCTCTAATTTTATGAACTGGCTGGCTCCTGTGCTGATTAAGGCAGAAAATGGTGTTTTGGTTTGTCAGTATACCATCCGTAAAGAAATGACCAATCCTTATCAGATTTTGCACGGTGGCGTAACTGCGGGCATAATTGATGACCTGATTGGCGCTACTGTTTTTACCATGGGATTGAATGATCGTTTTACTACGGTGAGCAATTATATCGATTATTTTGCACCGGCTAATGAAGGAGATGAAATAGTAGCCGAAACATCAATTGTAAAAAGAGGAAGGACTATATTAAATCTTCAGTGCGAAATATATTTACCTTCAAAAAAGCGTTTAATAGCAAAGGGCTACTCCAATATGTTAAACATAGGTTAAGCCTTAAAACGTAGTTTAAGAATTAATTATTAATTCCTTTAAATTAACGAAACATTCTCAGTTATAATTTGTTGTAATTTAACCAAAAATATAATGAGCCATGTTAGAAAATTATTCCACCCTGCAATTCATTGTGAGAGGCAAAATTTTTAAGGGATTTTGCATGCGTATCCAAGATGATTTTCATGAAACCTACGCTGTTGTTTTAGACGGCTACCATTCTTTTTGTATCTGGCTGGATAACAAAAGCGAAAAATGGTGTGCTTCAAAAAATGCTGCCATTGATCCGGATGCCATTGATGAAATCATCAGCAGGATTTCATTTCCGGCTTCATAGTAAAAAACATTCACCTATTCATCATAAAAAAATAATCCCTATCCGACTTCGGACAGGGATTATTTCTCTTTTTATTTTAATCCCGGCCAAAACAGGTAAGCCATGGTGATGGCGGTAATTACACCTACTAAATCGGCCAGTAGCATCGAACCTATCGCATAACGCGTGTTCCTGATGCCTACAGCACCAAAATAAACAGCTACTACATAAAATGTGGTATCTGAGGCACCCTGAAATACGCCAGATAACCTGCTGGCGAAAGAATCTGGTCCGTTGGCAATCATCGTGCTCACCATCATGCCTCTTGCAGCTCCTCCGCTCAAAGGCCTGATTAAAGCCGTTGGCAGGGCATCAACAAATCGGATATCTGCACCTAAAAAAATGAAAGCATGTTTTATGCCGTTCATTATTACATCAAAAGTGCCACTGGTTCTCAACATACACACCGCAACTAAAATCCCTACCAGATAAGGTATAATTTTAATGGCAGTTTCAAAGCCGCCTTTGGCACCTTCAACAAACGAATCGAATATGTCTATTTTTTTGTAAAGCGCACCTAAAACAATCAGTAAAAAAATCAGTAAGATAAGTCCGCCACTTAAAAGGCCCGAAAAAGCAGTTACGCCGGCAGTATTTAAACTGCTCACATACCACACTATAGCAGCAATTACGGCAGAAATACCTAAAACCCACATTAAAATTACCGGTTGTAAAATATTGATCTTTTGTTTGAAAGAAACAATCAGCATGGCTGCCATTGTACCCACAAAGGTTACAATCATACAGGGAATAAAAATATCGGTAGGATCCTGCGCATTTTGCGTAGAACGGATGGCAATTACACTTACCGGGATTAAACATAAACCTGCGGCGTGTAAACATAAAAACATAATCTGCGAATTGCTGGCTACATCTTTGTTCGGGTTAAGCTCCTGCAAACTTTCCATTGCTTTAATCCCGAATGGTGTAGCGGCATTGTCCAGTCCCAGTAAATTGGCAGAGAAATTCATGATCATGTGGCCCATAGACGGGTGACCTTTTGGTACTTCGGGAAAAAGTTTTGAAAAAAACGGACTAATAATCCTTGATAACAAACGGATACCACCAGCTTTTTCGGCAATAGCCATAAAACCCATAAATAAGGCCAATGTACCAACCAATTCGATACAGAGTTTTACAGCAATAGAGCAGGTTTGAATAATTCCGTCAAGTTTAAGGGGATTTGCCGGGTCGTCAGATTTTCCGATCACCATCCAGTTAAAAATATCGCTTTGCCCAAAGAAGAAGCATTTAACACAAGCTACAAGAATAGCTACAATTATAAATCCTGACCAAATCCTGCTTAATGCCATTTAATTTGTTTCGTTTTTTTGATGCGTGAAAATAGCTTTTTTAAGCGAAAGATCATAACAGACATTTTGGAGAAGCTTGTTATTGTTGACGGGTGAAACCAAGGTGTGTAAGAATGCCCCCATACACAATTAATCTATTAACCCGGGTTCGATAATTAATTTTTCCTTTAGGTAACTTATTAAACCAGCTTTTTGATTAAAGTGGTCGTCACCCTGAATTTATTTCAGGGTCTATCATGCAGGAAAGATGCTGAAATGAATTCAGCATGACGATCGGATTAGGAAAAGGTAGCTAAAAGCTGATAAAACGCATAAATATTAATCGAACACAGTTTGTTAACTAAAAAAGTCCATAGCCAATAGCATTAAACTATCAAACTATGGACTAAAGACTTCGGACTCCCGACTATAGACTAACTAAGGTTTTTCATCTGTTAATTCAAAACCCCAGGTTTTTCCTTTTTCAGTTGCAGGCACTCCGCTTGTCATCCAAACCGGTGCTTTAGCTCCTTTTAAATAATAATCGAAAAACTGTTGTTCGCGGATCTGGATATCCTTACGGTTCTGCCGCTGGACCAGGTTGTGCGCCTCACCATTATAGTTTAACATCCAAACTGGTTTGCCCAAACGGCGTAAGCCCGTAAACATTTCGATACCCTGATACCATGGCACAGCGCCATCAGCATCGTTTGCCATCACCACAACTGGTGTAGTTACTTTCGGGAACATAAATAATGGAGAGTTCTCGATATACAATTCAGGTTTCTCCCAAAGTGTTGATCCGATACGGCTTTGTGTTTTTTCGTACTGGAACTGACGGTTCATACCGGTTTCCCAACGGATACCACCATAAGCAGAAGTCATGTTGGCAACAGGTGCACCTGCCCAGGCAGCGGCGTACATATTGTTTTGGGTAATTAAGTAAGCCACCTGATAACCGCCCCAGCTTTGACCCTGGATGCCTATTTTAGTACCGTCAACCCAGCTGTTTTTCTTCAAACTTTCTACTCCGGAATTGATAAACTCAACCGCTGATTTTCCCGGATGACCGGTTTCATAGCTAATATCAGGAGCGAAAACCAGATAACCGTTACTCACAAAGTAAGAGATATTTAAACGCGATGGAGTAGGAGCAGGTGCTTGGTAAGTATATAAACCATCAGTAAGTTTCTCATAGAAATAAGCAATCATCGGATATTTCTTATTCGGATCAAAATTTTCGGGTTTGTATAAAATGCCTTCTGCTTTATAGCCTTTTGGCGTAGTCCATTTTACCAGTTCAGCCGTTCCCCAATTGTAATTTTGTTGTTGTGGGTTCGTATTGCTTAGTTTGGTTTCGGTTTTAAAATCAGTGGTCACGTATACATTTGGCGATTCTACATAATTGGCTTTATCGTAAATATAAACATCAGCATCTTTGGCTTTTACCAGGTTAGAATATTTAAATTTGGCCATTACTACCAATTCTGGTGCTTTAACAGAGCCTACGTTTGTACGGTAAAAGCCATTTTCTTTAGTTGCATTATTAAAAGCATTTAACCACACCAACTCATTTGCTTTAACAAATTTGCTATCTACATTACGTTCAAACCTGTTTTCAGGCTGTAGTCTTTCGTAACGGAAAGTAAGGTTGTTTGCCCTTCCGTAACCTGCAGTAATGTTTTTTGGAGCAGTTTTTCCATCTGGTGAAAACGACCAGATATCGTATTTATCATAAATTAAAACTGCTTTATCACCCTCTGTCCAGGTAGCTAAACCATAAGCAGAAGGTAACTCAGGCACATCATTTTCTTCATCAACGAATTTTTCAGATAATCCTGCGGTTAAAACAGTTACTTTTCCTGTTGCAACGTTATAGGTATTCCAGCTGCCTGCTTTTCTATCAAAATATAAAACGTAGTTTCCTGCCGGCGAAGCAGTTGCATAACCACTTAAATTATCGATAATTTTCTTTTTCTGACCATTTTTCGTGTCAACCAGGTAATAATCTTTTGAGGTAGAACCACTCCACTGCGATTCTATCCTTCGGCCATAATCAGTTGAAGCTAAAACGGTGTTGGCATCACCTTCTGCAATCATATTGGCATCAGGCAATTTCAAATCGGTTAAAGGGATTACCTTTGGTTCACTGCTATACACATCAATAACCGATAAATAACTTTTTTTGCTGTCTCTTTCTGCATTTTTAAGCTGCATGGGCTGCAAATAATCGTCTTTATAGTTCCAAACATCAACTTTTGCTACCTCGAAATCAACAATAGTAGTATCTTTTGGCTTTTTGATCGGAGAGATACCGAAAAATAATTTCTTTCCGTCTTTGCTGAAAGTGATTTTCCCATCGCCGTTAACCGACCATTTTGCAGGCAAGCCCGGCATATCAAAGTCAACCAAAATTTGTGCGGTATCAAGCGTTAAAGAGTTGTAATAAACATTGTAATCTTTTATTTCCTGCTTCTCCGGACTTTGCTCACCTACAAAAGCTACGTGCTCACTTTCTTCATCAAACGTGAAGCCTTTAAAGCTTCCTTTGCCTTTGATGAGTGTTTTAAGCGTTCCTTTTTCAGTATTCAATAAGAACACGCCCTGAGGGGCTGTTTTGTCTTTTTTAGATCCGCTGCAGGCAAAAACCAGTTGTTTACCATCTTTACTGAAATAATAATCGGTAACAAATTTATAAGTTTTATCGGTGCCGGTTAAAAGGTTTTTTACCACTAAATCGGTTCCTTCTTCAGTTTTACTTTTGGCTGCAGGTTCATCATCGGCAAAATCAGCTTCGCCATCCTTTTTTTCAGCAGGTTTAACTGATTTTTTAGCGGTATCAGGCTTTTCAGTTAAATAAGCCAATATACCTGAACCTTCTTCAGGGAATTTAAACGATTTTACCCTTGCAACTTTGGTAATGGCATTGGTAGTAAGGTTAGCGATACCTAATGAATCTTTTGGTAATTCGTCGACCTTTTTCTTTTTAATTTTAGCCAAACGCAGATCTTTATTTAAAGGACGGATGTTAAAAACCGCAAATTTAGAATCGTTACTGAACTGTGCATTCATCCCTCTCGGAATATTCAGTTTCGCATTGGTTTTAACGTTTGTGATATACAGCTGCGCGTCTCCTTCTTGCTGTAAAATGCTGTACATGGCCCAAACGCCATTATTGGATAATTGCTTTGTGCCTACTGATTCCCAGGTATCATAAACCGTATGGTTTAAAGGTTTCTTTTGTGCGTAAGCAAAGCTGACAACGAAAAACAGAATAATTGTTAGTCTCTTTTGCATTTTGAAATGTTAAGTAATTTGTTGGTTCAGATTTAATCTCCTAAAATTGGAATTTTTTGGCTTATTTGGAAACTTGTATGCCAAATATTACAATTAAAAGGGGATTTGGAGGTAGGATGATGGATGTAAGATGGAGAATGTAAAATGGATGATGGGTATGGATAGCCAATGATCAGTTTCTCAATAACTAACAAAAGTTGCCGTCATTTCGAGCGTAGTGCAATGCAGCCGAGAAATCTACCTCGAGATAGATCTCTCCATTCCGCTGCGCTTCAGTCGAGATGACGATACTATTTTGAAACTTCAATACGCCCAACGCTAACCGCTATACGCTCCGCCCTAAACTAAAAATCCCCGATCACTTTAAGTAACCGGGGATTTCTAATTATTTAATAAGCAAAAATTACTTTTTAGCTTGCTGCTGCTGACGCATGTAATCATCTAAACGTTGTTGGAATTTAGATTTTTTCTTTTTCTCATCAGCTGGTCTGGCTTTATTCTGTTGGATTAAAGCGTGGATTTTTTCATCATCAACCATTCTACGAATCAGGAACTGCTGTCCGAATGTCATTAAGTTGGCTAAGAAGTAATAATAGTTCAAACCTGCAGGATAGCTATTTAATACGCCTAAGAAAATGATCGGCATAATGTAACCGATATACTTCATCTGACCAGTAGCACCAGAAACCTGGTTGTTAAAATAGGTCATAATCAGTGTAGAAATCGTCATCAGCACACACATTAAGCTCAGGTGATCGCCGATGAATGGAATTTTTACTCCGAATTTGATAAACTCATCATAAGTAGATAAATCTTTCATCCAAAGGAAACTTTCGCCACGCAACTCAAATAAGTTAGGGAAGAAGAAGAAGAACGCCATAACCAAAGGTAATTGTAACACCATTGGTAAACATCCGCCCAGCGGGTTTACACCAGCTTTCTTATATAATTTTAAGTATTCCTGTTGAACAAGTGTTGGGTTATCTTCGCCTACTTTAGCTTTAATTTCGTCCATTTCTGGCTTTAATACCCTCATTTTAGCCATCGATAGGTATGACTTGTAGGTAAGTGGCGATAAAGCAAGTTTTAACAGGATGGTTAATACCAGAATGATCAGACCATAATTCCAGCCGAAACTATTTAAGAAATTAAATACCGGTAATACGATAAAACGGTTAATGTATTTTAACGGCCAGTAACCCATATCAACCTGTTGTTCCAAATCATATCCCTGTGCTTTTAAAGCAGAGAATTTATTGGTTCCGAAATAGAATTCCATTTCATATACCTGATTTGCAGTATGCGCATAAGGCAATTGCATATTGGCATCATAAAATTTCACCTGACCCGGAGCAGTTGGGATTTTAACTTCTAAACTTCCTTTTTCAAAAGCTTGTTTAGCAATTAAAGAAGCCGAGAAAAAGTGCTGTTTGAAAGAAAACCACTGGATTTTACCTTTCGATAACTCTTCTTTTTCATCTTTAGAAACACTTAAATGGTTTACATCACCATCTAAATATTTGTAATAAGGTGCAGAATAACGGTGTTCACTCTCAATCGATTTTTCTTGCTGTAACAAAGTGGTTTGCCAGTTTAGCCCAATGCTGTTACCAGCTATTACCTGTTGTAAGCCTACCAGATTAACATTGAAAGCTACTTTGTTGCTTAAACCTTTAAGATCGTAAACAAACTCTACATAAGCACTCGGACCATAATCGGCACGCATGGTAACTGTATTTCCGGTTTTACTTGCTTTAAAGTATAAATCGTTGGTATTAATTACTTTGCCGGCTGCATTCAGATTTAAACCAAATTTGCTATCGTTTCCCTGGAATAGGATAAGCGGTTGGCCTGTAAAGGTTTTTTGACCTTTAATTTCAACCGAAGTAATTTTACCACCTTTATTACTTAAGGTAATTAATAAATTTTCGTTTTCTAAAACGGTATTAGCTGCTGTACCGGTTAAAGCGGTACCAAAAGGACCTTTTAGTGCTAAAGAATCTACAGCCGGGTTAACAATTGCAGCAGTTTTAGCTGTATCTTTTTGTACTGGTGCAACACCATTTTTTTTAGCTAATTCTATACTATCTTTTTCTTTGGCTTTTTTCATTTCAGCCTCACTCGGCCTAAAAAAGTAGAATGATCCTGCCAAAATGATCATAATCAGGAACAGTCCTGTAAAGGTATTTCTATCCATTATTTATGTTTAATACTGCTTTTAATTCGTTTTCTTTTTCGCAAACTCCATCGCAGCGGCGACAAATTTAACAAAAAGTGGGTGAGGATTAGCAACTGTTGATTTTAATTCTGGGTGAAACTGTCCGCCAACGAAAAACGGATGGTTTTTAAGCTCCACAATTTCAACTAAATTAGTCTGTGGATTTATACCCGATGCAATCATACCCGCATCTTCGTATTGCTTTAAATATTCATTGTTAAATTCGTAACGGTGACGGTGACGCTCGTTAATGTGTTGTTTGCCATAGATAGAAAAAGCTTTTGTGCCTTTTTTAATATCGCATGGATAAGATCCTAAACGCATGGTACCACCTTTGTTTGTTACTTTTTTCTGCTCCTCCATCATATTAATTACCGGATTGGCAGTATTTTCTTCAATTTCTGTGGTATGTGCGTCTTTTAAGCCCAAAACATTCCGGCCAAACTCAACCACAGCACACTGCATCCCTAAACAGATCCCAAAGAAAGGAACGTTGTTTTCCCTTACGTATTTAATGGCATCAATTTTACCTTCAATACCGCGGCTACCAAAGCCTGGCGCAACTAAAACACCCTGTAAGTGGCCTAATTTTTCTTTTACGTTATCAGGGAAGAGACCTTCTGAGTGGATATATTCAACCTTTACCTTACATTCATTTTTCGAACCTGCGTGTACAAAAGATTCGATAATTGATTTATAGGCATCAGGTAATTCTACATATTTACCAATCAAACCGATTTTAACCTCTGCTGTAGGGTTTTTTAAACGGCCAAGGAAATCTTTCCAGCTTTCCATATCCGGATCGTTTTTGGTTGGCAGCTTTAATTTTGATAATACCGTTTTATCCAGTTGTTCTTTTAACATCAACAATGGCACATCATAAATAGTTGATGCATCCATCGATTCGACTACAGCATTGATGTTAACGTTACAAAATAAAGCAATTTTTTTTCTTAAATCAGGGCCAAGGTGGTGTTCGGTACGGCAAACCAATATATCAGGCTGGATACCATACTCCAATAAAGCCTTAACCGAGTGCTGTGTAGGTTTGGTTTTTAACTCGCCTGCAGCAGCCAGGTAAGGTACTAGTGTTAAGTGGATTACGATAGCATTTGTGCTGCCTTCTTCCCATTTAAACTGACGTACCGCTTCGATAAAAGGTAAAGATTCGATATCGCCAACAGTTCCGCCAAGCTCTGTTATCACGATATCATAATCGCCGCTTTCGCCTAAAATGCGCATGTTGCGTTTAATCTCGTCGGTAATATGCGGAACAACCTGAACCGTTTTACCTAAATATTCGCCTTTACGCTCTTTGCTGATAACGTTCTGGTAAATACGGCCGGTAGTAATGTTATTTGCCTGTGAAGTTGGAACGTTAAGGAAACGTTCGTAATGACCAAGATCCAGATCGGTTTCAGCACCATCTTCGGTAACAAAGCATTCGCCATGTTCGTATGGATTTAAAGTTCCCGGATCGATATTGATGTACGGATCGAATTTTTGAATGGTTACACGGTAGCCACGTGCCTGTAAAAGTTTAGCTAAAGATGCGGAAATGATGCCCTTACCCAAAGAGGAAGTAACACCGCCCGTAACAAAAATATACTTAGTCATGTTTGTGATTTTTTACGGCAAAATGTAATTATTGCCGCTTTTTGTACGGGATACAAAGGTAAGAAAAATCCTTGTTTTAGCGCAGGGAAAAAAGATTTATTTTAAATATGATAAAGCAATGTGATTCAGTATAATACCTAAATTAAGGGTTTCGCTCTCTTTTTTTGAAGATACAAAATAGTTATTTTAGCTCTTTACTCTATACTCTAAATCCTTAAAAGATGTTATCAGCAAAAGATCCAAACGATAAAGTCGTCAGGATCTATCTTTTAGATTTTCTAACTGCGCTGTGTTCCGCTCGAAATGAAGGTGTTTGATTTAGCCACCCGCAAATATCAATTTTCTGATCAGTACAATCTGCCCCAAATGATAATAACTGTGTTCGATAACAGCTTCAATATTGCGGAGGTAACTGCCGTATTTCTCGTTTACAAATACCTCATCAAATTTTTCGTCCGGCATTTTTTCAACTGCATCTGCAAAAACTGTAGCATTGGTCAATAATCCGGAAGCCAGTTTTTTCCAGTCGGCTTCCGAAGTTATGGGAAGAAGATCAAAACTATATTGATCTTTAATTTCCAGCAGACCACCATTAAATACGTTTAAAATCCCGATCAGGGTAGCGTCATCTCGACTGTAACGCAGTGAAACGGAGAGATCTATCTCGAGGTAGATTTCTCCGCTACGGTCGAAATGACGCTATCTTTTTTTAACCGGGTCGATATTTAGGTTGTTAACAACAATTATAATAAATTTTTACTTTCTGTTCTTTTTCGCTCCAGGCGATATAAATGTTGTTTTCTTTGCCCAAACGGTATTTAAAGCCATTTAATCCTGATTTTTTTAATTCTTCGTAAAGAGCTTTGTCTGGGGTGTATTGATCAGCTTTATCCTCAGGCATTACCGCAGGCTCCAGAAAGTTATCATCGCTGAAAAAATCATCAGCAATGGTTTTTAAGAAAATTACCTGGTCTTTTTCTTTAGAAAGGTCTACATTCGGGTCGGTATTGCTCAATAATTCAGCGCCTTTGATTTTTGCATTATAGATTTCTTTCCCCTCGGCGTTTTTGATGGTAAAATTCAAAACCATTTCCTCTGGCTTACGGCCGGTAAGTTCAATTTTAAAAGTATCCAAACGTTTCAAATCAGAGAACGATTTAGCTATACGCTGGTTTACATTTTTAAATTCAATAGCATCGGCTTCTTTTTTGCTGTTAGGTTTACAGGCAACCAAGACGAACAGGCAAAATGCGACTACGAACGATATATTTCTCATACTCAAAATTACAAAATTTATGTTTTAATTCAGTTCTGTATTATAATGTGTGTACCGCTAAAAAGTATAACCAACAGAAAACCACAACTGAAAATCTAAATATCCGCCAGTTGGCTTATTCCATAAATTGCTCTTAACATTATAATAATCCCCATAGCCCAGTCCGGTTAAACCTTCGATGAGAAAATGTTTCTTTGGGATAAATGAAACTCCAAATGTTCCTCCGTAACGTAATGAATTAGCGTCGAAATCACGGTTACGTCCCCAGCTGAAAAAGCCTGTGCGGTCTACCGAGCCATGCGTTATGATTTTCCTATCCAAATTCCCAAAATAGGCGCCGTAAAAAGCATTAGCCTCTTTCTTTCTGATCGGTTTGATGTATTTTTTCGCACGCAGCAAAAAGCCTTCATAATGGTAATAATCAAGATTGCCTATATTTTTGATTTCGCCAGACGTATAAGAAAGCTCCAATCCGTATTTTTCTGAAAATGTTTTTTCAATCGATAGGGTAGGCCTTTTCATAACCAGATTTAAAACATTGGTTTTAACAATCACGCCGGCAGTCTCTTGCGCAAAAAGCACCTTGTGGCCCAGAATAAAAATAAAAACGAGCATTATATTTTTCATGCATAACGAAAGTACTAAAATGTTATCTCCTTACAATAAATTTATTGTGTGTTATAATTAAATTTTTATATTTGCGTAACTGATTACGTAATTAATTATTGTTATGAATTTTTTCGAACAGACAGGCAAGGTAGCTATAGGTAGTAGGTTAAGAATGTTAACCGATAAGGTTACCGAAGATGCCGCTCAGATTTACAAATTATACAACATTGATATGCAGCCCAAATGGTTCCCGGTTTTTTATGCCCTGGCAAAAGGTGAGGAGAAAACCATTACAGAGCTGGCTAAAAATATCGGTCATTCACATCCTTCGGTGAGTAAGATCATTAGCGAAATGCTGAAAAAAGGATATGTGAGAGAAAGCAAGGATAAGGCCGATGGACGAAGGAACATGGTAAGTCTCACAAAAAAGGGGGTGGAGATTTCGAAAGAGATAGAAGATCAGCTGATAGACGTTAATGCAGCTGTTGAAGAAATATCGGCACAATCGCAGAATAAATTATGGGAAGCAATAGGAGAGTGGGAATTTTTACTGGAACAGAAAACGTTATTGAGAAGGGTAATGGAAAAGAAAAAGGAAAGAGATAGCTTAAAAGTGCAGATTGTTGATTACAAGCCCGCATACCAGGAAGCTTTCAGGGCTTTAAATGTAGAATGGATTTCACATTATTTTACAATGGAAGACTCTGATTATAAAGCTTTGGATAATCCACAGGGTTACATCCTGGATAAAGGTGGTGTGATATTGGTAGCTTTATATGAAAACGAACCCCTGGGTGTATGTGCGCTGATTAAAATGGACGATGGTGAATATGATTTCGAACTCGCTAAAATGGCTGTATCGCCGAAAGCACAGGGAAAAAACGTAGGATTTTTATTGGCAAACGCGATAATTGAAAAGGCAAAATCCTTTGGTGCTTCTAAACTCTATCTGGAGAGCAATACCATCCTTAAACCCGCAATAAACCTTTACCATAAACTGGGTTTTCAAAAAGTAGCCGGTAAACCAACGCCGTACACGAGATGTAATATACAGATGGAGCTGGTGCTTGGATAAATGATTGAATTTTGAATGATTTAGTTTTGAACGTTCCATGCAATTGCCCGGTCCTTCATTCAAAATTCAATCATTCTTTCATTTTTAATGATTACTTTATTCTTACTCGTTTTGAATTATTGAGTTTTGAATGTTCCATGCAATTGCCAGGTCACTCATTCAAAATTCAATCATTCTTTCATTTTTAAGATGATTTTATTCTTACTCGAGTTTTAATGCTTCCAGTAAGTTATTCAATTTCAATAAATCCTCGGGGGTATCAATCGCAACCGTTTCGAGGTCGGTTATTTTGGTTTGAATATAGAATCCGTTTTCAATCCAGCGCAGCTGCTCCAAGCTTTCAGCAATTTCTAAAGAAGATGGGGGAAGTTTGGTAATGGCTTTTAGCGATTCGGTTCTGTAACCATAAATACCAATATGTTTATAAAACTGATGTTTCTCCGCCCAAATACCCGGTTCGCCGTTCCTGATAAATGGAATCGGACTCCGGCTAAAATACATGGCTCGTCCGTTTACATCAATTACAACCTTTGGACTATTTGGATTATACACACTTTCCTGGCTATGGATAGATTTGATTAAAGTAGCCAGCTGCACTTTTTCTTCAGAAAAACAGCTTGCCAGCAATTCGATCTGTGCAGGTTCTATAAAAGGCTCGTCGCCCTGAATATTGATTACGATATCGTATCCCGGTAACTGTTCAATTACTTCGGCACATCGGTCTGTTCCGCTTTGATGTTCAGAAGAGGTGAGTACAAATTCCCCACCAAAACGTTTCACTTCGTCTGCAATTCGTACATCATCCGTGGCAACAACTACTTTTGATAAACTTTTTGCTTTCGATGCCTGCTCATAAACCCTTTGGATCATGCTTTTTCCGGCAATATCAACCAATGGTTTGCCCGGAAAACGGGTAGAGGCGTAGCGTGCCGGAATAATCCCAATTGCTTTTAAATTTCTATCTTTCATATATTGTGCCGATAGAACTGATAAAAAACAAATATAAAAATCAACGCGATAATGAGGTATGAAACAGGATGGGCAAAATTTAACGTCCAGCCCAACAATTTTACCCGCTTGGGTACAATTAATCTCGAGTCTTTTTTATTGAAGTAAAAAGTACCCCATTTCCAGTTTTCTGGATTTTCCTGCTCAAAATCTTTTTTCATCATACAGTCAGATATAAATCTGTGGTTAAACCAGATTAGCCTACAAATTAAAACAATCCGTTAATTTCAGCTTCAATTGATTGGATCACCGTTCCCAAATCTTCAGGATTATTGGTAAAATCCAGCTTATCTTTATCCAGAATTAACAATTTACCAAGATTATAACCTTTAATCCAGGCTTCATATTTTTCATTAAGTTTAGAAAGATAATCGATACGGATACCAGCTTCGTACTCACGGCCGCGACGCTGAATATTGTTTACCAGTGTTGGTACCGATGCGCGAAGATAAACCAGTAGATCAGGCGGTTTTATAAATGAGGTAATGTTATCGAAAATAGCACGGTAATTATCGTGATCACGGGTGGTCATTAAAGCCATATCATGCAGGTTTTCTGCAAAAATATGTGCATCTTCATAAATGGTCCTGTCCTGGATTACATTGCGTTTATTTACCTCGATATCGGTAATCTGCTGAAAACGGCTGTTCAGGAAATAAATCTGAAGATTAAAACTCCAGCGTTTCATGTCGCTGTAAAAATCTTCCAGGTACGGATTGTTATCCACCGCTTCGTATAAAGCTTCCCATCCATAATTTTTGGCCAGTAAACCTGTTAAAGTGGTTTTACCGGCGCCAATATTTCCTACAATTGCTATGTGCATCTTCTTTTGCGTTTTGCGTTGAGCGTTATGCGAACGGCGATTAAAGCGCCAAACGCTAAGCGCTTATCACAATATTAATTAAAAACTTTTAAACCCGATTAAACTGCGTACCTCTTTAATTGTTTTCTGTGCACTTTCACGGGCTTTTAATGCGCCATGTTTAGCCACCTGCCTTAAATAGGCGTCATCTTTGGCAATATCCTGAATGCGCTCGCGCATAGGCGCTGTAGCGATAATCATATCTTCTGCGAGTTGTTTTTTGAAATCGCCGTAACGGATCTGCATTTTATTATACAGGTCATCAAAATGCTGGTGTGTATCAACACTCGAAACCACTTTCATCAGGTCGAATAAGTTTTGAATCGGTTCTGGCTTTGCCTGGTTTTCTTCTGTCGGACCGCCATCGCTCACTGCCCTCATTACTTTTTTACGGATGGTTTCAGGATCGTCTGAGAGGTAAACCGCATTGGCTTCGCCTTCTGATTTTCCCATTTTACCTTTTCCGTCCAAACCAGGTACCTTAACCAGCTTTTCGGTAAAACTAAAAGCGTATGGCTCAGGGAAATATTCAGTATTATATAACCTGTTAAAACGGTTTCCAAAGGTACGGGCCATTTCTAAGTGTTGCTCCTGGTCTTTTCCAACAGGTACTTTCGTAGCCTTGTGGATCAGGATATCAGCAGCCATCAATACCGGATAGGTCAATAATCCTGCATTTACATTATCCGGGTTTGCACGTACCTTATCTTTAAAAGAAGTACTGCGTTCAAGCTCGCCCATGTAGGCGTTCATGTTCAGGTATAAATAAAGTTCCGCAATTTCCGGAACATCGCTTTGTATATAAATTGTACTGTTTTCAGGGTCAATGCCACTTGCCAGGTACTCAACCAATACATGTTTAATGTTGCCATGTAAATCGGCAGGGGTAGGATGGGTGGTTAAAGAGTGTAAATCGGCGATAAAAAAATAGCAATTGTAGTCGTTCTGCATCTGAACGAAGTTTTTAACCGCACCGTAGTAGTTTCCTAAATGTAATTTTCCTGTTGAGCGGATGCCGCTCACCACTGTTTCTTTCATAATGGCACGAAATTAAAAATAAAATACAAGCAATCCGCAAATCCCTTTAATTTTAGTGTCAAGAATTTTCAGCTTGTCGTCTTCGTGTGGACGTCATCTCGACCGTAGCGGAGAGATCTATCGTAAAAAATACTTCCTTTCTAATAATTTCTTTTTCACCGATGATAAATGCACAGTTTCCATAATTTGAAAATGAATGTAAGCATTTCATCGGGGCTTGCAGTCCTTCTTTCCGTTACAAGTCCTCGCTCGTACCTCGCTGTGGGCTTTTCACTTCAATAAGGTTTATAAACAATGGTTTCTGCAGGTATTTATTAAGGAGACGTCATCTCGACCGCAGTGGAGAGATCTATTAGCAAAAAAAAACTTCCCTTCAAGAGGCTCTAGTGGTTGGTGTCGCACCAACCACAGCATAACTATCACACCAAAGCTCTACTCTAGTAGTCAGTGTCGCAACGACCACTTATTATGTATTTGTTTCTATTGTTGTCAGACCAACCACTGCGTAAAACTTTAATTTTATATTTCAAACTATTTTATATTTTTGGTATATCTATGATCAACTTTCTAAGGCAAGTACACCGGGTTTGGTTTTTATTCTGGATACTGTTTTTTTTCGCCCTCTTTTACCCGCTCTATTACATTACTTCGCGTAATGAGAAATATTATGGCATTCTTAACTTTTGCCGTAAAGCCAACAGTTTTTTGTGCAGCCTTTTTTCTGGTGTTTTTTTTAGATATCATTACGAAGAAAAATTAAATAATAAACAAACCTATATCTATTGCGCCAATCATACTTCCAACCTCGATATCATGATTTTCTGTATTATGGGGCATGGTAAATTTCATTTTATGGGCAAAGATGAATTGCTGCAAAACCCGGTTTTAGGCATTTTTTTTAAAACAATCGACATTTCAGTTAACCGCGATAGTAAAATTTCGGCATTTAAAGCATTTAAAAAAGCTGGCGAAAATTTAGAAAAGGGAATGAGCCTGGTTATTTTTCCTGAAGGGAAGATAGACGATCATTATCCGCCAAAACTGGGCGAATTTAAAAACGGACCGTTCCGTTTGGCGATTGATAAAAATATCCCTTTAGTACCCGTTAGTATTACCGATGTTTGGAAAATTAACTGGGATGATGGCGCTAAATATGGAAGTAAGCCCGGAATTTGCGATATTTACGTCCACAAACCAATTAATACCTCAAGTTTGGCCGATGTTGATTCTGATGTATTAAAAGAAAAGGTTTTTAAATTGATTGACAGTAAGTTAGTATAATATGAATTTAGACGCAAAAACCATCCATAAAATAGCCGATCTGGCCCGAATTCATATTGATGAGCAGGAAGTAGATACTTTAATCCCTGAAATGAACAAAATTTTGTCGTTTATGGAGAAATTAAATGAACTGGATACCACAAATGTTAAACCGCTGGTTTATATGAACGAATCGGTTAATGTTTGGCGCGAAGATGTGGTTAAACAGGAGATTTCTACAGCCGATGGGCTTAAAAATGCCGCAAAACATAACGAACAGTTTTTTATGGTGCCAAAAATTATTGAAAAATAGAAAGTATCGTTATGCTGATCCGATAGCTATCAGATTGAATTCAGCCTAATATGTTTCAGTAATTTTTAATCTGCTTGTAACATCTCACCCTTTGCGCTTGTCTAAAAAAGAAAAAACATGGAGAAACCACTCATTACTATAAAAGAAATTGGCCGTAAATATGTTATTGGATCTGAAGTGATTCACGCTTTAAAATCAGTTTCTTTAGATATCAATAAGGGCGAATTTGTAGCATTGATGGGTCCATCCGGCTCTGGTAAATCAACCCTGATGAATATTTTGGGCTGTTTGGATACACCATCCAGCGGAACTTATATTTTGAATGGCACAAACGTAAGCCACATGACTGATGATGCGCTGGCCGAAGTACGCAACAAGGAAATTGGTTTTGTTTTTCAGACCTTTAACCTTTTGCCACGCTCTACTTCTTTGGATAATGTAGCACTTCCACTGATTTATGCAGGCACCAGCAAAAAAGACAGAACCGCCAGGGCTTCTGAAGCGTTAAAAAACGTAGGCTTAGGTAACCGTATGGACCATAAGCCGAACGAACTTTCAGGTGGCCAGCGTCAGCGTGTGGCCGTAGCACGTGCATTGATCAATAATCCATCTATCATTTTGGCCGATGAGCCAACGGGTAACCTCGATACCAAAACATCGGTAGAAATTATGGGCCTGCTGGAAGAAATTCACAGTAAAGGAAATACCATTATTTTGGTAACTCACGAGGAGGATATTGCCCAGCATGCACACCGCATTGTGCGTATGCGCGATGGTTTGATTGAAAACGACTACTTAAATACTGATATTAAAAACGTTTCACCACGCTTACAGGCATTGAAAGATAATGGCAGCGATTGGGAGAAAATTAATTAACCCCTAAATCCCCTAAAGGGGACTTTTAGGGCTAACGATATTATTCCCCCTTAAGGGGGCTAGGGGGCATGAAAATTTATACTAAAACGGGCGACAAGGGACAAACCTCATTAATTGGTGGTACCCGCGTTCCCAAATACCATTTACGCATCGAAACTTATGGTACTGTTGATGAATTAAATTCGTACATCGGATTAATCATGTGCCAGGGTATCGAAACGCACGATCAGCAGCTTCTGAAAGAAATTCAGGATAGGTTATTTACCATCGGCGCTTCACTCGCAGCTGATCCTGAAAAATCAAAAATGAAAATTCCCGATCTGCTCGATTCAGATATTGTACTGTTGGAAAATGAGATGGACAAGATGAATGAAACCTTGCCACCTTTAAAACATTTTGTGCTGCCAGGTGGAAATACTGTAGTTTCTTACTGTCATGTTGCCAGGTGCGTTTGCCGCAGGGCAGAAAGGCTGACCGTACAACTTGCAGAAAATAGCTTTGTGGATGAGCATGTAACGATTTATCTGAACCGTTTGAGCGATTATTTGTTTGTTTTGGCACGAAAACTGACAGCTTATTTTAAAGCGGAAGAAAACGTTTGGATCCCGCGTGTTTAATAGTGGAAAAATAAGTTTGTTTTGCTCGAAAATTTTAATATAATTTGCGCAATAATAAGAATCAGAATTTAATAGAATTGAAGATATGTATTGGACATTAGAATTAGCATCGCACTTGGAAGACGCACCATGGCCTGCAACTAAAGACGAATTAATTGATTATGGTATCCGTTCTGGTGCTCCTGTAGAAGTAATCGAAAACCTGCAGGCACTTGAAGATGATGGCGAGCCTTATGAAACAATTGAGGAAATTTGGCCGGATTATCCTACTAAAGAGGATTTCTTCTTTAATGAAGACGAATATTAGTAATCTGATTAAATAGAAACGAAAAGCAATTTCCAAAAGGAAGTTGCTTTTTTGTTTTCAGAGTATAACGCCAAGTGCCATAGGCTCAATGCTACACGTGCTCTGGTAATAAAAAAACTTACATTTTTTAAACAAAAGTTAAAAGCTGTGTGTTAATAGATCAATAATATAACATTGCTAAAAAATTAACACTATGGGAAATTTATTGTATTTAGTCGCAGTAGTATTGGTAATACTTTGGGTCATCGGATTTATATTTCACGGCTTCGGCGACGTTGGTAATATAATCCACGTTTTATTGGTAATCGCAGTAATTGCAATCCTGCTTAAAGTTATTGGCAGGGCCGCATAAAATATATTTAGCGGACATTCCACCAGCATAAAAATGCTATTCAAAAAATAAGGGGCTTTAATTTAAGGCCCCTTTTTATATTCTTAATTTTTCAACAGCAATTCTGCCAGTTCCAGATCGATTGGGTAGGTGATTTTGATATTTCCCCTTTCTCCTTCAATAATATTGATGCCATAACCTATTGATTCTACCACACTGGCATCATCTGTAAAATGATCAGCGAAATCCTGTTGGTAAGCTTCTTTAAGTATGTTAAGACTAAAAGTTTGCGGTGTTTGTACCAGATAGATTTCATCGCGCTTTAAAGCTGATGTTTTATCGTCTCTTAGCATCCTTACACTGTCGCTTGATTGTACTGCTGCAATAACATTTCCCTGCGCTTCAGCAGCTTTAAAACAATTATCTATTAAAGATTTGGAAACTAAAGGCCGCACGGCATCGTGTATGGCTACAAAACTTTCGTCCTCAATTGTTGCAATTGCATTTTTAACTGAATGAAATCGTTGTTCACCACCATCAATTACCTCGTGTGGAACGTAGAAATTGAATTCATCGCATAAGCGCTTCCAGTAGCCCTGCTGATCTTTGCTTAAAACCAATAAAATTTTGGGTTGGGTATCGCTTTGTGCAAAAGCTTTAATGGTATGCATCAAAACCGGAAGGTTTTTGAGCAGTAGAAATTGTTTTGGGGTTTCCGTTTGCATCCGATTGCCAGAACCGCCTGCTACAATTATAGCGTAATACTTCATGGTTGTGCGTTTAGGGTATGGCGTTTAGCGCAAAACCGCCAAACGCCAACCGCAAACTTAGATAATTAGCATGGCATCGCCATAGCTGTAAAATTTATATTTTTCTTTTACTGCAACTTCGTAAGCATTCATTACGTTTTCGTAACCACCAAAAGCACTCACCATCATCAGTAAAGTAGATTCAGGCGTATGGAAATTGGTAATCATTGAATTTGCAATACTGAAATCGTAAGGAGGGAAGATGAACTTGCTTGTCCAGTCGTTAGCTGCTTTTAATGTTCTGTTTGCCGAAACTGCAGATTCGATTGCACGCATCGAAGTAGTACCAACCGCGCAGATTTTTCTCTTTTCTTCTATTGCTTTATTTACAATAGCCGCATCTTTTGGCTCAATGATAAATTGCTCAGAATCCATTTTGTGTTTGGTTAAATCTTCAACCTCAACCGTTCTGAAAGTACCTAAACCAACATGTAAGGTAACTTCTGCAAACTCCACACCTTTAAGTTCCAAACGTTTCATCAACTCCCTGCTAAAGTGCAAACCTGCAGTTGGAGCAGCTACAGCACCTTCGTGCTTGGCAAAAATAGTTTGATAACGTTCTTTATCTTCAGCAGTGGCTTTACGTTTAATATATTTAGGAAGTGGTGTTTCGCCTAAAATCTCAACGTTTTTTCTAAATTCTTCGTCAGTACCTTCAAAAAGGAAACGGATGGTACGGCCGCGTGATGTGGTGTTATCCACAACCTCAGCTACCAATAAATCATCGTCGCCAAAATATAATTTGTTACCAACGCGGATTTTACGTGCCGGATCAACCAGAACATCCCATAAACGTAATTCCTTGTTTAATTCACGCAATAAGAAAACTTCGATAGTAGCACCGGTTTTCTCTTTATTGCCATATAAACGGGCAGGAAAAACTTTAGTGTTATTTAATATCATAACGTCCTTGTCATCGAAATAACCTAAAACGTCTTTGAAAATTTTATGTTCAATTTTACCGCTGTCTTTATGCAATACCATTAAGCGTGCTTCATCGCGCTCTTCTGCTGGATTATTGGCTACTAATGATTCGGGTAAGTTGAATTTGAATTGTGATAATTTCATTCTTGATGAATTTTTTGAGGTGCAAAAATACGAATTTAATTTTTCTTTTCCGTATTTTATCAAACGCAATTGTAGTATATTATGTTTTACCTTATTTTATATAGAATAATACATATTTTAACGCCATTGCAGATATAAAATTTACTTAGTTTTGAAAAACAGCTGTAACCTTTTCAACGGCTTTGCATCTAAACCTTAATTATGATAATCTTTAGGCTAATAGGCGAGAGTTTCCGTTTTGCATTTGATGCGTTGCGCCAGAATAAATTACGTACCATGTTATCGCTTCTGGCCATAACCATTGGTATTTTTACCATTATTGCTGTATTTTCGGCGGTTGATACCTTTCGTGGTAAGCTGCAGTCGAGCGTGGATAAACTGGGTTCAAACACCATTTATGTGCAAAAATGGCCATGGAGTTTTGGCGATAATTACCCATGGTGGAAATACATGAACCGTCCACAGCCATCGTTACGTGATTTTAATGCTTTAAGAGAGCGGATAGAAAATGCACAGGGCGTTACTTTCGAGATCTCGACAAGTGACAGAACCATCAAATACAGAAGCAGCTCGGTTGAAGGGATTTCTGTTTGGGCGGCTTCACATGATTTTAATAAAACATGGAATTTCGAACTTCAATCCGGAAGATATTTTACTGAAAATGAAAGTAAAAACGGAACACCCGTTTGTATTTTGGGATCTGATATAGCAGCCGGACTTTTTGATGGCGATGAACCGATTGGAAAGCAGGTACAGATTTTAGGGCGGAGATTAACAGTTGTAGGTGTATTTAAAAAAGAAGGCGAAGATATGCTGGGTACCTCGCTTGATAAAAATGTAAATATCCCGATTAGCTTTGCAAAAGGGGTTTTAGATATCCAAAACGAACGTTATGGACCACAGATTACGGTACGCGGTAAAGATAATGTAAGTTTAGAAGAAGTAGAAAGTGAACTAAAAGGCTTAATGCGTTCCATTCATAGGATCAGGCCGGGGCAGGAAGAAGATTTCGCATTGAATAAAACCACCATTATTTCGAACCAGTTAGATTCGATGTTTAAAATGGTAAACATTGCGGGTTGGGTAATTGGTGGTTTTTCTATTTTGGTTGGAGGTTTTAGTATCGCCAATATCATGTTTGTTTCGGTTAAAGAGCGTACCAATATTATCGGCATTCAGAAATCGCTGGGCGCAAAGAACTACTTTATATTATTACAGTTTATATTCGAATCCATTTCGCTTTGTATTTTAGGTGGATTGCTGGGTTTATTACTCGTCTTTCTGCTCGCGCTGGTAATCGGGGCTGCAACAGATTTCCATATTATACTGGGCTTGAATAATATTGCCCTGGGTATTGGTATCTCGATTATTATCGGAACCATTTCAGGTTTCTGGCCGGCTTATTCGGCTTCGAGATTAGATCCGGTAGAGGCGATCAGAAGTTAGGTTAGTTTGCAGTTTGCAATGAGCAGTTGCCGTTGTTAATAAACCTTATTGAAGTGGAAAGCCCGCAATCCCGATTTTTCATCGGGAGAGGACTTGCAACGAAATGAAGGACTGAAATCTCCGATGAAATGCTGGCTTTCATTTTCAGATCATGAAAAATATTGTTGTTTAGTGATCAACATGAAACTAACCACTAGAAAAACTGCATAAAGACCCTGATCCCGATGTAAAATCGGGACAGGATAACGAATCTGTTATATACTCATATAATAACAAAAATCCCCCGTTAACTTTAATTAACGGAGGATTTCTTATTGATAAAGTTAACTGAAAACCGTTAACTGAAAACTGCCAACTGATTAGGCTAATTTACCCAATGCTTCTTTAATCCTTTTTAATGCTTCTACCAAACTTTCGTCTGATGCGGCATAAGATAAGCGGATGTAGTTGTTATTACCGAACGAATCGCCACCTACAGTTGCCACGTGACCAACATTCAATAAATATAAAGCCAGATCAGAAGAATCTTTGATTACATTTCCTTCAGCATCTTTTTTACCAAAGAACGAGCTGATTTCAGGGAAGAAATAGAAAGCACCATCTGGAAGGTTCGTTTTAACACCGGGAATTTCGTTTAACAAGTTGTAAACCAGTTCCCTGCGGCGTAAAAATGCTTCTTTCATTTCTAATACACTCGCCAAACCTTGCTCATAAGCTACAATACCCGCTCTTTGTGCGATAGAACATGTGCCAGAGGTAGTTTGTCCCTGCAATTTATCATTAGCAGCTGCAATTTCTTTATTTGCGGCAATGTAACCTAATCTCCAGCCCGTCATGGCGAATGCTTTAGAGAAACCATTTACAATGATTACGCGGTCTTTAATGCTATCGAACTGCGCGATTGATTCGTGCTGATCAACAAAGTTGATGTGCTCATAAATTTCGTCAGACAGGATATAAATATTCGGGTGTTTTTCAAAAACGGCAACCAATGCAGCCAACTCTTCTTTACTGTAAACTGAACCTGTTGGGTTGCATGGTGAAGAAAACATGAAAAGTTTCGATTTCGGCGTAATCGCCGCTTCTAACTGTGCAGGTGTAATTTTGAAATTGCTTTCAATGTCGGTATCGATAAAAACAGATTTTCCTTCTGCCAGGGTTACCATTTCCGAATAAGAAACCCAGTAAGGTGTAGGAATGATTACTTCATCATCCGGATCGATCAAAGTTAAAATTACGTTCGATAATGATTGTTTGGCACCTGTAGAAACAACGATTTGTGAAATATCATAATCAAGGTTGTTTTCTGTTTTTAACTTATTTACGATGGCCTGGCGCAGATCAGGATATCCTGGTACCGGCGAGTAACGGGTATAATTTTCGTCTAATGCTTTTTTAGCGGCATTTTTTACATGTTCAGGCGTATTAAAATCGGGTTCGCCAACACTTAAACTGATGATATTGATGCCTTTAGACGCTAATTCGCGGCCAAGTTTGGTCATTTTAAGGGTTGCAGATTCTGACAGACTGTTGATTCTTTTCGATAAGGTGCTCATGGTTAATTACTTTGAGCGCAAATATATAAACCAAATATTATTCTGCACTAAAAAAGACATAGTTTTTCTCATTTAATTTATTGGTTAAGCGTATTTTTGAAAAAAATATCATTGTGCAGGTCAAAAAGAAAGCAATAATAATATCCCTGGCGGTGAGTGTGCTGCTCATGCTGGCCAAGTTTGTTGCCTATTTCATTACCGGTTCTAACGCGATCCTGACAGACGCTGCAGAAAGTATTGTAAATGTAATTGCAGGCAGCTTTGCATTTTACAGCATTTATTTAAGTACGCAACCCAAAGATGAAAACCATCCGTACGGACATGGGAAAGTAGAGTTTTTTTCTGCTTTTGTAGAAGGAATATTAATCCTGATAGCCGGTGTAGCCATTATTTTTAAATCTTCATATAATCTTATTTATCCACATGCGGTAGGCGAACTGCTTGCCGGAACTTTGATTATCGGTATTACCGGATTGATTAACCTTATTGTTGGACTATACCTGATTAATGTGGGTAAAGATGTACATTCTGTTACACTGCAGGCTGATGGTAAACATTTATTAACAGATACTTATACCAGCGGAGCTATTGTAATAGGCCTGATATTAATTCAGCTGACAAATATTATTTGGTTAGACAGTTTACTCTCTGTATTAGTGGGCTTTTATATCGTTTATTCAGGTTATAAACTTACCCGGGGCTCAGTTGGCGGATTAATGGATGAAAGCGATTTTACTTTGGTTGAAGAGGTAGTAGAAGTGTTGCAGAAAAACCGGCATAACCCGTGGATTGATGTACATAACCTGCGTACCCAGCAATATGGCCCTGAATTCCATATCGATTGCCATGTAACCTTGCCTTATTATTTTGATTTGAACAAAGTACACCGCGAGATTTCGCAGATTGATGAGCTGATCAACAAAAACGGACTGCGCAAGGCCGAGCTTTTTATTCATGCAGATCCATGTTTGCCCGAATGTTGCCACTATTGCCACATGAGCGAATGTAAGGTAAGGGCAGAAGCGTTTAGGAAAGAAATCATCTGGACACCAGAAATAGTGATAAAAAACAAAAAACATTTCGAAAATGAGCTACTTTAATGTAAGGGTTTACGGTTTATTAATTAACCAGGATAATGAGGTTTTGGTAAGTGATGAAGAAGAGTATGGATTCCGTTTCAGTAAATTCCCCGGTGGTGGATTAGAACTTGGTGAAGGCCTGATTGACGGTCTGAAAAGAGAGTTTATGGAAGAATGTGAGGCAGATGTTGAGGTGTTGTCCCATTTTTATACCACTGATTTTTATGAGAAATCAGCATTTAACGATAGCCAGGTAATCAGTGTTTATTATGTTGTTAAGGAGAAAGCACCTTTGCAACTTGCATTTAAAGATACCATTTACGATTTTGATGGTAAAGGAGAAATTCTTCAGGCTTTCAGATGGGTAAAAATAGGTGATTTGGATATCGAATCGATCACCTTTAAAACCGATAAAACCGTTGCGCGGCTTTTAAAAGAAAAATATTCAGTTAAATTATAATTATTTTATGTCAGATACTTCCGAACTACAAACGCTCAACACTAAACTCAATCTAACTGAACGCGATCAAAAGGTGATTTGGCACCCTTATACCCAAATGAAAAATGCCCTTCCGCATATTCCGATTGTAAAAGCAGAAGGTGTATATGTTTTTGATGAGGATGGTAAAAAATATATTGATGCTGTTTCATCATGGTGGGTAAATATTCACGGCCATTCGCATCCTTACATTGCCGAAAAAGTGGCCGAACAGCTTAAAGTACTCGAGCACGTCATTTTCGCCGGTTTTACCCACGAGCCAGCCGTATTACTTGCTGAAAGGCTGCTGCCGATACTTCCCGGCAAGCAGGAAAAGGTTTTTTATACTGATAATGGCTCTACTGCAGTAGAGGTGGCCTTAAAAATGTGCCTGCAATATTGGGATAATAAAGAAAAACCTAAAACGAAGATTTTAGCCTTTAAAAATGCTTATCATGGCGATACTTTTGGTGCCATGTCGGTTAGCGGGCGGAGTATTTTTACCGATGCTTTTAACAGTTTGTTGTTCGATGTCGAATTTATCGATCTTCCGAACGAAGAAAATATCTCACAACTCCAAACCCGAATTTCCGAACTCCGAACTGAAGTAGCTTGTTTTATTTTCGAACCACTTATTTTGGGTTCGGGCGGCATGTTGATGTACGAAGCAGAATATCTTGATCAGCTTTTATCTGCCTGTAAAGAAGCGCAGATATTAACCATCGCTGATGAAGTAATGACTGGTTTTGGCAGGACAGGAACCTATTTCGCCTGCGAAAAACTAAACAATAAACCAGATATTATTTGTTTGAGTAAAGGTTTAACCGGTGGCACAATGCCTTTGGGTGTAACCACCTGTACCAATGAGATTTTTGAAGCTTTTTTGAGTGATGATAAACTGAAAACACTTTATCACGGACATTCATTTACAGCCAACCCCATTGCCTGTGTAGCCTCATTGGCCAGTTTAGATATTTTGTTAAAGAGCGAAACGCTGCAGAACATCAAAAGGGTAGAAGCCAGGCATGCGTTGTTTATGGAGGAAATTAAAACGCATCCAAAAGTTAAGGCCATCAGGCAAACCGGAACCATTATTGCCATCGAATGGGAAACAGGTAATGAAACGTCTTATTTAAGTAACCTGCGTAACCTATTGTATGCTTACTTTTTAGATAAGGGAATTATATTAAGACCGCTTGGCAATATTATATATATTTTGCCTCCTTATGTCATCAGCAATGAGGATCTGGATTATATTTATGCAACCATTAAGACGGCACTGGAAGAAATTTAAATATTGCTTTGACGTCATTTCGAAAAACGATCATGACTGTTGCCTGAAAAAAATCGAATGGCGTTCGTTTGATTAAATTTAATATTTAGCACCTGGCAAAACTGTGGTGAACTAAGATGTCTAGGTTAGTTATTTTTCAATTTGACCATATAAGTAATATAAGAACTATATCAACTTATATGTCCTTAAATGTCTTATATGGTCAAAAAATATGATGATCAGTGGTTTAGTTGATCCATGCTTGCGCTCGTTTCGAAACGAGTGCATAAATAGTCACACGATTTTATCGTTGTAAACGATATACTATTTAACGCTCGTTAGAAACGAGCGTTAGCGAATCATATAAGCTTAATGCCCTTAAATGTCTTGTATGTTTAAAATCATGATTATCAGTGGTTTAGTTGGTCTTCATTGCTGAACAGATAGCTATAGGGTGCAACGCAGCCGGGAATCTGTGGTCGTGGTTCGTATCTCCACGAACCACAGATTTATTCATGCAGATTACTCCTCTGGTTCCAAATACTTCTTTAGCGCATCGTTAACAAAGTAATTCCAGCCACCATTAAAGCTTGTTTTGGCAAAATCTGGCCCGTTAGAGGCAAAACTTTCTAAACCTGTATGCGTCAATTTTAATAGGGTTTTATTGTCTTGTTCAAATAATTCCCAGTTTACTTCAGAATTACCGGGTAAACCATCATATCTCTAGGTATAGGCTATCTTTTTGCCTTCCACCAGTTGGGTAATTTCGCAAAGGTGCAGGTACTGCGGTCCATCGTCTGCTCCGCCGGAAAATTCGAATTTAAAACCTATTTCAGGTTTAAATTCTTTCAACTGAAAATACCACTGCTTAATTTCATTGTTATCGGTTAAAGCTTTCCATACTTTATCCACAGGTACGTTGTAAACACCTTCTACAATAACAGGATCGTTTTCCATCTTTATCAATTAGTTTTCTGCTAGCATATTTAAATATTAGCCTAAAGGCATTTTGCTCATATCCATATATAGTACGCTCCATCTCTGGCCATCCAGATCGATAAAACCACAGCCGTACATCCATCCATCTTTGTAACCCGGTTCGCCATAAAGTGTACCACCTGCATCGATCACTTTTTGCGCCAGTTCATCTACTTCTTCCGGACTTTCGGCATCGATAGAAAACAATACTTCACCACCATTACGTCTGTCTGCAATATTAGTACCTGCAAAACTTTCATACAATGCCTCTTCAAAAAGCATGATGGCCAGGTTACTTTCGCCCACTAAAAAACAGGCCGAATCTTCGCGGGCACCATACTGCAGATTAAGGCTGAAGCCCAGGGCAGTAAAAAATGCCTTCGATTTATTAATATCTTTTACGGGGAGATTTATCCAAAGGGATTTTGTCATAACATTTTATATTTGTTGTAGTAAAGATAGGGAAGAAGCTTCGCAATTGTCCTTGCCAAAGACGAATAATTAGAGGGCCATTCAGGACAATTAATCTTTGCTGTATTTTTCGGAAAGTTTTTGTGGGGCCACACTGCAGTATGAAAGGCTAAGTGCATCGATGATCATCTCATCTTTTAGTTCGCTTATCTCAAAAAGTGTCCAGCCTTGTTTGCCCCAGGCCCCGGTTGCGGGTTTTATTTTGCCAGGATCAAAAGCGCAAAAAACTGATTGATTAATTGCTGATAATTTTAGCGTAGCACTGTTTTTTTTGATATTCAGCGTTGCAAAAATCTTTTTATTTACTCTAAAAGAAGTTTTTTCGAAATGAGGTTGTTCTGTTGCCTCTTCAAAAGACAAACAAAGGACCTTAAAAGCTAAATTATCCATTTATCTGCTGGTGTTTGAGGGGAAAATATTTTGAAGTTAAATATATTACTTTACATTTCGTCATTTCGAGCGGAGTATATCGAAGCCGAGAACAACGAAGTGCTCAGCGAAGCTAAATCTATCTCTAGAAATAGACCTCTCCACTCCACTGCATTCCGGTCGAGATGACGACAATTTTTATATTAATCTGCCAATGGTAGCGGAGTGCAGCGATGCCAAAAACTCTATCGAGGTCGATCTCTCCATTTCACTGCGTTTCAGTCGAGATGACGATCTGCAATAACTTTTTACAATTTATATAATTTCTGCGGATGTTGTTCTGCGTGGCTTAAAATTAAATTAAGGATATAACTATTGGATTGATAAATGGATAAGTCGCTTTTAACCGGTGCCAAACCATCAGAGAGATAATTTTTATCGGTAAAATAACCCATTCCGTAAAATTTTCCATTTTCTACCACTAAACAACTAAATTCTTCCTCTTTTCGACCTTCATCAACCAGTGCAAAGCTTGGTTGTTGTTGCTGGATGTCGTTTAATGCTGTTTTTAACTTTTTATTGTAAACCGACACGGTTTCTATGCCGCTACAGGCACCAAAACATTGTCCGTTTTCGTGGGCGTAACATTTTGTAGCCGTTTTTTGCAGGTAACAGAGTTTGGCGCAAAGCTGATATTTATCAATCAGCTGGGTTAAAAAGTTGTAACCTTCTAATAAGCTGTTAAAACTTTGTATGGCATTGTTGTTCTTTTTGTGTTTATCAACAGCTAAACGCAGGTAGCCGTTCTGATCTTCGAAAACGTATAAATCGTATTTATGTTCGTAACGTTTCATGGCCCGGTTGTTTTCCGGCCATAAACGTTTAATTTCATTCGCTTCTAAAATTAAAGCCATCAGTTCGGTACCACAGATTACAAAATCTACATGGTGTATGGTCCGCAAAAAATCCTGCCGCTGTCGGTTGGGTGTATTGCCCGTAAAATGGCTGGTTACCCGTTTTTTAAGGTTTTTCGCTTTGCCTACGTAAACAATCTTACCTTTACTATCCTTAAAATAATAAACACCGGGTTGGTTGGGTAACCTTAAAATAGAACTCTTATCTAAATTTGGTGGTAAAACCTGTTCTTTTGAGGTTTTCTTCAGCATTTCTGCAATTACACCTTCCTGATCATGATCCAGCAACATATTAAAAAGTATACTGGTTGCATCGGCGTCACCAGCCGCCCTATGCCGGTTTTGTATGGGAATCTGCAAAGCTGTACATAATTTACCGAGGCTGTATGATGATTTTCCGGGGATCAGTTTCCTGCTCAACCTAACGGTACAGAGCTTTCGGCATTGCAAATCGTAACCTGAGGCAGCCAAATGGTGTTTCAGGAATGAATAATCGAAATTTACATTGTGCGCCACAAAAACCTTATCGTTAAGTAACTGAAATATCTGTAGCGCAACATCATCAAAAGTTGGGGCATCTTTCAGCATGGCATCATCAATACCTGTTAAGGCTGTAATGTATACCGGGATGGACTGCCTGGGGTTGATCAATGTTGTATAAGATTCAACAATCTGATTGCCATCATGTATGTTAATGGCAACTTCGGTAATGCCATTTGCTGAGGCATGACCGCCAGTGGTTTCGATATCTACAACGGCGTATAACATTAAATTGATTTGAAATACAAATTTATGCTAAAATAGTTAGTATGAAAATAATTTTGATGATTTCTTTAGCATAAAAAAAGCGGTTACATTATTTAAACGTAACCGCTCCGGTATTTTGTATGTGGATATGTTAAAGCTTACTTAATAGTTTACTTAAATTGGGCTTAATACCAATATTAATGGGTACGGTATTGAATGCCCTGTTCTGGATTTTGCTAAAGCCATACATATAACTGGCCTCTACAAATAAATTTGCGCCTCCAATATTGTATTCAATACCTGCACCACCTTCTGCAATGCCCAAACCATTCGATTTATTATCCTGCGTAACCTGTAAATTGGTGCTATTTACACCAACTTGTGGGGTAAGGATAAAACCACCACCAGCGCCAGCAAAACCATAAAAGGCCCATTTATTTACAATTTTACGGTAGCCTAATGCTACATTAAGCAGGTAAGTTGTGGCCCTTCCTTTTTGTATGGTATAGGTATAACCTTCATCCGGTGTAATCTGATTAAAAGTAAAAGCATGTAAGCTTACTTTTGGATAAAGGAACAATCCGCCATCGCCCAGGCCTAAATTTAAACCCAGTGAAGTAGAAAATTTCGGCTTAAAATAATCCGATGTTTCGCCCATGGGAAAGGCAAAGCCAATGCCACTCATTGAATAAAGTTTATCAGGCCTGCTTTGTGCCTTCGTTTTAACTGATACTATTGCACACAGCAACATCACCGGCATAATCAATCTTAATTTCATATCTGATTTTTTTTAATTTTCGGTTAAGGCATTTACTTTCTGTAGTAAATCGCCCATATTAAATGGTTTTTCTAAATAATCGTCGGGATGATATTTTTGGGATGCAATATAGGTTTCGTCGTATCTGGCCGAGGCTAAAATAACCGGTATATTTTCGGTTTCCGGATTTAGCCTTAACTCTTTAAACACGGCACGTCCATCCATTCCATTTAACATAATGTCGAGAATAATCAGGTCAGGATCAAAATCCCTGATGGTTTTAAAAATATACCTTGGTGATAATAAAGGGTAAACTTTATAGTGCTCAGTTTCCAAAACCTCCTGAAAAACTTCCAATACATCAGGATCATCATCCACAACCAATACTCTTTTCAAAACAGATAAATCAATTAATAACTAAATAGACTATCCTAATACAAAGTTTAAGCGGGAATGTTTTAACCAGAGGTTAAAAAATGGTTAAGCTGAAAAGCTGCGCTAAAATTTTATTCAATTGAAGCGTATTATGGTTTTCTATGGGGGAAATTATTTCGCACAAAATCGGCAAAAAGGGGCATATACATTTTGGAAATGGTAAATGCAGTTTCTCCGGATAACAGTACGGTATCGCCCAATACACTTTTTATATGTTGCTTGGCAATAATTACCATCGCACTGATTTGTATAAATGCAGAATGTTGCTTCAACATTTTTAAGGTTTTGATAAAATCCGACTTCGAACTCAAAAAAGTATCATTGATGATTGTAAACCGTATATCATCATTAATTTCTTCAATGGCAATAAGTTCATTCAAATCTACACGTACCAGGTTACCTTTTTCACCTTGGATGGGAATATAAAAGAAATGACCATCTTCAGGTGCAAACATGTTCAGTGTTTCTTTACCGGTGGGATAAAGATTATTTATTGTTTTGGCAAAATGTAATATAGAATAGGGTTTAAGGAGGTAGGCATCTGCTTCAACTTTAAAGGCATCGATGGCGTAACGTGCATGCGCAGTGGTAAAAACGAGGTGTTTGGTTTTCTGTCTTAATAAACCGGCCAGTTCTATTCCGGATAATGCAGGCATTTCTACATCCAGAAAAATAATGTCAACGGGATTCAGGACTGAAATTTCTGCCAATGCCTTTAGCGGTTCGGTAAAAGTTTGCACAAGTTTCAAATCTGGCAGTTTATCCACATACTCCGTTAAGCTTTCGAGCGCACTGGGGTCGTCATCTATTGCGATGCAACTTATAGACATTTTGATAGGTTTAGGTACTGCAAATTACAACTTCAGTGAATAAAAAGAAAAAAAAACCTGCCCGTAACGGATTTTTATCTATTCGGCAAGGAAAAATGGTTTTTTATTTGAGATTGTCGCAGAAATTTAAGCTTTTGGATAAAAATGCTAAAAGTCAGTTAATCTAACCTGATTGTTAATCTTACCTTAAAATAATTGTTTTCGTCGGTTATATAACTAAAGGCTGCATTTTTGCCATAAGTATAATTTAAACGTTTTTTGATGTTTTCAATACCCGAACTTAGCCCCGAATGATCTTTAACTTTATTAACCAGGTTGGATGTTTCGATAATAAGGTGATTATCTTCAATCCTGATATTTACTTCTGCCGGATCGGAAGCTTTAAATAACTCCCCGTGTTTAAAAATATTCTCTACCAGGGTGATCAGCACCATCGGAATGATTTTAATGTTTCTGATTTCGTCGTCATAGCCAAAACGCAACTGAATGCTATGGTCTTTGCGGAGCTGATGTAAATTGATCAGGTTTTCTACCTGATTAATTTCTTCATCAAGCAGAATAAATTCGCGGTCTTTGTTACTGTCTACCGAGTAGCGCATCATCTCTGATAACGAATGGATGGCTTCTGCTGCAACAGGCGACGACTCGCGTGCGTTCTGATAGATAAAATCCAGGGTATTAAATAATAAATGGGGTTGTATCTGTGCCTTTAAGAAAGCATTTTCCGACCTGGCTATCTGGATCAGGTTGTTTAAGCGCTGTTTTTCAAGTTCCTCTGTCTTTTTTCTTTCTTTAATGTAATTCAGCAAAAAATAATAGCCTGTAGAAAAACACATAAAATACACGCAACGGTATAAGGGAGACGAAAAATACTGCAGATCGAGCGTGATTTTTCGCGATCCGGTGTAGTGGGTATGATAAATAATGATATAATCCAACAGTACCGCCATAACAAGGTAACATGCAATTTCGAGTATTAAAGCTATGGGCAACTTCCAGAAGCTTTGCTTGGGGTTTTCAAAACCAAAGGCCAGTACAACATGGGCATGTACATAAAAGGTGATGATATTAAGCGTATAGTATAAAATATATGGAGGCAGGTTGCCAAATTTTCCGTTAATTAAGCCTACAATGATCGATTCGTAAAAAATAAAAATGATCCAGACAATGATATGGAGCTTTTTATCGGTAAGCCACTGTATTACCGGGCTTTTTTTTCTTGTTTCGCTTTCGTTCGATGCGTTCATCTGGCTAGTTAACTGGGGGGACGGCTATGTATAATTAACAAAAAAACTATTGTTTAATTGTTTTAATAACGAAAATACTAAAAAATTAGTTTTAAGAACGATTCGTTTTTATTGTTTTTTCTTTAATGTACTCCTGGATGCTTTCGCGGTAACTGTTTCCAATGTTAATAGTAAGGTCGTTGATCATTTTTAGTGTATTGCCTTCTATTTTTTCAATATAGTTTTTAGCAATAATAAAAGAGCGGTGAGCCTGTAAAAAATTCTGGAAATCTTTTAAAATGATCTTTACTTCTGATAAGGCGATATACGATACAATGGTTTCGTTCAGGGTAAAAATACGCACATAATTCTGCAGACTTTCTACTGCAACAATATCGGCATACCTTACTTTAATCAGGTTATTTTTCTCACTCTTATTTCTTACAAAAAAATAATCGTCTTTCTGCTTTACCTGAACATTGGGTACACTGGGTGCGTGGGGAAAAAGGTGGTTAATGGTTTCTGCAAAGCGCGCAAATGTATAAGGTTTTAATAAATAGGCGCTTGCATATAATTCAAAAGCATCATAAGCATATTTGGAATGGGAGGTGGTAAAGATCAATTTATCGGTTTTGTGCCTGATGCTTTTTGATAGTTCAAGGCCCGAAATCATGGGCATATCCACATCGATAAAAATGATATCGACATTTTGCCCTGCCGTGATTTCATTTAAAGCCTGAACCGGATCGGTATACGATTTCACCAATTCAACATTCGTTAGATTATTGATATACGCAGTTATCCCGTTGACGGCAAGGATGTCGTCATCGATTACGATGCATTTCAGTTTCATTGTGTGTGTGTTAAGGTATACTAATTTATGGCATGCATTTTTAAATAAAGAAATTATTTTTATTTTGTGTGTTTACTTAGTATAGTATGTAATAAAGAAGATACATTATCCTATCTGGCGTTAAATTGCTATCCCTGTAGCACAGACGTTGATAACCGGCAAGATGATAATCAAAACAAAATGTTTTAATTACTTGTATAACAATATATTGTATTTTGAAACGTGGTTATTAATAGATATATTTAATAACCTAATAATCATCCCTAAAACCAATGTCCCATGAAACGTAAAATCCGCACCACCAATAGATTAAACGTATCTATCACCAAAAAAGTTATCGAACTACAGGAAAAAGGTTACGATTGCGATTTTCTTCTACTGGCTAATGGCAGTTTGTTGTGTATGCAAACCAACCTGAAATATCCGGTAAATACAGTTGCCATTAAACAAATGGAACATGGTTACGATTTTTTTAGCCATTCTTACAAACATGTACATACCATCGAAACGGGTAATGGCGAAAGGGGCGTACTCTTAACCGAAAAACGTTTTAACTAGGTCTTCGTTTTCTTACAATTTTATTCCTGTCTGAAGGTTGAAATTTGTGATGTAATTAAATCTTAAAAACATGACACATTCACAACCAACCATACTGGTTATCGGTGCCACTGGTAGCGTAGGGTCTGCATTGGCTAAACAACTAGGCGATCACAACATCCCTTTTAGGGCAATGGTAAGAAATTTAGATCTGGCTAAAACTTTAAAACAGCTAAATGGTGCCGAACTGGTAGTTGGCGATTTTAAAGACAAACAAAGCATTGTAAGTGCCTTAAAAGGTATAGAAAAAGTTTTTCTGGTAACTAATTCATCAGAAGAAGCCGAAGATCTCCAGTGTAATTTTGTATATTCTGCCCGAAAAAACGGCGTAAAACACCTGGTGAAATTATCACAGTTTGCTGCCGATGTAAATTCGCCGGTACGTTTTTTGCGTTACCACGCAGTTGTAGAACAGAAAATCAGGGAATCGGGTTTGCAGTATACTTTTTTGAGGCCAAACCTTTTTATGCAGGGATTATTGGGCTTTGCCGAGCCGATTAAATACCAGCAGCAGTTTTTTGCTACCGCTGGCAATGCCAAAATCAGCCTGGTTGATATCCGCGATATTGCAGCCGTTGCGCTGAAAGTGCTAACCACAGCCGGACATGAGAACCATATTTACAACATTACCGGACCGGAAGCTATTACTCATCAGGAAATAGCTAAAATTCTTTCGCAGGTAATGGGAAGGGAGATAAGGTATATTAATGTTTCCGATGAAGAAATGCAAAGTGCTTTATTAAAAGTTGGTTTCCCAGCATGGCAGGCAGCCGGTTTAATAGAAGATTATGCGCATTATGCCCGTGGCGAAGCCGCGGTCATCAGCAATGCGGTGGAAGAGGTTACCGGTAAAGCTCCAAGAAAATTTATTGATTTCGTTCAGGAATATAAATCTGCCTTTGAGTAACGGTTTTCCGAGGTGGTGTCAGATGTTACGATCCGGCACTTAGTTTCATGTAGAACCGTTTTCGGATCGTGTTGGATGTTACCATCCGACACTTATTCTGAAAATTAGGATTAATCAGTCAGATGGTAACATCCGACTGCAAAAAAAAACTTTCTTTAATTTATTTTGTTTAGATTTTATTGAATATATTTAAACAAAATAAATGACCTATTCTATCTCAGATCTTGAACAGCTTTCGGGCATTCATTCTCATACCATCAGGATCTGGGAGCAACGGTACCATGCATTAAGCCCCATGCGTACAGAGGGCAATACGCGCCTTTACGATGATAAACAGCTTAGAAAGCTCTTAAATATTGTTAGTTTAAATAAAAGTGGCCTTAAAATTTCTAAAATCTGTAGTCTTTCTGATGAGGATATAGAACAGCTTTTAGATCAGCAGCTTACTTACCCTTCTCCTGATAAAGAAACGGAATATTATATATCTAAGTTAATTAACAGCGGATTAGCTTTTGATGAGCCCTCTTTTAATCATTTAATTGATGATGGAATAAGTAAATTCGGCCTTTCGGATTGTTACCGGAAAATCATGTATCCCTTGCTGGTACGTTTGGGCTTAATGTGGCGAAAAGACGATATTTGCCCTGCCCATGAGCACTTTTTATCCAATATTATCCGTCAGAAAATATTTACACACATAAATAACCTTCCATTTGCAAGTACATCTTCAGATAAATGGCTCCTTTTTCTGCCCGAAGATGAAGATCACGATATCGGATTGCTTTTTGCCAGTTATATGTTAAGGATGCATGGTCATCAGGTTATTTTTTTAGGGAGTAAAGTTCCGTTAGATTCTATCGAACGGGTATTTTCGACGCTAAATATTAACCAGGTTTTACTTTTTATGGTAAAATCGAGAACAGTTACTGCAGCACAGAAATATATAGATCAATTATCCGAAATATGCACATCCACCCGGATCCATCTTGCCGGAAACAGTCAGTTAATCGGTAACCTAAAAAATATAGGTCACATCAACTGGTTTAAAACGCTCGATGAATTTGAAACATCCATTAATTATCCCATTTTACATGAAAGAAATTTTTGATCAGCTATCTGCCGATTGTAGCCGGCTCACCACCAAGCGTTATAGTACCAGTTTTTCTTTTGGCATCTATTTTCTTGGTAAAGAACTGCGCATGCCCATCCATTCAATTTATGGTTTTGTGCGTTTGGCAGATGAAATTGTAGACAGTTTTCATCACTATGATAAAAAATTTCTGCTGGATAAATTCAAACAAGACACTTTTGAAGCGATTAATTTAGGCATCAGTTTAAACCCAATCCTAAACTCATTTCAAAAGATAGTTAATCATTATCAAATCGATCATGAGCTGATCCATCTTTTTTTAAAAAGCATGGAAATGGACCTTTCTACCCAAAAATATACCTCCGAACTTTATAACGAATATATATTAGGTTCTGCCGAGGTTGTGGGCTTAATGTGTTTAAAGATTTTTACAGGCGGTAATCAGGCCAATTACGAACAGTTAAAACCTTACGCGATGAAACTGGGCTCTGCTTTTCAAAAAGTAAATTTTTTACGTGATGTTAAAGCCGATCATCAAAGTTTAAACCGTAATTATTTTCCTAATGTTAACCTTGCTTTGTTTTGCGATAACCAGAAAAGGGAGATAGAGGAGGAGATTGAAGAAGAGTTTGCCATAGCCCTGGCCGGTATCAAAATGTTACCCCCAAGCGCCAGGAATGGTGTATATTTGTCGTATATCTATTATAAAAAACTATTTACCAAAATTAAGCAGTTAAGCGCCGAAAAAATTATGACGGAGCGGATCAGGATTTCCAATACCCATAAAGTGGGCTTGATGTTCGACTCGATTATCCGCAATAAGCTAAATGTAATTTAAATGGAAGAACAAGTTATTCTGGTTGATCAGGATGATAAGCCCGTGGGCCAGATGGAAAAAATAGAAGCACACGAAAAGGGCTTGCTTCATCGTGCTTTTTCTGTTTTTATCTTTAATTCTAAAAAAGAATTGCTGTTACAACAACGTGCGTTAAGCAAATACCACTCAGGCGGCCTGTGGACCAATACCTGCTGCAGTCACCCTCGATTAGGCGAAACCAATATAGCGGCTGCCAAAAGGCGCTTAAATGAAGAAATGGGGATGGATTGTGAACTTAATTATCTTTTTAAATTTACCTATAAAGCCAAATTTGAAGACGGTTTAACAGAGCATGAGGTTGACCATGTTTTTTTTGGTGCCAGCGACATACTTCCGGTGATTAACAGGGAAGAGGTAGAAACTTTTAAATATATCGATCTGGAAACATTAGCCAATGATATAAAGACAAATCCTCAGGTTTATACGCCATGGCTAAAAATTTGTTTAAGCAAAGTTATGGAGCACGTAAAACTTGCTGAAACAAAAAACGGGCATACAGCCTAAGCCATATACCCGTATCTAAATTAACGCTCTCGAGGACAAATATAGGAGTAGTTTCTAAAAATACAATAGCTTTAACACTTCTTTTACTTTAAAATTATAATTAATTAACCGCTTTTTGATTGATTTTAGGCTTAAGTTGCTGTAAATTAGTTTTTTAAATATTTCATAAAAAATTAAAAAAGTGGGACTTAATTTTGCTGATAAAGCTTTTGGCATTTCCCGCAATAGTAAGTTTGCCTGTGTGTTTTGCCAAGTTCCTTTTTAGTGATTGGATGTTTCCGCGGACATTCTTTCTGACTATAAACCTCCCAATGTTTACTTAAGGTATTTTCCTTTTTCCATTTTAAAAAATCGAAACTATAATTTCTGGCTTCTTTTACTAAAGCCTTTACCTTTGCGGGTGGTAAATCTTCAATCTTATTTAATGGATGTACTTTTATGCGGTATAAAACCTCATTTTTGATAATATTACCCACCCCGCTAAATATATGCTGATCCAACAGCACATCGCATACCAGTGCTTCGGGCATTTCTTTGAGTTTTTTAATGGCAGCCCTGCTATTCCATTCCTCTGCCATTATATCGTTTTCCCAATTGTAATGTTCTTTAACATTACCTTCAAGCAGGTCTACCTTGCAGGTATAAAAATTCAGTTCGTCATTTTTAAAAGCAAGGCCCAGTGTAAGCTTTGTTTTTTTGTGCGCGTTGATCAGATAAGTGCCAAACAACATAAAATGGATGCGGAGGGTAAAATCTTTAAAACAAATCAGGAAATGTTTGCCCCAGCTTTTAAAATCCTGTATTTTCTCGTGGAGCAGCCTGTCTTTATCTAAATTTTTTGCACTGCCTTCAACTTCCAGTATTTCGGGCTTGCCTAAATGCAGGTCTTTAATTAAATCTTTCAAAATTACAATCGACGGGCCTTCGGGCATATTATTCTTCCTCCAGTTTTTGAAACTTAAACTTATCTTTAATATAACTGTTAAAGTATCTTCCTTTAGAGCCCGATGCCTTTAACATTTTATAAATTCGCACGGGTACATTTTTATACAGGTAAAACATATCGGTGATGAACATGATTTTTAATGTTTTCCGATCTGCATCATAACTAAAATATTTAATTACTGATGAAGGCATAATCGCAGGTTTATTTAAAAACAGCTTCTATTGCAAATGGTTTTAATCGTTCTTCAGCTCCGATTCTTCTTTTGCCACCTTTATTTTTTCCTTTTTCAAGTCGATCCTGATGATGTTATACAAACTCATGTATACATTTGCTATCCAAACGATAGAGAAAAATGAAATGATGTAACCACGCCAATCGGGATAAAGCAGTGTAAAATTGGTAATGAATAACAGGAGTAAGGTTACATAGTGACTGAAACAGTATTCGCAGGTAAATACATAGAAAAATTTCCGTTTTATTAATTTATTGCAGTTTTTCGAACGATCAACACAAAATTCGCGAGCCTCTTTAAAAATTTCTTCTTTGGTAACCGTCCATGCGATGCATGCAACGGGCAATGCCATAATAAAAAGGTGATAAATGTGTGCTTCCATAACAATCAGATCCGGGATATATGTACAACCTCAAAGCCCTGAAAATGTTTAGTTATGCCAGAAACATTTTGGTTATATTTATGTTAATTCAATTATCTAATCAATATTGTTATGGAAAGATCAGAAATTATATCGCTGTTAGAAGTTATAAACCAACAGGTAAGTTCGTCGGTTTTGGGTGGCATGGAAGAGAAGTATGAAGAACTGGAAAGTATGGGACTGATTAAGATCAACCGCGAATCGGTACAATGGTCGTCGGCAATGACCCCGGCCGGAAATGCTTACTTAGGGCACGATTAAACCTGCTTTCATTTCAACCGTAAGCATTACTACCATACGCTGACTGATTTATTGTTGAAAATCTGCTAAATTTGCAGCAAGTTTAGAATTGTGTCCAAATTAAAATAAATGGCCATTCTATCTGCAGATATGAACGATTTACAACTCAGAACAGTAAATGTTACCCGTTATGTTACGCCTTTGCGCGAAGGAGGCTCTATGCCCGCCATTGCAGAGGCCGACGATAATTTTTTATACGTACTTAAATTTAGAGGTGCCGGGCAGGGTACAAGGGCTTTAATTGCTGAATTAATCGGCGGTGAAATTGCCCGTATTTTGGGACTACTTGTACCCGAATTGGTGTTTGCCAACCTGGATGAGGCCTTCGGAAGAACAGAGCCTGATGAAGAAATCCAGGATTTATTAAAAGCAAGCGTAGGCTTAAATTTAGCATTACACTATCTTTCCGGTGCCATTACTTTCGATCCCACAGTAACTACAGTTGATGCTAAACTGGCCTCGCAGATTGTGTGGCTGGATTGCTTTTTAACCAATATGGACCGCACCTGCCGGAATACCAATATGCTGATCTGGCATAAAGAACTCTGGCTGATTGATCATGGTGCATCGCTTTACTTCCACCATTCGTGGCAAAACTGGAAAGAACAGGCTGTTAAACCTTTTGTGCTGGTAAAAGACCATGTATTGTTGCCATGGGCTACCGAACTTCAAAGTGTACACGAAGAATTTATTAAAATCCTTACACCCGAAAAAATTGAAGCGGTTATCAGATTAATTCCTGATGACTGGCTGGAGGGTGAAACCAATTTCGAAAGTAAAGAAGAACACCGCAAGGCTTACATTTATTTCCTGACGGAAAGATTAGCCAATTCTGATATATTTTTAAAAGAAGCACAGCATGCAAGGGAAATTCTTATTTGAGTATGCTGTAATCCGCGTGATGCCGAGGGTTGAACGTGAAGAATTTATCAATGTGGGCATTATTTTATTTTGCGCCAAGCAAAAATTTTTAAAAAGTATATATGTGTTGAATGAAGCGCGGATTAGAGCTTTTTCTGCTGAAGTTGATGTAGATGAACTGAAAGAAAACTTAGCTGCTTTTGAGCGAATCAGTGTTGCTGCCAAAGGATCCGGATCGATTGGCCAATACGACCAGGCCTCGCGTTTCAGGTGGCTTACCGCAACCCGGAGTACCGTTGTACAATGCTCTAAAGTACATCCGGGTTTTTGTGATGATGCGGAGGAAACTTTGTTAAGGTTGCATCGGGAGCTGGTTTTGTAAATGCGTTGAACGTTTGGCGCACATTGTTGATTACCATTAGTTTTTAGCCCGTTTTCCAGGTGCGATCGTCATGCAGGGTGACGACTTGGAATTATTAGCGACGAACAATTAACCAGTTAACCAATTAAACAATTAACCTCCGCTAGCAATTAAGAATTCAGTCATGCAACAATTAACCAGTTAACCAATTAAACAATTAACCTCTGTTAGCAATTAAGAATTCAGCCATGCAACAGTTAACCAGTTAACCAATTTAAACAATTAACCCCATACGCAATCAAACATAGCAACAGAACAATAACCCACTAACCCATTCCACCCTTGCCAAAAGAATATTTTAAAAAACTTCAGGATCTGCTTAATACCGAACGCGAAGAAGATTTACAATCGTATTTAAAACTTACCGAAAATACTTCAGCGGCCGATAGGAGGGCTTTAGGCTTAACCTGGTATCCGATTGCGATCAGGAACACAGAAATAGGGCGTGGTGATTATTTAACTGTGGAACTGGAGCGTACCACGCATCAGGATTTTTCACATCAGTTCCGTTTTGGTTCGGCTGTGGTGTTGTTTTCCAATCACGATGCTAAAGAAGACCGTGTAGAAGGGATTATTACACACCATAGTGGCAGCCGGATGAAAATCAGTTTACGTATTGATGAATTACCTGACTGGACGCGTGATGGAAAATTAGGTGTAGACTTGCTTTTCGACAATAACAGTTACGATGAAATGCAGAATGCGCTGAAACAGGCTACACATTTAGCTGAAAATGAATCGGAAAATAAACTGATCCGCATTTTAACTAAAGGCGAAAAACCTTCATTCCGCGGAGAAGAGAAATTCATCATCCCCAATACGCTTAACGATTCGCAACAGTTAGCGGTAAATAAAATTATCTCTGCAGATCATTTGGCTATTGTGCATGGTCCGCCGGGAACCGGGAAAACCACCACATTGGTGCATGCCATAAAATCACTTGCAAAACACAGTGATCAAAAAATCCTTGTGGTAGCACCGAGTAATACTGCAGTTGATTTACTCACCGAAAAATTAGCTGCCGTGGGCTTAAAAGTAATCCGTGTAGGGAATCCGGCCAGGGTTTCGGAAAGATTGCTTGCTGCCACACTCGATCACCAAATGGCCGGTCATCCAGAAATGAAAACCATTAAAGCGTTAAAGAAACAGGCCAGTGAGTATAAAAATATGGCCCATAAATATAAACGCAGTTTTGGAAAGGCTGAGCGCGAGCAGCGTAAAGCTTTGTTTGATGAAGCGCATAAAATTGGCAGGGAAGTAGAAAAAACCGAACAATACATTATGGACAGCCTGTTTACCAAAGCGCAGATAATTACGGCAACTTTGGTGGGCGCAAACCATTATACGGTACGCAATTTAAAATACAATACCATCGTGATTGATGAAGCAGGGCAGGCATTAGAACCGGCCTGCTGGATCCCTATTCTCAAAGCACAAAAAGTGGTGTTAGCAGGCGATCATTTTCAACTTTCTCCAACCATAAAATCAAACGAAGCTGCCAGAAATGGTTTAAGTAATACTTTATTAGAGAAAACTGTAAGTCTTCATCCTGAATCCGTTGTACTGTTAAACGAACAATACAGGATGAATAGGTCTATTATGGGTTATTCGTCTAAAGTATTTTATAATAACGAACTTAAAGCACATGACTCTGTTGCTGACAGGTTATTGTTTGCAGATGACGAAGCTATTCAGTTTATCGATACAGCTGGTTGCAGTTATGATGAAAAATTAGACGGAACAAGTACTACCAACCCGGATGAGGCTGCATTTTTAGTGAAACATTTAACGCATTTGGCTGGTTATTTGGCAACATTAAGTGAGGTTAATTTTCCTTCAATAGCCATTGTTTCGCCGTACAAGCAACAGGTACAGATTTTAAATGAACTGGTTAAGGAAAATGATATTTTGAGTCCTTACCTGGAAAAAATTTCGGTAAATACCATCGATAGTTTCCAGGGGCAGGAGCGTGATGTGGTTTACATCAGTTTAACCAGAAGTAACGCTGAAGGAAGTATCGGCTTTTTATCGGATACCAGGAGGATGAACGTAGCGATGACGAGGGCCAGGAAGAAACTGGTGGTGATAGGCGATAGTTCAACGCTTTCTAAATCTAAATTTTATGCAGATTTTATTCAATATGCCGAACAGTTAAACGCTTATCACAGCGCCTGGGAGTTTATGGATTTATAGTCATAAAGCTGTTACTTTATAAAGGCTGAAAAAATTAAATAAATTTATTATTTTTACTTAAATCATCCTTTATCTAGTTGAAATTCTTGCTATTATTAATTTAGAATGCAATATCCGGTAAAGCATTTTTGTCAACAAATATGGGTTTACAGATTAATTAACCATCTAAATGACTGAAACAATCAAAATTCTTATTGCAGATGATAATGATTTGATGCGGCTTTTGATGAAGAGGTTATTCAGTAAATGCCTGGTATCTCCCAATATTTCCGAAACCAAAGATTTACCTGATACCATTAATTATCTTAAAGAAGAAATCATCGATTTTTTACTTCTGGACATTAATATGCCTCAGGGAGATAGTGATCCAAACACCATAAAAGAAATTTTGGCCATTCAGCCCGATATCAAAATCTGCATGTTCAGTGGTAATGATAAAGCCGTGTTAGAGCAAGGTTTTTTAGATGCCGGTGCAGTGGGTTTTATCCAGAAAGATGAAAACATGGGCGACTCCCTTCAGAGAGTGATCAAAAGCGTTTTTAATTAAGCAAGAGGCGTAGTCATTTCCCGGGAGTTATTTAAGTTACCGTCATTTCGGGCGTAACCTAGCGAAGTCGGGAAATCTGCCTCGGGATAGCTCTCTCCATTCCACTGCATTCCAGTGGAGATGACGATTATGCGTTAAGCCTTCTCAAGTTTCTTTTCTTCCTCCAGTTTTCCTGAAATAGTAGCGCCGGCGATTAATAACTCATGCGTGATGGTTTTGGTGTATTCGGTTATTTCCGATTTAAAATCCTTCACCGAAGAGCCTGAACGGATTTCTTCCAAACGTTTTTCCCATTGCCCGGTAAGTTCGGCCTGCGCAATCTGTTTATCTTTAACCACTTCATAAACGGCCAAACCTTTATTGGTTGGTACCAGATTCCTCTTTTCCCTCGTGATGTATTCCCTTGTAATTAATGTTTCTATAATTGATGCTCGCGTAGCAGGAGTACCCAGGCCGCTGTCTTTCATGGCATAACGTAATTCTTCGTCTTCTATCTCTTTACCACAGGTTTCGAGTGCTTTTAACAGCGAAGCTTCATTGTACATCGGCTTAGGTTTCGTCTGTTTTTCTAAAAGTGATTTTTCGGTAATTGGCAATAACTCTCCAACGGCCACTTTGGGTAAAGCGGCATTATCTTCGTCTTTTTTGTCATCTTCAGGATCGTTAAATACAGCCCTCCAGCCCGCAGAGCGGATTACCGTTCCGTTAGCTACAAAAGTGACGCCCGATTGTATGGTAATTTTAGTGAGTTCTTTTAAACATTCCTGGTGAAAGGCCTCAATCATCCTGCCCACAACCATATCATACACCGCCTGTTTATCGGCGCTTAAACCGTAAGCCTGCTCGCCGGTAGGTAAAACGGCATGGTGATCGGTTACTTTTTTGGCGTTTACACTTCGCTTGTTCAAAGTAATGGTCTGTAAAAACTGCGCCTGTTTTCCAAAATCCGGATGATCGGTAAATTTCGCAATCAGATCGGGAACACCTGCAAAAACATCATCTCCAATATACCTCGATCCGGTACGCGGATAGGATACGAGCTTGCTTTCGTAAAGATTTTGGAGAATATTAAGCGTCTGATCTGCCGTGTAACCTTTTTTCTTATTGGCTTCCTGCTGTAAACTACTTAAATCGTGCAGCAGTGGCGGTGGCTCTTTCCGAGGTTTGGCTTCTACTGCGGTAATATTTCCGCCGTTTGGAAATCCTGAAGCCACATCCTCAACCAGTGCAAATAATTTTTCTACCTCTTCTTTTTCTTTATAGTTGGAAGTAGATATGGCCTTAAAAACCTGTTCATCTTTCGTCAGCAAAATACTGATCTGATAATAGGTTTGCGGTACAAAATTTTTGATTTCCAAAAAGCGGGCGCAGATCATGGCCAGGGTAGGTGTTTGCACCCTGCCCAGCGAAAGTACCGTCCTGTTTCCTGCCGAAATACTTAAAGCCTGCGTGGCGTTCATGCCTACCAGCCAGTCGGATTCTGAGCGGCAATGCGCAGAATTGAACAGCGTATCGTAATCGGTACCAGGTTTTAGGTTCCTGAATCCATCTTTTATGGCTTCATCCGTTTGAGAAGATATCCAGAGGCGTTTAAAAGGTTTTTTGCATTTCAGATAGTAATAAATGTACCTGAAAATCAATTCTCCCTCACGCCCGGCATCGGTTGCCACAATAATTTCTGTAGCCTCATCAAAAAGTTTTTTTATCGTATCGAGCTGTTTCCTTACGGCAGGATCTTCTACAAAGCCATCTTTAGTTTTGATTTTCCTTACAGCAAGTTTAAATTTTTGCGGGAGCATGGGTAAATGCTGCTTCCGCCAGCCAATAAAGCCATAATCCTGCGGTGGTGCCAATTGTAATAAATGCCCGAATGCCCAGGTAAAAGAATATCCTTTACCTTCAATGTATCCATCTTTCCTGGTGGTTGCTCCGAAAACTTTGGCAAGCTCACGACCAACAGAGGGCTTTTCTGCAATTACAATCTTCATTAATGGGCTTATCTTTTCAAACCCCAAAGATGCTTAAAATAATGGCAATAGCTCAAAAAAATTACTCACAATGCTAATTTAAGGCATCTTTAGACAAACAATTATCCCATAACTTTGTCCATCTTCTGTGCCGGATTTTTTATATCAAATTGATTAACAATTTGGTAATATCATCATCTAAGTATTACAATTGGATTTTATTAATGGAGAAAATTTACGATCTGCTGGGGAATAAAATAAGTGTGGCGCTCGAACCTAAGCTTATCCGGGTGTACAGTAATGCAGCACTATGGAAATATCTTGATGGCATGGCCAACAGCCGCTTTGAACTTATAGTAAATACGATTAAAGCAGATTATGAAAAAGAGTTTGACAAGCCCTTGGATATAAGCACAAACTCACTTATTGTAGAAATCCTGGTTCACGTATATTGTGATTATCTCGGTTTATCATTTAACCGCATTGTGCGCGTAAAATGGATTCAAAACCTGGTTGAAAAACTGCTGAAAAGGGCTGAAGTGGTTGATTGCGGGGAAAAAAGTGTAGATAGCAACCGATGGGTTTGGGATTTACTGGCCGGCAGCAAATCCCTGTTTATCCGTATGCTTCCAAAAAACCTGAACGCAAAAAATATTAAAAAACATTAATCCATCTGCGCTGCTAAAACCTGTTCCTGGTTTAAAACTACACTTGCTGCCAGCGTTTCGTTTAAAAAGGCAGAATTATACAGTTGATCGGAATTATTGATAAAAAGCACGGTATGATCAGAAATGGTATTGATTACTTTATCAGCCAGTTTAGCCGGAACAGCCGGACAGCCCTGACTTCGGCCCAAACGGCCCAATTGATCGATGCTTTGCTGGCTTACATAGCTTGCACCATGTACCACAATCGATCTTTCCCTCGCATTACTGTTAAACCCTACGTCCATGCCATCTAATTTAAGTGAACGGCCATGTTTGCCATAGTAAATTTCTCCTGTTAAATAAAAACCTAAACTGCTCTGGTTGGAATTGATGTTGTTAGAAAAAGCAGAAGGTTTATCTCCGCCACTGTTCTGGCCGTGAGCTACCCAGGTATTCATTACCAGTTTTTTATTGGCCAGATCGATAATGTAAAGACGTTTTTTACAGCTTTCCTGATCGAAATCAGCAATGGTTAAGATGGATTTGGAATGTAACAATCCCGAATATTTCATGTTGTAATAACCGGTTAATGCTTTTTCGAAAACCTGTTCGCTTAATCCGGCCGAATCCAAATGTACCTGATGATAAATATTTAAAATGTATTGATTGTAAATACTATCGGCAGCAATATTTTGAACTGTTTCTTGCTGAGTGTTTGGACGCTCCACGGCTTTCCAACTTGTTCCGACAATGCTCATACTCACTAAAAAAATCGCAGCAATGCCCAGGATGTGTTTCTTCATTCAGTTTAATTTGTTTGACTATGAATTACTTATACGAAAGTTTGGGGCAAATGTTGTGTGATGAAACTTGTAGCATTAGAAATACATGCGGTTTTACATTGCTGTGACTGAACTCGTTTTCATCACCCGGGATTTATTTCAAGATCTATTTTGCAGGACGATGCTAATCCATTTATCAAAATAAATATTAATCTATTTCCTTATTTTTACCACAAATAACAAAAAATGCCAAACGAAGAACACGATTACTCTTTCTGGACCAAGTATAAAAAGTTTGCCTCAACAGAAATTTTAATGTACCTGATTATGATTATAGGAATCGGACTTGGGATTATTTTTTTAAGTTAGGTACTTTTGTTGCCCGCAGATTTAGTTGATTCCGCAGATTCATTTTGTTACCCTCGAGCGGGAGCTGAATGCTTTTTTTGCCAGCTGTTTCAGCATCATGCTAACCAATTCACCAATTGCAAATGAACCAATGAACTATTTCTTCAAACTAAGCGCCAGCTTTAAATAATCAGCGGCATTTACATCATTGATGAATTTAGAAAACTCTGCGTATTGTTCTGCAGGGAACGTTCCGTCGTTTAGAATGAATTTTCTGTAATAAGTAAGTTTATTTCCTTCCAGACTTGTTTTACAGGCATACTCGCCGAAAACACTTTTAAAGGTTTTATTTTGTGCGATAAACAACTCTGCATTTACATTGTCGGGCAGGGTGTATATAATGGTATCTTCATCCGTATATCCACGGTTAATGTAAACAGGTAAGGTTCGGTTACGTATTTCCGGCACCGATTTTTTAACGTTAAAAGCATTAAGCTGCAGGAACATTTTGTTGCTGTTAACCGGGGCATAATTGCGTATGTTAACCGTTATATCTTCCGTTAATTTTGGTGCGATATCCTTTTTCTGTGCAAAAGCAACCGTTTCAAAGTCGATATTGTCAATATTATAGGTCTCTTTAAGCAGTTTGTGCTGCTCAGTAATGGATTTTCCGATCAGTTCTTCCTGATTTTCGTACTGAGCGCCTTCGTAAACCGTATTCATTTTTCCCGTTACACTACCATCAGTTTGGATGGCGAGGTTAGCTTTTCGGATCTGCAGATTTTCGGCTGTGGTGAGTTTTGGCGTATGCAGCAATTTCCCGCCCTCAGGTGTACAGGCGAGCACTAAACGATCGTCGGTAAAGTCGCTTAAAAAGCCGAAGGGAATTTTCTGGCTTGTACATTCGAGCCAGGTGGTATCACCCTTCAGTGGCATACATAAAATAATGTGGTTGCCCTGTACCATACTGGCATATTTCGGGTCCATGCTCTTTTTCTCCGAACCTGCCTCTACCACGCAATAAAGCGATTCAATATCTGCTGCGCTCAGCAAACTTTGCATATAGTTTACAAGGGCCTTACAATCGCCATAACCCAGGCGGTCTACCTCGCTGGCAGAAATGGGTTGAAAGCCACCAATTCCAATCTGTACACTGATATACCTTGTTTTATCCTGCAGGTATTGATAGATTTTTCGTGCTTTATCTTTATCTGTTTTTTCGTTTTTCACCAGGTCTTTTACCATTTGCACGGTAGATGGTGGCAATGCCCTGCGGTCTTTCAATAAATCGTTATAAACCCATTTACCCAGTTCATCCCAGTTGGTATAATTTCCTTTGTGGTTATAATAATAAAAATCCAGGGGGGCAATCTGTATACTGGTAGAGTAAGTGTTATGTGCCGGACTATAGGGTTCTGTTCGTACTGCTAAAATATTGTTTACCTTCCAGATGGTTTTTTTCTGTTTTTCATCCGTTACTACATCCGGCGTTCCGCTATAGTTCTGCGTTTTTATCCTGACCTGATCGTTAGGTTTAGAAATAAAGGTATAACTGCTTTTTTCTACCGAAACATCATCCGCAGGTTTTGGTGTCCAGTCGGGGATAATAAGGTTTTGTTTATTTCTGATCTCATAATTGTAAACGATAGTATAAGGATATTGGTTTACCGACGGAAGGTAGTGTTTGAGGCGACTATCTACAAAAAGCGAAAAGCCATCGGCAGCACTCATATCGGCAAAATCGCTCTGCGAAAATTTATTGGTCAGTTTACCTACGCTATTGTAAACTTCGCCCTTAATGCTTTTTATGGAAATATTCTTATCATAAAAGATAACTAAACGTGCCTCGTCTTCTCCATTCTGATTAAATACCGTAATAGCTTTTTTTACACTGAGCATTACGTTATCCGGCGCCCGCATATCAATCACAGTCTCTTCATTACGGATACATGCATTTGCACGGTTCCGGAGGTTTGACGGAATCAGGTCAACATCATAATTATCCTGTGCAAGAGCGCCTACAGCAATAAATAGTGATAATAACAACGCGAATAAAGACCTCATCTTAGTTTACCTTTTTTAATAAAAATTCTGTTTTCTGGTTCTGGATAATCTTACTGTAGAATTCTTTAAGGTAAAGGTATTCATCTGGCTGATAAATTGCATTATTAAACTGCAAAATCTGGTTTACTGCAAGCGTACCATCCTGTAAATTAGTTTGCAGTAAATATTTCCCGCCGGCATTTGGCAGTGCAATTGCCATATCTTTCGGTTTCTCCAAAAGTTCATAATGGTCTGGCATTGTTACATTGATAATAATGCGTTCATCGGATGCCGCACCTAAATCAACAGGGTAGGTGCGATCGTTTAAATTAAACGGATTTTTTGAAATCGGATTGATAAAAAACGGACTGAGGTAGAACTGTTTGTTATTTGATCCGTCGTTAACCGTAAATTCTATCTCGTATTTTTCTGTCAATGAGTTTTCTACGCTATCCAGATTGGAAATTGTATGTTCCAGAATTTTGATCCTGGTTAAGCGTTCATCCAGTTTTTCGACATATTCATCTGGTGAGCTGTATTTGCCGATTTCTTTTCTCTTTGCATAAGCCGCATAACCCAAGGTATGCGTCATCAATGTGCCTAAAATTTTTCCGTCTGCCGTCAATTTTCCCGTAAGGATATAACTGGTAACGGTTTTCTGACTGGCCTTTAAATCAATCCAATAAGATGGCTTTTTCAGGTTAATTACCCTGCCCTGATCGTTAATGCAACGCAGCGGCAATAATGCGAAAGGTAAAAGTGGTTCGGTAGCATCCAGCAGGTAACTTTTATCCCCAATATTTACTTTAGCCACTAAGTAATTAAAATCGCTCATTACCGGATAAAGTTTGTTTACGGTTCCATTTTCGCGTGTTGATAACAATACAGCTTCGGCATCGAGGTTAGCGGCAGAAAGTGCTGCAATTAAACTCAGGTTCACATCAGCAACATTACCCGTGCGGTTATCGAATGCTCTTTTAATGTTGTCTTCTGAGTATATTCCGTAATAGTTATTCCACTGAATCTGTTTTTTGATGTAGTTATAAATGGCTTTGGCTTTTTCCAGGTCGTCGGCACTTCCTTTGGTAATGGCAGGAATAAGCTCTTTAAATACATCTTTCCGCTTCATCTGATCGCCAAGGGTTTTATAATTCGATAACTCGTAATCGATATCTTTCCATGTTTTGGTATAAGATGTTTTTCCACCATTTAAATTCTGAACATCCGAAAGCTCGAAATAAATGGCTGATTTAAAATTGCTTGGGGCCGTCATGTTATCTTCTTCTATAAATGCAGGAATATTTTTCATGAGGTATTTAATTTTTGAGCAATCTATTGGCGTACCGGATAAACGAAGGCACTCCTTACTCAGCTCAACTTTCTGATCAGTTAACTTCTGAAACCCACGTAGCGAAACATTGTAATTATAAATACCCGGAATGTAAACGAGGTATTCGCTTGATACTTTTGGAATGTCGGACTGAAATTCCCAGGTTTTAAAATTAAACAGGTTGGGTGACCTTAAAATATAACTGTATTCGATTACCGATCCTTCTTTCAAATTGGGGAGGGTAAACTTTGTTAAACGGGTATATTTTGATCTGTCTTCGGTAAAAACAGCTTTTTTATCCATCACTGTTTCTACAAAGTTGTTGTTGATATAGTTAAATGTTGAGGCTTTTAATTCGCTGATGGTTTCTTCGCGATTATTGTCTTTATAAGTGGGGATGATAATATTAGCCTCTTTAAAGCCTTCTTTATTATATAATTTGATTTTCACATGGTGTTCAAAAACAAGGACGAGCGAATGGGTATTATCATCCAGTTGCACCGAAGCCGTGCCAAACTCCTTTAAAACGATGGCATTGGCATTACTATCGAGCGTTTTCCTGTCAAACTCATAGTCATCGTGTGTAATGGCGCCGTAATTAAAATTTTGAGCCTTAGCGGCTAATGATAGTAATAAAAGGAATAGTATGCTTAGTGTTTTATTCATGTGAGCGTATATAAATCTGCGCAATTTAGGTGGAGAAAATAACATTCTAAAATAATTTGACAATTAAATTTATAAATTAATAAAGTGGTTTTAGGGAACTAATGAAACCTTTTTAGCACTTTTGAAAAAAAGAATTTGACATTCCGATTCAAATCTAAATGTCGCTAATCTCACATCTTAAGAAATGAAATTAAATTTAAAACGTCCGTTGGCATTTTTCGATCTCGAAGCTACCGGAATAAATGTTGGAGCTGATAGAATTGTAGAAATCGCGATTTTAAAGGCCATGCCAGATGGTTCTGAAATTGTAAAAACATGGCGTGTAAACCCCGAAATGCCTATTCCTTTGCAAACCTCTTTAATACATGGTATTTATGATGAGGATATTGCAAACGAACCCACTTTTAAAACCCTAGCGGCAGAAATTGCAGAATTTATCGGTGAAAGTGATCTGGCAGGGTATAATTCGAATAAATTTGATATCCCAATGCTTTTAGAGGAGTTTTTAAGGGCTGAAATCGATTTTGACATGAACAACCGGAAATTTGTTGATGTCCAGAATATCTTTCACCAGATGGAACAACGTACTTTAAAAGCGGCCTATAAGTTTTATTGCCAGGAAGATTTAGTAAATGCACATGCTGCTGAAGCTGATGTAATTGCGACTTATAAAGTGTTGCTTGGTCAGTTAGAAATGTATAAAGAAACCGAGTTTGAAAGCAAGCAGGGGGTAAAAAGTATTCCGGTTGTAAACGATGTAGACGCGCTGCATGTTTTTACCAACATCAATAAACCTGTTGATTTTGCAGGCAGATTGGTTTACAATGATGATGACGAAGTTTGTTTTAATTTTGGTAAACATAAAGGTAAAACAACACATCAGGTATTTTCTGTAGAACCGAGTTATTATGCCTGGATGAAACAGGGCGATTTTCCTTTGTACACCAAAAAGAAACTGGATGAGGAATGGGCAAAGTTTAACGCTAAGAAAAACGAAAACAAAGCACCGCGACCTCAAAATGCCGCACCGGCTCAAAAAACACCTTTCCAGAAGAAACCACAGCCAAAACCTGAAAAACCCGCACAACCAATCAATAACGATATGTTAGAGCAGTTGAAGATGAAATTTGGGAAGTAGATATTTGCCTGATTGTTGTATTGCCTGATTGTTAATTGTTAGTTGCTGCGAATTAACTTAAAGCCAAACGCCATGCGCCTAACCCTATGTTTAAAAACATGAAATCTATAAAAATATTTAGTCTTTTATTGTGCACTGCTACTTATGTAAGTGCACAAACAACTCTATCGGTAGCGCCCGAATTTCAGAAAACCTATCAAAAGGAAACCAGGAATGTTAACGGTAAGCCTGGTAAGAACTACTGGCAGAATACTTCGAAGTACGATTTAAATGTAGATTTTAATCCTGTAAGCAGGTTGTTAAAAGGCAAAGTACAGGTTACTTATACCAATAACAGCCCGGATACTTTAAAAGAAATCTGGTTTAAGCTTTATCCTAATCTTTATAAAATAGGTACACCGAGGAAGACCAAGTTTGCCGAGTCTGACCTGGGTGAAGGTGTGGCGATTGAAAAAATGGCTGCTAATGGAAAACCAATCAGCGATTTTAAAATTGACGGGACCAATATGACAGTTAGCGTTCCGGCGGTTATGCCTGGAAAAACAATCAGTTTTGCGATTGATTATAGTTATACTTTAAATAAAGGATCTCATATGCGTACTGGTCAGGTAGATGAAGGTTCGCATTTTGTAGCTTATTTCTTTCCACGTATTGCCGTTTATGATGATGTGGATGGCTGGAATAAATTCCCTTATACCGGTGCTGAAGAGTTTTATAATGATTTCGATCAGTTTAATGCTTCGATTAAGGTTCCGGGTGGCTATGGTGTTTGGGCGACTGGTGACCTGAAAAATCCTTCAGAAGTTTTTCAGAAAGATATAGTTTCCAGAATGTTATCTGCAGAGAAAAATGATGCCGTTATTGATGTAATTACCGATAAAGACCTGGCTGATAAAAAAGTGACGCAACCCAATGCATTTAATACCTTTAAGTTTGAGGCTAAAAATGTAACAGATTTTGTATTTGCCTTGAGCGATCATTATTTATGGAAATCGAGCAGTTTGGTGGTTGATCCTAAAACGAAAAGAAGAACCCGTGTAGATGCTGTTTTTAACCCGAAACACAAAGATTATTATGAAGTAATCGATTTTGCCCGTAAAACGGTAGAAGCAATGAGTTATACTTTTCCAAAATGGCCTTTTCCTTATAATCACGAAACAATATTTGATGGTTTAGACCAGATGGAATACCCGATGATGGTGAACGATAACCCGGTTGATAACCGAACTGATGCCATTACTTTAACCGATCATGAGATTTTTCATACCATGTTTCCATTTTACATGGGCATAAACGAAACCAAATATGGTTGGATGGACGAAGGTTGGGCAACGATAGGCGAGTGGTTAATTTCACCAATGATTGATCCGAGTATTGTGGATGAATATGGTGTACAGCCAACAGCTTCTTCTTCTGGAGGAAAAGACGATACTCCGATTATGACTTTAACACCTGATTTAAAAGGATCGGGCTCATTTACCAATTCTTATCCTAAACCAGGTTTAGCTTACCTGTTTGTTAAGGATTATCTGGGCGATGAACTGTTTACCAAAGCATTACATACTTATATCAAAAACTGGAACGGTAAACACCCAATGCCTTACGATTTCTTTAACAGCATTAACGAAGGTAGTGGCAAGGATTTAAACTGGTTCTGGAAAGCCTGGTTTTTTGAAGGTGGTGTTACCGATTTGGCGATAAAAGCTGTAGATAAAACAGCAAGCGGTTACACGGTTACCATCGAAAATAAAAGCATTAAACCATTACCTATTGATTTAGCCCTGAATTACTCAGATGGTTCAGCAGAAAATAACCACAATACCATTGGTGTTTGGGAAAAAGGAAACAAAGAGGTAAAAATTGATATCAAAACGAATAAGAAATTATCAAAAGTGGTAATGGGCAATCCGCACACACCTGATAAGGTTAAAAGTGATAATAGTTTTTCGGTGAATTAGTATCGGGGCAATTCGTCATCTTTACCGGAATGCAATGAAGCGGAGAGATCTAGCGTGTTAGATTTCTCCATTTCGCTGCGCTTCAGTCGAAATGACGGTAACACTTCATTCAGGGCTTCAAAAAGTCAATATTCCTTTTCAGTCCGGCAAATTTGGTGCGTTTTACGGCCGATCCTTTAAAAACCTTTTTAAAAACATCGTCGGTAATTTCGGTTAAATCTTTGGCACTTAAATCCAATAAGCCACTTTCGGGTTTAAAGGCACTTTCGTTGTGTGCTTTAGAAAAGCGGTTCCAGGGGCAAACATCCTGACAGATATCGCAACCGAACATCCAGTTACTCATTTTATCCTTAAACTCAGTCGGAATTTCGTTTTTAAGCTCGATGGTAAGGTACGAAATGCATTTGCTTCCATCCACCACCTGCGGGGCAATAATGGCATCGGTAGGACAGGCATCCAGACAGCGCGTACAGCTTCCACAGTAATCAGCCTGATAGGGATGGTCGTAATCCAATTCGAGATCAATGATCAGTTCTGCTAAAAAGAAAAAAGAACCATTGGTTTTGCTAATCAGATTTGAGTTTTTACCAATCCAGCCAATTCCCGATTTTTTTGCCCATGCACGGTCTAAAACCGGCGCCGAATCTACAAAAGCCCTTCCGGAAATTTCTCCGATATTTTCTTCAATAAAATAGGTCAGTTCTTTTAGTTTGTCTTTAATTACCGTGTGGTAATCCTGTCCGTAAGCATATTTGGAAATTTTTGGTGCATTAGGATCTGATTGTTTTTCTTCCGTATAATAATTTAAAGATAAGGAAATCACAGATTTAGCACCTTCTACCAAAAGCCGTGGATCAAGACGTTTATCGAAGTAATTTTCCATGTACTTCATTTCGCCGTGGTGGTTTTTATTCAGCCATTTTTCCAGTCTCGGGGCTTCTTCTTCCAGAAACACAGCTTTTGAAATACCACAGGCCAGGAAACCCAAACGCAGGGCTTCATCCTTAATCAACTGGCTATATTTTGCAGAATTATTATACACCGGTTTGCAAAGATAAGGCTTATGATTTAAAACATTTTCAATAATCGCTTGTTCTAAATACAGAAACTAAATTAATTGATTATCGCGCTTCTACATTAAGAAAACAACTTAAACCGGAGTGCTTTTTACAGATAAGATATGGAAAACATAGATCCACAACATACGGAATCAGGAGAAGCTCCTAAACCGATTGAAAAAGATTACGAAAGTCATAAAGAAGATCCGGGACCGGCAAAACCAGCTGTTACCGAAAAAGATGAAAACGGAGGTGGCCAGGCCTTGAAATGGGTATTGCCAATAGCGGTGATTATTGGTTTGATTATCTGGTTTGTACTCAGAAAATAATATTAGCTTTAGATTAAAATGAAATGCCGGTTAGTGATGTGACCGGCATTTTTTATGTTATTATTTTAAAAGTTTAATCTGGTAAAGATCTTTTCTCCTGTCTTTCAGGATTTTTACTGTGCCATAGTGGTGGAGTTCATCAAGTAAGTGAAGATCAACATCTACCACCAAAACCATTTCGGTATTTGGCGTAGCTTCTGCTTTAATGGCATTGGTTGGAAAAGCGAAATCGGAGGGGGTAAAAACGGCCGATTGGGCAAACTGGATATCCATATTGTTCACCTTTGGCAAATTTCCTACACAGCCTGCAATGGCTACATAACATTCGTTTTCTATCGCCCTAGCCTGTGCGCAATGGCGAACGCGGGTATAACCATTCTGTGTATCCGTTAAAAAAGGTACAAAAAGAATCTGCATCCCCTGATCGGCATAAATACGGCTTAACTCCGGGAATTCTACGTCATAACAGATCAGAATACCTACTTTTCCGCAGTCGGTATCAAAAACCTGTACTTTGTCTCCACCGATCATTCCATAATATTTCTGCTCATTTGGAGTGATGTGGATTTTTCTGTATTCGTCGATTTTTCCGGTACGGTGGCAGAGATATGTGGCATTGTAAAGTTTACCGTCCTCAATCAGCGGCATGCTTCCGGTTATGATGTTGGTATTGTAACTTAAAGAGTATTCGTGCATTTTTTGTACAATCTCCTCCGTTTTCTCGGCGAGCTTGCGCATGGCCTCAATCTCAGGCAAGTGGTTATAGGGCTGGAGCAGTGGGGTATTAAATAGCTCCGGAAACATCACAAAGTCTGATTTATAACCACTCAGTGCATCTACAAAGAATTCTACCTGCTCGTAAAAGGCATCCATATTTGGGAATAAACGCATTTCCCATTGTACCAAACCTAAACGGATGGTCATGGCCGAACGGGCCGAAGCATCAATACCCTGATAATAAATGTTGTTCCACTCAATTAGAGTAGCGTATTCTTTTGATTCTTTATCGCCAGGCAAATAGTTCTTTAATACTTTTCTTACGTGAAAATCATTGGAAATCTGAAAAGTAAGCGTAGGATCGTAAATTTCTTTCGACTTTACTTTATCAATATACTGTCTTGGACTTAGTTTATCTGCATATTGGTGATATCCGGGTATCCTGCCACCCGCGATGATGCTTTTAAGGTTTAAACCTTCGCAAAGTTCTTTACGTGCCTCGTACAATCTTCTCCCTAAGCGCAAACCACGGTAATCAGGGTGCACAAAAATTTCGATACCATAAAGTGTATCGCCATTAGGATCATGGGTAGAGAAAGAATAATCGCCGGTAATGAGTTTGTAAGTATGGCGATCGCCATATTCATCGTATTCAACAATAATTGCTAAAGAGCAAGCTACCACTTTATCATCAACCGCAATACATAGCTGCCCTTCGGGAAAGATATTGAGAAGTTTTGCAATACTTGATTTTGGCCAGATGGAGCCGCCCATACTATCGTAAGCCTGAAGCATAGATTCTTTAAGATCTGCGTAATCTTCGAGCGTTAGTTTACGTAATTCAATATTCATAATGTTTGATTTCTATATTAGTGAACACCGAAAGGGCTTAAATGTTCAGAGGGATTTTGTTTTTTAGCAGATCGTCATTGCGAACTGAAGGGTGGGTTTAAGTGGGTTGCGTGAAGCAATCTATTGAACAGATTAGTAGAATTCTCTCCCGAATTGGTAGCATGGACAACTTTCAATAAAAAGGCTCGTCATTGCGAAGAGGTACGACGAAGCAATCTTACAACGATCGCTAGCTACGAAGTTCATTTTTTTTTACCCACCCATAGTAGTAGGATTGCTTCGTGCCTCGCAATGATGACTTTTCGTAGCTTAATCGCCGCACAAGAGTCGAAATGACGGGAGTATGGACAGTGGCGTCATCTCGACTGAAACGGAGAGATCTATCTCAAGATAGATTTCTCGACTTCGTTGCACTCCGCTCGAAATGACGACTTATAATGGAGTCACATTATCCTAAAACAACTTCCCGGTTTGCCCCGGATAATTCTTTTTCAAGTGTTTATATGCGGCTTCAGTAACCTCGCGGCCCCGGGAAGTTCGCATAATATAACCTTCCTGAATTAAAAAGGGTTCATAAACCTCTTCAATAGTGCCTTCATCTTCTCCAACGGCCGTTGCAATGGTTTTTAGGCCTACCGGACCACCTTTAAATTTATCGATAATGGTTACCAATATCCGGTTATCCATCTCATCAAGTCCGTGTTCATCCACATTCAGTGCATCCAGAGCATAACGGGCAATTTCTGTATCAATGTTCCCATTGCCTTTAATCTGCGCAAAATCCCGCGTCCTGCGCAAAAGTGCATTGGCAATACGTGGGGTGCCGCGGCTACGGCGGGCAATTTCGTAAGCACCTTCATCGCTGATTGGTGTTCTAAGTATTTCTGATGAGCGTAAAACGATCGTGGTTAAAAGTTTAGCATCGTAATAGGCCAAACGTGCATTGATTCCAAAACGAGCCCTTAATGGCGCTGTTAGTAAACCAGAACGCGTAGTGGCTCCAACTAATGTAAAGGGATTAAGTGATATCTGTACGGATCGGGCGTTAGGACCAGTTTCCAGCATGATATCGATCTTAAAATCTTCCATGGCTGAGTACAGGTATTCTTCTACCAGGGGAGATAAACGGTGGATCTCGTCGATAAAAAGAATATCACCTTCATCCAAGCCGGTTAACAAACCTGCTAAATCGCCTGGTTTATCGAGCACAGGACCAGAGGTAACTTTAATACCTGTAGCCATTTCGTTGGCTATGATGTGCGAAAGTGTAGTTTTACCCAATCCCGGAGGACCATGTAAAAGCACATGATCCAAAGCCTCACCACGTAATTTCGCCGCCTGAACAAAAATCTTCAGGTTCTCCATCACTTTTTCCTGTCCCGTAAAATCTTCAAAAGCCTGTGGCCTCAACACCCTTTCAATATCGCGATCGGTAGGGGTTAAGTTATTTGCTTCAGGATCCAGATGCTCATTCATACAGCAAATATAAAATTAAAATGCTAAAAAAATTAGGATTTTTTAAATTTATCTGAAACTACGAGATCTTTAGAACCTGGGGTATATTGATAAAAACCTTCGCTAGTTTTAGCTCCTTTTTTACCTGCGGCAACCATATTTACCAGTAAAGGGCACGGTGCATATTTCGGATTGCCAAAACCATCATGTAATACTTTAAGGATGGCCAGGCAAACATCCAGTCCGATAAAATCGGCTAGTTGGAGCGGTCCCATTGGGTGCGCCATGCCTAATTTCATTACCGTATCAATTTCATAAACACCGGCTACACCTTCGTAAAGCGTATAAATGGCTTCGTTAATCATTGGCATTAAAATGCGGTTGGCTACAAAACCCGGATAATCATTTACCTCAACGGGAACTTTTTCAAGGCTTTGAGATAGCGACATAATCGTATTGGTGGTTTCATCGCTGGTGGCGTAACCACGGATTACTTCTACCAGTTTCATTACCGGTACAGGATTCATAAAGTGCATCCCGATAACTTTATCACCCCTGTTGGTTACCGCGGCAATCTGTGTAATGGAAATTGATGATGTATTTGAAGCTAAAATGGCATTTGCCGGCGCATGTTCATCTAAATCTTTAAAGATTTTCAGTTTTAGCTCAACATTTTCGGTAGCGGCTTCAACAATTAGATCTGCATGTTGAACACCCTCTTTAATAGAAGTGTATGATGTAATATTTTTTAGTGTAGTGCTTTTCTGGTCTTCGGTTAAGGTGCCTTTGGCAACCTGACGATCAAGGTTTTTGCTGATGGTTTGTAAGGCTTTATCCAGGGCAGCCTGGTTGATATCAACTAAATTTACCTGATAGTTAAACTGGGCAAAAGTATGGGCAATTCCATTTCCCATGGTACCTGATCCTATAACTGCGATTTGTTTCATCTTTTAAGGGATTTAAAAAGCGAATTTAATTATTTGTAGCAGAGTTCTGCTAATCTTTGATGAATAACCTTTCTGTTATATCACGATGGGGCCCATCATATATTTTGGGTTTTATACGCATGTGGTAGTCATTTTTTTTTTGCTCATTATGTATTCAAGCCTTGAATAGTTGAGAAATATTTTAATTTTTTTTAGTATTTCCATTGTGTTTAATGATAATTAGGTATTTTTTTAGGTGAAAAATAGCTCTATTAACAAATAATATCGAAATTTTAGTTAAAAAATGTCATTTAACATTGTTAAAGTTGTTTATCGATACAAAATATTGGTTTATCGTTTCTTAAATTCTTAGTTATTTCAATTCCTTTTTATTAGAGGCTGAATTATTAATCATCGCATTTGTTCGTAACAGACCGGAACCCTCTCAAATTTCCGCGTGGTGATAAATTTAACTAATCATTTTACAGGTTTTAATTGAAACAGGGCTTCGGGCGCTGTTGCGGTTCTTGTTGTGATTAATTTTTCAGACACATTATTAACTTATTAAACTAAAAATGTAAATGAAAAGAAAACTACTAAAATGTTTGTTGTTCTTTATTGTTCTGCTGGTAACCAGGGTTTCGGCGCAAGAGCGAACAGTTACGGGGGTGGTATCGGCCAAAGAAGACGGATTACCGATTCCCGGGGTAAGTGTAAAAGTGAAAGGAACAAACAACGGCGTAACCACAGGCGCCAATGGAGCTTATTCCATCAAAGTATCATCTGGTAGCCAGATACTGATTTTTACCTTCGTTGGCTACAAAACAAGAGAACAGAATGTTAATGGGAAAAACATTGATGTTACTTTAGAATCTGATGTAAACAGTCTGGATGAAGTTGTAGTTGCTGCAGGAGGTATTAAAAGAACCGCCAGGGAGCAAGGTTATGCATCAACCAGGGTTGATGGTGAATCGTTAACTGCAGGTAAATCGCCAACCATTGCAGGTGGTTTGGTGGGTAAGGTAGCAGGTTTACAGATCAATGCGGTTGGCAGCGGTGTAAATCCAAGTTACCGTTTAGTATTAAGGGGTAACCGCTCCATTACGGGTAATAACCAGGCTTTAATTGTATTGGATGGCGCTGTGGTGCCGAATGCAATTTTAGGAAACATGAATCCTGATGATATCGAAGACATTACCGTACTGAACGGAGCAAGCGGAGCTGCACTTTATGGTTCTGACGCATCAAACGGTGCATTGATCATCACGACCAAAAAAGGTAAAGTTGGTACACCGGTGATTAAGGTGGCGAATACCACTGTATTGGAGCAGGTGAGTTATTATCCCTTATTGCAGAACCGTTTTGGATCAGGCTCAACTTCCGGAGCACAGGTTTATGATCCTATCGAGAATCAACAATACGGACCTGCTTTTGATGGTACATTAAGGCCAATTGGCCGTGTAACCGAAAGTGGTGCCCAGCAATATGCTACTTATTCGGCTACTGATGATAAATACAATTTCTGGAAAACTGGGGTGTCTAATCAAACCGATTTTTCTATTTCCTCAGCAGATGATAAATCATCGAGTTATTTATCGGCACAGTACCTTGATGGATCCGGTACTACTCCAAAAGATAAATATACAAGGGCAGCCATCAGGTTTAACGGCACACGAAAATTTACCGATAGGTTTAGCGCAAATTATAATGCGAGTTATACACAGAACAAGTATGATATTACCAGTGCAACTTCTACTGTTTATGATAACCTGTTAAATACACCTGCCCAGATTCCTTTGTTATCGTATTCTAACTGGCAGGATCCTACTGGCTGGGGTAATCCCGATAGTTATTATAACGATTATTATAAAAATCCTTACTGGTCTATCGATAATTACAGACAGAATACCACAAATGATTATTTAACGGGTTTACTCGAACTGAAATATAAAGCAGCCGACTGGTTGGATTTTACCTATAGGGCGGCCATTACCAACCGCTATTACAGGAATAAGAACAGCACTACAGGTTATAATTACACGCAATATAGTTTAGATCATTCGGCTAAAACCAATCAAAGCAGCGGTGTAAGCGATGAAATGCTGAACACAAGCAATTTTAGCACTGATTTTTTTGCGAACATTAAAAAAGACGTGAAAGATTTCTCATTCAATGCTTTACTCGGTACATCATTAAAAAGTTATATCTATAAAGACCTGAATGCTTCAGGAAGTGGTTTGCAGGTAGCTGAGCTTTATAATTTAGGAAACATTACCGGAACACCATCTGCCGGCGAAGCCAATTACAATACCCGCCAGTATGGCGTATGGGCCGATGTAACGGTCGGTTATAAAAAATACCTTTACCTGCACTTAACAGGCAGGAACGATTGGGTTTCGGTGCTTGCGCCGGCCAACAGGTCGTTTTTCTATCCTGCGGCCGATGTTTCATTCATCCCCACGGATGCTTTTAGCTTCCTGAAAAACAGTAAGGTTTTAGATTACCTGAAAATCAGGGCAGGTGTTTCAAAAGTAGGTAACGTTAACGTAGGTAATACCACAAATGGTGGTGCTTATTCGCTGCAATCTACCTTCGATTCGCAAACTGGTTATGGCTATGGTACCGGATACACACCAAACAATACCCTGGTTTCGAACAATTTAAAGCCTGAGATTACTACGGGTTATGAAGGTGGTGTAGATTTTAGGTTATTTAAAGGTTTAATTGATGGTACTGTAACATATTACAATACCAGCTCAACCGGGCAGGCCATTACAGCCGGTGTGCCTATCACTACTGGTTATAGTTATTACCTCTTAAATACAGGCGAACTGACTAACGAGGGTTTGGAAACGGCCTTACATTTTACGCCGATCAGAAAAGGCGACTGGAAATTAACCGTTGGTGGTAATTACACTTACAACAATAACAAACTGGTTTCATTATCGAACGATTTAACCCGTATCGGGGTAAGCAACAGCTCAACTATTTTCGGTCAGATTGGGGCGGTTTATCCGGTAATTATCGGATCAGATTATATCCGCGATCCGGAAGGCAGGGTAGTGGTTGATAAAAACACGGGTTATCCGGTAGGAACAACAAATGGTAATATTTTAGGTAATACCATCCCTAAAAACAGATTAGGATTGGATTTTCAATTAACCTATAAAGGCTTAACGTTTTCCGGATTGTTTGAATACAGGTCTAACTATGTACAATACAGTACTGCAGGCTCAACATACGATTTTTCGGGATCATCAGCCAGAAGCGCGTATTATAACAGGGAGAAATTTGTATTCCCTAATTCATCGTATTACGACGCTACAAGCGGAACTTATGTTGCCAATAACAGCGTTACCGTATCAGATGGTGGAGCGGGTTTTTGGACCAGCAGCAGTTTATATTCAGGCGTAACGAGCAATTATGTGTATTCGGGTAACTACTGGAAATTGAGGGAGCTTGCATTAGCTTACAAACTTCCATCATCGCTATTAAGGAATGTAAAGTTCATTAAATCGGCCACCATCAGTGCGCAGGGCAGAAACCTGTTTATCTGGCTACCAAAATCGAACGAATATGCTGATCCTGATTACAGCAATAACGGATCTGACAGTAATGCTGTTGGTATTACTTCCTTATCGCAAACGCCTCCAACAAGATACTATGGTGGAACTATATCATTAACTTTTTAATGGCAAGAATTATGAAAAGATTTTTAAAACTAACTGTCCTTTTAACCATCATTTTTGCTGCGCCGGGCTGTAAAAAAGAATATCTGGATATCAATAGCAATACCAACTCGGCTACCTCTTCGTCTCCGGAACTGGTTTTGCCGGCCACATTAAATAATACGGCATCGAATTTTATTACTTATTTTAATTATGGTGCATGGATGGCGGGTTATCAGGCCAATGCGGGTGGATACTCTTTCTCAGGATCGACTTTCTTTACCTATAACTGGAATTCAGGCACAAACAACGGGCTTTTTAACAGCGCTTTCACTGATTTAAGAAGTTTCCAGTATATCATTACTTCAACTTCTGGCGTAAACAAATATGTACTGTTTAATTCAGTGGCCAGGATTATGAAATCGTACTATTATCAGATTCTGGTTGATGAATATGGCAATGTGCCCTATACCGAAGGTTTAGCTGGTACAGATAACCTTACCCCGCATTATGATGATGCCGCAACAATCTATAAATCATTGGTATCTGAAATCGACGCCGCAATTGTTCAGCTTAAAGCAAATGGTACAAGTACCGTAGTAAAAGCGTTAGGTTCTGCCGATGTAATGTTTGGTGGAGATGTTACCAAATGGATTCAGTTTGCAAATAATATTAAACTCCGCATTTTAACCCGTGCACAGGATGGCCCTTTGGCTTCCTTTGCAGCTACCGCATTCGGTACTTTTTCATCAGAAGGTTTTTTGACCAGTGATGTATTGATCGATCCGGGTTATGTAAGTACCAGTGCACGTCAAAATCCACTATGGAATACCTATCATTCTTCTTACACTGGTAGTAATGGCGCTTATGCAGCACAGCAGATCCCTACAAAATGGATTTTTTCATTCTATAACGGAACAAAACTAAGTGATGCAACGCGCGGCGCGCTGATTTATAAAAATTTTGCCGCCAATACTACGCCTACCAACCAGTTGGGTAATGAAAGTAATGTGCCTTCGTGGATTTCGGGATACCCGGCATGGTACATCGGTGTTGGAACAGCTTTAAGTGCACCGGCAGCTCAGGGTATCATTAAAAGCAGGGTAATGGGACAATTGATTATGCCTGCTGCAGAAACCTATTTCTTACTGGCTGAGGCAGCATTGAAAGGTCACACTTTATCGGGCGATGCAGCAACTAATTTCGATAACGGCATCAGGGCATCTTATAATTACCTGCAAAAATCAGGTACAACCACAACATCGGCTTCAAGTACTGTTTTAGACGCTTATCTTACTGCTTATAAAACAGCGAACGCCAGTAGCTACCTGGTAAATTACAGTTTGGCAACTACAAATGCACAACGTTTAGAAGCCATTATTACGCAAAAATATATTGCCCTCAATTTTGTAAATGGTTTTGAAGCCTGGCAGGAATACAAAAGAACAGGTTACCCGGCCATATCCGGAACAGGGGCAACCACAACATTTGTTTCTTTACAGTCGTCGGCAACTACAACAGATCGTTTACCTGTACGAAATTTATACCCTACTACAGAGTATAACTTAAATCCAAATGTTCCGACAGGATTGAGCGCCTACACTTCGAAAATTTTCTGGGATGTTAACACCAATTAGTTTTTAGATAATGAAAATAGATATGAAAAATTATAAAAAAATTGGCCTTGCGTTACTGGCCATTGCAATCGGCTTTTCATCATGCACCAAGCAGGATGGCATTTTTGCCGAAAATGGTTCGAACGGTATTGTAGAGCTGGCCGATCTTCCTTCAAGAACGAGTTCTACTGCTTATGCTTCGGTAACTAAATCTTTTGATGCGGTAACTGAGGTTGATTGTCCAATCCTGATCAACTATACAGGTGTAGATGGTGCTCCGGAAGATGTAACGGTTACTTTAGGGCTCGACCCCACAATTGTTAGCGCAATGTCTACGTCAACTGCAGTTTTAACCAGCTTAGATGCAAGTTTATACACGGTTCCGTCTTATACGGTTACTATACCAAAAGGACAAAAACAGGGAATATTCCACATCAAACTTAAAACCAGTGCTTTCGATTTTAGCAAAAGTTACGCTTTAGGTGTTGTAGTTAAATCTACTTCAGCGGGTACGGTGAGTGGTAATTATGGCAGTGGTTTATTTAAAATTAATGCCAAAAATGTTTACGACGGAATTTACACTGTTGGTGCAGGAAGCAGTGTAACCCGATATACCGCGCCAGGTGTGCCCGCCAATGACGCTTTAAGCGGAAGTTTAGCCGGTAACCCCAATCTAACTTTAAGTACAGTTAGTGCAACAACGGTAGAAATTACCAATTTAAGGTGGGCTGGTGGAACTTCAAGCGTTTCTGGTATTGATAATTTACGGGCTACGGTAGATCCTGCAACAAATTTAGTAACCATGACGGCGCTGGGAAATACCACACTGGCAAATTTAGCAGGTGCAGTTAATAAGTACGATCCAGCTACCAAAACATTTACATTGAATTTTAGATGGAATCCTACCAGCACTACCAGGGATATGACTTTGGTGATTAAGTATGCAAGTGCGAGATAGAAGTTTTGAAATAACTTTAATTTAAATAAATAACTCCTTCTGTTTGTCACGTTGAGCTTGTCGAAACGCCTTAAATAAGTTGATTTTATATAAGGCCTTCGACAAGCTGACGTAGGCAGACTCTAATAGAAAATTCGTCATCTCCGGAGCAAAGCGAAGAGGAGAGATCTACCTCGAGACAGATTTAGCTTCGCTGAGCACTTCGTGGTTCTCGACTGCGTAGCACTCCGCTCGAAATGACTGTATTTTTTGTAGACATATGCACTAACTTCTCTGTCGCTCATATTTGAGTTTTATACAATAAATTATTCTTCAAGCTGACAGGTTGTATGTAGAGAAGAAGTTTTTTTATTTAATTTTTACTTATTATTTAGCGCTCAAAGTGCTGATTAACAAAAATATATAGTTAAAATTTGTTAAATAAAATGTTAAAAAATGTAGTGTTTTTTTTAGTCGATACAAAGCATTTATTCATCGATACCTGCTTCATTTTAATGTCTTTTTTAAGGACATTTGATCTATCAGGAAAAACAAAAGAGCAAATGATTTGCTTATAAAACATAGAAAATTATCGTCGGCATCTAACAAAAAATGAAGACGTTTTAATAAAGGTACTTCCTAGTAAATTTAGGTTAGTTAATGATTAGTTAAAATAGAGATCTTGCTGGATAGCCGATCTCTATTTATTTTTATAAGCCATTTATGGCGCTAATCTGGTTTTGATCCAGCTACCTTTTACCAATTCAAAATTGATCCGATCGTGCAGCCTGCTTCTTCTGCCTTGCCAAAACTCTATCCTTGTCGGTTTTACGATGTAACCGCCCCAATGTGCAGGTTTAACTACACTTTTATCACCACTTTTAGCTTTTAAATCTTCCACTTTTTCTTCCAAAAAAGTTCTGTTCGGGATGATCTGGCTTTGTGGCGAAACTACTGCTCCAATCTGACTGGCGATTGGCCGTGTGTTGAAATAAGCCTCAGATGTTTCTTTATCCAGTTTTTCTACAGTGCCTTCAATTCTAACCTGTCTTTCAAGCTCTGGCCAGAAAAATACCAATGCAGCGTAGGGATTGCGTTTTAGTTCTTTTCCCTTGGCGCTCAGGTAATTGGTGAAAAACCTGAAACCATCTGTATCCACACCTTTTAACAATACAATGCGGGCATCTGGTCGGCCTGCTTTATCGGCCGTTGCCAAAGTCATTACATTGGGTTCGTATATCTGTGCATCAACTGCGTGCTCAAACCACTTTTTAAACTGGACAATCGGGTCTTGATCAACGTCAGATTCATCCAGCGAAGCGCTTTTGTAATCTTGGCGCAGGTTTTGTAGAAATTCATTTGTAACTTGCATTTAACAAAAATAGGCATCTTTTATGGTGTAACAAATGATTATCATCATGCTGAACAATATAAAACCCAAAACCGGCCGTTTGCTCATTTCAGAACCATTTATGGCTGATCCAAATTTTAAAAGATCTGTTGTGCTCTTAACCGAACACGGCAATGATGGTAGCGTAGGTTATATTCTCAACCAGGTAGGAAACCTGATCCTGAATGATGTAATCCAGGATTTATGGGATGCACAGAACTATATTTATTTCGGCGGACCTGTTGCTGCAGATACTTTACATTTTATACACCGCTGTTATGATAAACTGCAAAGCGGAGAAGATATCGGGAACGGATTGTACTGGGGAGGGAATTTTGAAACCCTTAAAATTCTTTTAAATACAAATGCCATTAATGCAGATGAAGTGAAATTTTTTATGGGTTATTCGGGTTGGGACAAAGGTCAGTTAGACCGCGAAATTGAACAAAATGCCTGGATGGTGAGCGATAAATTTGATCCTGAGCTTATTTTCAGCAATGATGATGAAAAACTATGGCGGGATGTAATCGTAAACTTAGGCCCCAAATATGCCCATATCAGTAATTTTCCGGTGGATCCGAGTTTGAATTAATCAGGTTCATTACGCAGTTACTAGTCACTCAGTAAGTATTTAAAATAAAACGATAAAATATTATTGTTTTATTTTAAATATTATTTTATGTTTGTTTCATATTTCAATTTGTAATTTATGAAACTCTCAGAAAGTAAGGTTATTAAGTGGCTAAATAGATTTGCTGGTTTTGCACTAGTTCTATACATAGTTATCCTAATGGTTTCTATATTTAATTCAGGTGTACCAAGTGCCGCTAAGGGAATAAAATGGTATACTGTATTCAACGTCAAAGCGGAAGAAAAGGTAAAGAATAATGCAGTTTCTATTAACGAGGGGTTAGATAACTGGTTTAACAAGGGATTTTTGGTGAGCGAAACGAAAATGTCATCAGTATCTCTTCGCTTCAAATCTTATTCTGACTTATTTTCTTTTTCAGCCATTACTTTTCAGCTAGCTTATCTTTTCTATTTTCTTTGCATAGGTCTTTTGATCCTGCTCGTTAAACTTTTTTTTAAATCACTTACCAAAGATGAAATTTTTACGAGAAAGAATGTTTCAATTATAATATACAGCAGTGTGATACTAATGTTATTGCCGAGTATACGATGGATTACACAGGAATTTTTAATTAATTGCATCACCAAGCTAAAACTTAACGATTCGGGTTATGTTATTAGCAATGGGGCAAGCTTTTTTGGTACTGAAACGCTCATTGGCCTGGTATTATTGGCATTTGGCCTTGCATTTAAGGTTGGCGTAGATATTAAACAGGAAAACGAAGCATTTGTATAAATCTAAACCATGCCTATAATTATTAATTTAGATGTGATGTTAGCCAAACGGAAAATGTCTTTAACAGAACTTTCTGAAAAGGTTGGCTTAACCATTGTAAACCTTTCCATATTAAAAACAGGAAAGGCTAAAGGAGTAAGGTTTGATACTTTAGAAGCCATCTGCAAAGTTTTGAATTGCAAACCAGGCGATATTATTGATATGGAGTAAAAGTAGCCGCTACCATGGACAGCCTTAAATAAAAAAGCTCGTCATTGCGAGGAGGAACGACGAAGCAATCTTACAACGATCGCTATAACCCATAGTTGTAAGATTGCTTCGTCGGCTGAAAAAGCCTTCTCGCAATGACGATTAGTTTAAGGATTTAAGCCTCTAAACTATCCGCACTTTCCTCAACTTTCCTTCTCAACTCATCTTTGTAAGCCTGCATTTTTACTGTTAAGGAAGCATCGGCTGTTGCTAAAATCTGAGCGGCCAATAAGCCAGCATTTTTAGCGGCATTTAAAGCTACTGTGGCAACAGGAATACCATTTGGCATTTGCAAAATCGATAAAATACTGTCCCAGCCATCAATAGAGTTTGATGATTTTACCGGAACACCGATTACAGGTAAAGTGGTGATAGAAGCCACCATACCTGGTAAATGTGCAGCACCACCGGCACCAGCAATAATTACTTTTAAACCTCGGCCTTGTGCTTCCTTCGCATAATTAAACATGCGTTCTGGCGTTCTGTGTGCCGAAACCACCGTAATTTCGTAATCTATTCCAAATTCTTTTAATACATCAGCTGCATCCTGCATAACAGGGAGGTCTGATTTACTTCCCATGATAATTCCAACCAATGCCGAACCTGAATTTTCCTGACTCATATCTATATTTTATTTCTCTTTTAACTATCTAATGTCCTTTAATGGTAAAGGGACTATGCAATTACTTTTAATGTTTTTTGTACGTAACGGGCTTTTTCGATGGCTTTTTCCCTGTCGATGTCTACAATGGTAACATGGCCCATTTTACGGAAAGGTTTGGTATATTTTTTACCATATAGGTGAACGTAAACGCCATCAATAGATAATATTTTCTCCAGGTTTTCATATCTGGCCACACCTTCATAACCTTTTTCGCCAAGCAGATTAATCATAATGGCATTGGTAATGCTGCTGGTATCGCCTAGGGGCAGGTTATAAATTGATCGTAAATGCTGCTCAAACTGCGAAACATAGTTGCCTTCGATAGTCTGGTGGCCGCTGTTGTGCGGGCGTGGAGCTACTTCGTTAACCAACAGTTCGCCATCTTTACAAACAAACATTTCAACCGCTAAAATCCCTGTAATATTCATTGCCGAAGCGATGTTTTTAGCAATGTTTTCTGCCTTGTGCTGTAAACTTTCTGCAAATGTTGAAGGTGAAATCAGAAACTCAACCAGATTGGCTTCCGGATTAAATTCCATTTCTACCATCGGGAAGGTTTTCATATCACCATTGGCATTACGGGCCACAATTACAGCTACTTCTTTTTCAAAATCTACCAGTTTTTCTATAATGCAGGGCGCATCAAATGCATTATCCAGATCAGCAGCACTATTAATTTTCATTACACCCTTGCCATCATAACCGTCTTTTCTCAATTTTAAAATGTATGGAAAATGGAAAGGACTATTCTCCATATCTTCCTTAGTATTTACAATCTGGAAAGGAGAGGTAGGGATATCGTTTTCTTTAAAAAACTGTTTCTGTACACCTTTATCCTGGATTAAACGGATCACCCTCGATTGTGGAAATACCTTTTTGCCTTCTTTTTCCAGTTGCTCAAGCGCATCGATATTTACTTTTTCAATTTCGATGGTAATGATATCTGCTTTCTTCCCGAAGTTATAAACGGTATCAAAATCGGTGATTGAGCCATTTTCGAAATAATTTGAGATATGTTTGCAGGGGGCATCCGGATCGGGATCTAAAACCAGTGTGGTTACATTGTAGTTAATTGCCTGTTGAATGAGCATTCTGCCCAATTGTCCGCCGCCTAAAATACCTAATTTTAATTCGCTAATCTGTTTTGCCATGCGCTTGAAAATAATGCTATTTTTGCACAAAAGTAACCATAATAAATTTTATTGATGAATGCTGATGCAATAATTATTGGTGCAGGTGCTTGCGGATTGATGTGTGCGGTGCAGGCAGGCTATCTGGGTAAGAAAGTAATTGTGCTCGAAAAAAATGAAAAACCCGGTGCCAAAATCCTGATTTCGGGTGGTGGCCGATGCAATTATACCAACCAATTCGCATCAGCTGAACAGTTTATATCAGCGAATCCGCATTTTATTAAATCAGCTTTTACGCAGTGGACGGTTGATGATACCATAAGCTTTTTTGAAACTTATGGTATTGAAGGCAAAGAAAAAACTTTGGGACAATTATTTCCTGATGATAAAAATGCCAAAGATGTGGTGCAGGTTTTTACGTCTATTTGTGAAGATTTTGGTCAGGAGATCAGGTGTAATGCTGATGTAAAAACAATTGATATAATACCCGAGGGCTTTAAAGTAAGTTACGAAAAAAATGGCAAAACGGTTATTTTAACAGCCGAAAAGCTGGTGATTGCAACAGGCGGTTTACCGATCCCAAAAATGGGGGCTACCGATTTTGCCTTACGGTTTGCCAGAAAGCACGATCTAAAAATTGTAGAAACCGGCCCGGCTTTGGTGCCTCTAACCATTACCGGAAAAGATGAGGAGTGGTTTGCTCAGCTTTCGGGGAATTCTGTTTTTTGTGAGGTAAGTAATGAAGAAATATCGTTTGAAGAAAATATACTTTTTACGCATTGGGGACTAAGTGGTCCGGCTATTTTGCAGATTTCTTCTTTTTGGAGAAGGGGCAAAAGCATTAATCTGAATTTATTGCCTCATCAAAATATTTTTCAATTATTGGATGAGGAGCGTAAAAGCAATGGGAAAACTTTATTATCAACCTTGTTGAACCGTTTTTACACCAAAAAGTTTACCGATGCTTTAGGTAAGTTTTTACCTTTAAATAAACCGGTTGCAGCATTAACAAAAACTGAAATTGATTTAATAGAACAAACCATCCATCATTTTAAAGTTAAACCTGCAGGAGATAAAGGCTACGATAAAGCCGAGGTTATGCGTGGCGGAATCGATACCAATGAGATTTCTTCTAAAACACTGGAGTGCAAAAAAATCCCGAACCTGTTTTTTGGCGGCGAATGCCTGGATGTTACAGGCTGGCTGGGCGGTTATAATTTTCAATGGGCCTGGGCCAGTGGTTTTGTAATAGCGCAGCATATTTAGACTCTGCTAAACCTATCAGGTTTTCGAAACCTGATAGGTTTGTTAAGGTGGTCTAGAATATCTTTTTGAAAATGAACGGCTGTAGTACTTAGGATACCGCAGTCCTGCTATCCCTCCAAGTCCTCACTCATGCTTCGTTCCGGGCTTTCCGTTCTATCAGGTTTATTTAACCTAAAATAGTGGTTCTTTTGGGGCAGGTTAAAATAAACCTCGCAGGTTTTAAAACCTGCGAGGTTTGTACAATATCTAAAATTTACGATTAAATTTAGTAAATTTGGTATGCTATGGAATCGTTAAAAGATATTATCTCAACAAATGCAGACATTTTAGGTGGTTTAGCTGTTTTTGCAGGTACTCGAGTTCCTATCGAAACCTTATTTTTTCATGTAGAAAAAGGAATTACCATTGATGAGTTTCTGGAAGATTTTCCAAGTGTGTCAAAAGAACAGGTAATCAGCATATTAGAAGTTGCTAATAAATTGATAACTTCTAATCATATAGATAAGATATATGAAATTGCTTCTTGATGAAAATCTACCTAAAAGATTAAAACAGCATTTTGAGGAGCATGAAATTTACACTGTCCGCGATATGGGTTGGAATGGAGTTAAGAATGGCGAATTATTGCAGTTAATGATTGCTGCTGAATTTCAGGTATTAATTACTTTTGATAAGAATCTTCAATTTCAACAAAATTTTGCAAAATATACGCTGCCAATAATAGTTTTAAATGCGTTTGATAATACTTATTTAACTTTAAGAGAATTTATACCTCAAATTTTATTGTTATTAAAAGCTAATCTTAAAGCTGGTGCAAACATAATCACCTACAAATAAACATTCGGCATAATTTCCCAGGCCCAGGGCTTCTTAAATGTTTTAAAGGTTCTAAGCTGCGAGAAAAACAAAACCTCGCTGGTGCGCTGGTTGGCAATATCCCTGTTATGCAGGTTGCCATACGTGGTAAAAAGCTCACGCCGTTTAAAATCGTAAACCCTTTCTGTCATATCGCCATTGTTCTGGTTGTAGTAAAGATTAACCGCACTGGTTAAAAACCAATCTTTATTTTCAAATTTAAAAGTATAACCCAGTTCCCAGCGCCACTCTGCGCCGCCCTGAAAGCGTAGGTATAATTGTTGATCTTTAATCGCTATTTGTTGTAAAGGATCACCCAGTTTACCTCCTTCTTCTGAACGTAAGATAAAATCGTTGTTCTGGATTGATAAAGTGTATGTGCCTGATTTATCCTTGAAAAATAACGCTAAAATCCGCGGTTTTTGCGTTTCCTTGATAATTTCGCTGCTGTTGTCGCCATAAGTGCGCGTTTCATCAATTTGTTTAGAGTATTCAAAAACTACAGCTAAATCGGCTAAGTCATCATTGTTTAAATCGCCCTGAGCCTGATCAATTATAGTCCAATTAGCTGGTGTAAACTGCTCAATCGAAGCTCCTTGTGATTTGATTTTCGGAAATGTAAATGTTTTTTGCGCAAAGCCAATCTGTACAGAAAGCATCAGGAAATAAAAGCAAAGGATCTTCATTCAGGTAGAAATGGTGTTGATGTAAGGTTAAAACGTTTGGTTTGGGTTTTTAGTTTGTATACTGCTTAATAGCCACGGATGCACAGAAAACACGGAAGATTATATTTGGGTTGCAAATGACCAATGCAATAGTGTTAAAATCACACCCTCAAACTTCCAAAATTCCCGTACTTTTGCAGAAAAAAATAATTTCTTTTGAAAACCGAAATCTTTGCCATTACGCCGCCATTTACTCAACTGAATACCCCATATCCAGCAACGGCGTATATAAAAGGTTTTCTGAATACCAAAAATATCAGCTCTACACAGGCCGACCTGGGTATTGAGGTTATTTTAGAACTTTTTTCTAAAAAAGGATTACAGGATTTATTCAGTCACACTGATCTGAATCGAAGTGTCGACATTCAAAAACCTAAAAGCGATAATGCTAAACGTATTTTTGCTTTACAGGATGAATATTTAAAAACCATCGATGCCGTAATCGCCTTTTTGCAAGGGAAAAATCCAACTTTAGCTTTGCAGATTTGTAGCGACGATTTTTTGCCCCAGGCTTCTCGTTTTTCGCAATTAGAAGAGTTAGACTGGGCTTTTGGGGCCATGGGTACACAAGATAAGGCAAAACATCTGGCAACACTTTATCTTGAAGACATATCCGATTACATTGTAGAATGTATCGATGAGAATTTCGGTTTTAGCCGATATGCAGAGCGTTTGGGCAGAAGTGCAAACTCTTTTGACGAATTGTATGATAATTTATTAAAAGAGCCTACCTATATCGATCATATCTTATTTTCAGTACTAAAAGAGAAAATTGAAACCGTACAACCTAAATTGTTTTTAATTTCGGTTCCTTTTCCGGGCAATTTATATAGTGCTTTCCGTTGCGCGCAGTGGGTAAAAGCCAATCATCCTGAAATTAAGATTTCTATGGGGGGTGGCTTTCCGAACACCGAATTAAGATCTTTATCAGATGAGCGTGTTTTCGAGTTTTTCGATTATATCACTTTAGATGATGGTGAATTGCCGATCGAACTGTTATATCATAACATAACACATCCCGTTCCGGTTGAAGCCCATTTTTATAAAAGAACTTTTTTGCTCGAAAATAGTAAGGTAGTTTACCGCAATGATGCTTTCAGGAACAATTATAAACAGGCTGATGTGGGTACGCCGGATTATACCGGACTGCTTTTAGATAAATACATCTCCGTGATCGAAATTGTAAACCCCATGCACCGCATGTGGAGCGATGGACGCTGGAACAAACTTACCATGGCACATGGATGTTATTGGGGCAAATGTACTTTTTGCGACATTTCGCTGGATTACATTAAGGTTTACGAACCCGTAGCTGCCAGATTAATTGTAGACCGTATTGAAGATTTATATGCCAAAACCGGGCAGAATGGTTTTCATTTTGTTGATGAAGCTGCTCCACCAGCCTTAATGCGGGAAGTGGCTCTGGAAATTATCAGAAGGAAACTGGCAGTAACCTGGTGGACAAACATCCGTTTTGAAAAGAGTTTTAGTCAGGATTTATGTTTATTGCTTAAAGCATCAGGCTGTATTGCGGTTTCAGGCGGATTGGAAGTGGCATCAGACCGATTGTTAAAACTGATCGATAAAGGTGTTACTGTAGAACAGGTGGCCAGGGTTACCCGTAATTTTACCGAAGCGGGGATTATGGTGCACGCTTATTTAATGTACGGTTACCCTACGCAAACCATACAGGAAACGGTTGATAGTTTAGAAATGGTGCGCCAGTTGTTTGAAGTTGGCATACTGCAATCGGGTTTCTGGCACCAGTTTGCCATGACGGCGCATAGTCCCGTAGGGATGTACCCCGAAAAATTCGGAGTGGTTAAAGATACAGAAGCTATCGGAACGTTCGCCAACAACGATATCAACTATACCGACAAAACAGGGATTGATCATAATAAATTTAGCTATGGCTTAAAGAAATCGCTATTTAATTTTATGCATGGTATCTGTTTTGATTATGAACTGCAGGATTGGTTCGATTTTAAAATTCCGAGAACCAAAATACCAGCCGACTTTATTGAAAAGGCTTTAAATGATGGCGATCATTTTAATACCAAAGCAACCGCAAAAGTAGTTTGGATAGGGGGGAAAGCCTCAGCCGAATATTTCACCAAATCAAAAAAAGGAAATACCTGGGAGATGGCTTCGCTAACTTTCCACGATAAAAAGGAAACTTTTACCATTCAAACCAATAAAAAAGAAGGTGAATGGTTAGCGGCCATTTTAAATCAAATTTCGATCTCGAATGAGAAAGTATTTACTTTCCAGGAAGTTAAAGCCGATTTTGAACAGGAACTGGAAAACTTCGAACTGTTCTGGTATTCGAAACCCATTAATACATTAAGAGAATACGGTTTGCTGGTTTTGTAGACAGAAACCGTCACCAAAACTTCACAGAGCGGCGTCATTTCGACCATAGCGGAGAAATCTAGCTTGATAGATCTCTCCATTTCGCATTGCTCGGGTAAAGAACATAAATTTCATCTCGCATCTCGTCACCCTGAACTTGATTCAGGGTCTGTTTAGTATGGAAAGATGATGATCCGCGCCGGACATTAGCACTACATCTTCATTTTAAAATGTGTAAGGAAATAGATAATGCAGATTATTATAATTGAATTGAAAACAAGCAATAACCAGCCAATAACAGACTTACGATCTTTCATCACCGCAATAAAAGAAGTGATGTATGCCATTGCAATCAGTGCAAGAAAAAGATTTACCGTTTGAATGCCCAGAATGTAATATCCGCTGTACGAAAAGACGAGTATGCTTAATATTAAGAAAATAACTGAGGCGATAGTATAAAGTTTAGTTGGTTTCATATGATGTGATCTAAATTACCTATTTGATGCTATAGGTTTTGTGCTTTCGAAGTATTAAGCAATTAACAAAGAAATACTAATGCAATACAATATCTCATGGCTTTAATAATCCGTATTTTATATTTCGAGCAAATAAGGAATATTTGATTTAAGCGATATGTGTCTTATATGCTCAAAAAGTCTTTCCTAAGTTTACCAGTTCAATATCGTTAATCCGGTGATTTCCTGAAAGTGCTTGTCTCTGGTGCTTAATTTAAGCTTGTGCTGTATTGCCGATGATGCGATCCAAATATCGTTTTCAGGTATAGGAGTGCCTTTTCTTCTTAAATCAGCTTTTATTTTACCGTAGATAAGTGCTGTTTCATCATCAATGGTTAAAATGTTATAGGCTGAAATAAGTTGTTTAATATTGGCAATGTTTTGTTTAATTTTAGTGGAATATTCTGCTCCGTAACATAGTTCCCCAATAATAATTGAAGACAGGTATACATCTGATTTATCAATATGATTGGCGATGGTAACATCACCTTTAAACAAAGCAGAAATGATATTGGTATCTAATAAAACCTTATTTCCAGCCATCTAAGTCGATATTTTCACAATCTTCTTCAATTGCTTTGTCAATCAGCTCCATATCTGACTTTGAAATAAGGCCTATAAAATCATGGGCTGATTTTTTTTTATCAGTTGATACTGTTTTTTTTAAAACCTTTACAATATTCAAGTCTTCCAAATCCTTAAGAACTTGGTATGCTTTATTATTGTTGATCTGTAGTAGTACGGTTTCCATAAATCAAATTTACTTAAAATTAGATTATTATGCTAAAAATTAATCGCAATGCGGAACAGTAAATGTCCAGGTTTCTGATTCGCCTGTAGGAATGATATAACCATTTCCCCTGATATTTTCGAACCATAGTTTACCACGCAGTTTTTCTCTTGTACCCACTTCGTTTAAAGTTGCACTATCGTAAAGGCGGCCATTGATCATCACATATTTGATTTTTTCAGAGTTCCTGATATCATCCAAGGGATTGGCATCCATGATTATCATATCAGCCAGTTTACCTACTTCTAACGAACCTATTTCCTTATTCATGCCCAAATAGCTTGCGCCGTTCAATGTAGCTGCCCTAATGGCCTGTAACGGACTAAAACCGCCCTGTACCAACATCCACAGTTCCCAGTGTGCACCTAATCCCTGAATTTGCCCATGTGCGCCAAGATTCACTTTTGTGCCCCCATCTGCAATTTGTTTGGTCGCTTTTGCAATGTCGATGTGGTTGTAATCACTATATTCAGAAGTGGTTCTGCGTCTGGCCCTTGCATCTATTATAGAGCGTGGAGTGTAAGTCATTAATTTTTCATTCTCCCAAACATTGGTTCTGTCGTACCAATAATTTTCGCCCCACTGGCCGCCATAAGCCACAATCAAAGTAGGGGTATAGCCCACTTCGGTATTGTTCCATAGGGTGGTAACATCTTTATAAACCGGTAAAACAGGTATACTGTGCTCAATTCCGGTATGGCCATCGGCAACCATATTCATATTGGTGAAAAATGTTGAGCCACCTTCAGGCACCACTTCCATTTTTAACTGCCTTGCGGCTTCCAAAATCTGCTGACGCTGTTCTCTTCGTGGTTGGTTGTACGATTTTACCGAAAATGCCCCAACGGCTTTTAACCTGCGTAAATTAGCCAAAGCATCATCTAAACTGTTAATTACCACTTTAAAGTCACCATCTGCACCATATAAAATAGAGCCTGTAGAATAAACCCTCGGACCGATCATCCGGCCGGCTTTAAGCATTTCGCTCTGACTAAAAACCATTTCTGTATTGCTCGATGGATCGTGCGAGGTGGTTACCCCAAAAGCTAAATTAGCCATGTAACTCCAGTCACTTTGTGGCGTTATCCCATCCGGACTGGTACGCAAATGTGCATGTACATCAACAATACCCGGCATAATGGTTTTACCGTTTACATCAATTACTTTGGCATTGGCTGGGATGGTTACCGCATCCGATTTCCCAATTGCTGTAATTTTATTGCCATCAGTAACAATGGTTCCATTTTCTATTACTTCATCGCCTTTCATCGAAATAATACGGGCGCCTTTTAAGGCCACAATTCCGGTAGGTACATCAGATTTTAAAACAAGATTGATTTCAATTGATGATGCTTCGGTTTTTGGCGTGTTTCCATCAAAATTAAAAGCACTGTTTACATCAATGGTGAAATATTTTGGTCCCAATGTCCAGTGCAGGTTTTTACTGTCGGCACTCCATTGGATATAGGTTCCACCATCTGTAGTCACTTTAGTAACCGGAATGGCTTTATTCCCAGCAGAAGCATCCTGAGCGGTACCAACATTGATCATCGGCGTAATGTATACATTAAAAAGCTCGTTAAATGCCACCCACTTATTATCCGGACTGATGACAAACTGATTGGCATATTGGGAAGTAAAATGCGTTCTTTCATTTGCACCGTTTAAATCGATACTTTTTAAAGCTTTTTTACCATCGGCATAACTCTGGAAATAAATGCGTGTATCGGTGTTGTTAAATTGTGGACGGATTCCATTATCAGAAATCAGCGTTTTGGCACCTCCGTTTGCGGGCATGATAAAAATACCTGTGCCACGGCCATAGTTATAACCCAGAACATCATTTCCACTGCCTTTTCTAAAAACAATTTTATCTCCCTTGGTCGAATATTGAGGAGAATAGTAAAAGCCTTTTTCATCACTTAAAGTGATCGTTTTTCCAGATTTCAGATCGGTTCTTTTTATAGCTCCGCGTAATTCATCACTCCAGGTGGTATAAACCACATATTTTCCATCCGGACTAAAAGCAGGTTCAAATTCGAAATCCAAACCATTGGTTAATCTTTCTGCTATTCCGGCAGGTAATTCCTGTTTATATAGAAATCCTGCTGCGTTAAAAACAATGGTTTTTCCATCAGGGGAAGTACTTAATTGTCTTAACATTTTGGCTGAAAATTCATTGCTGAAAACCTGTTGCTCAAAATGTAAAGCCTGTTGTACGGTTTGAATGGTATTGGCCTGAAAGGGAATAGTAGTATTGATTAATGTACCGATTTCAGTTTTTCTGATTTTCCCTCTGGCATAAAAAACAATGCTTTTGCTGTCGGGTGTCCATGCGAAATTAGGATAAACGCCAAAAATGGCCCAGGTTTCCTGCTGATCATGTGATAAATCTTCGTTTACCGGCCATTCTTCACCGGTTTTAAGATTCTGCACATATAAAGTGGATTTTAACCTTACGCGTTTTACAAAAGCAATCATATTTCCGTCGGGAGAAACCTGCGGACGGCAGGCGCCTCCCTGTTCGTTAATTAAAGTACTTAGTTTTCCTGTAGTTAAATCCAGCTGACGGATGGCATAAATAGTTCCATTGGGATCTTTACTGTATTCAAAATTTGGCCCAGGACTTACATCTTCGCTAAAATAAACATACCTGCCATCTGGCGATACGTTCGGCTCACCCGCATCCTGCTGATCGTTTTTGCGTTTAGTTAACTGCACACCATCACCGCCATTTATACTGTACATCCACATCTCGCCGGCACCTAACGACCGGCTGGCTGTAAAATGTTTTCGGGCCACTACATATTCGCTGTTGGGCATCCAGGTAGCATTGTTCAATAACCTGAAACTCTCTTTGGTAATTTGTTTTTTGCCCGAACCATCACGATTCATGATCCAGATATTATCGCCACCACTTTTATCGCTGGTATAAGAAATATACTTTCCGTTGGGGCTAAACCTTGGCTGTACATCCCAGGCCACACCTCCACTGATCAATTTCGCCATACCACCAGTAATCGGCATTGTGTAAATATCGCCCAGTAAATCAAAAACAATTTCCTGTCCGTCGGCGCTTACATCAAGGTTCATCCAGGTGCCTTCGTCTGTATTTAAAGTGAAGTTTTTAGTGGTACCCAAATATTTTTCGATATCCCATTTCTTTTCCTGGGCATAAGAACTGAAAAATAATAAGGAAAGAGCGGATAGGAAATAGAGGTGTTTCATTATATGCGGGATGGTTATTTAAATAATTTGTGTATTTTTTTCTGAAGTAGTTTTTTATTGAAATGTAATTGTCTCAGCACTGCTGAGAGTTTTGTTAGGCTTTTAAAAAAGTATTAAAAAGGTTCAATTTTCAATTTCCCTCAGTACTGCTGAGCGTCTTGATAATTCAATTAATATTTCAATCTGATAAATGAAGTTTAGTCAGATCGTCATGCTGATCCGATAGCTATCGGATTTATTTCAGCATCTCTCTTGCTTTACAGACCCTGAAATGAATTCAGGGTGACGGCGTTAAGAAGAAAATTTTATCTGTAAACTGTGTTTCTAACATCTAACCTGTCTTATTTGGCAAAGTTAATAATCTTTTCTGAAGATGATTTTTCAATTTCTAACAATAATAAGTGGCGATTTTGGATTAAATGTATAGTTTTGATACCGCCGATTTATGACAGCAATAGAGATTTTACAAAAATATTGGGGACACCAAGCTTTCAGGCCGCTACAACAGGATATTATTGCTTCGGTTTTAGAAGGAAATGACAGTTTAGCGCTATTGCCTACAGGTGGAGGAAAATCGATCTGTTTTCAGGTGCCGGCAATGGTTAAAGAGGGTATTTGTATTGTAGTTTCGCCATTAATTGCCCTGATGAAAGATCAGGTAGAAAACCTGAAATCAAAGGGGATTGAGGCGATTGCCATTTATGCGGGGATGGGGAAACGTGAAATTGATATCCTGCTTGATAACTGTATTTACGGCAAAATTAAATTTCTTTATTTGTCTCCCGAGCGTTTATTGGCCGATTTAGTCCGTGTGCGTATTTCGTACATGAATGTAAACCTGATTGCGGTTGATGAAGCACATTGTATTTCGCAATGGGGTTATGATTTCCGTCCGCCTTACCAGCAGATTGCCAAACTCCGCGAAATTCTTCCAAATGTTCCGGTATTGGCACTTACCGCTACCGCTACCGAATTTGTAAGGAAAGATATTATCGAGAAACTGGAAATGAAAGATCCTCAGGTTTTTGTTAAAAGTTTCGCCCGCGATAATTTGAGTTATGTAGTATTCGGTAATGAAGATAAATATAAAAAGCTGATCGATATCTGTCAGAACGTTAAGGGCACGGGACTGGTTTATGTACGCAACCGCAGAGAAACAGCTGAAATAGCTAATTTCATCAACAGAAACCAGATAAAAGCCGATTTTTACCATGCCGGACTGGAGCGTGATGTGCGTTTTTTAAAACAGGAAGAATGGAAAAACAATAAAACCCGGATTATGGTGGCTACCAATGCCTTCGGAATGGGGATTGATAAAGCCGATGTAAGGTTCGTGGTACATTTAGATCTGCCCGAAAGCCTGGAAGCCTATTACCAGGAAGCCGGCAGGGCAGGGCGTGATGAAAAAAGAAGTTACGCGGTGCTGTTGGCCAATCAATCTGATGTACTGGGTTTAGAATCGCGTTACCTCGATAGTTTTCCTTCTCCAGAGGAGATTAGAAAAGTATACCATTACCTTGGTAATTATTTTCAACTGGCATTTGGTGCCGGCGAAGGTTTAACCTTTAATTTCGATATCGCGGACTTCTGTAAACGGTTTAATATAAGTGTGCTTAAAACCCTTTCTGCACTAAAGTTTTTAGAGCATGATGGCTACCTTACCTTATCCGAAAGTGTTTTTCTGCCCTCAAGGATGATGTTTATTGCTGCCCACGAAGATATTTATCGTTTCCAGATCGAAAACAAAGCTTATGATGGCATTATTAAAACCATCCAGCGTTCGCATGGCGGTGCCTTTGATGGTTTTGTGAAGATCAATGAAGCCGATTTAGCCAAAAAAACGGGACTTTCCTACAAGGATATCGTCGCATTGCTTAAGAAATTGGAAAGCATCGAGTTACTTACCTATATTCCGCAAACCGATCAACCGCAATTGCAGTATGTGAGACCACGGGTGGATATGGATCATTTCGATCTTGATGTTAAATATCTTGGTTTAAGAAAAGAGATATTACATAAGCAGATTAATGCAGTGGTAGCTTATACCTCATCAAATGTTTGCAGGAGCATTCAATTACTCAACTATTTTGACGAGCATCATGCTGTAAAATGTGGCGTTTGTGATGTTTGTTTGGCCGAAAAAAGGGCTGAAAGCCAAAGTCAGATGGGCGAAGAAATCGCCTTTGAAATTATTTCGCTGCTTCAGCAACAACCTTTAAGCCTTGATGATCTGGTTACAAACATAAAAAATGGTACTGAAACTGAAAGAATTGATGCAATAAGAGAATTATTAGATGCGGGTAAGATCAAAAGTGATGGGAAGAAGTATTATATTTAGTTGTGAGATTTGAGATTTGAGATTTGAGAAAAATGACGAAACAAGTTAGCAATAAAATATTAGTTTTGTATTGAACTATTTAGCCGCCTATAATTAACCAGTTAACCGATTAACCAGTTAACCTCCTTAAAACTAAATGATAGAAAAAAACAATAAGAAAACCATCCGTTCGTGGGCATTCTTCGATTGGGCAAACTCAGCCTATAACTTAGTCATTACTTCTACTATTTTTCCTGCCTATTATACCATTATTACCACTACTAAAGAACACGGTGATAAAGTTCAATTTTTCGGCAGGACATACATCAACACTTCACTTTCCAATTACGCCTTATCATTCGCTTATCTGATCATGGCTTTTGCATTGCCAATGCTTTCGTCTATTGCTGACAGAAGGGGAAATAAGAAATCGTTTATGAAATTCTTTACCTACATGGGTGGTTTAGCCTGTATCGGGTTGTATTTCTTTAAACTGGACACGCTCGAAATGAGTATTATTTTGTTTGCCCTGGCCGCCATGGGCTATATTGGCGGTGTATTGTTCAGTAATTCTTACCTGCCGGAAATTGCGACAGAAGAGCACCAGGACCGGGTAAGTGCACAGGGATTTTCTTATGGATACATTGGTTCTGTTTTGCTTCAACTGATCTGCTTTTTATTTGTATTAAAACCGGAATGGTTTGGCATTACCGATGCATCTTTCCCGCCACGACTGTCCTTTTTACTGGTTGGTGTATGGTGGATCGGTTTCTCGCAGATTCCATTTAAGGCACTTCCAAACGGAACACCGCAAAATGATAAAGTAAAAACTAATATTTTTAAAGATGGCTTTAGTGAACTTTCTAAAGTATGGGGGCAGTTAAAACAGATCAATAAACTGAAAGGATTTTTATTCTCTTTCTTTTTCTACTCGATGGGAGTACAAACGATTATGCTGGCAGCAGCAGGTTTTGCCGAAAAAACTTTAAAATTAGGCACAGCGAAACTCATTGCCGTGATATTGATCATCCAGCTGGTGGCCATCCCCGGTGCGATGCTGATGTCGTTTCTTGCGAAAAAAATCGGTAATGTAAACGTATTGATTATGGTTGTTTTAGTGTGGATAGGCTGTTGTGTTTATGGCTATTATATCACCAATGAATATCAGTTTTATTCATTAGCTGCAATAGTAGGTTTAATTATGGGCGGGATCCAGTCTTTATCACGTTCTACTTATTCTAAATACCTGCCTGTTGATACAAAAGATACCACTTCATTTTTCAGTTTTTATGATGTAACCGAAAAACTGGCTATTGTAATCGGCTTATTCAGTTTTGCATATATTGAAGATTTAACCGGAAATATTCGCTTCTCGATTATTGCTTTGGCATCATTTTTTATTGTTGGATTAGTCTTTTTAGTGTTATTAAGAAAAATCGAGCGTAAAGAATCGCTAAAGTTGTAAGTTTGCAGTCGTTTAGAATATGATGAAAGTAGAATTATTTGTTCCCTGTTTTGTAGATCAGTTATACCCCGAAACCGCTTTTAACACGCTGAGGTTATTGGAAAAATCGGGATGTGAGGTAAGCTATAATTCAAAACAAACCTGTTGCGGACAACCGGCTTATAATGCAGGTTATTGGGATGAAGCGAAAGAAGTGGGTACAAAATTTCTGAACGATTTTACCGAAAATACTTATGTGGTGGCCCCATCAGCATCTTGCGTGGGTATGGTGAAAGGTGGTTTTAATGATCTGTTTACCAATACCATTGTGCACAACAAGTGCCGTAGTTTACAATCAAACATCTGGGAACTTTCTGATTTCCTGGTGAACGTAGCCAGAAAAGATTATTTCGGGGCTGAACTGGAAGGAAAAGCAGTATACCACGATTCGTGCAGTGCTTTGCGCGAATGCAAAATTAAAGATGAACCCCGTCAACTGCTTTCTAAAGTACATGGTTTAGAAATGATCGAAATGGAGGATACCGATATGTGCTGTGGTTTTGGCGGTACATTTGCGGTTAAATTCGATGCCATTTCATCAGCCATGGCCGAGCAAAAAGTAAATCATGCTTTAGCGCAACAGGCAGATTATATTATCTCAACAGATCTTTCCTGCCTTTTACACCTCCAGGGCTATATTGATAAAAATAATCTCGCGATCAAAACCATGCATATTGCCGATGTGCTTTGTAATGGCTGGTTAGAGAGTACGGAATATTAATTGACTAAACCTATCAAGTTTTTGTACTAGGAAAAGAAGTCAAGTTTTTAAAACTTGACTTCTTTGGTTATAAACTTACCCATAGTCTGTATCTCCACAGACCATCATTGTTTTAATCACAAGTTTCGGTCGGTGAGGACACCAATGCTATTAACTTAGTGTTATAAATATTT
>NZ_QNQU01000022.1 GCF_003315595.1 Pedobacter miscanthi | reverse complement strand
TACTCCTTAAATTAAGATCAAAACAAATCTAAAGGACGGCACTTTCAGGCATAGTTTCCTATAAATTACAGAACCTAAGTAATTTAAACCCGATTGAAATGAAAAGCCCGGAATGAGGTACGAATGAGGACTTGAAATGAAAAGCGGGGCCAACCCCAATCGATGTAATACTGCAATTGCTTTTCAAAAAGGCAATAGTGTAACCAAGTCTCTAATGATCTCATGCAGCGCAAGGATTCACCACTAATATTAACTTAAAATTAACCATCGGTTAACTCAAACAACTATCGTAACATTAACCCTTAAAACGCTTTATTTATTTAAAAAATATACTAACTTTGATGTTGCACTTAGTAATTGTACTTTGTACACTAAGCAGGTTAAAAAATCAACAAAAAATTAAATAAAAATGAGCATAATCGTTAATGTCCATGCCAGACAGATTCTCGATTCGAGAGGCAATCCAACAGTAGAAGTAGAAGTTGTAACAGAGGCAGGCGCTTTTGGCCGTGCAGCTGTACCAAGTGGTGCATCTACCGGGCAATATGAGGCTGTTGAATTACGTGATGGTGATAAATCTACATATTTAGGTAAAGGTGTTTTAAAAGCTGTAGAAAATGTAAATACTAAAATTGCTGATGTATTAAGAGGTATTGATGTTTTTGAGCAAAATACAATTGATAAAATCATGTTAGACCTTGATGGTACCGAAAACAAAGGTAACTTAGGTGCTAACGCTATTTTAGGTGTTTCTTTAGCTGCTGCTAAAGCTGCTGCTGATGAAATTGGTCAACCTTTATACCGTTACATTGGTGGTGTTAACGCTAACACTTTACCAATTCCGATGATGAACATCATCAACGGTGGTTCTCACTCTGATGCGCCTATCGCTTTCCAGGAATTTATGATTATGCCGGTTGGCGCTCCTTCTTTCTCAGAGGCTTTACGTTGGGGTACTGAAGTTTTCCATAGCTTGAAAAAAATTCTTCACGACAGGGGTTTATCTACTGCAGTAGGTGATGAAGGTGGTTTTGCACCAACTTTTGATGGTACTGAGGATGCCATTGAAACGGTATTAAAAGCAATTGAAACTGCGGGTTATAAACCAGGTTCACAAATCTGTTTAGCTTTAGACTGTGCTTCATCTGAATTCTACAAAGATGGCAAATATGATTATACCAAATTTGAAGGTGCTACCGGAGTAATTCGCTCTAGTGAAGAACAGGCACAATATTTAGCTGATCTTTCTGCAAAATATCCGATTATCTCTATTGAAGATGGTATGGATGAAAACGACTGGACTGGCTGGAAAAGCTTAACCGATAAAATCGGCGACCATGTACAATTGGTTGGTGATGATTTATTTGTAACCAACGTTACGCGTTTACAACGTGGTATTGATGAAGCTACTGCTAACTCAATTTTGGTAAAAGTAAACCAGATCGGTTCTTTAACTGAAACCATCAATGCGGTAACTTTAGCTCAAAACAGTGGTTATACTTCAGTAATGAGTCACCGTTCTGGCGAAACTGAAGATGTTACGATTGCTGATTTAGCTGTTGCATTAAACTGCGGACAGATTAAAACAGGTTCTGCATCACGTTCAGACAGGATTGCAAAATACAACCAATTATTACGTATTGAAGAAGAATTAGGTGAAAATGCACGTTTCATCGGTTCAAAATTCAAATACGCTAAAAAATAATTCATAGCATTGGGTTTAAACCCAATGCTATAGTGTTAACAAGTTGAAAAACTTATTTGGAGAACATCCGGAGATTTTAAATCTTCGGATGTTTTTATTTACATTTACGTCATTGCGAGGTACGAAGCAATCTTACTGCAATAGCATGGCTAAAAGCCCCTTTTTTTGAGATTGCTTCGTACCTCGCAATGACGACCTTTTCTCTTTAGAAAAATATGAAACGTTTAATAGATCTTTTCCGCAATAAATATTTCCTTGCTACTGTCGCTTTTGCGCTGTGGATGCTATTTTTCGACAAAAACGATATGATGTCGCAGTACGAGTACCGCAGTCAGGCCAATAAATTGCAGGAAGAAAAAGAATATTTCGAAAAAGAAACCGCCCAGGTTAAAAAAGATCTTAACGAACTGAATACCAACCTGAACACAGCTGAAAAATTTGCCCGCGAAAAATACTTCATGAAAAAAGATAATGAAGATGTTTTTGTGATTATCCAGGAAGAGAAGAAGGATTAGTTTTTAGTTGACAGTTCTCAATTAGCAGTTGACAGTTTGGAGTTGACAGTTCAACAATCAAACTATGGAACAATCCCTTAACAGTTAACCGATTAAGCAATTCAAACAGTTAGCCATCCAATGCTCCACATCCTCTACATCATCGCCATAACTGCTGAAGCCATGACAGCAGCACTTTCTGCAGGCCGGAGAGATATGGATTGGGTAGGTGTTTGTATTATCGCCTGGGTAACAGCTCTAGGTGGCGGTACGGTTCGGAATGTATTATTCGGCCATTATCCGATGAGCTGGGTAGAACATCCCGAATATTTAGTGATTACCGCGGTAGCAGCATTACTGGCAGCATTTATAGCCTCCATTATGACCAAACTTAAAAAACTGTTCCTGTACCTGGATGCTTTAGGATTGGTGGTTTTTACCATTATTGGCTGTCAGGTTGCGCAGGAAATTCATTTGCCTTATTTAATCGTACTTTTTAGCGGAATGATTACAGGCTGTGCGGGTGGTGTGTTGCGCGATGTACTCTGTAATGAAGTTCCATTTCTGTTTAGAAAAGAGATTTATGCCAGTGCCGCAATTGTTACCGGTGCCGTTTATATCGGTGTAGAACATTTTAAAGGAAGTGAAATGCTGGCGACCATTTCAGCCGCAGTTGTGGGATTAACGCTTAGGTTACTTTCTATCCGCTTTGAGTGGCACATGCCTAAGTTTGTTTACCGCGACGAATGGCATTAATTCCACAACTCAGTGATGTCAGATGTTACCATCTGACACTTTCAATTTCTTGAGTACTATCGATTATTTCCCAATTTATAGATAATTTATTAGTCAGATGAGAACATCTCGCTGAACATTCAGTGATTAAGGATTATCAGTCGAAAATATCTCTATAATCAGTTAGTCTCACAATATTTTCTGAACTGCCTAGATAAAATAGGGCACTACTATATTTATAATCTTCGGGACATTGGCTCAAATTCCAATGAGATTGTAGTGGATTTTGATGAATATATTCCAGCTTAATTTCGAGAAGCTCCTTATTACCTATCCAGACATCATCAAACCTATCTTCCCAAACTTTAAAAATTTGCTTATCATTTTCAACCCTGACCAAATGTAGTAATGAACTCTGAACAGATTCTAAATATTTTCTGATTTCAAAAGCACAAAACTTTTTCAAATCACGCATGCTATCCGATAATTTGTTTTCATCAGTAAAATACAATAAAATATGAAGGTGATTAGGCATGATTACATATCCAAGGATTGAAATTTTGTATTTTAAGGCGATAAAATTTAAACTATTGGCAATTATTAATTTGCAAGAATCAACTTCGAGAAGTTTCAAATGTTTATAGCAACTGGTAGTTACGAAAAAACATTTTTTGTCTAGAAATAGGTTTCTGTTTCTTAATCCCATATCTGTATAAATTCAACTCTTTCTGATGAAGGTGTTACCTACTTACGTTTTCGAAATTAATCTAAGACAAGATGTTAATTCGAAAGATAGTCTGACCGTCAGATGGTAACATCTGACGGCACACCGAACTAAGAATGGAAAATGGAAGAGGGATCATGGAAAAAGGGGAGGAAATTGGTTACATCATCCATCTTACCTCCTTACATTTTACATTACAATTCGCCATTGCGTTTTCTTAAAAACCACTCTGTACCCAGTAAAATCAGCACTAAACCAAACAACCATTTCATATTAATCAATTCGTCGTATTTTCGGTCTTCGTAGCTGATGGTTTTAATATTTTCGTTTTTGGCAATTTCATCGGCTATTATAAGCAGGTTTTCGGGCATAAAGAGTTTGCCGTTGCTCTGTTTGGAAATGTTATTTAAAAGCTGGTGATTGGCAGTGGTTTGCTGATATTCTGCAATCAGCGCATTGACATAAAAACTTCCTGCTGCGGTAAATTTCTTTCCTCCAAGTTCGGTATTGGCCAGATAAGAATAATTACCGGCAGGCATCGTTCCGGCATCCAGCTGATAGCGGTTTTCCGTTTTAGAAAAGATGTAATTAAATACTTTTCCGGCTTCATTTTTTACCTGAAGTTTAACCTCTGCTTCATTTACAGGCTGATAACTATCATTATAAAGCGTGCCGTTAAACTGGATGGTTTCATTCTCATCATAAGCCGATTTAGAAGTAAAAACCTTAAACCTCCGCTTATCATCTTTAACAGATAAATATTGAACTGTTTTTGAAATCAGGTCGTTTAAAACTGATTTGTTACTTTCATTTTCTGCTTCCGAAAGTTTCCAGCGCCACAGCCCCTCTCCCATCAGATAACCTGTTTTTGTACCATTTTCGTTTGCAAAAAATAACAATGGCTGTTGTGTGCTTACTTTGCCTATACGCTGGTTAAAAACCGGTGTGGCGCCAGCATTTACAGTCAGCCTTCCAAATGGGCTTAATAACGGATCGAAGGCCGAAAATTGCTTTTTATCTTCTTCACTAAGGTTGAAACTTGTAAATCCATTTGCAAAATCAGCATATACTTCCTGAACAGAACCATTGGCGGAGCTTAAATTTACTTGATTCTGGATCTGGTTAAAAGCATTTACATTGCTCTGTCCACCTAAAATATACCAGATCGGTTTTTTTAAGCCTGTCAACTTCTTGAGAAAAGCAGTTGACAGGTTCTGAACATCGGGCAATTGATACAATACAATCAAATCAAATTTGGAGGGATCTGTTGCGTTTAAATCATCCGCGAGTGCAAGTTTAGCTTCGTAATGTTTATTGAGTGAAATGGCCTCTTTTAATACGCTCAAATCAGGATGCGGAGCAGCTGCAGCTAACAATACTTTCTGTCGTCCGTCAATAACCTCAACATAGAAAGTCTGTACGTTATTTCTTGTTGTAATTTCATTTGGTAAAACACCCAGCTGAACGTTATATTTTTGAACACCAATTTTGCCCGCATGAATTTTTACCGGAACCGTTTTAACAAAAGAACTTCCCTTGACAGCTATATTCTGCTGTTCTATTTTCGCACCATTCTGGCTTACTGTTAGAGCAGTGGTTTCTCCGTCACTCTGGAAGGCCTGAACCTGAACTTCGATTGTAAAATCATCATCCAGGTACACAATATTATTGTAATTGACATTCGAAATCAGCGCATCACGTTTGGGGATACTATCACCCAGGGCAATGGTGTAAACAGGTGCATTGATCTGGTTGATGCTGTAAAGTGGATTTCCACCGTGGTTAAAAATACCATCCGTGGCTAAAATAATAGCGCCAACATTCCGGTTGGTATATTCATCCCTCACTTTTTGAAAAAAGGCAGCTGCATCGGTTAATTTTCCCTGATTTTTAAAATCGAAACCATCAGCAACCCGATCGCCAAAATGAAGTGTTTTTACTTCATATTTATCAGCCAGTTTATCCTGTAAGTTTTTAAGGTTTTGTTCGTATAACTTTTGATCGAAACCTGCGGCTTTAACCTGTGCAACAGATAAGGAATTATCCTGCCCGATAATGATGACAGGTTTATCCAAAGTATAATTTAAGGTTTTAATCAGCGGCGCAAATATTAACCAGGCAATGGTAGTAACCACAATAATGCGCAATGCAGTTAAACCGTACTGAAGTTTTTTATCAAGATTTTTATTACCACGATAAAGTAACCAGGCATATAGCACACCCAAAGCCAGGCAACCCAGAAAAGACAAAATAGAAGTACCCGAAAAAAAACCAGTCATAATTCATAAAGATGGTAATTTTAGGGAAATTTTCAAGGCCTTTTGTTAATTGGTCATTGGTTCGTTCAAATTGCCCAGGTTGATGGTTTAATAGTTGATGGCTATAGGCATTCTGCCAATCAACGCCATGCGCCAAACGCTTAGCGCTAAATAAGTTGTTAATTGGTTCATTCGTCATTGGTCATTGGTTCGTTCAAATTGCCCAGGTTAATAGCTTGATAGTTGATGGCTATAGGCATTTTGCCAATCAACGCCATGCGCCAAACGCTTTGCACTTGCCATGTTACATGTTGAAGATTAAATATTAGTATAAATTCGCTAGTTTTAACCAAATCAATCTTTATGAAATTAACCTGTTTAACATTTTTGCTATCCTTGAGTCTTATGGTAAATGCTCAAAATAATTTTAAAGCCACCCAGATTAAATTTGAAAGGGTAGAAAAGGCATATAATGAGAAATGGGAAACCTTAAAAAAATTCGTTCTGTCAGGTGGTTACGGCGATCAGTTTTCGATGGTAATCAATGCTTATAAAACAGAAGGCAAGCTCGAAATCTGGTTAAAGAATAATTCAGCAAAAACCTATTCTTTATTCAGAACGTACGATTTCTGTGCGCATTCTGGCACCATTGGTCCGAAGGTATTTGAAGGAGACGGACAAACACCAGAAGGATTTTATTACGTGAACGTTTTTAACCCGATGAGTAATTTTCATTTGTCATTAGGTGTGAATTACCCAAATACAGTAGATTACGCCCGGACGGGAAAAGACAGAAAACCGGGAAGCGATATTTACATCCATGGCAATTGTGTAACCGTAGGCTGCATCCCTTTAACGGATGAAAAAATTAAGGAAGTATATGTTTTAGGCGTTGAAGCCCGGAACGCAGGTCAGGAGAAGATTCCGGTAAATATTTATCCTTTCAAAATGACGGATGGAAATATGAAAAAGTACATTGCTCAATTTCCTGCTCAGGCAAACTTTTGGAAATCGTTACAGGCCGGATATTTGGCTTTTGAGAAGAATAAATATCCTGCAGAAATTAAGGAAGTTAAAGGACGATATTTGGTAACAAAAGAAGTCAAGTTTTAAAAACTTGACTTCTTTAATGCTTTTATGTGGCTGGAAAAAGCCCTCCACCTTAAACCTTCCGCCTTCAACCTCTCTTACAGCATCCCGCCACAAACAGACAAAGTTTGTCCGGTTACGTAAGCGCTCATATCAGAAGCTAAAAACACGCAAACATTAGCGATATCTTCTGTTTCTCCGGCACGTTTTAAAGGAATGTCCTTTTCCCAGCCTTCAACTACTTTTGGATCTAAAACTTCGGTCATTTCGGTACGGATAAAACCCGGAGCTACTACATTGGCACGGATATTTCTCGAACCCAACTCTTTAGCCACCGATTTTGTAAAACCAATAATACCGGCTTTCGAAGCCGCATAGTTGGCCTGACCAGCATTACCAGTAACGCCCACAACTGAACTCATGTTGATAAACACACCTTTACGGGCTTTCATCATCACTTTAGAAGCAGCTTTAGTTACATTGAAGATCGATTTCAGGTTGATGTTGATCACATCGTCCCAGTTTTCTTCACTCATGCGCATCAACAAACCATCCTTTGTAATACCTGCATTGTTTACTACAATATCAATGGTACCAAATTCGGCAACAATATCGTTGATCAATTGCTCTGCTTCAGCAAATTTAGAAGCATCAGAACGGTAACCTTTAACTTTTGTCCCGAAGCTTTGTAATTCCTGCTCTAAAGCCTCCCCTTTTTCTACTGATGATAAATATGTAAAAGCTACATTAGCGCCCTGCTCGGCAAATTTCTCAGCTATTTTACGGCCGATCCCTTTTGATGCACCTGTAATTAAGGCTGTTTTTCCTTCTAGTAATTTCATTCGTTATTTTATTGTTTGTCAGTCTGAGCTTGTCGAAGACCGAATCTATTATTTATTTTTATAATTTGATAATCTTACAATTTCTTCCCAATCTTCTTTGAATAAAGCTTCTTTTTTCTTTCTACTCCAACCTTTAACCTGCTTTTCGAAATCAATAGCATCTTCTATCTGGTCAAATCGTTGGTAATATTTTAAAATGACCGGTCGCCTTGAAAAAGTATAAGCGCGAATATTTTCTCCATTATTATGTTGCGAAAGCCTGATCTCCAAATCATTTGTTACACCAAAATAATAACTTTTATCAGCACATTCTAAGATGTAGACAAAATAATTATGTATTCTAGCCATAAAGATCTTCAGAAACATAAAGTTACTAAAAATATTCTTGCTAAAATTCTCAAGTTGAGCTTATCGAAAATCCTTCAACAGGCTCAGGATGACAGTCTGGTGGAATGTAAACTGTTGACTAACGACTAAACAGCCGGTTCCTGCTGACTTAAACAATGGAAACTACCCAGTCCCCAGATAATATCTACTGAATTGATACCGATCACCTTGCGATCCGGAAAACAGCCCTGAATAATATCCAAAGCTTTTTGGTCGTTCACATCGTCAAAAACCGGAACAATTACTGCTGCATTGGCAATGTAAAAGTTAGCGTAAGATGCCGGCAAACGGGTATCGTCATAAATTACCGGTGATGGCATTGTCAATTCAATAATGTTTAATGCTCTGCCGTCCTTCAGTTTCATTGCTTTCAACGCTTCGAGGTTTTCCTGTAACAGCGCATAGTTTTCATCCAGAGGATTACTTTCTACAACGGTTAAAACGGTATCTTCATTTACGAAACGGGTAATATCATCAATATGGCCATCTGTATCATCGCCAACAATACCATCGCCCAACCATAAAACCTGATCCTGTCCGTAATACTCCAGCAAATATTGCTCAATTTGTTCTTTTGTTAAATGCGGATTACGGTTTTCGTTCAACAAACAAGCTGTAGTGGTTAAAACTGTTCCGGCACCATTAAATTCTACCGAACCACCTTCCATTACAATATCAGGTGCAAATAAAGGCAGATCGAAATGTTTGGCAATTTTTGTCGGCACTACATCATCAAGGTCGAATGGAGGATATTTACCACCCCATGCATTGTAGCCCCAATCTACCACTGCTTTTTCGTTCCCTTTAAGTACAAATGCTGGACCATGGTCGCGGCACCAGGCATCGTTGGTTTGGTTGAAATAAAACTCAACCTGACTTAAATCGGCATTAACTTTTGTTAATTCAGCAATGGCAAAAGCTTTCATTTCCTCATCTTTCACATTAATGCGTACTTTTTCACCTTCGGTTACCGCTTTTATAAACTGGCAATAAGGCTCATAAATAGTCTCGATTTTACCCGGCCATGATGCCTCCTTATGCGGCCAGCTTAACCAGGTTGCCTCATGTTTAGCCCATTCGGCAGGAAAAGCATAACCTTGCTGCTTTGGCGAGTAATCGAACTGATTGATATTTAAATCTTTTCTTGGAGGAAAGTTTGACATAATTTTTAAGTCCGAAGTCGGAGGTCCGAAGTCGGAAGGTTAGTGTGTTATTTAAAGTCCGAAAGTCGGGTGTCCGAAGTCGGATGATTTAGTGTGTTATTTAAAGTCTGAAAGTCGGGTGTCAGATGATTTAGTGTTTTAACTATAGTCCTAATATCATCTGACTTCAGTCTTCTGACCTTTGAATCAATTCAGCGATTTGATTAAAGCTGAAATCATAACCAAAATCTCCTCGCACGATTTATAGTGTTTCTGAAAAATTTCTTCTGTTATATAATTTCTTCTTATCGCAAGATGTAAACAATTCACAACTTCAATATTTGACCTTAAAGCATAACCTAAAAATCTTTTAAATTCAGGATTACTTTGGCCTGTACTTCCTTCAGCAATATTCATTGATATTGAATCGGCAGCACGTTTCGCTTGCGACGTTAAAACATAAACTTCATCCTTAGGAAAAGTTTTTGTCATTTTATCGATCTCATCGGCTAAGTCTAAAGCCTTTTGCCAAACTTTAAGTTTTTCAAATTTGAATGCCATAATAAAGTCCGAAAGTCAGATGTCCGATATCTGAAGTTATAATTTCTTAGAAATAGACTATACAAATTACAACTTCTTAATGTTCAATCCAAACCTTTGAGATTTTCTTACTTAAATCCAAATCATCTAAATCTTATTCGCCCTGTAGGTATGCCCTTTGACTTCCGTCTTCGGACATCTGACATCTGACCTTTTTTTAATCGCCGTCAATATATCTTTTTGTAATCGGCTGATAAGAATCGATCCTTCTGTCCCTTAAAAAAGGCCAGTGCTTACGGAAGAAATCAGATTCTGATAAATCCAGTTCAACCACTTCGGTTTCTTCCTGATCGTGCGAGCCTAAATAAAGTATTTTGCCCTGTCCGTTGGTAGCAAAACTACCTCCCCAGAATTTCATGGCACCATCCTGCTCAAAACCTACACGGTTTACACTTACCACAGGCACTCCATTTGCCACTGCATGTGAGCGCTGAATGGTTTGCCACGCATTATATTGATCCTGGTTGGTTTCCTCATCCTGATCGGTTGCCCAGCCTATTGCAGTTGGATAGAAGAGAATGTCAGCCCCCATTAAAGCCGTGATGCGTGAAGCTTCAGGATACCATTGATCCCAACAAATTAAAATGCCGATTTTTGCGAACTTAGTCTGGAAAACTTTGTAACCCAAATCGCCTGGCGTGAAATAGAATTTTTCGTAAAAAGCGGGGTCATCAGGAATATGCATTTTGCGGTATTTACCCAAATATGAACCATCGGCATCTAAAACTGCAGTTGTATTGTGATACAAACCTTCAGCACGTTTTTCGAAAAGGGAAGCTATAATTACCACACCCAATTCTTTGGCTACAACCTGCAATGCATCAGTTGATGGACCTGGAATAGCTTCTGCCAGATCAAAATTATCATAATCTTCAACATCGCAGAAATACAGCGAAGTAAAAAGCTCCTGCAAACATACAATCTGTGCACCTTTTGCTGCTGCTTCTCTTATTTTCGCAATCGCTTTATCTAAATTTTCCTGCTTATCTTTAGTACAGCTCATCTGCACCAGGCCAACATTAACTTTCTTCATATTTTTGAAATGAGAGAATGAGGGAATGATTGAATGATAGAATGTTTAAATGAGAGAATGTTTAAATGAGAGCATGTTTAAATGAAAGAGTGCTTAACTTGTAGCTATTCAATCATTCAAAACTCAGTCATTCAAAAATCAATCATTCAAAATTCTATCATTCAAAATTCTATCATTCTAAATTTGGCTGCAAAGTTACTAAAAAGGTTTAAGGTATAAAGACAAAAAGGGTCGTCATCTCGACCGAAACGCAGTGGAGCGGAGAGATCTATCTCGAGACAGATTTCTCGGCTTCGTTGCACTCCGCTCGAAATGACGATAATGCGGGTTAAGAATAAACAACAGCAAAACAAAAAGCCCCAACTTACGCTGAGGCCTTACAATTAATTAAAATCTATTATGGATTAATATTATCCTTTTTAGGTTTTGGTTTTGTTTCTACAATTTCTGCAACGGCAACCACTTCTTTACGTTTTTCGGGATCCATTAATTCCATTAATTTAAGCCCAAGTAAGCCGTCCATTGCTGAGCCGCCGTGATTACCGCCATTGCCACCAATAAGCACATCAGGGATCAGTTTTACATTGCCTTTTGATAGTTCTTCGGTGATTTTATAACGGGTAAAGTTTTCGCCACCCAAAGCTTTAACTGCAAGTTCGTAAGCCTCAGCAGTTGATTTACCTACAGCCAAAATTTTACCTGCTTCGGCACTACCGGTTAACGAAATCTGTTCTGCCTCCGCTGATGCACGCAGTTTAATCGCTTCCGAATCCGCCTGTGCCCTTGCTTTGGTTGCTTCTGCTTCGGCATGGGCCCTCATTTTTGTGGCTTCGGCCTCTGCTCCTACCGCCAGTTTTACACCTGCAGCATCACCTTCCGATTTTTTCACCGTTGCACTTGCGGTACGTTCGGCAATCTCTACACTCTGTTGCGCCTTTACAATATCCTTTTGCATATCGGCAATGGCCGTTTCTTTCTCCATCCCCTGACGCGTTTCCTGCGCCTGTTTCTGCGTATCGTAGGTGATTTTCTGTTCCTCCGCGATTTTACGGTCAGTTAAGGTTTTCATTAACGACTCTGGCGGAACAATGTCACCGATCAGCGTGTCAACTGCGTTCACATTATACTCATCAAGCACTTTACGGATGTGTTCTTTAGCCGATTCCTGACGTTCTTTACGGGTACTCAAAAAAGCAATTACATCACTGCCCTGTGCCGAGTTACGGAAATAGTTACCGATTGTTGGTTCTAAAACCTGCGAAACGAGATTGACCATATTACCAAAACGGGCAATTACTTTTGGGGCTTCTGTTGTAGGCACGTGGATAATCTGCGCCACATCCAGGTTAAACGGGAAACCATCTCTCGAACGTACGGTAATGGTAGATAAGTTTTTATCCAGGTTGTGTGCCTCACTCCTTGCCGATGCCCAGTTGAGCACCAGGTTGGTTGTAGGCACCAGTTCTACCTTCATAATATACTTGTTAATCGGATATTTACCCGGTCCAAGTGGTTCTAACCAAACACCTTTAGATCCTTTGCCCACAATATTACCGTGTTTAAAGTCTGCTCCGGTTAAATCGCTCCCTTCCTGACCGATAAACGAAATCACCACTCCCACATAACCAATGGCAATTTCCATCATCGGGATTTCTTCCAGCTGAACTGCCCAGGGGTTGAGGTTGTAAGAACCTGCCAGAATTACCTGCGGTTGCAGACCACGGTTACCGCCCAGTTTGATAAAAGCATCAAAATCCTGGAAATTGTTGTGCCCCTCAACCATTTTACCGGCAATCTGGTTGGCTTCGATTGGTAAACCATCCAATGTGGTTACAATGCCCACCATGCTTTCCTGAATGCGGATCATATCAGTTACCGACACCTGAAAGAGCATGGTATTGATACGGTATGAACCGGATGTAATGTAAGCCGTTTGCCTTCCCCGCTGACCGCCGTTTTCGAGAAACTTCACCGCATCCTGAAAGTTATCAGATTCTACCTTTTGTCCGAGGATATTTCCCGTTGGGATTTCTGATCCGTCTTTGGCCATAATGAGCCCTATTTTTCCTTCCGGAATAATGGTAAACTGTTCCATGGTTACACTATACTGCCAAAACCACATTCCGAAATACAATCCCGGCGCCAAGGTTTTTCCCTGGAAACCAGCTTCTCCCCGGATGGCGATGATCCTTCCGTCGGGCAGTTCTTTTGCTGAACCGAAGAGCACGAATTTTTTGGTAATCAAACCGATCCTGTCTTCGGGTACGATCACCATCCCGAATAAGAAACGTAAAATATATTTGTATAAAACTACGCACAACAGTGCCACTAAAACCCACCAGTAATTAGAAATGAGCGCTTCCATAACGTTTTGTATTTTTCTGTTTTTTAACTTGATAAACCATTTATCAAGCACTACATTGACATCAAATTGTATGCATTGTTACCAGATTTAACACTTATTTTTAAACTATTTTTTATCGGTTTTAAGACCTAAAACAAGTGCTAAGCTAAACGATTTAAGGAATACGAACTGCAGATGACATTTTTAGGTTTTATTTACCTGAACGCTTATAAACGCCGAAAAATGGCCTTTTGAATCTTGACCAAGATCTGCAGAAATTTTAATTGTATAATTAACAGTTAATAGGCAAAAGTTGTCCTTTTTTAGACCTATGGAATTGACCTGATTGGGAGACAATATTTAGATTTTGGCAGAACTAAAAACCTTTCAAAAAAGCACGGTACCTGCATATAATAAACCCGATTGGACGGATGCCCCCGATTTTTTTATCGGGCAGAAGGGAAAGCGGGACTGGAACCAACGGAAAGGTACAGGAACCTGCTTTTCAGATGATTTTACCACAAAGGCACGAAAATACAAAGATTAAGCCCCAATTTCATCTCTATATTCCTGCTGTAGCTCAAACAGGCATTTGGCGCACAGGCAACCATCGTAGAGTTCGGAAATGTACTGTACTTCGTTAATGCTCAGCTGCACTACGCTACATTGACACTTGGTATAAGAATTTGCCTTGCACTCAATAGCCGTTCCGCATCTTTCGCAGGGAATGATTTCGTGTTTGCTATGTTTTAAAGTGCTGTTCATTCATTCAATGGTTCACTGGTCATTCGTTCATTAGTCATTAGTTAAATCACTTAGGCATCTTGCAGAACCAACAAACAAATGACTGATGAACGACTGAACTATACAAAAATATAAACAAAAAATAAGGTTTTGAGCGTTTGCCCAAAACCTTATCTATTTTATTGCTTTATGATGAGAAGAACAACTATTGCTTTAAGATTGCTTCGTGGCTCGCAATGACGAGATGATGCAGGCTTTTCGCTTTGGTCTTTCTCCTTTAATCTTTAAGCTTAACCAGAACAGCTAATGCAACCTTCTTCCATTGAACAAACTGGTCCGTCAACGATTTCTTCTGCAACCTGATCTTGTGTCATTTCAGCAGGGATAACTGCTTCGATGGCTTTACCGCCCTGATTCTCTACCGTAAATTTAACGGCCTGAGAAGCTGCCTGGGTACGTAGGTAATACATACCGGTTTTCAAACCTTTTTCCCATGCATAAAAGTGCATTGAAGTTAATTTTGAAGTGTTCGGTGCATTTACAAACAGGTTTAATGATTGCGACTGGCAGATATAGGCACCACGATCGGCAGCCATATCGATGATGTTACGCATCTTGATCTCCCAAACAGTTTTGTACAATTCTTTGATATAATCAGGAATCGCATCAATAGCTTGGATTGAACCGTTAGCCAATATGATCTGGTTTTTCATATCGTTGTTCCATAAACCAAGGGCCACTAAATCTTTCAATAAGTGTTTGTTTACCACTACAAACTCTCCACTTAATACACGGCGGGTGTAAATGTTAGAGGTATATGGCTCGAAACATTCGTTATTACCCAAAATCTGCGAAGTAGATGCAGTTGGCATAGGTGCAACCAATAAAGAGTTATATACACCATCTTTAACCACTTTTTTGCGTAATGCATTCCAGTCCCAACGGCCACTATCTGGTGTAACATTCCATAAATCGAACTGGAATTTACCTTTAGATAAAGGAGAACCTTTAAAAGTTTGGTAAGGACCATGTTTCACAGCTAAATCGTGAGAAGCTGTCATCGAAGCAAAATAAATCGTTTCGAAAATGTCTTTATTTAAACGTTTAGCCTCATCACTTTCGAAAGGTAAACGCAATAAAATAAAGGCATCAGCCAAACCCTGCACACCTAAACCAACCGGACGGTGACGCATGTTTGAGTTTTCAGCTTCCTGAACAGGGTAATAGTTATGATCGATGATCTTGTTCAGGTTTAAAGTAGCCTGATAAGTTACATCATATAATTTCTGGTGATCGAAAGCACCGTTGATTACGAAACGTGGCAATGCCAGCGAAGCTAAATTACAAACGGCAACTTCATCTTTAGAGGTATACTCAATAATTTCGGTACACAGGTTAGAGCTTTTAATGGTGCCTAAGTTCTGCTGGTTAGATTTGCTGTTTGCTGCATCTTTAAACAACATATAAGGTGTACCGGTTTCGATTTGCGAATCTAAGATGGCAAACCAAAGTTCCTGAGCTTTAACGGTTCTACGTCCACGGCCTTCAGCTTCGTATTTGGTATAAAGTTCTTCAAATTCTTTACCGAAACAATCGGCCAAACCTGGTGCTTCATGCGGGCAGAATAAGGTCCAGTCGCCATTATCTTTAACGCGTTGCATAAACAAATCGTTAATCCAAAGGGCATAGAACAAATCGCGTGCACGCATTTCTTCTTTACCGTGGTTTTTACGAAGATCTAAGAATTCGAAAACATCGGCATGCCAAGGTTCTAAATAAATGGCAAAGGCACCTTTACGTTTACCTCCACCCTGATCTACGTAACGGGCAGTATCGTTAAATACGCGTAACATCGGGATAATACCGTTACTTGTACCATTTGTACCACCAATGTAAGAACCTGTTGCGCGAATGTTGTGGATACTTAAACCAATACCGCCTGCACTCTGCGAAATTTTAGCCGTTTGCTTTAAAGTATCGTAAATACCCTCGATGCTGTCATCCTGCATGGTTAACAGGAAACATGAAGACATTTGAGGTTTTGGTGTAGCTGCGTTGAACAATGTTGGTGTAGCATGTGTAAACCAACGCTCGCTCATTAAGTTATAGGTTTTGATTGCACTTTCGATATCTTCTTTGTGGATACCAACCGAAACACGCATAAACAAATGTTGCGGACGCTCTACAATCTGACCGTTAACTTTTAAAAGGTAAGATTTTTCTAAAGTTTTAAAACCGAAATAATCGAAACCGAAATCGCGGTCGTAAATGATAGAGCTATCTAAAATATCCTTATTTTTTTCTATGATCTCATAAACATCATCAGCGATAAGCGGAGCTGCTTTCTGCGCTTTCGGGTCGAAATATTCGTACAACATTTTCATCGTACCCGAGAATGATTTAGTGGTGTTTTTATGCAGGTTGGAAACCGCGATACGCGATGCAAGCAAAGCATAATCAGGGTGCTTGGTTGTTAACGATGCCGCCGTTTCTGCCGCAAGGTTATCCAGCTCTGATGTAGTTACCCCATCATATAAACCTTCGATTACCTTCTTGGCCACATCAATCGGGTCTACAAGGTCTGAATTTAAACTATAGCACAACTTCTGAATACGGGCTGTGATTTTGTCAAATTGCACCGCTTCTTTGCGGCCATCTCTTTTTAGTACGAACATATTTTATGAGATTTAAGTTTTATATTAAGTCGTGAGTATCAAGTATCAAGACTTAATCATCACTTTTGTAGTTTTTGTTATTTATTTAATGAGTATCAAGACTTGAGTAGCAAGTAACTAGATTAAACCTTCTGCCCTCTACCTCTTATCTTTCTACCTTAAAAGTCTTCATCTAAAGAGAACGCCTGTTTGTTATTATCTGCAGAGGTTAATACACCGCTTTTTTGATAATCGCCAACACGTTTTTCGAAGAAATTGGTTTTACCCTGTAATGAAATCATTTCCATAAAATCGAATGGATTGGTTGCATTGTATATTTTTTTGTAACCCAGTTCCTGTAACCACCTGTCGGCCACGAATTCGATATACTGGCTCATTAATTTTGCATTCATACCAATTAAAGCAACCGGTAATGCATCGGTAATAAATTCTTTTTCGATTTCTACAGCATCGCTGATGATTGAATGTACCTGTTCTTCGCTTAATTTATTGCTTAACATGCTGTATAACAGGCAGGCAAATTCGCAGTGTGAGCCTTCATCCCTCGAAATCAGCTCGTTACTGAAGGTTAATCCCGGCATTAAACCGCGTTTCTTTAACCAGAAGATAGAACAGAAACTTCCGCTGAAGAAAATACCTTCAACCGCAGCAAATGCCACTAAACGCTCTGCAAAAGTTCCGTTTTCGATCCAGCGTAAAGCCCATTCTGCTTTTCTTTTTACTGCAGGTACAGTATCGATAGCGTGGAACAAACGGTCTTTTTCTTCAGGATCTTTAATATAAGTATCGATTAATAAAGCGTAGGTTTCGGCATGGATGTTTTCCATCATAATCTGGAAACCATAAAAACAACGTGCCTCAGGCAACTGCACCTCACTCATGAAGTTTACGGCAAGGTTTTCGTTCACAATACCATCACTAGCAGAAAAGAAAGCAAGGATGTGCGAAATAAAATGTCTTTCGCCATCATTTAAATTATCCCAGTGCTTCTGGTCGTCAGAAAGATCGATTTCTTCTGCCGTCCAAAAACTAGCTTCGGTCTTTTTATACATTTCCCAGATTGCCGGGTACTTAATCGGCAAAAGCACAAATCTGTCTTTGTTTTCTTGTAGTAATAATTCCTGTTCCATACGCTGATATTTTTAATTCTATTTTTTTTAACAGAGCCGACGAAGACACGCATCCATCAATTTTATATGATGATTGTAATGTCTTTTATCAAAACCTGTTGTGAAAGTGCTAACCCTTTTGCCTGACGAACAACTGAATTTTTAGTTAGGAAAATTTAAAATTACAATCGGGATGTTGTATGTATAAACTACTAAAAATTAAGCTTTTATATTTGTTTCCAGTCGCAAGAAGTTAAAGAACTTTGTTATAACAAATATATATACGGTGGCCCTTTTTAGTGTACCAAAGTTGTTAACACCCGGCCCGTTTGCTGGGTAAAAACGATCAGCCAAATATCATTTTCGAGCGAAAAAAAAGCTAATCGTTTCTTTTCAAGGGTTTAACAAACAAAAATGAGTGTTAATAACTTAAATTTTAGGGGTGTAACAGGCCTGAAATAGAGCCAAAAGGAGTACTACTCGACGGTGTAACTCAGGTTAACTTTAGCTATTCCTTTACGGAAAATACCAATCTGTTTTGCGGCACGTTCTGATAAATCAATAGCGAGTTTTTTGGAATACGGACCCCGGTCGTTCACCTTTACCACAACCGATTTTCCGTTGTCGGGATTAGTTACGGTAACCAGGGTGCCCATTGGTAAAGAGCGGTGGGCTGCAGTGAGTTTTTTTGCCCGGTATTTGGCGCCGCTGGTGGTGCGGCGGCCTTCGAATTTTCTGTGATAATAAGTAGCGAGAACTGTTTTTTTGATACTATCCGGCTCATTTGACTGATCGGGATTTTGTGCTTTGACCTGCAGAAACAGAAAACAAAAACTTAATAACAGAAGATACTTCATAGGCTAAATTTTCTTTATCGAGCCTGCAAATATAAGCATTTAGTTTATAATCAATAATTTGTGGAAAAACAGCTCAATTTTGTGAATTAAAAAAGGCGTACAGCTTTCCGCCGTACGCCTCTACCTAACCCTACTATACCCACCTTATTTTTGATCCGGCACGAAATTCATAGAGATTGAATTTACACAATGACGGGTGTCTTTATTGGTAAATCCTTCGCCTAAAAATACGTGACCAAGATGCGCGCCACAGTTGGCGCAAACAATTTCTGTACGCGATCCATCGGCATCAGGAATACGTTTTACCGCACCTTTGATTTCGTCGTCGAAAGCAGGCCATCCGCAATGTGCATCAAACTTACTTTCGGAACGGTATAGTGCAGCATTACAACGTTTGCAGGTATAAGTACCCTTATCTGTTGTATGTTCGTATTTACCTGTACCCGGATATTCGGTACCTTTATTTACAATTACTCTTTCTTCTTCGGGTGTTAATGGATTCCAGTTCATTTTCTTCTTTGGTATGATTTGTTCTGTTTCCTTCGGTTGTTTTGCAGCTTCTTTATCCTGCTTTTGAGCGCAGGCGGAAAGCCCTGTAATTAAAACAACAGCAGAAATCAAAAATAGTTTATTTAACATCGTTTTCATATATCAATATACGGTTTAGATTAGGTTTTGGTTCGCTGGTTTAGGGGTTTTACCTCACCCTGACAAAGGTTGCGGTTTTTGTTCTTTTTTGCTATCCCTCTCCTGGAGGAGAGGGAAACAATGTGGAGNAAAGGTTGCGGTTTTTGTTCTTTTTTGCTATCCCTCTCCTGGAGGAGAGGGAAACAATGTGGAGTGGTTTTAACCCATTGCCTCGGCATAATAGACCCTGAAATAAATTCAGGGTGACGACTATGGGCATCTGACTTTGTGCTGTTCCTCATCCAGAGGAGAGAGAAACAACGCGGGATGGTTTTAACCCATTGCCTCGGCATAATAGACCCTGAAATAAATTCAGGGTGACGGCTATGGTGAAAAATACGACTAGGAAATCTTTGAAAGTAATCAAAAACAAACCTTTGTGCCTTTGTGTCTTTGTGGTTAATCAGCGTAGGCCAAAACAAAATCTTTGGATTCTTTGCGTCTTGCGATTAAAAAGCAGACCACAAAAAAAAGCGCTTCGAACTTAATCGAAACGCTTTTCTATAAAGAGATTTTAAAAATCTTATTTTGCTAATTCTTCTGCCATTGCAGCACCGATTTCAGCAGGGCTTTCTACTACACGGATACCACACTCGCGCATGATTTTCATTTTAGCAGCAGCGGTATCATCAGCACCACCAACAATAGCACCAGCGTGGCCCATTCTACGTCCCGGAGGCGCAGTTTGACCAGCGATGAAACCAACAACAGGTTTAGTACCGTGTTCTTTGATCCAGCGCGCTGCTTCAGCTTCCATGCCACCACCAATTTCACCAATCATGATGATACCGTGGGTTTCAGGGTCGTTCATTAATAATTTAACCGCTTCTACAGTAGGTGTTCCGATAATCGGGTCGCCACCGATACCGATAGCAGTAGTAATACCCAAGCCAGCTTTAACTACCTGATCAACAGCCTCATAAGTTAAAGTTCCTGATTTAGAAACTACACCTACATGACCTTTTTTGAAGATAAAACCTGGCATGATACCAATTTTAGCTTCATCAGCAGTAATTACACCAGGGCAGTTAGGGCCGATAAGCGTAACATCACGATCAGCAATATATTCTTTAACCTGAATCATATCCTTTGTAGGGATACCTTCGGTAATACAAACAATAACTTTAATACCACCTTCTGCAGCTTCCATAATTGCATCAGCAGCAAAAGCAGGTGGCACAAAAATGATAGATACATTTGCACCTGTTTGATCAACAGCATCTTTAACAGTGTTAAAAACAGGCTTTTCTAAATGCAATTGCCCACCTTTGCCAGGCGTTACACCACCTACTACGTTTGTACCATAGGCCAGCATCTGCTCAGCGTGGTAAGTTCCTTCGTTTCCGGTAAAACCCTGAACGATAACCTTAGAATCTTTATTTACTAAAACGCTCATGTATCAATATTTTTTTGTGCAAAGCTAATATTATTGAGTGTAAAGTCAAACCCAAAAGCATATTATTTAGCGCCTTTTTTCACGAAAATGTAAGGATTTGTTACTTTAGTGTGGAAAGGATTGGAGTATCAAGACTGGAGTATCAAGATGTAAGATTGGAGTATCAAGACTGGAGTATCGAGATTGGAGTAGCAAGATGTAAGACTGGAGTATCAAGATTAGAGTATCGAGATTGGAGTATTAAGACTAGAGTATCGAGATGCAACATTAAATTACTAAGACCAAAACGGACAGACTAAAGACTAATAAAAGTTAAATGAACCATCACGATGAAAAAAAATTTATTAATAGCAACCATTATTGCAAGTGCTTTTATTTCTGTAAAGGCCAGTGCTCAAAGCTCGGACACGAGTAAATACATGCTTCAAAACGATGTTGAAGTAGCCAAAGAAGAGGGTGGAACACACAATGGGGGAGGTAAAACGATTGGTTTTAATTTTTTCGCCAACGCTAAAAACCTGAAAACAGCCTTTAGGAAACGGATTTTGAAACCAGGCTCATCAATCGGTTATCACTTGCAAAAAGAAGATGAAATTTACTATGTGATCAGTGGAAACGGAACCATGCAAATGAATGGAAAAACATTCGCCGTTAAACCTGGTGATGCGATTTTAACCCGCCCGGGCAGCTCGCATGGTATTGCACCAGATGCAGGCAATGATCTGGTGATTATGATTGTTTATGAAAAGAAATGATGATATTAGGAGGATAAAAATCTCCGACTCTGCCCATACTAACAAAAGATAGAGAATACATAACCAAAATGGAACTAGAAAAGCATTATACCAATAGAACAGGCTGGCTAAGGGCCGCTGTACTTGGTGCTAACGATGGTATTATTTCTACAACCAGTTTGGTAATTGGTATTGCTGCTGCGAGCGATACGAGAAGTCCTATAGTATTGGCAGCTTTGGCCGGTTTAGTAGCTGGCTCATTATCTATGGCTGCAGGCGAATATGTTTCGGTAAGCTCACAGGCCGACATTGAAAAAGCAGACCTGGCACGTGAAAAAATTGAGCTCCAAACCATGCCCGAGGTAGAGCTGAAAGAGCTCGCTAAAATATATGTGGCCCAGGGCCTGGATAAAGATCTGGCCATGCAGGTAGCGGTACAGCTTACCCGGAAAGATGCTTTAGCTGCACATGCACGGGAAGAACTGGGCATTAATGAAATTACACAGCCAAAACCTCTCCAGGCAGCTTTTGCATCTGGTGCATCTTTTATCAGCGGGGGTATTTTACCTTTTCTGGTTGCTTTTTTTGCCCCGATAAAATCGATGGTTTTTTATCAATATGGTTTTGCCATAGTATTTTTAGCTTTATCGGGTGCAATTGCGGCAAAGGCGGGCGGTTCGAACGTGATTAAAGCTGTAATCAGAATCTGTTTCTGGGGAACAGTTGCAATGGTGGTAACGGCCTTAGCCGGATATATTTTTGGAGCGAGAACGGATTAAGATTGGTCAGGCAATGTTTATCTTTGGATTTGTAATCTACTCAAAAGGATTGGAAATCCTTAGCTCTGGAATCGGGATTGCAAATCCCGACTAACGCAAAAAGAAATGATGATTTTTAATCACCAATTACAATGATCAAATAGCAAATTCTAATTTTCAAAGAGAGCGTCCTATAAAAAACCATCATCTCGAACGGAACGGAGAAATCTACCTCGAGACAGATTCTCGGCTTCGCTCCACTCAAAATGACAGTACCTTGAGAGCCGTCGACTAAAGACTCAGGACTACAGACTCAGGACTCCAAACCTAAGCCTTCCATCCTTTTACCCATTCGTCCTGCGCTTTTTCATCCTGAAAAGTCCAGGCTACGAAACGGCTTATTTTTTGTCCCTGGCTCATGATAACAGTACGTACTTCAAAAGCATTTGCTTTAACCAAAGCGTTATAGATACTTTTCAGGTTTGCGCTTTTAGAAACCAGTGAACTGAACCATAAAACCTGGTTTTTAATCTGTGCACTCTGGATAATCATCTGTTCTACGAAAGCACGTTCGCCACCCGGACACCAAAGTTCAGCCTTGTTACCTCCAAAGTTTAATACGTGTTTTACTTCTTTTTCGTTTCCACCAAGGTTACGCCATTTCTGACGGGTACCCTGCTCAGCCTCTTTTAACGAAGAATGAAATGGTGGATTACAAACTACAGCATCAAAACGTTCTGTTCTGCCCACAATACCCCTAAAAATTCCCATTTTTGAAGATTGCTGACGGATTTCTATAGCGCCTTGTAATGGTTTATTGGCTTCGATGATGCGTTTTGCCGATTCAACCGAAAGTGGATCAATTTCTGAACCTACAAAGTTCCAGCCGTACTCCTGGTGACCGATAATCGGGTAAATACAGTTGGCACCAACACCGATATCGAGTACATTAATTTTGGCTCCTTTTGGATTTTTGCCTTTATTGCTCGATCCTAATAAATCTGCAACATAGTGGATATAATCGGCCCTGCCGGGAATAGGCGGACAAAGAAAATCCTGAGGGATATCCCATTGCTGGATATCGTAAAAATATTTCAACAAAGCCCTGTTAAGTGCTTTCACAGCGTTCTGATCTGCAAAATCAATAGAATCGTCGTTATGCTCGTTTTTAAATACGAAACGTTTTAATTCTTTAGAGGTTGCGGTAAGTTGTTTGAAATTGTAACGCGAACGGTGTTTGTTGCGTGGGTGTAACTCGCTCTTTTCTTTGCGGTTATTTTGTTCTTCTTGAGCCACTGTGCTATGGATTAATTAAACAAGCTGTGTGCATGTTTCTGATGCAAAGATACGGAAAAAAGGTTGAAGGCGTGAAGGTTGATGGTAGAAGGCTTTTAAGGTGTTCGTCATGCTGAATTTATTTCAGCATCTTTCTGGTTATTAATACCCTGAACCCGAAATTTCGGGACAGGGTGACGAGTGGAGTGGAAAACTCAAAACTAACTACTCCTTTTCCGCCTGAATGGCTTTCAAATACTTCTCTTCATCAAACTGGTTTTCACTTTTGGCAATTACGATTGTGGCTATACCGTTGCCAATTACGTTGGTGATAGCCCTTGCCTCACTCATAAAACGGTCAACCCCAATTAATATCGAAATATGTTCTATCGGCATAATTTTTAAAGCGGTTAAGGTGGATACGAGCACTATGAAACCGCTTCCCGTTACGCCTGCGGCACCTTTAGAGGTTACCATAAGTACGCCTAAAACTGTAATCTGCTGCCCGAGGGATAAATCGACGTTAAAAACCTGGCATAAAAATATGACCGACATGGCCAGGTAAATTGCAGTACCATCGAGGTTGAATGAATAACCCGTTGGGATCACCAAACCTACAACCGATTTATCGCAACCAATTGCTTCCATTTTCTGCATCATACTGGGTAAAGCCGATTCGGAAGATGAAGTACCTAATACGATTAAAATTTCCTGACGGATGTATTTGAGGTAAGCCCATAAACTGAACTTGTAATATCTGCAGATTCCATTGAGCACAATAAAAATGAAAAGAATGCAAGTTAAATATACCGATCCCATCAATTTTGCCATGCCCACAATACTTTGCAACCCATGTGTACCGATGCTAAATGCCATTCCACCGAAAGCCCCGATTGGCGCCAGCCGCATAATTACCTTCATAATTTTGAAAAGCACTTTCGATATTTTATCAAAGGCATTTAAAACACTTGTTCCGTCGCCGCCCAGTTTATTGAGGCCATAACCAAAAAGAATGGCAAAAAGTAAAATCTGCAGGATATTCCCTTCTGCAAAAGCAGCCATTACATTGTGTGGAATGATATGTAGAAAAAATTCGGCCCAGTTCATATCCTTGGCCTGTTCGGCATAACCGGCAATTTTTGTAGCATCGCCAGCTTTGGCCACCATTTCGACTCCCGGTTTTAAGATATTCGCCACGAGCAAACCGATGGCAATGGCAACGGTACTTACAATTTCGAAATATAATAAGGCCTTTCCTCCTACTCTGCCTACTTTTTTCATATCGCCCATGTGCGCAATACCCAAAACAATGGTAAAAAATATAATGGGCGCAATTAACATGCTGATGAGGTTAATAAAACCCTGACTGATCAGTTTGGCGGTTGGCGCAAAACCCGGAAAATATGCCCCAACGATAATACCTATGGTAATGGCAACTAAAACCTGAAATGTTAAATTGGAAAAAATCTTTTTCATTTATGCTTAGGAAAAATGAAAGATAGGGTAATTTTTCTTTCCGTTTAAATAATGGATTTAAAATATCGTGGAAAAGCAAAAGCCTATCCAGATTTCTCCAGATAGGCTTTTTTTCTTTCGCTCCTATGCCACGGGGCATGGTACTTTGGAGCGCCAAAGTACCCAAAGCGCTTCGTCAATCCAGCAATGTGCTTCCACACAAATCCATCTCACATCAAAAAAACAGCGGCACTTTGTTTTGTGCAGTAAGTGTTAGAGATCGTTAAAGTCTTTGCTAAACTGCACAAAACCACTGCGTTTAGGTTTGTTAATGCCAATTGTTCTGTTTTGCAACTGTTTTTTTGATCCCCCAGCACTTGGGATTGACGGGCGTACTTCGGTAAAATCCGTTTATCTTTCAAAGCAAGCTAGCACAATGCCTTAAAAGGGATGTACATTTAAGGTTTAATATCAATTACATCACCTGCTGTAAAAATCCCAAAGTCTGCTTGTTTAAATTTCAGCAGGCCTTTATCTGTTTTTTTAAGATTTTTCGGGTTAGCCAAACGGATTACCTGGCTTTCGCCGGCAACGGTAGCTTTATTGCCGTGCACAATGATTGCAGTACTTTCATCAATACCAACACAAACCAGATCGGGGTGGGCTGCCAAAGCAGAAATTAAACGGTTATACCGGTTACGTTTTAAAAAGTGCTGATCGATGATGGTGTTTTGCAGCAAACCCATTCCTTCTGCAAATTCAATATTTTTATCCCATAATTTGTTAAACGTTTCTTTATAAACCGTATCCAAAAGCTGTTTACCGGTAATCATATACTTACTCATTACCGCAGCGCCGGCGCTTGTTCCGGCAATGGTAGCGCCATTTTGATAGGCCTTATGGATAGCAGTATAAACCGGGGTATTGAGTACCGATTTCATAAAACGGTTTTGGTCGCCACCTAAAATATAGATCAGTTTAGCTCCCGCAAGAGAATCGATCCATTTTTGATCGTTTACATCATGTTTGCTAAAGTTAAAATTCCTGATTGTTCTGTTATCCAGTTTTTTTAATTGTGCAGAAATGGTTCCGAAACCAACATCGGGTACCTCGCTGGCCATTGGCAATACAATAATATAATCGCTGGCTTTTAATGAGGCGGTATTCAGCATTTCTTTCATCAAAGCATCCGAGCGGTCGCCACCACCGATAATATACAGATTACCTTTTGGGTTTCCCTGAGCGCTTGCCAATACGGAAAGACTGACAAGCCATACTATAAAAAATAGTTTCTTCATTATTTATAAATGTTTACCTCAATTTTGCCATCGGCGGTTATGGTGCCACGGTACATGCCTTCGGTATTAAACGGCATAGCAACATTACCTTTTTTATCTAAAGCAATTAAACCACCATCACCACCCATTTTGCCCACTTTATCCAATACAATTTTCGAAGCTTCGGTTACCGAAATGCCTTTATATTCCATTAAATCGGAAATGGTTTTGGCTACTACATTACGGATGTAAAATTCGCCCCAGCCTGTGCACGAAATACCTGCAGTTTCGTTATTACAATAAGTTCCTGATCCAATGATCGGCGAATCGCCCACCCTGCCATATTTTTTGTTCGTCATACCACCTGTTGATGTACCGGCAGCCAGGTTACCTGCTTTATCCAGAGCCACACAGCCAACGGTACCGAATTTATAATCGTGGTTTTTAATGCCAAGCAATCCTGATTTTTTGCTGCCGTGATCTAATACAGCTTTTGTAGAATCTTCTTTAAGGGCTTCCTGCAAACCATCCCAGCGTTCTTTTGTCCAGAAATATTTAGGATCTACGATTTCCAATCCGGCTTCTTTTGCAAATTTGTCTGCTCCATCGCCAAACATCATTACGTGTTCCGATTTTTCCATCACAGCCCTTGCAGCCGAAATCGGGTTTTTAACGGTAGTAACGCCTGCAACAGCACCTGCCATTAAGGTTTTTCCGTCCATAATAGCCGCATCAAGCTCATTTCTGCCATCGTGTGTAAAAACAGCACCTTTACCGGCATTAAAATGCGGATCGTTCTCTAAAATATGAATCGTTGCTTCAACGGCATCCAGACTCGACTTTCCTGCTTTAATTTCGGCATAACCTGCCTGTAAAGCTTTTGTTAAAGCGGCTACATACGCGGCTTCTTTTTCAGGCGTCATGTTTTTTTTCAATATGGTACCTGCACCGCCGTGGATCACCATTACATATTTTTTCTGTTGTGCGGCAACATTTAAGGTAAATACCGAAATAAGCAGTACCACTATTAATTTTAATGCTTTCATATTATTTTATTGATCTTTTTTGTTTAAAACACCATTATCGATCCACCACCAATACCATTTTCCGCCGGTGGCTTCATTTGCTTTAAAGTTAGCAACATTAAAGTTTCCGCCACCATTAACTGAAGCCGGAATTTCATAAACCGATACGGCCTGTTCGCCATTGTTCCAGTTTACTTTTTTATAAGCTTCGAACTGTTCTGGCTGTTTTGCCGCATCCGAAACGATAAAATAAGCATAACTATATGGTCTGGTGGCAGAATAATCACCAAAAACCTTTGCTTTTCCGTCTTTATCAATGCAAACAGCCGTTCTTTCGTCAGAAGCAATGCATTTTGCAGGTGTTTTCCAATCTTTATTAATCCTACCCAAAAATACTACTGATCTTCCGTCGCGATCACGTGTTAAATAATGCTGATCGGTAATCACATTCTGCAGATAAGGTGCTCTTAAAAAATCGTTGTTATACAAGGTAATGTTGGTATCGTAAGGATTTGCCAGTGCCTGCGCCGAGGTTACGCCGCCGGTTTCGCCACTGTAATAAAAACCACCCAGAATGGCACAACCTGCACTGGTGCCGCCAACCGGCGCTTTTTTATCATTTAACAGGTAATTTAAGGCCTGCTCGGTTTTGGTACCTTTCCAGTATTTCATATAATCAGACTGATCTCCTCCGGCAATAAAAACCATTTCGGCATTACGGATAATGTTGGCGACGGTATCGTTATTGGCCAGTTCTTTAGAATTGATCAAAAGGGTTTCAACAGAGTTAACGCTGCCTAAACCATTGATATAGGGATTATAAGCATCGGTTCCGGTTGCACGCAATACCACTACATCGCCACCTCCGCTTCTTTCGATCATCCATTTAAAAGCGGCATCTACGTCGGTACCACCGCCCATTAAAACCATACCACCATTAACCATTTTGGTTACATTGGCGCTATCGCCAACAATCCCGATCGAGGCTGGCCTCCGCTTTACAGCAGGTGTACCGCCACCACCTCCACCAGTTGGTGATCCCGGATTATCGGCTGATTTGCTACAGCCCATTACGGAAATACATAAGGCCATAAACAGAATGAAAAATGAATGTTTCATATCTATAATTGATCATCCCGGCAAATACATTGCATTTACCGGGATATGTTTTTAATTAGTAACCCGGATTTTGAACGGTATTTTTATTTACCGAGATTTCTAAAGCTGGAAGCGGAAAAGCATACTGTGCCCGTGTTACCGGAAGCGTTACTGCACCTGATGCGTTTACAGCATCAGCAGCAAGTCGTTCTACAGGTAAATTCCTCCTTTTCAGATCGAAGAAACGGTGACCTTCAAAAGCCAGTTCTTTATATCTTTCATCCAAAATTGCGGTAATTAAAGTTGCCTTATCGGCAAAAGCAGCATCGGTATAGCCATTAATACGGGCAGCACGCAAAGCATTTAAATCGCCAGCGGCATCACCAGTTGATTCGGCTTCGGCCTCTGCTTTAATCAGGTACATTTCGCCTGTACGGAACAGTTTAATATCTGCCAAGCCAGGAACCGCAGTAGATCCGGCATATTTCTTTACCAGGTATTGCGATTTGGTACCGGTACGCGTGGCATCGAACTTAATGTATGCAGGGTATCGTAAATCATTAACTTTATCAAAGGTATTGATCAATTTAAAAGCTGGTGCATACAGCACAATCTCACCGGTTTGGCGGAAATAAAATTCGCCAATGCGCGAATCATTTGTTCCTATACGTTTTGCTTTCCAGATTACTTCATTGTCATTTGCATCCGTCCAGATTCCAGGAAACTGTGCCTTGGTGGCCAAAGGATATGCTGCAATGGCTTCATTGGCATAGGTAATGGCTTCGCTCCAGTTTTTCTCATAAAGTGCCAGTCTGGCCTGAATGGCCGAAACGGCAGCTTTTGTAATCCGTGTTTTATCGGTAAAAGTAGTTGGAATTAATGCTTTGGCAGCTACTAAATCAGCTTTTGCATTGGCTACCACGGTTTCGAAATTATCTCTTGCAGGATAAGAAATAGTCGAAATCTTCATATAAGGCACACCTAAAGCACCTGTTTGGTACGAAGAGGCATAATTGCGTAAAAGTTCGAAATGGAAGTAAGCACGTAAGGCCAATAATTCTCCACGGTAGCGGGCACCCAAGGTTGCATCTGCACCAGTTAGTGTTAAAGCATCTAAGCCTGCCAAGGTTCTATTTATACGGTCGATTGCGGTATAGTAGGTAGCATAATTTGATGTTACCGAGCCATTTGCAGCTGTATAAATCCACCTGAAGGCATCGCTGTTCCCTACCGTATTTTCGGTTGGATAAGTAGCCTCGTCCGAAACAGTAGAAACCACAGTCATGGTTGATCCATCTACCAGGGCATAGCCCCCCAACAAACCTAAATTGATATCGCTGATATTCCTGAATGCCTTATCGGGCGAAATGGTATCGGTTGGAACTAAATCCAGTTTGGTACAAGATGCAGTTAGGATGAGTAGCGAAAATATAAGTGTGTATTGTTGAAATATCTTATTGATCATTGCTGTAAATATTAAAAGTTAACATTAAGACCTGCAGTATAAGTTCTGGTATTTGGATACTGGAAACGGCCATAAACGGCATTATTTTCAGGATCTAAACCTCTCCATTTGGTCCAGGTGAATAAATTCTGTCCCTGAACAAAGATTTTAACACCTTTAATGATTTTGGTTTTTTCGAGTATGTTTTTAGGCAGTGAATAGCCAATTGTTAAATTTCTTAGCCTTAAGAAAGATGCATCCTGAATATCCTTAGAGGTAAAGTTTCTTGGTACATCAAATTTTTGCAGAATGGCATCATCTCCGGTATCGCCAGGGGTTTGCCACCTGTTTTCCAACATCCTCACTGTTTGGTTACTGGTTGCATAACGCTGATTTTCGTTATAAAAATCTTCGTTGTTCCAGCGCATCACGTTTGATACGAAAGCGAACAATGCGGAAGCCGTAATGCCTTTATAACTTAATGAAGTATTAAAACCACCGGTAAACGTTGGATAAAGACTACCCGAATTGGTTGTGCTCTGGGTATTTACATTATAAGTGGCAGTAACCGATCCATCAAGGTTATAATATTGCGCTTCTCCTGTTTGTGGGTTTACCCCCGCCCAATCTGGTGCATAATACGTGCCATAAGGCAAACCAACCTTTAAAATACGGGTATCACCGTCAGGATACGAATCAACTAAGTCGGTAACATGGAGAATTTTGTTTTTGTTGTAACCTGCATTAACACCTAACGACCAGGTAAAATCTTTGCTTCTGATTACATCGCCACTCACTTCAAATTCAACCCCTCTGTTACGCATCACCCCTGCACTTAGGTTTAATTCGCTAAAACCCGAGGTTGCAGAAAGCGGTTGATTAATAAACATGTTGGTTGTTTTTCTATTGTAATAATCTACGGTAACGCGTAATCTGTTACTAAACATCGCCAAATCGAAGCCGGTGTTAAATTCCTTTACATATTCCCAATCAAATTGTGCATTACCCGGTGTTGTAGGTTTTATCGCCGGAGCGTTACCATAAGAAGAACTAACAGCATAGGTAGGCAGGTAAAGGAAATCGCCACCAAATGGACTGGCGGTAATACCGTAACTTCCACGGACCCTTAAATCGGAAATCAATTGAGAAGATTTTAAAAAGTCTTCGCCTTTTACATTCCAGTTTGCACCGATTGAATAAAAGCCGTGCCATTTGTTCTCGGGAGCTACCTTTGTTGATCCATCATAACGGTAACTTCCCGATATGGTATATTTACTATCGTATGTATATCTGGCTACACCCATAATCGATGCCAGTGCACTTTTTGTTTTACCTCCGGTTGTGCTTGGCAAATAGGTTGCACTGTTGGTAACGCCTGCAGGTGTTTCTGGCAAACGGCCATCAATCCCATAAGCGCTAAAACCGAAAGAATTATAATTGTTGTACACATACTCGTAAAAAGCTGATGCTTCAAAATCGTGTACTTCGTTAAACTTTTTCGCATAGGTTAAACCTGTAGTCGAAATAATATTAAAATTTCTCCTGCTTGCATCAGTCAGCCTTCCTTTACCACCCAAGGTATTGGCCACACTTCTCGATCCGTAATAAGAATCGGGGTTTATAAACTGCTGATCGGTTGATTGGCGGTAGTCGATACCTGCACGGGTGGTAATTTTTAATTCAGGCAAAATCTGATAAGCAAAGGAAGTACTGATAATCGATTTTAACTGATCGGTTTTATCAGAAGAGTTGAGCAAACGTTCTAAAGCCTGACTACCTTCGCGCTGATCGAGGATAAAATACGATGATTTGTTGCCCGGATGTACCAAAGTACCATCAGATGCATAAGGCTTTTCGTAAGGCAGCGCATAATAAACGGCAGCCATGGCTGTACCTGCACCTGTTGATCCCTCACCTTCGGTAAAACTCGATTCTGAGTAGCCTAAAGATAAATTCACACTACCACTAAATTTGTCATCTTTAAAATCAACGTTACTCCTTAACGAATAACGGTCTAAACCGGTACGTTTGGCAACTCCTTCCTGGCTATAGTAATTTAGTGAATTGTAAAAACGCAGGTTTTCATTTCCTCCGCTAATGCTTACCTGATGCTCCTGAAATTTGCCCCTCTGGAAGAAAATGTCCCTCCAATCGGTATTGATCTGTTTTAAACTGTCTAAAATAAAATCGGCACGGCTACGCGATGCAGCTGTTCCGGCAGCATATGCCGGGTTTTTTGGAGAGTAAGTCCAGCCCGGACCTAAAGTACGGCCAAAACTTGCACCAATTTCTTCTTCAAACTGCAAACGTTGAGCAGTATTCATCATCTCAAAATTTGGCCGGCTAAGGTTTGAGAAACCATATTGAGAGGTATAATTTACCGCAATTTTACCCGCTTTACCTTTTTTGGTGGTGAGTACGATTACCCCGTTTGACCCCCTAGAGCCATATAAAGCTTTAGCAGATGCATCTTTTAAAACCGTTGCCGATTCGATATCTTCAGGATTGATCGTCTGGAAATAACCGGCTTCAATCGGTACGCCATCCAGTACAAAAAGTGGCGTTGAAGATCCGTTTACACTACCGATACCACGAATTACGACAGCGGCGCTCTGCCCCGGCTGACCAGAAGTAGAGATTACACTCATGCCCGGAACGCGACCCTGTAAAATCTGATCAACAGTTAAACCTGGTACATCGTTTATTTTATCGGCCGTAACCAACGATGTGGCATTTGCAGATTGTGTTTTGGTATAATTGGTATAGCCGGTTACCACAATATCGCTCAAATTACCTGCCGAAGGACTTAATTTTAAAGTACCCAACTGGCTTTTGGCCAATATTTCGCGGTCAGCATAACCAATATAAGAAACAACCAAAACGGCGTTTTCGTCTACATTTTTTAGGATAAAATTTCCGTTGTTATCAGTAACCGCAACAGCCGATTGGCCTTTAACCTTTACCGTTGCCCCTGGCATTGGATTACCATTTTCATCAACGATTTTCCCGCTTACATCAATGGCTTTTGCATTGTTGTTTTTGGAAAATGGCATAATTAAAATGGTATTTTCCTTTATTTCCCAGCTAAAAGGCTGCGATTTCAGTACCTGCGTGAGTACATCCTTAATTTCTGCATTTTTAAGGTCGATAGTTACCGGTTTCGATTGTTTTTCGATTAAATCAGCATCATACAGGAAGAAATATCCGCTCTGGCGCTTAATTTCTTTTAAAACACGCACAAGTGGTACGTTTTTTTGGTTTATGCTAATGTTTTGTGAAAATGCCGAAGCACTTACCTGCACGCATAAAACCGTCATTAGAATAATAAAAAGTTTCATAGTCCTAATAAATGGTTGGTTAAAATAGTTTGTAATACAGCCCGCAGCCTTTGGGGCATCGGATTGATTACCTTGAGTGTAAAAGTTCATACATTCAGTCTGGTTTAGGTGTGAATTGATTAGTTGTTGGTTTGTGAGCGTTTTTAAATTATTGATCTGTTTTTACCATAGGCCCTTATTTTTCCGGTAATACTTTTAAATTTCTTCCTTCTACAATTTCGAACCTGATATTCCCGGTTTTTTCCAACATTTTTAATACTTCAGATAGTTTGGCCTTCCGCGGAACCATACCATTATATTTTTTATCCGGAACCGAGCTATAATCGATATTGATATCGTACCATCTTTCCAACTGACTTAAAATGCTTTTCAGGTTGGCATTGTTAAACTGGAAAAGACCGTTTTTCCAGGCCGTTTCATCGTCTGTGTCAACTTCTGCAGCCAACCTGATGATGCCATTTCCATCAGCGACAGATTGTTCACCCGGTTTCAATATCCTTACTGATTTGCCATTGCTTACCCGCACACTTCCTTCCAACAATGTGGTTTTAATGGTATTATCGTCCATATAGCTATTGATGTTGAAATGTGTGCCCAACACCTCTACGTCCTGGTTATGGTTTTTAACATGGAAAGGTTTTGCTTTATTCTTAGCCACTTCAAAATAAGCCTCGCCGGTAAGCTCTACCCTGCGTTCGTTACCTGTAAATACTTCGGGATATTTTAAAGAGGAAGCGGCATTTAGCCAAACTTTCGTTCCATCAGGCAGAATGACCTGGTACTGCCCGCCTTTCGGTGTTTGAATGGTATTGTATGAAACAGTCGACTTTGTTTTTAAATCGCCCTGATCAAGAATGGTGTACACCAATTGCCCATCTTCCGTTCTTGAGATTTTTAAACCATCTTTATCGCTGATATCTGTTGAAGTATGTTCATCCAGCACCACTTTCGATCCATCGGCGAGCGTTAAAATGGCTTTATCTGTTCCGGGTAGCACATCCAGTTTTTTGTTTACCGCAATTTCACTTTTAATAACAGGCTTTGATTTATTCAGAAAAACAAAGGCGATGCCCGACATGAGCAGCAGTACCGCTGCTGCCGAAATATATTTATAAAGCGGAACAATCTTTTTTCTTTGAGGCAAATCAATTTTAGACTTGATGGCCATAAAATTGGCTTCTGCCATTTCCTTCAGTTCATCTGCATTTTGCCCGTCGAGAACATTGGCATTTTTATCCAGATACTGGTAATATTTTTCTACAAAAAGGATTTCTTCTGCTGTTGCTGTACCAGCCACATAACGCTGGATGATTTTTTGCAGTTCTTTTTGATGATTAAAAGGGGTCATTTTTGCTGGCTTTTATATAGATGTACCAGAAAGCAGAAAATATCCCAAAAGAATCTGAAAATATTTTAAATAAAATTAAAAAGAAGAATAAACTTATTTTGAAACCGCTGAAATTACCACAGAAACCACTAAAAAGAGATGCGTTAACCTTAAACGCAGGGCCTGAGTGGCAGTTGTTAACTGATTTTGAACTGTTTTTTGGGAAATATCGAGTTCAACGGCAATCTGTGCAGAAGATAAACCTTCAAAATAATGCAAAACAAATATTTTCCTGCGCTTTTCGGGAAGGGCTTTGATAAATAATTCGATTAATTCGGCAACTTCTCTCTCGAGCAAGATCCCATCAGCCTGTAATGGTGAAATCAATTCGTTTTCGAAAGATTCGGCAAAAAAACTATTCTTAGGGTTTCGGGCAATATGCTTTAATACCTGAAAACGTACCGCAGTGTGCAGATAAGCCAATGGCTTTTCTATATCGAGTTCAGCTTTTCTGTTCCAGAGGTCGGTAAAAATATTCTGGATGATATCCTGGCATTTCTCTTTTTCGGGCAGGCGTTTGTAGGCAGCATTGTAAAGTTCTACCCAATAGAGATTATAAATTTTGCCAAACGCAGCCTCATCTCCTTGCTTTAGTAAGTCAAAAAGGGCATGGTCGTGCTCACTATTTCTCTCGATATTCAAATGATTAGGCTGGTTGCGAACTCAAACATAATCATTTTTAAGGAATTACGTAAATGCTTTCATACAAGAGTTCATGCTTCTACAATGAATTCGGAAACATTTTTCCGGTTATCATTTGTTTTCGGCTGAACCCAGGGTCCTGCCCGATTCGATAATTGCCCTGTTAATTTCCCTTACACGTTTGATATCCATTTTTTCCACTTCACGATCGTAGGTGAGTAAACCATTTATTTCATGTTCAACATCCGTAGTTTGGGTATAAACCGCTGTACTGAGTCCTTTATAAAGCATCAGCTGTTCAACCTGCTGCATCAGCAGCACATAGCGATCAGTAAGCGCATTAACGGTAGGCTCGTATCCATAAGCATTATTTTCAACAGGCCACATGTGCCCCCTTACAAAAAGCCCGATACCGCCATATTCGCCAAGTGAAGCGGCTCGCCTTTCATCAGGTTTAGAGGCCCCGTTCGGACCAATATAAATATGTGTATCTACAAAATCACCATTCCCGGGGTCGCCCAATGGTTTCTGATAGCCAGGATTATTATTAAACCCGGAGTTACCATTAACCAATCTGGATGGATCGTACTTTTTTACCCATGCCGTGATTTCCTTAACATCAAATGCACCCCAGTTTTCGTTAAAGGGCACCCAACTGACAATTGACGGCGAGTTGTGAAGATCGTCCATCACGGCTTTAAGCTCTTTTCTGAAAACGCTGCGGTTTTTCAGTGTATCTTCATTCTGATACCACATAGCAGGCATATCCTGCCAAACCAGAATTTCCATTTTATCAGCCCAGTAATAAAACCGCTTCGATTCGGTTTTCATGTGCTTCCGGATGAGGTTAAAACCTGCATTCTTTGTAAATTCAAGATCAGATTTTAGTGCTTCTTCAGTTGGTGCGGTTAAAATTCCGTCTGGCCAGTAACCCTGGTCGAGTAAACCCACCTGCATTTCGAACTTTCCGTTCAGGAGTGGCCTTACCACACCATTTACTTTACCCAGCTTAATATCGCGCATCCCAAAGTAACTCATGACCTCATCTGTTATCTTTCCGTTTTTATCTTTGAGCACGATTTTTAGGTCATATAGAAAAGGATCACCCGGCGACCATAGTTTTGGTTGGTTTATCGGGAGAAATAACTGGCTACCTGCTGCACCCGTTACCTGCGAAACAGTTTTGTTCCCCTCGAGTGCAGTTGCCTCAATCTGCCCATTAGCTGCTTTAGCAGTAAGAATGAGGCGATTGTTTGTTACATCAGGTGTAATGCGGATCTGCTCGATATAAGTGCTGCCAACGGGCTCCAGCCATACGCTCTGCCAAATACCTGAACTGAAAGTATAATCACCCCGCGGACCATTTTTCCCGGAAGGGGCTTTTCCATCGTTGGGATCGTAGGCTGCTACAACCAATATATTGGAGCCCGCTTTTAAAAAAGTAGTAATATCAAAACCAAAAGCATCGTAAGCACCAGAATGGCGACCAGCAAGCTTACCGTTAACAAATATTGTTGCGTTATGATCTACACCATCAAAATGTGCGATAACTTTTTTGCCTTTCCAATCTGCAGGAACTTCGAACGTTCTTTTGTACCACATATTGATTTCCTGCTTACGCTCAATACCAGAAAGAAAAGATTCGGGGCAGTAAGGCACAAGTATTTTTTCATTCTTGCCCGTAAAATCAATCGCCTGCGTTCGTTCTAAGGCCGATGGTGCATTTTTGCCACCCTTATATTCCCAGTTCCCATTCAGGTTGAGCCAGTTTTTGCGCTGGAGCTGTGGCCGCGGGTAATCAGGAAAAGGTATTTTGGCCGTCGCCGCAGGTGCTGTCCATTTGGTAGGCAGTTTGGCAACCTGGGCACGCAGCGCTACTGAAAGCAACAGGGCCAATGTTAAAAACAAGCAGTTTTTAAAGGTAGATTTTAAATTCATCAGGCAGGGATATGGTTGATTCCATGCAAAATAGCCATAATGAACTGCCGGGTCAAATTAATTTCAGGAAATGGATTGCAATTGTTACACTTTAGCAATTCCTTTGGAAGAGAACTGCAGATCGTAAAGTTTTTTGTAGTAACCGTTTAGTTTTAATAATTGCTGGTGTGTACCCTTTTCTTTAATCTCGCCCTTATCAAGTACAATAATCTGATCGGCTTTCTGGATGGTTGATAAACGGTGGGCGATTACGATTGAGGTACGGCCTTCCATTAAATTATCGATGGCTTTCTGGATCAGTAATTCAGTTTCGGTATCAACCGATGAAGTAGCTTCATCAAGGACCAAAATGGCGGGATTATGCACCAGTGCACGAATAAAGGAAATCAGCTGCGCCTGACCGGCCGAAAGTGTTGCCCCTCTTTCCATCACATTATATTGATAACCACCTGGTAAACGTTCGATAAACTCGTGTGCACCAACCTTTTTGGCCGCGTTTATCACTTCTTCAATGGTAATTTCAGGATTATTAAGGGTAATGTTATTTAAAATCGTATCTGAAAATAGAAAAACATCCTGAAGTACGGTTGCAATGTTACTTCTGAGGTAATTCAGGTCAAAATCTTCAATATGGATGCCATCAACGGTAATTTCTCCTTTTTTAACTTCGTAAAAACGGTTAAGAATATTAATGGTTGATGATTTACCCGCTCCTGTTGCGCCAACCAAGGCCACAGTTTGCCCCGATTTTACCTCAAAAGATAAATCCTTCAACACGTAATTTTCATCATTATAGGCAAACCAAACATTTTCAAATTTGATGTTTCCTTCCAGTTTTGCAGGTTTCTGTGTTCCCTCATTCGGCGTGGTTTCATCAGTATCCAAAACTTTAAATACCCTTTCGGCACCCACCATGCCCATTTGTAAAGTATTAAATTTATCGGCCAGCTGACGGATTGGTGTAAAAACCATGCCCAGGTAAATGATAAACTGTGTAATGGTACCCGGAGTTACATCCAAAGGTTTGGAAAGGATACTTTTTGCGCCATACCAGACCAATAAGCCCAGCGACATGGCCGAAATAAGTTCTACTACAGGAAAAAATATAGAATAATACCAGTTCGAACGGATATTGGCATCACGGTAGCGTTTGTTAATGGCATAAAACTTTCTGTATTCCTGTTTTTCCCTCGCAAAATACTGCACAATAGAAACGCCTGTAATGTGTTCCTGTAAAAAAGTATTGAGGTTGGATACTTCATTCCTGATTTCCTGAAAAGCCACTTTTATGGCTTTCTGGAATTTACGGGTAGCCATAATCAACAGCGGAATAGGCAAAAGCACCACTAAACTCAATTCCCAATCGGTATAGAGCATCACCCCCACAATTACCACAACCTGCAAACTATCGCCTATCATGGAAATTAAACCCTCTGAAAAGATATCGGCAATGGTTTCGAGATCGGAAACGGTACGGGTAATTAATTGTCCGATGGGTGTTTTATCGAAAAATTTTAACCGAAGTTGAGTAATGTGGTTAAAAACATTGATCCTTAAGTCGCGGATAACCGACTGCCCCAATGTATTGGTTAAAAGTGTGTGGTTATACTGGATCAGCGTTTGCAAGATCAGCATAAAGATCATCAACATCGTCATGTTTACCAAACCAGGGTAATTTCCGGTCAGAATATAATGATCGAGGGTATATTTTATCAAAAACGGACGAACAGGAGAAATAGCCGCCAACAGGATAGTTAAAACCACCGACCACACAAAAACGGCACGGTAAGGCTTTACATATTTAAAAATACGTTTCAGTAATCCTGTGTTGTATACGTCGCCTGTAACTGCCATGTTATGGTTAACTGTTTAATCGTCTAAATTGGTTAACTGCCGCTTGGGATGACTGGTAATTGTTTAAATTGTTAAGGTTGCAATTAACCGATTAACCAGTTTATACAGTTAACCCAAGTATGGATACTCAATCTTCACTAAATACAAACCGCATGCAGGTACTGATTGTCCGGCTTTACTGCGGTTTTTACTTTCTATTATTGCTTTAAAATCGTCTAAATTTATTTCTTTTTTGCCAATCTGCACCAATGTACCCATAATTGCCCGTACCATATTCCTTAAAAAGCGGTCGGCACCTATGGTGAAAACCAATCCGTCTCCCTGCGCTTCAAAAACAGCTTTTGTAACCTTGCAGTTATTGGTAAAGGTTTGGGTATTTGATTTGCTGAAACAGGAGAAATCGGTATAATTTAACAAAAGCGCTGCTGCCTGGTTCATCGCCTCTACATCTAGTTTATCTTTAAGCAACCATGAGCGGTTAACTTTAAAAGGATCTTTTTCGAAGTGCACATAATATTTATAGGCACGTGCAGTGGCATCAAAACGGGCATGGGCTTCATCATGTACCGGAATGATGCGTTTGGCTGCAATTTGATAGGGCAACATGGCGTTAATACCGGCAATGGCATTTAAAACCTTTGCTTCCTCAACGTTTTCAACATCAAAATGGGCATAAAAATCAGTTGCATGTACGCCTGCATCTGTTCTGCCACAGCCCAGCGTTTCTATCGGCTGACGAAAAAAAACAGACATAGCTTTATCCAGCAATTCCTGAACGGTGATTGCATTGGGTTGAATTTGCCAGCCATGGTACAAACTGCCATCATAAGCCAACTGGATGAAATACCTTTTTTTACTCAAAGCGATGCAAAAATACAATTTGACGACCAAAGCGCAAAGCGCCTGACGCCGGGCGTTTTCATTTCTTAAATGCTGAATCACCTTAAAAAGGCTCTTTATATTTCCTAAAACTGTACCTAAACTATTTGAGCTATGTCATCAACTTTTTTATCCTTTATTCTTTTACCAAAAACAGTTAAGTTTGCCTTAAATATTAAATTAACATGATACAAAGAATACAATCGATCTGGTTTTTTTTGGCGGCATTAACCCTGGTTTTAATGTTGTTTTTACCCATTGCAAGCAAGGAAATAGCTGGCACTCAATCTGAAGTATATTCCAGTGGTTTATTTCAGATTATTGAGGGAAAAGCCGGTTCGCCATTTAAAATACAATCCTTTTTACCATTATTGATCACTAATATTGCTATTGCTATCCTTTGCTTCATCAATATTTTTACCTACAGAAAAAGAGCTTTCCAGAAACGTTTTGCCATCCTTTCTATTGTATTAATCGGTGGATTTGCGTTTTGGTGCAGTATTTATGCAAAAAAACTACCTGGTGGCATTGAAGGTGCCAGTTTTGGCATTGGCGCTTATTTACCAGCACTTGCTATCTTATTTATTGTTTTGGCCATTTTCGGCATCAATAAAGATGAAAGATTGATCCGTTCGGCTGAGAGATTGAGGTAGTAGCGAATATATCTTTTCAGTTATCGTCATTTCGAGCAGAGTGTAACGTAGTCGAGAAATCTGTCTCGAGATAGATCTCTCCGCTCCACTACCGATGAAGAATCGGTACAGGTCGCGTTCCGGTCGAGATGACGATGCTTTTTATAAAGTCTTTTCCAGTTAACCGATTTAAACAATTAACCGGTTAACATAAGCCTATTTCAGCTCTGCTATCCCTAACTTCACAGCAAGTTCATTCAGGTCTTTTACCACCACATCGATCAATGGGATGCCGCTTATTTTTCTTTCCTGTTCAAATTCGTGTTCAGGTTCGCCGGGAATGATCACTTTTTTATCGGGATCGATTGTTTTTGCACTTTTAAAGCGCTCTACCCAATTATCTAAATGATCTTTGAATTCGGTAGCCGGCCTGAAACCATCAACCCGCATCGCGCCTAAAAAGTGGCCTAATCCTTCGCCAACCGGGTTTGCAGAAGGTTCTAAAAATGCGACGAAAGGTGGCACCCAGGGACCGTAATTGGCACCAGAAAGCACAGCCGATAAAATATCAACCGTAGCGCTTAGCCCATAACCTTTATGGCTTCCATGATCTTTATCACTGCCCAGCGGTAATAATGAACCACCGTTTTTCAGCTCGTTTGGGTCGGTGGAGTTTTCACCATTTTTATCCTGAACCCATCCATCAGGAATACTTTTATTGGCGCGTTGTGCAATTTCGAGCTTACCGTTTGCCGCAGCAGCAGTAGCCATATCAACAATTACCGGCGGATATTTGCCGGCAGGGAATGCATAACACATCGGGTTTGTACCCAATAAACGTTCGTTGGCATAAGTTGGGGCAACCAGCGGGCTTGCATTCGTCATGCTGATACCGATCATATCTTTTTCTACCGCCATTAAAGCATGGTAACCAGCAATCCCAAAGTGATTGGAGTTTTTAACTGATACCCAGCCACTGCCATACTTTTCGGCTTTTTCTATGGCAATTTTCATCGCAAATGGCGCAACCACCAAACCTAAACCAGCATCGCCATCTACAGTTGCAGTAGTTGGGGTTTCGTGCACAATTTTAATGTTAGGTGTAGCATTGATCCTTTTCTTTTCCCACAAGCGCACATAACCACTTAAACGGGCCACACCGTGCGAATCGATACCACGTAAATCCGAACGGATCAAAACATCGGTTGCCAGCTCAGCGTGTTCATCAGAGCAGCCCATTTTTTTAAAAACGTTGTAGGTGAAGGTCCGGAGATTGGTTTCGGTAAAGGTGATGGAGTTCATGTTAGCAGGGGGTGTTAGTAGCAAGTATTGAGAAGCAAGTATTGAGTAGCAAGTATCAGGTAGCAAGTATCAGGTAGCAAGTATGAAGTATCAGGTATCAAGATTGACTCTGGACTAATATTAAGGCAATAAAACCGTAAAATCGCCGCCTAATGGTTCGAAATTTTCGATACAGGAAGAAAGAAAATCTTCGCCGTAATTCACATACATCGGCGCAATGTTCAATATCCTTTCCTGCAAGGTTCCATTGGGGAAAAGTCTTTTCTTTACATTATCAATTTGTACAAGTGCCGTTTCATGTTTTCGTTTTTCTGCACGGAACAGTTTTTTTTCAAGATTGGCCAGTAAATGATTGGTTTTCTGTTTCGCGGTATCAGTTGAAACAGAAAGCGTTTTATCAATCTTATAGGCATTTAACTTAATCTGATCGAAAATACTGTTAATGGCCCTTGTTTCGTCGGCTAAACTTAGTTGGACAGTTGTATTACGCTTTACCCAGATGTTTTTTAACTCCTCAACAGGTAAGAAAATATCTTCTAGTGAGAAACCCAGGTTGTATAAATTCTGCGCGCTGCGTTTATCAATCAGTATCGCAGAGTTACGTAGTAAAAGTACCGGAAAATCGACATTATAAAAATCGAAATTGTCTTTTAACTGCATCCAATACGCTACTTCTGCCCCACCGCCGATGTAGGCAATGTTTGGTAAAATCACTTCCTGGTACATGGGTCTCATTACCACATTCGGACTGAACCGTTCGGGATGTGAATCAATTTCTGTCCTCAGCTCTGATTCAGTAAAACTGATATCGGTATGGTTTACCACATATTTACCTTTTTCGAAAATCAAGCGTTCACGCAGGTTATCGATCAGATAGAAAAAGTTAATATCACGACCGTTCACCTGGGTTTTATAGCCCAGATCTTCGAGATTTTTAGAACTGTTATCGATGTTTTTGGCACTGTTGTGCTTTATGATATCTTCGGTAATGATATTGGCAAATTGCTTTTTTAATTGGGCATCATCGGCATTTACAATCACCAAACCATATTTTTCGAACAGGTTATTCACCAAAAAGCGAGTAGCATCGGCTAAGTTATCATGCTGTAAATAAGCCTGTTCTACCAATTTGGCAATCCTTTTTCCGTTTTTCGAAATACCGAGATAACCTTTATAGGCAGTTACGGCAGCTTCAACAGTTTTGGTACTCAATCTTCCGGTTGCACCATTGGTTTGCTGTATCCAGCTGATGTTTTTTTCATCAACACTTACATGGTTAATTTCGTCAAAATCGTGATCCTCTGTAGCCATCCAATACACCGGAACAAAGTTTTTGTCGGGATGTGCCATTTTCAACTCAATGGCGAGGTTAATGGTGGTTACAATTTTGTAAATAAAATAAAGCGGACCGGTAAAAAGGTTTAACTGGTGACCTGTTGTTACGGTAAAAGTGTTATCAAGACTTAAAAGCTCAATATTTTTGGTAACCGATTTATTAGGTTGAAGATGTTGGTATTGATCTTGCAGTACTTTTACTAAAGTAGCACGATTGCCGAGAAAATTCCTTTCTTCAATGGCTTTGGCTAAACCCTCCATATCAGGGCGGTAACTGTAAAACGCCTTGAGCTGTTCTTCGTTATTAATATAATCCAAAACCAGTTTTGAAAAAGACCCGGTTTCCTGATATGAGATATATTTTGCCTGCATGATGTGCGAAAGTAATGCAATTTAAGGATAATTATAAAGTTGCGTTACTATTTTACAATTGTTAAATAATTAGAGGTTACTCTCAATCGCACCTACTTTTTCGCGGTATAACTCAATCGGGCTGTCTAAAAGCACCGCAATTACTGTCAATTCAGGATCCAGTTTATCCTCGGGCACCGGAATGTACACGATACCGGGTATCTTGCTCCAATAGAGTTTGTTATAAATTTCGTGCTGCAGCATGGTCCCTTCGCCAACCACCCTGATCCTGCTGATGTTGTTTTTTAAACCTTTAATGGCGATTGGGCCGGTCGGTTTACCTTCTACAAATAAATAAAGCGTTTGTTTATCGGCAGAAAGAACTGTATTACCCTGGTAATGCCCCGCAGGAATTCCTCCTGTTGTTTTGGATAGTGCTTCAGCATTTTTGATTACCCAATTGTTCACAGTTTGATCCAAAGGTTTAATATTAGCGTTGAAATCCATTCCATCAGCTACTAAATTAGTGTCGTTAAAAATGTTGGAGCCTTTATCTAAACTATTGGCCAATTGCTTTAGCTTATAAGAAGTTAGATCCAATTTTTTATTCTCCGTTAATAAATCTTTTAATGAAATGGCTTCATTTTCGGTTTCAATAAGATCAATTGGATCCTCTAAATTTACCTTTACCACGGTTACATCCTGATCAAAATCAGTTGAAGGGATATTGAATATATAATCTGAAGCATTAATGTTGGCGAATTTTACCTGACTGCCGCCAACAAGCTGCATATTCTTTACCCTTGGTTTTATACCTTTTAATACAATACCTTCATCAGTTTTATAATCCAGATAGAGGAATAAGGTTTTTCTGTCTTTGGATAGCGTAGTTTTTCCGTTGAAATGTTTTGGAGAAATACCTGCTAGCGTGCCATAAATCGCTTCGCTATGTTTTTTGGTCCAACGGCCCAGATCTTTTAAAATCTGTACCTGTTCGGGCGCTATGGTTCCATCTGCTTTTGGACCGATATCCAATAATAAATTCCCTCCCATACTGATACAATCAACCAGGGTACGGATGATCATGTTCGACGATTTATAGTGATTATCGTAAGGCTGGTAACCCCACGAATCGTTCATGGTATAACAGAGTTCCCATTCGGGCGAATTCGGTTTTACTACAGGTACACCCTGCTCAGGGGTATCGTAATCGCCGTGACCGTTTAAACGCGAATTGATGATGACGTTTTTGTTTACCTTCCTCAGGTTCTCCAATATATTTTTGGCCTGCCATTCTTCTCCACTGTGTTCCCAATCGCCATCAAACCACACAAGGTCAGGATTGTATTGAGCAGAAAGTTCGTTTAACTGCCCCTGAAAATAGTTCTGGAATTTTTTAAAACGGGCCTGATCCTTTTTATAATCGTAACGTTTTCTGTCACGGGTAAAAACATCATAATCCGGATAACTCCAATCGGGTAAAGAAAAGTACAAACCTGTCTTTAATCCAGACTTTTTGAGTTCAGTCACGAACGGCGTGATCAAATCTTTTTTAGCTGCACTATTTTTTAAGGTTGTGGTGGCTAAAGGAGCTTTACTGTCCCAAAGGGCTACACCATCATGGTGTTTGGTGGTGATTACTGCGTATTTAGCACCACTTTCTTTAATCAGGTTTACCCATTCTGCAGGTTTATATTTTGCAGCGGTAAAACCATTAAGCTGTTTCATGTAAGCATCGTGATTAATGTAATTGTTAAAAAACGACCACGATTCGGAAATACCATTAACCGAATAAATACCCCAGTGAATAAAAATACCCAGTTTGGCATCGGCAAACCATTGCATTTTTTGGTTGGAGGCTGCTTGTTGGGCAGAAAGTGGATTGCTTATTAAGAATGGAAATAATATGGTTAGGAATCTTAAATAACGCATGATATTGTTTAGTATATATAAACGTTAAATATAATATTTCACCTACTGTTAATGATAATATTTTTTGATTTTGTGTCGGATAGTAATATCCACGCCACGAATATCAATAAGGCGGCGTCATCTCGACTGAAACGCAGTGTAATGGAGAGATCTGCCTCGAGATAAATCTCTCGACTACGTTGCACTTCGCTCGAGAGGACGATACGGGGAAAGCTCCACTAACAATGACGACTTTTCGCGGCAAATAAATTATTTCCATAAATAATACCTCTTAAACAAAAAAGCCGCCCCGAATAATCGGGACGGCTTGTAAAAATATTTGGTTTAGTGATTTACCATTTTTTACGGCGCTCGCCGCTTCCACCTTCACGGTTTCCACCCTCTCTGCGTCCTCCGGTGTTACCACCTTTGTCATCACGGCTACGTCCAGAGAAATCTCTGAAACCACCACCACTGTTTCCACCTTCACGTCTTCCGCTACCACCAGATTTTCTGTCGCCGCCACGGTAACCACCGCCACCGCCGCCTCTGCGTTCACCGCCGAAACCACCGCTACGTCTTTCTCCGCCACCGCGTCTTTCGCCAGCGCCTTCACCACGACCACCGTCGCCGCTTTTCTCGATACGTACCTGACGACCGTTGAATTCAACTGATTTAAAGCCTTCAAAAACTTTGTCGGCAACAGCATCTTCTACTTCAAAGAAAGAGAAAACACCTTTTAAATCGATTTTACCCACGCTTTTGCCACCAATTTTACCATTGTTACAGATAAAAGATAACATATCGCCGCGTGTAAATTCATCTACAGAACCTAAGTTGATGAACAAACGGGTGTAACCTTCGCTACCACGTCCGCGTGCACCTCTTTCGCCCCTGTCTGCACCACGGTCGTCGCCAACTGCAGCATTTAAATCAGGTGCTTTAGAATAGTAATCAAGGAAACGGTTAAACTCTAATGAAGCAAAACGTTTGATTACATCTTCTTTGGTTAAATCAGCAAATTCATCCATGATACGAGGAATATACTGATCGATCTGTTCGTTATTCACTTCTACATTGTGTACTTTATGTACCAGAGAGAATAATTGTTTTTCGCAAACATCAAATCCTGTAGGTAGTTCGGCTTTGGTAAATTGTTTACCAATGATACGTTCTAACTGACGGATTTTACCTAATTCTTTAGAGTTGATGATACAGATAGAAATACCGGTTTTACCAGCACGGCCGGTACGGCCAGAACGGTGGGTATAACTTTCGATCTCATCGGGTAAAGAATAGTTGATTACGTGTGTTACGTTGTTTACATCGATACCACGTGCAGCAACATCAGTAGCAATTAACAACTGCATGTTACGCTCACGGAAACGTTGCATTACCTTATCACGTTGTTGTTGCGATAAATCGCCGTGTAAAGCATCAGCATTGTAGCCATCTTTAATTAAATGCTCGGCAACATCCTGTGTATCCAATTTGGTTTTACAGAATACTACGGCAAAAATTTCAGGGTTGAAATCTACAATACGTTTTAGGGCAGCGTATTTATCACGGGCACGAACGATATAATATTCGTGTTCGATGTTTACGTTACCTGTATTTTTTGTGCCCATGGTTAATTCTACAGGGTTATCCATATAGTTTTTAGCTATACGGCGAACTTCTGAAGGCATGGTAGCCGAGAATAACCAGGTTTTTTTGTCATCAGGAGTAGTTGATAAAATGTCGTTGATGTCGTCCTGGAAACCCATGTTCAACATCTCGTCAGCTTCATCAAGCACAACATATTTAACGTTTGAAAAATCAATCGCCTTACGGCCAATGATATCCAACATACGGCCGGGCGTGGCCACTACGATCTGAATTCCCTGACGGATTTCGCGTAGTTGTTGCATAATGTTCGCACCACCGTAAACGGCAACTACGTGGGCATTAGCAATGTTTTTAGAAAAGTTTTTAAGGTCGTTAGCGATTTGTAAGCATAACTCACGGGTAGGGCATAAAATCAATGCCTGTGGTTTGTTAACTTTAAAATCGATTAGTTCTAACAGCGGCAAACCAAATGCGGCTGTTTTTCCTGTTCCTGTTTGGGCCAAACCAACAAAATCATTAGTGCCTTCTAACAGTACAGGAATACTTTGCTCCTGAATCGGCGTTGGATTTTCGAATCCAAGGTCCTTTACGGCATTAACGACGTCATCACTTATCCCCAATAATTGAAATGGGTTTGTCATTCGTCTTTTTATTTTTTAATTGAGCCGCAAAGGTACGGTTAATATTCCGTATTTTACAGATTACCAGACAAATAGTTTATAAAGCTAAATATTTGAAAATAAGGAAGTAACAGATAATGGAAAATGGGGGATGGAAAATGGATGATGGCAGGGCTTTAAACTATGATCAGGGGATAGGGTTTGGAGTTGTTTTTTATTTTGGTTACCTGTTTAAATAGGTTAATCGGTTAATTATGGACTACAAGTGTAATTCCATCATCCGTTTTACATTTTACATAATTGGTTAATTGTTTACCCTTCGACTACGTTCAGGGGTTAATTGGTTAAATGTAAAGAGCAGAGGGCATAGAGCAAAGTGTAATTCCACCACCAATTTTGCATTTTAACCTCAATTAAATTCGTCATCTCGACTGAAGCGTAGCGAAATGGAGAGATCTGCTTCGATAGATCTCTCGGCTACGTTGCACTCCGCTCGAGATGACGATAACCTGAATAATGGTCTTCTTAAGCGGTTCTGTCAATTATATTGATTTTTATACAATGAATTCAAACTCGAAATGACGAAACAAAAAAGCCGCAGATTTAACCAGAATCTGCGGCAACTATTACTCGATTATGGTTTATACCCAACCATAGGGGGTATTTTTAAGGTTTTACCATTAAATTATCTTTTAAATAAAGCGCCTTGCTAGATGAACCGATCATAATGCGATACTCGCCGGGAGCAACGTCCCAAGCATTATTAATGTCAAGTGTTTGAAGTTCTGTTTTACCCAGTTTAAAAGAAACAGTTTTCGTCTCCCCCGCTTTTAAATGCACCCGTTGAAACGCTCTTAGCGAAAGGACAGGCTGTGCCAGTTTGCTCAACAACGGCCGCATATATAACTGCACTATTTCTTCCCCATCATAATTTCCTGCATTTTTAAGTTCGAAACTTACGGTAGCCGTTTCATTTTTAGCAATGCTTTTTTTGCTGAATTTTAAATTGGAGTAGGTAAAGCTGGTATAACTTAATCCATAGCCGAAAGGAAAAAGCGGTTCGCCACTTAAATTATTGTAATCGTCGCCCCTACCGGTAGGTTTATGGTTATATACCAACGGCAATTGCGCCTCGTTTATCGGGTAGGTAATGGGGAGTTTTCCTGATGGATTTGCGTTACCCAATAAAACATCTGCAACGGCACTGCCACCGGCTTCGCCCGGATACCATATATTTAAAACAGCATTTACCTTACTTAACCAGGGCTGCATGTTGATGGCGCTACCTCCTGTTAACAATACCACGATGGGTTTGCCGGTTTTGGCGAGTTCATCCAGCAATATTTCCTGATTGCCTGGTAAATTTAGCATTGCCCTGTCCAGAAATTCGCCTTCTTTTATCCCTGCGACATAAACTACCACATCGTTATTTTTCGCTGCTTTTACCGCATCGGCTATTTCTGTTGACGGCTTGATGTTATGATCCCAGATAAGTTTGATCCTGCCATTGCCTTTAGACTCGAAAAATTCTACTTTAATGGCATATTCCTTGTTTTTCTCAAAGTGAAACGGAACTGTTTTCGTGCTGAAAGATTTCTTGTCCCAATTATCAATAAGCAATTGATTGTCGAGATATAATCGGTAACCGTCGTTTCCTTCCAATCCGATATTAAGGTCGCTATTTTGAGGTACTTTAAGATTACCTTCCCAGCGCACCGAATAATCATCCAACTGAAGTTTTTCATCAGGCGGATATAATGTCCAGCTGAAATTAATGGCCTTATCCTGTTCTTTTTTAACTGGCTGTCCGCTTAAATCTAAACCTTTATAATAATTAGCCGTCAATCCGGTTTTTTGACCTGACGAAAGAAACTGGCTGTCAACCGGAACATAAGACTGAACCTCGCGACTGCTTCCTTTTAAATAATTAATTTCAATATCACCGGGAACAGCACTTTTCAAACCTTCGAGAATACTTATTTTTTTATTCCCTGTACCGCTATAACCGCCTAATCTGGCTTCAACGGCATCCTCGCCCAATAAAAGGATATGTTTTGCATGTTTTAAGGGAAGGATATTGTTGTCGTTTTTAAGGAGAACGAAGGATTTTAAAGCAGCTTCTTTAGCTAAAATATGATTGCTCTGATCGTTTAGCATCTTTTCGGCAATGCTTTCGTCAACGTAAGGATGCTCAAATAAACCCAACTCAAATTTTGCTCTCAATACCCTCGCAAGGGCATCATCAATCCGTGATTTCGGGATACTGCCATCCAAAAATGCAGGCAGAAAAATTTTGTAATGGTTATAATCAACCTGGAAAATCACATCCAAACCGGCATTGATTGATTGCGCCGTGGCATCTTTATAATCTTTAGCTGTAAAATGTAAAACATTAGCGCCACCCACAGCGCCAGCATCAGAAATAACGAAACCTTTAAATCCCCATTCGGTTTTCAGTTTTGTAGTGAGTACCCATTTATTTGAAGTAGCCGGCGAACCAAACACACTGTTGTAAGAAGTCATTAATGAACGGATTCCCACATTTTTAACACCATCTTTAAAAGCCGGAAAATGGATTTCTTCCAAAAAATGTTTATCCATTTCTATAGGATAACTATCGCGACCGCCATCACCAACATTGGCAATAAAATGTTTTGGAGTAACGATAATGTTCTGCCTTTCGATGGCATTCATAAAAGCGTGTCCCATTACAGTGGTTAAGTAAGGATCTTCGCCATAAGTTTCTTCTGTTCTTCCCCATCTTACATCGGTAGCCATATTGATTACCGGTGCCAAAAGATCCCTTAAACCGCGTGCTCTGGCCTCGGCGGCAATGGCTGTACCTACTTTAGCTACCAATGTGGTATCGAAACTGGCTGCCAAACCGATTGACTGCGGGAAAGCAGTTGCGCCCTGCCTCACTAAACCATGCAAAGCTTCATCAAATGGAATAATCGGAATGCCTAAGCGAGTTTCGGTTACAAAATACTTTTGAATTTTATTGATTTTTTTGGCCAGCGAAAGTCCGTCTTCAGTAGTATTGTAGGTTAACATCTGCTGGGCATTGCCACTGCCCTGCGCAGCTGCGCTTACCTGAAGACCAAAAATACCTTGTTTAAACTGCTCTTTATTCTGTTCGGTAACATCACCTGGAGTCATGAACAACTGCCAGAATTTTTCTTCGGGCGTCATCCGCGAAATCAAATCTTTCACCCTTACATCGATGCTCAGTTTAGGATTTTTATAGGGCAATAATCCCTTTTTTACCTGCGCAAAAAGGCTGCAGGAGCAAAAAAGTGCCACCAATAAACAGCTATAGGTTTTTAATTTTGGCATTATGGATTATTTTCTGGCGTAAAGGAAAAGGTTAGGGCTATTTTCTCGTCTGTTTCAGGAAGATCGAAATGTATTTTCCCATCTTTCAATGTCCATTTTAACTTTTGGTTATTGCTTAGAAGTGTAATCAAAGTTCCTTTTTTGGGAACGCTTCCCTGCCATACAATTTCTTTAACCGGATTTTGACCTAGTAAACTGATGCCATAAATCGTCTTTCCATCTTTACTCTGCGTGAACCAGTTTTGTCCGTCGTGATAGTTTTTGGTTATCCTTGTTCCATAAATGGCAACACCGTTTTTACTGGTCCATTTACCAATTTCTTCTAATTTGTTCACTACATCATCAGGCAGTGTACCATCTGCTTTAGGGCCGATGCCTAAAAGTAAACTTCCACCTTTGGCCACAATTTCGACTAATTTATGTACCACTTCGCCTGCAGATTTATACTGATCATTTGGAACAAATCCCCAGGCACCACCTAAAGTCATACAGCTTTCCCAGGGATAATCCAGTTGTTTTTCGGGTATTTTCTGTTCAGGGGTCTGGTAGTTCTCGAACTGACCGTGTACGGTTCTGTCAACCATGATCAAGCCGGGCTGTGCCTTTCGTGCCATTGTTGCAATCTTAGGCATATCAATATCCTGGCTCCATTCCGGTATTGGTGCTCCCCACGATAGCACTTCCTGATTTACACTCGCCAACGGACGTACCCAGCCACCATCAAGCCACAAAATATCGATGCTGCCATAATTGGTCATCAGTTCAGCAATCTGGTTCTGGGTGTAGTTTTTAAACATATTCCAGCGCCATGGATATTTCCTGATGTCGTAATTGTTATTCCGGTTAGCGGTAGCATATTTATCCCACCAATAATATTGTGAATGCCAATCGGGTTTCGAAAAATAAGCACCAATCATAAAATTTTCCTTCCTGAAGGCATCAAACACATATTTTGCTACGTCTTTTCTGGCATTAGTCGAAAATGGACCTTTAGCGATGCTAAAATCTGATTGTTTGGTATCGAACATGGCAAAACCATCGTGGTGTTTGGTGGTAAATACCAGGTATTTCATACCGGCATCTTTACCGGCTTTTGCCCATTGTTCAGGATTGAATTTTGTAGGGTTAAATTTTTCGCTCTGGCCCCAGTACCATTTTTTGTAATCTTCGTATTTGATGGTGCTATCTCTTTCGATCCAGTCTTCTGAACATATCGACCATGATTCGATAATACCCGGAACGGCGTAAAGCCCCCAGTGAATAATCATTCCGAACTTCTTATCCTGCCAGGTTTCCAGCTTTTGTTTAACCGCAACATCAGCAGGCCATTCGTATGCGGTAGATTCTTTTAAAATGTCGTTACGCTGGGCATGCGCCACTGATAACGACATACATAGCAATAAAGTAAAACACTTTGAGTAGCTGTTTTTCATTTGTTTTTCTTTTAATCATGATGAAACGATCCTGATCTAATGAAAATAAGCTCTGATCAGAATATTTTTTATCCTGGTATTAATCGAACAAGCTATTTTCGACCATTAAACTTGCTGCAGCGAGTAATTCGGCCTTATCAATCAGGGTAGAAAATTTAATTTCTGTTTGCTCGGCTATCCGGGGAATACAAAACTCATTAATAGCTTGTTGTATTGGTGGGAGAAGCATTTTTCCGGCCTTGGCACCACGTCCGCTTAATACAATCCGCTCGGGATTCATAATATGGATCAATGTAGCCAAACCTTTTCCAATCTGAAAGGCTGCATCAGATAAGATAGTGATAGCAACCTGATCACGTTTAATTACGGCATTTAAGAAATGATCGACCTTGCTTTTACTTTCATCTTCAAAAAAAGTTTTTAAAATGGTTTCTTCTCCGTTTTTAACTGCCGCTTCGGCTTTTTGAACCATCACTAAGAGAGATGTTTCAACCTCCAAACAGCCCCGTTTACCACAAGAGCATAAAGTATTTGAGTTAGACAAAGGTATATGGCTAAATTCCCCTGCATAACCACTACTGCCACGGTATAATTTACCATTAACAATCATTCCTAGTCCTGTTCCCCAACCAATATTAACAACAAGCACATCCTCTAAATTCCGTGCTTCGCCAAAATTCAACTCAGCCAGGGCAATTAAACTGGAATCATTATCTACAAAAACTGGTAAACCTAATTTCTTAGACAAATAATCCTGTAAGCTTATACCATCTTCCACAGGCATAAAAGAGTAATTCATCCCTTTTTCCGCATTTACAAAACCAGGCATGCCAATACCGATACCAAGTAACTGAACCTTGCTGATAGTTGATTTTTTTATGCACTCGTTTATGAATGAGATCAGCATATCGGCACTGTTATTTTCTGTCATATCCAAATCGATAACCTGGGTTGGCAATACCTGGTGATTGGATAAATCGTAGATCGTTAACTGTGTAGTTAACTGATCCATGGCAACGGCTATAATGTATCTTTTATAATCAGGATTTAAAAGAAAGTTTAGGGGTCTGCGCCCCCCGGTAGACGGAGCCAAGCCTTGTTCTATAATTAGTCCATCCTCTATCAATCCATTTACTGTTGAGGTAACCAGTGGCAGGCTTTTTTTAGTATATTGACTTAAATCAGTAAGTGATGATTGTTTTTTGTAGTAAAGTAACTTAATGATGTCGGCCCGTAATCGTTGCGCTTTCTTAATTGTTGCTGACATTATGGGATGATTTTTATAATTCTATTAAAAACGTAAAGGAAAGGAAATCTATTTTATTTTTTTTAAAAAGATTATTAATCCTGAATTTAATCGGAAGCAATAAATATTAGCCTCTAAACCACGCACAAAATTTTATCTATAAAATAAAAGCAAATGGCTTTCGCCATTTGCTTTTATTTTAATTACAATTTAAAATTGTTTGTAAAAGCTACAATTGTCCTGGTTATGGTTATCTTCCACTCCACCAAACCGGGGTTGTATAATTGTTTTTTGCTTTTACCTGTAGAAAGTTTGCGTTGTTATTTACTTCCTCGCTACTTGGATAAATGGTTCGCTCCATTAATTTCACATTGCTTGGTGCTTTATTTACCCTATCGCCCAATTCCTTTTTCAACCTTCTTACATCCGACCATAATTCGTACGGCTTTAGCATATTAAAGTGTACATACCTTTGATCAAAAATCAAACCTTTCTTCTCTGTATCATTAGCAGTTGTAAATTCAGCTGTTTTCGCCAGTATGAATGCATCAATAATAGCACTTGATGGCTTAGCAGGCATTGAGGCAGCAATAAAACCAGAATAAGTAACATCTTTATTCAATGCATTATTTTCATAATAAATATCTATCGATTGCCTGATAGCCGTTTGATATTCAGTGGCAACATCAATGCCCAAATCTGGCCAACGTAAACCTGCTTCGGCCAACAACAAATGAACTTCTGTTGAGGTAAGCACCATATACAACATCCCTAAATTACGTTCAAAAGAAGATCTATTGTACATAGATGGAAACGTTTTTGACAGATCGGTAGATGTTATGCTAGACCGGATAGCCGAAACAGCAGTAGCTTCGGTTGGCATCGGGGTATAATTACCATCTTTGTCTGGCTGAAACAGTACTTGTAATCGTGGATCATCCGGCTGTCCGGTTTTACGTAAAACCTTAAACATATTTTCGGGTGCCCACAATAAATCACGCGTTTCCTGGATCGAACGGTTAATTAAAAATTCGAATGCTCTGTCCTGTTGTTTATCTACCAAAGTAATTGATGATGCCCTATCCTTACTGTAAGCTCCATCTGCCAATACTTCCTGGATAACTGATTTCGCGAAAGCTGGATCAACATTTGTAAGCCTCATTGCCAATCTAATCCTCAAACTATTTGTAAATATCCTCCACATATTGATATCCCCAGCGAAATAAATATCAAACTTTTTAAAGTTCTGCTGAATGGCGCTTGAGCTTAATGTATAAGTTTTAAGGAACCCTGATACTGATTTAAGGTCGGCCAGCAGGCTCGAATAAATTGTTTGTTGCTTATCAAACTTTGGAAAATATCCACCTGTTGATGCCATCATGGCATCTGTATATGGAACATCATCGCAGGCATCAGTAAGTTGTGCGAACAGGTAATCTTTAATTACATTACTTGTTTGCAGATAAACCTGATATTCGGTTTTCTGATTTTCGGGAAGTGTAACATACAGATCCTGGAGTGATTTAATAGGCCTGAGTTTACCATAAATATCTCCATACGGACTATGTCCCCAGCCAAAGGTGTTTGCTACACCATCATTAACAAAACCACCACTGCCTAGCATTGGATTAAAAGCTCTGAAGGTATGATAAAACTCACCATAAGAATAACGGAAAATCCCCAGTTGTTGCTGGGCTCCGGCATAAAAACCTTCGATGGTTGGATCGGTAAAACCATCAGGATTGTAGAAATCTTTTTCCAGCCTTTTTTGGCATGAGGTTCCTGTTATTGCTACCATAAACAGAAGAGCAGCAACTTTATTTATTGAATTAAAATATCTTTTCATGATCATAATTGATTAAAATACCGCTTTTATGCTCATACCGTAGCTTCTGATAGCTGGCCAAGCGTTATTTTCAAAGTAAACATTTGTTCCGTTTAATGCTTCGGCATCTACGTTAGGCATTGTTTTATATAGATAAGCCAGGTTATTTGCAAATGCAGATAAGGTGATCCGTTGAAGTTTCATTTTATTCACCCACTTGGTAGGCAATGTATAGGCAATACTTACATTCCTTAATTTGATGTAATCATTTTTATATACTACATCCGGTTGAATATCCATAAAACTTCTCCAGTAATATGAATACTTATCTTCTGCCGTAATAATTACATCATTTGGTTGCCCGTTGGCCTTAACACCTGGAAGTACAAGACCGTTATGCATAATAAATGGATAGCGTGAATCAGCAGGTACACCTGAACTGTGACTAGGTAAGCCAACAAAATCACCATTATTATTGATATAATATGGTAAGCCACCACTTTTCTCATCCCTTCCAAATACAGTACTTTCTGCCGATCCGTTACCGATCATGTACATATTGGTTTGCGAGATCAATTTGCTTCCGAATGAAAAATCGATATTGAAATCCAAGATCAAGCCTTTATAATTTAAACTGTTGTTTAAACCACCCACTGCCTTTGGAATTACATTACCTACAACAACAGGTTTGGTTGCATCTGTTGTATAAAATCCATCAGCCCCCACAACTAAATTACCGTTTGCATCACGTACATAATCGCTAACCACAATTTGTCCATAAGGCTCTCCTTCTCTTGCCGTAACCAAGGCGCCAGAACCGCCGCCAACATCCTGCTGTTTAACTCCACCTGCCAGTTTAATTATTTTTGGTTTAGATTGCGATGCATTAAATACCACATTCCATTTAAAGTTTTCGGTTTGAATAGGTGTTCCATAAACGTTTAACTCAAAACCAGTATTGTTGATCTGACCTGCATTTACACGTATCGAGTTTACACCTGATGATGGCGCAACGGTAAGTGGCATAATCTGATCGTACATTTTTGCAAAAAATACGTTAAATTCAAAACCTAGTCTGTTGTTTAAAAATCTGTTTTCTAAACCAAACTCCAGTTCGCGTTTACGCTCATTTTTTAAATCCAAAGGTGGCAGATCAGATGGTGGTGTGTAATAAATAACCGAACCATAATTACCTATACCATAAGTAGTATTGGCAAAATAAGCGGTTCCTGGTCTACCCACATCAGCCAAAGAAACCCTAAACTTTCCGTACGATATCCATTTAGGTAATTTAAAGGCATCTGTATAAATAAAAGATGTACTTGCACCTGGATAAAAATAAGAGTTGTTTTTTGGAGGCAATTGCGATGCCCAGTCGTTTCGGGCCTGCACATCAAAATATAGCCAATTTTTATAAGCCAACTGTGCCGAACCTACAACCGCGTACAACCGGGTTGAGTTTCTTGAGGAGTTGCTAATTAACTGATTATTTACAGAGTTATTTAATGAGAACCAATCGCGTGTAATAAATCCACCGTTAGTATTTCTCGACATATTGTCAAATGTATAACGTTGGATAATACCACCCACAAAGGTGTTCAATTGAAAATCTTTACCGATTTTATTGTCGAAGTGCAATAACGACTGACCGTTATATCTTACTTCCCTTGAGTTTGAAAGACCATAATAACCACCTGTTCCATCGGTTAGCGGACGGGTGAGCTTTTCGCCTGTTTCGCCCCTATTAGTAATTAAATCGAAACCTCCAAGTGTTTCCAGATACAGGTTGGGTAAGAAATTTACCGTAAGTGTAGCTGAGTTAATGTAATGATCGCGTGTATTGTTATAGCTATTTTGGGTTTGATTCCAGAAATAATTTCTGGCTAGACCGTCTCTCACGATACCTCCGGTTGGGTTCTGAGCCTGCCTGTTTTGAACATACCACCAAAAATAGCCAGTTTCTGGGTCAACAATCTGCTCCTGCTCTAACCTTGCAACATCCAATTGTCTCGGAATTCCATAAGTTACAAATGCATCCTGGTTGGTTGCCGGCGAATTATGACTAAAACTATTAACATAAGTACTTGTTAATTTGAATTTAACCTGATCTGTAATATTCATATTACCGTTAAAAAGGAATTTGTTTTCCTGAAGAGTGTATCCCTTAAAAATACCTTTATAATCGTTATTCGTATAAGAAACCCTAAAACCACCTTGAGGGCCGCCTCCCTGAACAGATACATTGGTATTACCGGTAAAACCATCCTGATATAATGCCTTGATATTATCAGGCTGAGCAACATATGGTCTTTTAACATTATCATACCAAAGAATTTCACGCCCATCTAACCGTGGTCCGAAGTTGTAATTTGTGGGATAATATGCCTGTTGGCCGTTTCTTAAATAAAAGCCCTGGGCATCTACCACACCTGGATTGCTCCAAGCCGCTGGAAAACCAGAACCAAATTCGTTCTGAAATTTTTGCATCACCCATGGGTTGTCAATAGAGCGACTGTAGTTAGCCTCAATACCCAATCCCTTTTTCTTGCTTCCGGATTTAGTGGTGATTAAAATTACACCGTTCGCGCCATCCGAACCATAAAGCAAAGCAGCTTTTGCACCCTTTAATACCTCAAACGACTCTACATCATTCATGTTCAAATCGTTAAGTCCATTTCCGGTGCTTCTATTAATATCTGTTGGACCATCTAACATCGGCACACCATCGATAACAAAAAGGGGTCTGATATTGGAGCCTGAAAAAAGCGCAACAGTATTACGGATATTCACGTTCATTCCGCCTGATGGGCCTAATGCAGTTGCATTTAAACGTAAACCTGGTGCCTGACCATAAAGAGCACTCAAACTGTTTAATGGAGATCCATCGTTAGCTAAGTCTTCAGTTTTAATACTTGATACCGAATATCCCAACGATCTCTTTTCTTGTTTAACCCCAAGTCCCGTTACCACAACTTCTTTTAGTGCCTGTTGATCTTCCAACAATACAATGGTTGTAAGGTTTCTATCAGACGAAATTTCCTGAGTTTTAAAGCCTACCGATTGCAGAATAATAATAGCACCATTTTTTACCGTTAAACGGAAAGAACCGTCTGGGCTGGTTGAAGTTCCATTTTGTGTTCCTTTTTCCCTGACACTCACACTGGGAATAGGATTACCATCTGGATCCTTTACCGTACCAGAAACGGTTTTTTGTGCAAAAGCAGAAATTGTTGCCATACATAACAACAAGATACTTAAGCTGGTTAAGTAATTTTTTTTCATAATTTGTTTGGTAATGGTTAGATAATTGATTAGTTACTTTACCAGTATTATTTGATCATCAATCCGGATTTTGCATGAGGATTATACGGCCATGGAAAAACTGAAACCATTTTGCCTACAGGGATAAAAGTTGTACGGTTAGATTTTTACATTTTTTTTACCTACTGCTGACATAACAAACTTATGAAAAATAAATATAAACTTTGCAAATCTTTTTAATTTTTTTAAAAAGGTGTTTTTTGCACAAAAAAAGGCCTGCATAAACGCAGGCCTGGATAAATAATATTTTTATACAGATTAATGTATCCCCATAAACAATCTGCTCCATCTTATTTTATGTAAGAAAGAGGCCGTACTGTCCCAGCTCATCCAAACAAATAAGGCTTTACCCACGATATGGTCTTCGGGTACAAAGCCCCAATAGCGCGAATCGGCAGAGTTATGGCGGTTATCACCCATCATCCAGTAATAGTCCATTTTAAAAGTGTAAGTGGTAGCTACTTTATCATTAATATACCAAACACCAGCTTTTTGTTCTACTTTGTTTCCTTCGTAGGTTCTTATAGCCCTGTAATAAAGTGGCATAGTGGTACTGTCAATCTTAACTGTCCATCCTTTAGAAGGAATTTTGATTGGTCCAAAGTTATCCCTGTTCCATACCCTGTTCGGATCGTTAGGAAAAACCCCTCCAGGTACCGCCCCTGGTGCATCCGGACTTAAGGTAACCGATTTAACAAAATCGAAGGTTTTTAGCTTTTCTGCAATTTCTGGCGAAGCATCTACATCATAGGTGTTTGCTGCAACTGGCGGATTCGTACCCAGGTTTAGCTTAAATTCATCAAGCGCAGCATAGTTAAAATCCATGGTTTTAAACACAATGCGGTAAGGCATCATACCTGTGTTTTTTAAAGGCTCGTTTTTACCGTTCACATTGGCAACACCATTACTCATCGAAATTACATCTCCCGGGATACCAATACAGCGTTTGATAAAGTTTTCGCGTTTATCAACCGGACGGTCGACAATGGTAAAGGTACTCCTCACCTGCTCACGGCCAAGGCTGCGCTCCAGTGCATAATAACTTTCTGCCTGGTTTTCTACCGCAACGGTATCTCCTTCAGGAAAGTTGAACACCACTACATCATTTCTTTTGATTTTAGATAAACCCGGTAAACGGTGATATTTCCATTGTACGCCATCCCAGTAAGCCTTTGTAGAAGTAGTTAAGGGCATGGTGTGGTGTGCAAACGGAAAAGCAACAGGCGTCATCGGGATACGTGCGCCATAGTTTACCTTGCTTACAAAAAGAAAATCGCCAATCAACAACGATCTTTCCATCGAACCAGATGGAATGGTATACGCCTCTATAAAGAAAACGCGGATAATGGTTGCGGCAACAACTGCGAAAACAATAGCATCTACCCACTCGCGGGTTTTTGATTTTTTCTTTTTGGTGGCATCCTTTTTTCTCTGCCAGAATTTGTAATTCATATATCTTAATTTTGGTCCGCGATCAACTTAATCGGTTACCCCTTCTGTTTGCTAATTGGTTAATTGTTTACCCTTCGACTCCACTCAGGGGGTTAATCGGTTAACTGCCCACTGAAAACTGTTCACTACTCAAAAATATCAGTAATACTGAAAAATCCTTTTTTATCTTTCACCCATTCTGCTGCTACAACTGCACCCAAGGCAAAACCTGCCCTGTTGTGTGCGGTGTGTTTAATTTCAATTTCGTCTACCTCACTGCTGTAAATCACAGTATGTGTACCCGGGATGTTTTCGATCCTGTGCGATTCGATCAGCAACTGTTCGGCTTTCGGAAACAATTCAACATCGGTTCCAACCACCTCATTTAACCACTCATTTTTTCTTTCCAGATTATCTACAATACCTTCGGCCAGCGTAATGGCTGTACCACTTGGCGCATCAAGCTTTTGGGTATGGTGTATTTCTTCTACCTGGACTTCGTAAGCCGGGTAATTATTCATCAGTTTGGCCAAAGTCTGGTTGAGTTTGAAGAATAAATTAACGCCGATACTGAAGTTAGACCCATAAAGTAAGGTATTGTTACTGTTATTACAATCGTCTTTAACTTCCTGCAGTTTGCCATACCAACCGGTGGTACCCACTACAACCGGAACATTGGCATCGAAACAGGCATCGATATTTTTCATTACCGAATCCGGTGTACTGAAATCGATGGCGACATCTGCCGATTTTAAATTTTGCCTGGTTAAATCTTCCTGATTATCGATTGTGATTTTTAAAACGATTTCGTGACCGCGTTCAAGTGCAAATTTTTCAATAATCTGCCCCATTTTGCCATAACCTAAAAGCGCAATTTTCATTTTTTTATATTTATTTTCTTTTTATTACTGATTGATTGTATACAAATACTTTTAATGCTTTAAAGGTAATAAAACGATTAAGATTTCATATTCATCAGGAAAAATCATTTATAAATCGTTACATTAAAAAGTAAGGGAGAATTTTAATGCAGGTGTAGCGTTGAAACCGTACATGGTATCTGAACCGATTACCGATGGTGTTACCTTAAAAGAAAGATTATCGTCGATATTGAAAAAATGCAGCCGTGCAGCCACATACGCATCGATAATGTTGGCAGCATAAAGCAAACCGTAAGAAAAATATACAATCTGCGAATTCCGCTTGTATAAACTTTTTCCATCCAATATCCCCTGGTTGGTATATTGCTTTAAACCCGGATCCCCATCTTTGCCCGACGGATTCGCTTCACGATACTGTGCCTCCGCCAAAAAGCGTTTATAATTTTTTCGGCTATCCATAAGGGATAGGGTAAGCGCTGTGGCGCCACCATAAATGGCGGCAATTTTACCTCCGGTGTATAACTTCTGGAAAACCTGGCTCTTGCCGGCCCTTGTTCCATAACCATCACTCAATAGCTGGATATTATACAATTGGCCCCAACCGGGAATAAGCATCGATCTGAAAACGGCTTTTCTGCCGGCAACCTTACCCGGATTTACGTATTTAGCTTTTAAAGAATCCTTTCTGGTTAAAGGTTTTTTGGCGGCCGTATCTAAAGGCTTATCCAGTTTAATTTTCGAGGTATCGGTGACTTTTTTTAATACCGAATCCTTAACCTGCGCCGAGGCAAGGTTTACAATAAAAAATGTAAATGCAGCAACCAGTATTAAAAGTTTAGTCCTCCGCATTACCAGTCTAATAACTCTAAAATCCTGTTTAGGTCGTCATCGCTCATAAAAGGGATTTCGATTGCCCCTTTACCATTCTGTGCTACCTTTAACTTTACACGGGTGGCAAATTTAGAGGCCAGATCGTCCTGTAGTTTCTGATATTGGAAAGATACCGCTCTTTCTTTTTGTTTCTCGCTTGCAGGTACCGGAACATGCTGCAGGTTGCGCACAATTTCTTCTACTTTACGTACCGAAAGGTTTTTATCAAGAATTTCCTGGTGAATGTATAACTGCTTATCTACACCATCAACATTGATCAAAGCCCTTGCATGGCCCATACTGATTTTTTGGTCGCGGATAGAAGCCTGTATAGCTGGCGGAAGTTTTAACAAACGTAGGTAATTGGTAACGGTAGTACGGTTTTTACCTACCCGTTCGCCCAACTGCTCCTGTTTTAAACCTACTTCATCAATCATCCGCTGAAAACTCAAGGCTACCTCAATGGCATTTAAATTTTCGCGCTGAATGTTCTCGATCAATGCCATTTCGAGCATTTGCTGATCGTTGGCACTGCGGATATAAGCAGGAATCTGCGTTAAACCGGCCAGTTTCGAAGCCCTGAATCTGCGTTCGCCCGAAATCAGCTGGTATTTATTGGCTCCCAGTTTCCTAACCGTAATCGGCTGGATCAGGCCCTGCACTTTTATCGAATCGGCCAGCTCATTTAAGGCTACCTGATCAAACTCGGTACGTGGCTGGTATGGATTGGTTTCAACTTCAGTTAAACTTACGTGACTGATATTGCCAATCTGCTCGGTTTCGCTTACAGCATTACCCTGCTGTTTCGGCGGATGAGAAGACTCGCTATCATCTAAAAGCGCACTTAACCCTCTTCCTAAACCTGTTTTTCGCTGAAAAGATGTCATTTATAATTTATAAAGTTGCTGTTCCAATGTTTTCTTCCTCCTTTAACAGGCCATTTTTCTTTACAATTTCGCGGGCAAGGTTAAGGTAGTTTATGGCCCCTTTACAGTTGGCATCGTGCATAATTACCGAAACGCCGTAGCTGGGTGCTTCACTTAAACGGGTATTACGCTGTATAATGGTATCAAAAACCAGTTCGTTAAAGTGTGTTTTCACTTCTTCTACCACCTGGTTAGATAAACGTAAACGAACATCGTACATGGTTAACAAAATGCCTTCAATTTCCAGATCGGGATTTAAACGGTTCTGTACAATTTTAATGGTATTCAATAACTTACCTAAACCTTCTAAAGCGAAATACTCGCATTGTACCGGGATAATAACCGAATCGGCAGCGGTTAAAGCATTGATGGTAATTAAACCCAGTGATGGAGAACAATCGATAATGATAAAATCGTACTGATCTTTTATTTTCTCCAAAACCGCTTTCATTTTATACTCGCGGTTGTTCAGGTTAATCATCTCAATCTCCGCACCAACCAGATCAATGTGGGCAGGCAGTAAATCTAAATTAGGTGTATCCGTTTTTTGTATCGCCTGTAATGGATCAATATCATTAATGATACACTCGTAAATACTATCTTTAATATTCCGGGGATCGAAACCGATACCTGAAGTCGAATTTGCCTGAGGATCAGCATCTACCAGTAAAGTTTTGTATTCTAGTACGGCCAAACTCGCAGCCAGGTTTATAGATGAAGTTGTTTTACCAACACCACCTTTTTGATTTGCTAATGCAATAATTTTGCTCATCGTATGTATCCGAAATTTACTAAACGTTTATTTGGGCTGTGTTATTTATGCGTTAAAATTGTTAAAAAGTTCTATTTTTGCCTTGTTTACGGCCTTTTTCACAATCAGCTAAGATACAAACTATATGGCAATTTTAGCAAGAAGCGCATTTGGGTTTTACACATCTTATTAACAATTTGTACATGATCACAATTATAGCCGCAACCAACAGGCCCAATAGCAATACGCTAAAAGTTGCCAAATATTACCAAAGGCAGTTAAAAGATAAAAGTATTGATACCCATCTGTTCAGTTTGGAACACCTGCCTGTTGATGTGCTGAATACTGATATGTACGGCAAAAGATCGGAGGCTTTTCAGGAAATCCAGGATATGATTTACAAAACCGAAAAGTTTTTATTCATCATGCCCGAATACAATGGCAGTTACCCCGGCGTTTTAAAAGTATTGATAGATGCCTGTAATTTTCCCGATAGCTTTTATGATAAAAAAGCCGCTTTGGTGGGCATTTCTTCGGGTAAATATGGTAATATCCGTGGCGTTGATCATTTTACGGGTGTTTGCCACTACATTCACCTCAATATTTTACCACTGCGCCTTCATATTCCTAATATCAAGAGCGAACTAGATGCCGAAGGCAATTTTACCCATCCCGATACGATAAAATTTACCAGCGAACAGATCGAAAAGTTTATCAGTTTTTAACAAATACTTTTTTTGCATTTTAAAGGTCGCATGCCGTTCCGTAGGAACGATTCATGGGTTAAAAATTTTAACCACAGATGCGCACAGATAAACACAGATTTATATCTATGTGCATCCCTGCCTAAATGGCCAGACAGACTTTTCGTTTCTTGAGAATATGGACTAGCAGTCGGTAAATAGTGTTTATCAATGCCTGACGCCCAATGCCGTTCCGTAGGAACGATTCATGGGTAGCCAATTGCAAAATTGGCGTTTTCGTTCCGTAGGAACGTTTGGTATTTTAAACGTTCATATATCTACTGGCCGCGCCACATAAACCCGATGGCAGCGGTCCCTCCCGATTTCACATTGGGATTCATCGGGATAAAGCGTACAGCGGGAATGCTCCAACCCAAATGCACCGAACCTGCTTTCCAAAAAAGAAAAAAACCTTTATTAGTCCGGCGTGAAGCCTGACGCCCAAGGTCGTTCCGTAGGAACGATTCATGGGTAGCCAATTGTAAAATTGGCGTTTTCGTTCCGTAGGAACGTTTGGTGATTTAAACATTCAAACGCTACAAGATCTGCTTTCAAAAAGACGAGACTACTTCTTGCGTCAGGCATGAAGCCAGACGCTACGCCCCCCCTTTATTAAAGGAAAACATTAATTAAACCTCCAAAAGCAATATTTCAAAATGGGAAAAACCCTTCCAAAATGAAAAGGTTTATTTGTACCAAAAAGCAGCAAAAAATCGTATCTAATTCAAAAACAATAATTTAAAATACAATATCATTCATTGGCATCACATTTGGCAACAACCTGATGTGACGCTAATTTATTTAACCTTTGTTATGTAAATTAGTTCATCAGGAAAGATTTAATTAAAACCTATTTTTACCACAAAAAGGGGAGAAAAAAATATACAACCATGAAAATTAAAACCAAACTCCGCCTCGGATTCGGGTTTCTCTTTATAATCGTTTTATCCTTCGGGTTAATTGCGCTATTCTATCTGAACGAGCTATCCGATAAATCGAAAGTGATTCTTAAAGACAACTACAAATCGCTGAAATATGTTGCAGCGATGCGCAATATCATTGACCAGAACCAGTTTCCGTTAAAAAGTCAGCAACAGACTATATTTACCGAAAACTTAAATAACGAGAGCAAAAATATCACCGAACCGGGTGAAAAAGCGGCCTTTCAAAAACTGGAATCGGCATTTAACATGCTAAACAAGCCGCAATCTGCATTCATCAAAGAAAATAACATTAAGGATTTACGCATAGCCCTTCAAAATATCGAACAGGTAAATATGAAGGCCATTTACGATAAAAACGAACTGGCCAATCAGGCTTCATCGAGGGCAAACCTGTACATTATGATTGCTGCCACCCTGAGCTTTATCATCCTGTTTACTTTTATTGTCAACTTTCCGGGTTTTGTGGCCAATCCACTGGCCGAATTCAGCGCTGCCATTAAACAAATCAGCCGGAAGAATTATAAACAACGCCTGCATTTTGAAAATGGTGATGAATTTACCGAACTGGCTGACTCGTTTAACGGCATGGTGGTTAAATTAAACGAATGGGAAAACAGCAATTTATCAAAAATCAAGTCTGAGAAATCGCGTATTGAAGCCATTATTGCGCAAATGCAGGATGCTATTATCGGTTTAAATGAAAAAGGCGAAGTGTTATTTTTAAACCACCTGGCTGCAAAATTAATGAACCTGGATGAAGATAAGGTAATTGGACAAAATGTTGCGGAACTGATGCAGAAAAACGAACTCCTAAAACGCATAATCAAACCCGAAACGGATGATAATACGTTAAAAATCTATGCCGATGAAAAGGAATCTTATTTCCTTTTAGAAAACCGTGAAATTATTATCCCGAACTACGAGGAGCAGGAAGAAAAAACTTTAATTGCCTCGTCAAAATCGGCAGGCAGTGTTTATATCCTGAAAAACATTACCCAGTTTAAAGAACTGGATGAGGCTAAAACCAATTTTATCGCTACGGTTTCGCATGAGTTAAAAACACCCCTATCATCTATCAAAATGAGTCTAAAACTGCTTAACGATGAACGCGTGGGTGCTATGAACGAAGAACAGCACGAACTGCTGAACCATATTAAAGAAGATAGCGACAGGCTTTTAAAAATCACCAGTGAGCTGCTCGATCTTTCCCAGGTAGAAACCGGCAATTTAAAACTCACTTTTGCCCTAACCAAACCTGAGGATATTGTACAATATGCCATAGATGCGGTTAAATTTCAGGCAGAACAAAAATCCATCAATCTCGAATTGAACTGCGATCAAAACCTCCCAAATGTAAATGCCGATATTCAAAAAACAGCCTGGGTACTGGTTAACTTTTTATCGAATGCGCTGCGTTACAGTTCAGAAAAATCGAAAGTGGTGATCGATGTTTTACAAAAAGACCAGTTCATCGAGTTTTCGGTGCAGGATTTTGGAAAGGGAATCGACGAAAAATACCAGAAACGTTTATTCGACAGGTATTTTCAGGTACCTACAGACGGACAGAATAAATCGGGATCAGGTTTGGGCTTGGCCATTTCAAAAGATTTTATCGAAGCAGAACAGGGAAAAATATGGGTAGTTAGTGCCATTGGTGAAGGCAGTAAATTCTGTTTTAGTTTGCCGGTTGTGGCTTAGGGAAATGGATGATGTTTGATGAAAATGGATAAGGGGTAAACCAATGAACTAATGACCAATGAACAATGAACCAATGACCAATGACCAATGACCAATGAACATGTTCTTCAGTTAACCAGTTAACCATTTTTGTAATCCTGAGCGTAGTCGAAGGAAACAATTAGCCCTCATCCGCTACCCGCTTAGCGCTCTACATAAGGTTCCATTTCCTTATCAATACTTTTACGCAGTTCCATCAGTTTAATGGCATAGCCATGCATGGCGATTTCTTTTTCTGTTTTGGGTTTAAAAACGGGGATTGGTTGAGGTTGTCCGTTATCATCAACTGCTACAAAAACGATGATACAGTGTGTGTTTTTAACAAAATCGCCTTTACCTACGGGTTTGGAAAAGGCATCAACCGCAATATGCATGCTGGTTTTACCGGTGTAAATAATCCTGGCTTCCATTTTAACCAAATGACCGATATGTACCGGATGGAAAAAGCGGATACCGCCAACGTACACGGTTACGCAATAACTCTGGCTCCATTGCAACGCACAGGCAAAAGCAGCCTGATCAATCCATTTCATCATCATACCACCATGTACTTTGCCACCGTAATTAACATCAGAAGGTTCGCTTAAAAATTGAAGTTCGATATGGTTTTTGGTCTTTGGCATAATGGTATTTTGCTTGGTTTAACGGTATTGCTAAGATATTATAAAATAGATGAGCCACAAAATCATTTAACCACAGATAAAAAGGATAAACACAGATAGAGATATATTATCCGTGTTTATCTGTGTCCATCTGTGGCAAAAAAACAATGAAAAAGTCGTAGCGGGACGCTACGAGTAGAGAAGTTGGAAACAACTGACGCCACGAGATTTATTTTGCCATAATGCTTATCGCATATCCCCCACCCGGTGCACAATATTGCGTTAATTTCGTTTTATTGGTTACTTCCATTTTACGGATGGTATAAGCTTTCGGATTGGTTTCATAATGAGCATCCTTTGAATCAGCATAAATGGTTGCGGTATATTTTTTACCCGGATCGAGGAAACTGAAATCTATTTTAGAAGTGCGTGCTTCCTCATCATTGGTACGGCCAACAAACCAGTTGTTTTTTCCTTTAGCTTTACGTGCAAAAGTGATGTAATCACCAGGTTCTGCCTCTAAAACTTTGGTATCGTCCCAATCTACCGCCACATCCTTAATAAACTGGAAAGCGTCCATGTATTTGTTATAAGTTTCGGGTAAATCGGCAGCCATTTGCAGCGGACTATACATGGTAACATAAAGCGCCAGCTGACGGGCCAGTGTACTGTGAACAAAAGAAGTATTTTCGGGATTATAAGCGCTTACTTTGGTTTCGAAGATACCGGGAGTATAATCCATTGGTCCGCCGATTAAACGTGTAAATGGTAAAATGGTGGTATGATCGGCATTGTTACCACCAAAGGCTTCATATTCCGTTCCCCTGGCCGATTCGTTTCCGATCAGGTTCGGATAAGTACGTGCCAAACCAGTAGGGCGAACAGCTTCATGCGCATTTACCATAATTTTATATTCAGCTGCTTTTTGAATGGCATACAGGTAATGGTTGTTTAACCACTGACCGTAATGGTGCTCGCCCCTTGGAATCATATTGCCCACATAACCGCTTTTCACCGCATCGTAACCATTGGCTTTCATAAATTTATAAGCCGTATCTAAATGGCGCTCATAGTTGCGTACCGAAGATGAAGTTTCATGGTGCATAATCATTTTAATGCCTTTACTTGCTGCGTAACGGTGCAGTTCTTTCACGTCAAAATCAGGGTATGGTGTTACAAAATCAAAAACATAATCTTTCGTTTTACCAAACCAATCTTCCCAACCTTCGTTCCAGCCTTCTACCAAAACCGCATCGAGTCCGTTTTTAGCAGCAAAATCAATATATTCTTTTACATGGGCCGTATTCGCAGCATGTTTTCCATTAGGTTTAGTTTTGGCATAATCGGTTACACCCAATTGTACACTGGTTAAATCGTTGTAAGCCCAGGTACTTTTTCCGGTGATCATTTCCCACCAAACACCCACATATTTGGTTGGTTTTATCCACGATACATCCTTAAATTTTGTTGGTTCGTTAAGGTTGTAGGTAAGTTTCGAGGTTAAAATATCGGCTGCTTTATCACTCACAATAATGGTACGCCACGGAGATAAACAAGGTGCCTGCATATAACCTTTATCGCCTACGGCATCGGGTGTTAACCACGATTCTAAAACCATATTCTTATCATCGAGATTTAACGACATCAAAGAATAATTGATCAAAGCGGCTTCGTGGATATTAATATATAAACCATCTTTACTCTTCATCATCAAAGGTGTTTGTAAACCTGTTGGAGAAAAAGTAGTTTGCGAGGCATTTGGCGTTACCGCAGCTTTCATTTTACCCCTAACCTCTGATAAATTTGAAGTTACCGTGCTGTACTCCTGTGTATCGTAATCGCCCGGAAGCCAGAATGCCTTATGATCGCCAGCCAGTGCAAACTGTGTTCTTTCCTCTTTAATTACAAAATAGTCTAAATTTTTCTGTTCGGGGAATTCATATCTGAAGCCTAACCCATCATTAAATAAACGCAAACGCACAATAATGTAACGGCTGGTTTCTTTTTGTGTTAAGGTTACGGCCAGTTCGTTATAGTGGTTTACAATTTCTTTTACCTCGCCCCAAACCGGTTTCCAGGTCTCGTTAAAAGTGCTGGTTTTGGTATCGGTAATATCGAAACCATCCAGTAACGATTTACCTTCTTTAAGTTCAAGCCCCAGCTTACTGGTTTTAATAACATCTTTTCCTTTGTACTTTAAACTATAGGTAGGTGCTCCCCCTTCAGCCAAAGCAAAAGTGGCCACCAGATTGCCATCCGGCGACTTCAAATTTTTTTCGGGAACGTTCCCGAAAACATTCCCAAAAAAAAGCAATGTGCATATTAAAGTAAGGATTTTAGAGCGGTTAAAAGATTGGTTAGATTTCTTATTCATTTTATCATTTATTTATTTTTATTACTAATTTATATCAATTTAGAACTTGCAGGTTTTGCATTCTAATATTAAAAAAGGCATTTAATTAATTACAAATCAAAGAAGATTGAATTTATATCAAGCAACACTCAAAACGTATCTAATTACATACAAATCATATCAATGAAGACTTTAAACGTATCTAATTACATACAAATCATATCAAAAAAGACTGAATTTATATCAAACAACATCCAAAATATGCCTCAACACATCATTTTCCAGACTTCGAAGTTTCAAAAAACCTGCGAGGTCTACCTTATATCATTGTCCTCGTTTGTAACGAAGATAGATGAGATAAGCGATTGTATCGCTTAATGCATTTCTATTTTCTATATGCATTCAAATGCAACGTTCGGTAATCATCGTTACAAACGAGGACTATAGAAGGCAAAAATTATTGTCCAAACCTCGCAGGTTTTAAAAACCTGCGAAGTCTACCTTATATCATTGTCCTCGTTTGTAACGAGGATATATGAGATAAGCGATTGTATCGCTTAATGCATTTCTATTTTCTATATGCATTCAAATGCAACGTTCGGTAATCCTCGTTACAAACGAGGACTATAGAAGGCAAAAATTATTGTCCAGACCTCGCAGGTTTTCGAAAACCTGCGAGATCTAAATCGACGATACTACTCCAAAAGCAACGCTTCGTCATCTTCATCCGTTAAACTCAGCTGAATACTGTCGCTACCGGCAATACCCTCTATCGAACCGCGGATGTGCGTAGCATTTAACAGTACTTTTTCCAACTGCTTTTCGCGGGCTTTCCATAAACGCTCCATGGCATCACGCTCGCGCTGGATGGATAATTTCATGCTCATAAAACCTTCCCTGATGGCTTTCCATTGTTCCGAAAATTCTGCTCCGGTTAAATAATCGTAGAGCATGTGCATTTTATCGCCCCGGTTCTCCTGCGATTTCATTGCACTCGATAAACGCAAAATCCCATCACGAAGCACATAAGCCACCGCATTTACCTCTTCGAAAGAACAGATCCAAACACCATCGCGCTGACCGAAACAATCCATACCTTTAGGGTAACACTGACTCACAATTACGGCTACATCAACACCCATGCTCCGCATATCTTTTTTCAGTTTCTCGATCCAGTCGCCACCAAAATCTTTGGTACGTTTACTTTCATATATAATTTTGCCACATTCCTGCCCAAACTGGTTACGCACCACCTGCACACAATCGGCCCCCCGTACGCCTTTGCCCACCTCTTCAATTAAATCGAAAGGAAAATTACTACGGAGCAGTTCCTCCAGGATCAGTTCCTGCACCTCGCCCTGTAACTGCATACTGCCCTGCTCGGCTTTACGTTTCATTTCTTCGGCAAGTTTTTTCTGGTCATCAAGCTGTTTTTCCAGTTCCTTTAAACGCAACTGATGTTCGGTATCCCTGATGCTGTTTTTTTCGGCTTCCTGCTTACGGATCTGCTCTACCAGTTCGTTGCGCTGCTCCTGCATTTTACGCTGAAAAGCAAGCTCCATCTCTTCCTCTTTAACTTTCAGGCTTTCTTCACGACGTAAAAACTCGAGTTCTTTCTCGCGGGCCAACCTCAGTTTTTCGGCATTATCTTTTGCATTGCCTTCCAGCATCTGCAGCTTGGTTTCAAAATCTGCCGCAATGCTTTTGCGCAGGTTTTCTTCCAGGTTATCTTTAAGTTTGGTTTTCTCTTCCGCCAGCTGAACCTCAAAAGCTTTTTGTTGCTGCACTTTTTCAGCATCTAAAGCCGCAACTTTATCCTGGTATTCTTTATCGCGCTGCTTTGTAAAAGACAACATCTTCTCACGCAGTTCCTTTTTATAATCTTCGGCCATGGCTTCTTCCATCGGAAAAACATGGGCACAGTTGGGGCATTTTATTTCGGTAGGCATAAATTATTATTTTCTACAGTAAATACTGCAGTTTACAAAGATATTAAAGCTTTTTCAGGATTGGATAGGTGAGTTTTACACCATTCACCTTAAAGTACTTTCGATCTCACTTCGTGACCAACCGTCAGGATTTTACTTACCGGACATTTACCTGCGATATCTTCCAGTCTGCTTTTTTGTTCTTCAGTTAGTTGCCCGGTACAGGTAATCTCTTCAAAAAACACCATTTCGCCATTTTCGATATCGGTATTGACCACTACTTCTATTTTATCAACCGGCCATTCCTTTCTATCAACATACATCCTTAAAGTAATGGCTACACATGATGCCAACGAGGCCATTAATAATCCCTTAGGGGCAAAACCTTTATGTGTTCCACCTAACTCTATCGGTTCATCTGCAATGATATCGTGAGAACCATTGCTTACCGCACATGCGTAGTGCTCTTTATTTATTGTTGCTTTTACCATTTATTGGATATTTAAAATATTAAACTTACCAAATTTTATGCTTTGTTGAGATTTTACGAAACATTATATGATAGCATTTGTTCCTTTTAAAAATGCTACGTTATGAAATACAGAAAGTTAATCGAAAAATATTTAAAGCACGAAACAGATAACAGTGCAAAAATAGCGCTTGCCCTAGTGGCAGGTTTAGCTGCAGGTGCAATAATCAGTATTTTATTTGCACCCGATAGTGGTGCAGGTACCCGCGGAAAAATTGCAGGGGGCGCCAGAAATTTACGTTATGGTTTTCAGGATAAATACAATATTTTAAAAGAGAAAGTTTTTGGTGTAGAAGCCATTGAAGAAGATATTGTGGAACATGAAATACCTCATTTTAAGCATACCGTTAACAAAAAACGTAAATCGGATGTGAAAGACATTTTAGAACATGCACATGAAAACGGCCAGGTGCAGGAAGGACAGGGATAATGCCCTCCGAAACAGAAAGGATATCTTTAGATTTACTTTATCATCAATACTATTTTTTCACCATATGAGACATTTAAGGGCCATATAAGATTATGTGTTCTTATATTTCTTATATGGTGAAAGCCTTGTACTTAGCACATTTACCATTTAGCTTAAATGTTCTCAAGGGGCTTAGGTGGTAAATTAAAACAGCATATTCTTTTTTTATGAGCACCTCAGCCATACGATGTCACCTTAGTTTATTATATAGCCTAATAAGTTGACCATCAAACACAAAACGGCCGTCATCTCGACTTAAAGCATTGCGGAGTGGAGAGATTATCTAAATAGATTCTCCACTTCGTTACAGTCCACCCGAATGACGGGTTTGCCTGGGTAATTTCTTAGCTTTACAGGATAATAATTTTACATGTTTTTTATCCTCTCCAAAATTTTATTGTTCCTGATCAAGCCCATTGTATGGATTGGTGTGCTTTTAATTTTAGCCCTGGCAGCCAAACGCCCAAAAAGGAAGAAACAATATTTACTATTAAGTCTAATTGTTTTTTTCTTCTTTTCGAATGATTTTATTGCCGGTAAAATATTAAACACTTATGAAGCAGGCTATCCTAAAACACAGCAATACGATGTTGGCATTGTACTTGGCGGTTTTTCGGGTTTAAATAAACGCAATAATGAAATTGCTTTTACCGGGGCAAGCGATCGTTTATTTCAAACCATTTCACTTTATAGAAAAGGACAGATTAAACAGATCCTGCTGAGCAGCGGAAGTGCCAACCTCATCAACAAAGAAATTAAAGAAGCCGATTTAGCTGTAAAATATTTAAAGTTAACAGGCATTCCGGATTCGGCAATACTGATTGAAAACCAAAGCAGAAACACCATCGAAAATGCCAGATATAGTTTGGCACTGATTGATCAAAAGAATCCAAAGGCTAAAGTTCTGGTGATTACCAGTGCCTGGCATATCCCGAGGGCGAAACTGGTTTTTGATAAACAGGCCACACGCAAAATCGAATATTATCCCACTGATTTCCGCGGCAGTACTGAATTTGACCTAAATGACTTCATAATCCCCAGCGCTTCTGCATTGGGTGTATGGGAACTATTATTTAAAGAATGGATCGGTTTAATTGTTGACCGTTACAGAGGTTAACTGTTTTTAGGTTGATCGGTTAACTGTTTGAATCGGTTAATTGTATAGTAAACGGATTTATACAATTAAACATTAATAACAGTTTTCAATAGGCAGTTTACAGCTAACAATTTAACAATCAAGCAATTGAGCATTTCACCGTAACCCAAAAAAATTATCCTTCAATTGCTTTCCAAAGCATATCTTTCAGTTCCAGAATATTCTTTTCTGCTACTGATGAGATAAATATCGATGGGATTTTTGGAAGATCCTGTTTCATTTCCTCCATCAGTTCATCATCGAGCATATCCGATTTGGTAATGGCTAAAACATGTGGTTTCTGCATCAACTCGGGATTATACGATTCGAGTTCGCTTTTAAGGATTTCGTATTCTTCCTTAATACTTCTGCTGGTATCGGCCGGAACCATTAATAACAGTACCGAATTACGTTCGATGTGGCGAAGGAAACGGTAACCTAAACCTTTACCTTTCGATGCCCCTTCGATAATCCCCGGAATATCTGCCATTACAAAGGATTTGCCTCCGCGGTAGCTTACAATGCCCAGGTTGGGAACGATAGTGGTAAACGGATAATCAGCAATTTCTGGTTTAGCTGCAGATACGACCGACAGCAAAGTAGATTTACCCGCATTTGGGAAACCAACCAAACCAACATCGGCCAGCACTTTTAATTCTAAAATATTCCAAACTTCCTGTCCCTGTTCGCCAGGCTGTGCATAACGTGGCGTTTGCTGTACCGCGTTTTTAAAGTGTGCGTTACCTAAACCACCACGGCCACCGGCTGTTAAAATTTTGGTTTCGCCATCTTTGGTAATTTCGAAAAGAACTTCTCCTGTTTCGGCATCTTTGGCAATGGTGCCCAGAGGAACTTCCAGAATTTCATCCTTACCCTGTTTACCAAATTTATGCGAACTGCCACCTGCGCCACCATCCTCTGCAATAATGTGCTTGCGGTATTTAAGGTGTAATAATGTCCAGATATGGATACTTCCTTTAACGATAATGTGGCCACCGCGACCGCCGTCACCACCATCAGGTCCACCCATTGATGTTAAAATATCACGATGCAAATGTGCCGAACCTGCTCCACCCTTACCAGAACGGCAACAGATTTTTACATAATCTACGAAATTTGAACCCTGCGACATATTATTATTATTGAAATGTTTAATGCTTTAACGTTGAAATGTTGCGGTAACACTTTCGTTAAAATTAAAGAGTTATAACGTTTTAACATTATAACTCTTTGTATGTTTTTTTGAAATATCAGGCCATAAATTAATACAACCTTCTTTATTTTTCTAAATGCTTTCTAGCTGACTTTTTCTACTTGATACTTTCTACTTGATACCAAGATACTAGTCCGGCTCGATACTAATAGTGATACTGATCGATTACCGCACAAAGATCGTTATATACGGTTTCAATTTCACCAATTCCGTTTACCTTGTTTAATTTACCCTGCTCCTCATAATAAGGCAATACATGGATGGTTTTGTCAAAGTATTCCGAAATACGTTTTTTCAATTTTTCAGCGTCGTCATCCGGACGGCCACTAATTTTATGGCGCTCAGCAATACGTTTGGTTAATTCATCCTGATCTACATCTAAAGCAATTACACCAGCAATTTTACTGCCTTTACGCTCTAGAAACAAATCAAGCTCAATTGCTTGCGGAACGGTACGCGGAAATCCATCAAACACAAATCCTTTTGCATCAGGATTTTTATCCACCTCTTCTTCAAGCATTGCAATTGTAATCGCATCAGGTACCAATTCTCCATCAGCTAACAATTGACTAACTTTTTTTCCTAATTCGGTTTCTCCTTTAACGTGTGCTCTAAAAAGATCGCCTGTTGAAACGTGTACCAACTGATATTTTGAAATCAGTTTTTCAGATTGGGTGCCTTTACCCGCCCCTGGAGGGCCAAAGAGAACTAAATTAAGCATTCAAGTCGTTTAGGTTGTCTTCAAAATTAAAAAAGCCTTATTCCTATGGCTCTGTTAAAAGTAATATTCAAATCACTGATTAATAGGATTAGACATTGTTTACTTTCAAGGCTGCAAATATATAATTATTAATTTAGAAGCCATTTATAATTGAGAATTTATTTAAAAAAGCGGTATTTTGATGACATTTATCTTATTCTGCAAAGAATCTTGTGCAATATTTATATTTTTCAGAATATTCGTAAAATAAAAGATTACTGCGCCAAACAAGTTGCCATGTTTTGAGTCGCCAGCCCGCTGAAAATTCATCGATATTAAAGGCTAATGAATCATGTTTATGCAATTAGTTTGTGATGATCCAGTAAATTTTAATCAGCGAGGTAAACAACAAGGGCAACAGAAGCCCGATTCATCATCATCATCATCATTTGAAAGAGAAAAATTTCCTCTAAAGTCTCCACTATCTAAAGATTTACCTGAAGACCGCAATGTTATATTCTGTGGCTGATTATTATTCTTGTCTGAAACTTCAAAAGTTGTAGCAGATTTTAAAAGGTTCAAAGCGTTTATCATTTAATACGGTTTGAAGAAAAAAATCGGAAGAGGGATTGGCAATTTTTAACTGGAGAACAGTTTTTTTTGCAACATTAAACTCAAACAGCACGACAAAAAAATTGGTCACCGCTTTGTAGAAGATATCCTTAATATTGATGAAGTTGTTGAATGTTATCATATTTCGGGAGATTACGACTTCATCCTGAAAGTATATGCAAAAGACATGAAACATTACCAGGATTTTGTTTTTAATAAACTGGGTTCGGTAGAAAGTATAGGAAGTACACAGTACTTTTGTAATGGCAGAAATAAAAAATACGCATAACATTAGCTTTTAAAGCAGAGCATCCTGCTGGTTTCATCTGCTTCGTTACATTGACCAGCTTTTCCTTAACAAACAGACAATAAACCATTAACTTTAAAGAAACATAAAGCTGTTAATTTAGGAATACGTTTGTTTGCCAGGTTTGGCAGACCAGTTATTTTATCAAAATAATAGCTTATGAAACAGCAGGTAAGAACAATTCCGGGCAGACTGGTGGATTTTGATTATGACCGGTACAGGTTGCCAACATTTGTAATGCAGTTTAAGCCCGCAATTTACCAAGACGGTGATTGTTATTACGCTGTACTCTCTTTTGAGGAGGAGCATGACATTTCAGGGCTAGGAACTTCTCCGGAGGATGCGCTGATCGACTGGAGCGAAAAGGTTTGCAACATGTTATCCCTGTCGGCAACGCTTAGCAATACATTAAGGGGGAAAAAGAAATAAAACCTCGCTCTTAGTTACTAAGTAAATCAATCCCTGAATCCTATGAACCAGCACACATCAACTGGCCTGGCAACTTACCAGGAGTGCTTTTTTGGCTCCAATTTTTTAGATAACTGTTATTTTGAAATCAAAAGGCCTGCAGATTGCTCTATAACCGAATTGCATTATTTTTATCTGCTGCTCCGTAAGGGAAATAAGGTATCTCCGGTTGATCTGCCATTAAAAATCCTCAGCGCCGAACTACTTGGCTTCTGTTATCAGAACAAAAAGCTGGTGGGCATTTCAGCGATAAAAAAGCCTGGCATTTCTTATTTGAAAGATGTACGTAAAAAAGCAGGTGTTAGAATCGGAATTAATAAACCTTTCCTCGAAATTGGTTATTCGTATACACTTGCCTCTTTCCGTCAAAAGGGAATTAGTAGTACCTTAAAAACGATGTTGCTTCAAAAAATTACCCATCACGGAGGTATCCTGTTTTCCACTACCGCTACCCCCAGCAGTCAGCGTTTTCTTTTGAACAACGGCTTCCGTCCATGCGGAAATCCTTATCAGGGCATTTACGATAATAACATTGTATATTTTGAGCGAAATATTCAGCTTTAGTCTTACTAAATATCTTTAAAGATAATATCCAGCTAACAAAAACTATTGAGGAGAAGAACTATCAAACGACTGATAGTAAGACACTTAAACAACATACTTAAACAAAAAAAGGGAGAATTTTACAATTCTCCCTTTAAGTGCACTTGTAGGGATTCGAACCCCAAACCTTCTCATCCGTAGTGAGATGCTCTATCCAATTGAGCTACAAATGCGTTTCCGTATCGTTAACGGACTGCAAAGGTATAACTTGATATTTTAATTTCCAATTAAATTTTAAAAAAATCTTAAAATAATTCTTTGCAGATAATGCTTTATTTGCTTAATGCATCATTAATTGCTTTGAAATCAGGCAAATCCTTTGCGTTTTCCAAAACTTCGGCATAAGCAATTTTTCCTTCTTCATCGACTACAAAAGCTGCCCGTTTAGAAACGCCTCTCAATCCGAAAGCAAATTCGTCGTAAAATGCGCCATAAGCTGTAGATACCTCTTTGTTAAAATCAGATAATAACGGGAACTGATAACTTTGTACTTCTTTAAATTTGCCTAATGAGAACGGAGAATCTACAGAGATGCCGATAACCTGTGCATTTATGCCTTCGTAATAACTAAAATTATCACGCATGTTACATAACTGCTCCGTACATGTTCCGGTAAAAGCCATCGGGAAAAAGTGGATGATTACTTTTTTGCCTTTGAAACCGGAAAGGGAAACTTCTGTTAATTCAGAACTGTATAATTTAAAATCAGGGGCGGTATCGCCTGTTTGTAATGCCATTGTGTATGTTTTAGTAAATAATAAATATATTGTTAAATGTTTTTATTGCTTAATTGTTTTGAGACTACAGACTTAAGACTGTCGACTCAGGACTAACGTTTCATCTGTTGTTCCAAAATTACCAATCCTTCTCCAAAAGAATGCGGATTGTAACCTAAATCTTTAATTGCCTTATCCAGCACAAATCCCGTTTTTACAGGTCGCTTGGCTGTCTGGTTTAAACTTGCCGAACTGACCTCGTTTATAAATGAATGATCGAGTTTCCAATAATCGGCAACTTTCCGTACTAAATCTGCAATGCTCATGTAATCTTTGCCTGATATGTGATAAATTCCATTAGCATTTTTTTCAACAGCTAACAAACATGCTTCAGCAAGGTCTTCGGCCAGGGTAGGCATACGCCACTGATCGTTAACTACATTTATGGGCGAAGCTTTCTCCAATGCGCCTTTAGCCCACAGTACAATATTGCTACGGCTCATGTCATTGCTAATTCCATAAACCAGTATCGTTCTTAAAATGGTCCAGTTTGCTTTTGAGTTTTTGATCAGCTCTTCTGCCAGCACCTTCGATTCGCCATAATAACTTACCGGATTAACAGCATCTTCTTCTTTATAAGGCCCATCTGCCCCATCAAAAACAAAATCGGTGCTCAAATGGATCAACTGTATGTTTTTTTCTTCGCATACCGATAACAGGGTGTTAACAGCATTTACATTTAATTGATGGCAAAGTTCTTTATTTGCTTCGCAGGTATCTACGTTGGTCATTGCCGCCGTATGGATAATTGCATCAGGACGATATTTTTCGATAACTTCGCTTACCTGACTGGGATCGAGTATGTCCATTTCGGCATACACATATCCTTCTTTAACAGGATAACGGTTTCCCCCTTTTGATGTGGCCACCAAGTTTACCCGCCCTTCGGCCAGTACTTTTTCTGTTATTTTCTGTCCTAAAAGGCCATTACTGCCCGTAACAAGTATTTTTTTCATCCCTTATATTAAAATGTTATTTGCCACTTACGATTAATTGTAATAGGTTTGTGACGAAGTTTTCAGACTGATCAATTCAAGAACCAAATATAACGATGAAACCTATTTTAACTGCTCTATTATTTCTATTTAGCTTTAAAGCCATTGCCCAGGATTCAACCTTAAACAAACCGCCCATTAAAAAAAACAGCATTTACGCAGAGCTGCTTGGAAATGGCGGGGTATATTCGATCAATTACGACAGGATATTCCAATTAAGTAACCAAGTAAAAATTGTACCAAGAGCGGGTTTTTCAACCATCGAAAATGTTTTGATTTTTCCACTGGAAATAAATCTACTTTTAAGCAAAAGCAGAACATCACAGAATTTCTTTGAAGCCGGTATTGGTTTAACCATATTAAAACCATTGAATGGCTTTTCGGGACAATTGCTTACCATTAATGGATATCAATATAATTTCGATAACAAAGCAGTTAACACCCCGGTAATTTTAAGGGCTGGTTTCAGGCATCAAAAACCTACAGGCGGTTTTATGTACAGAACAGGCGCCCTCCTTTTAACGGGAGACGAAACCCAGTTGACTATCGGAATTGGATTGGGATATACTTTTTAAGGTTTTTATAACGATTGAATTGCTATAAAAACAATAGTTTTTCGAGCAGTTTTTTCCTTAAAAGTTAACAACATTTAGGATGTTAAAAAATTTTCTAATATATATTTAAAATTCAGTAAGAATAACTTAACTTTGCCAACCGAATTGGAGCCCCTATAAACAGCTTTAATTCATTGACTGTAATAAATTTACTCACAACAGATATGCCTAACTTAGGAAAAATAGCACAAATTATCGGCCCAGTGGTTGACGTTAGCTTTGCTGATGATGCCCATCTACCTAAAATTTTTGATGCGTTAGAGATAACGAAAGAAAATGGACAGAAAATTGTTTTAGAAGTTCAACAGCACTTAGGTGAAGACCGTGTACGTGCAATTTCGATGGACTCTACAGATGGTTTGGTTCGTGGTATGAAAGTAGTTGATACTGGCGCTGCGATTAAAATGCCAGTTGGCGACCAGATTAAAGGTCGTTTATTTAATGTAGTTGGAGAAGCGATTGATGGTATCAACACAGTTGATAAAACAGATGGTCGTCCTATCCACGCAACTCCTCCTAAGTTTGAAGATTTATCTACCGAAACTGAGGTGCTATTTACAGGTATCAAAGTAATCGATTTATTAGAGCCTTATGCTAAAGGTGGTAAAATCGGTTTGTTCGGTGGTGCTGGTGTAGGTAAAACGGTATTAATTATGGAGTTGGTAAACAACATCGCTAAAGCTTATGCTGGTTTATCAGTATTCGCAGGTGTTGGTGAGCGTACCCGTGAAGGTAACGATTTACTTCGTGAGTTTATCGAGTCAGGTGTAATCAACTATGGCGACGAATTCTTACACTCAATGGAAAAAGGTGGATGGGATCTGAATGCTGTTGATACCGAAAAATTAAAAGAATCAAAAGCAACATTAGTTTTCGGTCAGATGAACGAGCCTCCTGGTGCACGTGCACGTGTAGCATTATCAGGATTAACCGTTGCCGAATATTTCCGTGATGGTGATGGCGAAGGCGCTGGAAAAGATATCCTTTTCTTCGTTGATAACATTTTCCGTTTTACTCAGGCAGGTTCTGAGGTATCGGCCCTATTAGGTCGTATGCCATCTGCAGTAGGTTACCAGCCAACATTGGCAACTGAGATGGGTTTAATGCAGGAGCGTATTACTTCAACAAAACGTGGTTCAATTACATCAGTACAAGCGGTATATGTACCTGCGGATGATTTAACTGACCCGGCTCCGGCAACAACTTTTGCCCACTTAGATGCTACTACAGTACTTTCGCGTAAAATTGCCGAGTTAGGTATTTACCCTGCGGTAGATCCATTGGATTCTACTTCACGTATCCTTTCTCCTGCCGTTTTAGGTGATGAGCACTACAACACTGCACAACGCGTTAAAGAAACTTTACAACGTTATAAAGAATTACAGGATATCATCGCGATCTTAGGTATGGACGAATTATCTGAAGAAGATAAATTAGTAGTATCAAGAGCACGTCGTGTTCAACGTTTCTTATCTCAACCTTTCCACGTAGCTGAGCAATTTACAGGCTTAAAAGGCGTATTGGTTGATATTAAAGACACCATCAAAGGATTTAACATGATCATGGATGGTGAAGTTGATGAGTATCCTGAAGCTGCATTTAACTTAGTTGGTAGCATTGAAGATGCGATCGAAAAAGGTAAAAAATTATTAGCAGAAGCGAACTAAGAAACGCGCTAAGCGTTAGGTGCTAAGCGTTTAAAACGCTCCACGCTCTACGCTCTACGCCAAACTAAAAAAAGAATGAATTTAGAAATATTAACTCCAGATAAAAAAGTTTTCGAAGGTGAAGTAACTGCGGTTACGGTTCCTGGTACTTTAGGTTCTTTTCAGATTTTAAAAGACCACGCCGCTATCATCTCTACTTTAGAAGATGGAGAAGTTATTATAAAAGCAAACAAAGCCGATGAGCAACGCTTTTTTATTAAAGGCGGTGTAGTTGAAGCTATCCATAATAAAGTTGTAGTTTTAGCAGAAGGTATCGCTTAAAAAAAAGATTAACTCATTTACAAAGCCTCCCGATTTAAAAATCAGGAGGCTTTTTTGTTTAACTTAGAGTTTCAAAAAATTAAAATCAGCATCGTCACCCTGAATTTATTTCAGGGTCTATTGTGCACTAAACGCACATTACACAAAAAAGCTATAATTATAGTTGTTACTTAACAAACCCGCAAACTGCAGCAATAAATGCTTTATTGTTTTCATAATAGAGCATGTGCGAGCCTGCTAACTGCACCACTTTCTGGTTGATAAACTTATAATTTTTATAATAATCCGGTCCAACAGCATGATCATCCTTCCCTGTTATAATTAAAGCCGGAGTTGTAATTTGATCAGTTAACAAAGCATAATCTTTAAAATATTCAGGGTATTGCTGAACCTTTGTACTATCTACTAATGGCATAAAAAGCGTCATTCCGAAATCTGATGTACGCTTATAAGAATCTTCGATACTATCCATTTTAATAATCGTATTTACATCATTGGCAATATATTTATATCCAAGATGCGCTGCACTTAACTTTTTTCTAACCAGTGCCGCCCCATTCATTAATGTTTTAGAATCTGTTTCGTTTATAATAGTGTCCTTTTTCAGCAACCGGTATCCATATTCAATTTGTTCCTGCAACTGGTTTGCATTCATGAAATGGGCTATGGTATTGGCCATGATCATACCAGATAAATGTTCGGGGTATTTAAGTGCGTAATTAATGGCCAATACCCCTCCGAATGAATGGCTGAGTAAATATATTTTCTTCACGCCCAATTTTAAGCGCAACTCTTCTACATCCTGCACAACACGATTTAAACTATAATCTTTTGCATTTTGAGAATGCCCCGATCCCCTTTGATCGAGGTATACCATTGTCAGACATTTCTCCAGACCTGCACCTCCCATTTTCTCAAAGGAAAGAAAATCCTGGCCAGGGCCACCATGCAAATAAATACAAACCGGACCATTGCCGGCAACTTTAACTGCTAACTTTATGCTATCGGAAGTTACAAAAATTTGGTCGCCCGCTTTCATATGACCATTTTGATCCGACGAGGAACAGGCGGTAAATAGCGTAGCTAAAACAATTAAAATGATATAAGTTATTTTCATAGAACTATTTCTGATATCAAATTACATAACTCTTTTCAATTAACAGCGAAAAAGGTTAATTATTCGCACGCCATAGCTTCCATATTACTTCTCATTTTAATATCAAAACATCTCCCGAATTTTCAAATTCCTGAGCACTTTTGTCCATTTTAGGCAGAATATTTAAAAATTTATAATGCAAGCATAACAAACATACCGTATACCGTTTTGATATTTGGTCTACAGCTGTCGGCATTAAATAACTATTCCAACTTTCGTTAAGAATATTATACCGACAAACAAACAAAAACAAGAATTATATTCCGTTTCAACTTTTTTCTGATTTCTCTTGCATATTAATGAACCAAAAACTAAATTGGTTTTTATAAACAATGATATAATCATGACGATTCAGAACAACGTATTTCCAACAGCTTTAACTACAAATGTGGTGGGCAATGTTGTGTTGTTACCAGTCATTTTAATCAACCTTCTACTCCTAAGCATTTTGCTAGGGAAGAAAATGGGCAGCTTTTAAATAGATTTTAAAAAACTAATATTTAAAGCGTCCCGGTACAAACGGGACGCTTTTTTTAAATAACAAAACACAGTATTATGAAGTACTATAATTCTAATACGATTATTTATCTTGACGGAAAGTTTGAAAAGGCCGTAAATAGCAGCACTGATCTTTATGGTCAGTCGTTACACTATGGCTATGCTGCGTTCGAGGGTATTAGAGCCTATAAAACGCATAATGGCAACCGTATTTTCAAAGCTGCCGCCCATTTCGACCGTTTAGAGCGCTCTTGCCAGTTGGCAAACATTCCTTTTCCATGGGATAAGCAGGAACTGATTGCGGCAACCTATAAACTGTTGCAGTTAAACAAACTGAAAGATGCTTATATCCGTCCTTTGGTATTTTGCCACCCGAACATGAAACTGAATGAACCCAGTGGCGTTTCAATTCTAATCTGCGCCTGGGAATGGGATGCCTATTCGGGCAACAAATTATTAAAATTAACGGTTTCGGATTACGAAAGACCAAACCCAAAATCAACTCCGATGGAGGCCAAATTGAGTGGAAATTATGTAAACTCAATTTTAGCTACAACGGCTGCAAATATTAAAGGTTACGACGAGGCTTTGCTTTTGGATATGCATGGTTTTGTGGCAGAGGCATCAGGAGCAAATATCTTTCTCGAAAAAGATGGTAAGTTATATACGCCTTCACTAGGAAACATTTTGCCGGGCATTACGCGTGCAACCGTTAAAGAACTTTGTAATGTATTGGATATTGAGTGCATTGAGAAAAAATTAACCATAGAAGATTTAAGAAAGGCTGATAGTGCATTCTTATGTGGAACGGCAACTGAAATTGCAGGAATCGCTTCGATTGATGATATCGTTTTCCGCTCTTTATGGAGAGAATCTATCGGTTATACTATACAACGGGCTTACAAAAACCTGGTGCTCGAAAAAGTGAATTACGAGGTGATTATTTAGTCCGAAGTCGGTAAGTCAGGAGTCCGAAGTAGAGAAGCGATTAAAAGAGTCAACAATTAAAACCAAACCAATGACTGAAGAAATCAATCAAAATTACCCTAAAGCCTACCAGCAAATTAATGCTGCCACTAAGGCTTCGGGATTTGATATGGCATCGGATGTACTAACCTGCTCTTTGCTTAAAACCCTTGCTGCATCTAAACCTTCGGGTAGATTTTTGGAGTTTGGCACCGGAACAGGTTTATCTACTTCGTGGATATTGGATGGTTTGGATGAGGATAGTACCTTGACATCGATAGATAACGATCCTAAATTTTTAGGGATTGCGAAAGATTTTCTCGGTAACGACAATCGTTTAACCCTGGTTGATACCGATGGAGCCGAGTGGATTGAAAAGAATAAAGACAAAAAATTCAATTACATATTTGCAGATACCTGGCATGGAAAATATTTGCTTTTAGACGAAGCCATTGCCATGCTCAACAATGGTGGCTTTTATATAATTGATGATATGTTACCCCAACAAAATTGGCCTGACGGACATCAGGAAAAAGCAATTAAGTTGATCAAAGATCTAGAATCCCGTGATGATTTACACCTTACCAAACAGGTCTGGGCAACAGGGATTGTAATCGGCGTAAAAAAATAGAGAAATACTTAAAATAGTTCTTTGCATTTTTCAGGAAGTTAGTATGTTTGTGTTTCATTGAACAACATGAATATCAACACAAACATTATTAGCAACTTAATTATTGTCATTTCTCAAAAGAGAGGTGGAAATCGTTGCGTATAATATAAAAATATACAATATCGAAACCGCCTCCGAAACGAGGCGGTTTTTTTTTGCCTCAAAATATTTACAACTAACAGAACCAGAATATACATTTTAAACAATGAGCGAATTAAACAAGTACAGTAAAACATTTACACAAGATCCAACGCAACCGGCTGCACAGGCTATGCTTTACGGAATCGGTTTAACCGATGCTGATATGGCTAAAGCACAGGTGGGCATTGCAAGTATGGGCTACGATGGTAACACCTGCAACATGCACTTAAACGACCTTGCAAAAGACGTCAAAGTTGGGGTCTGGAAAAATGATTTAGTCGGCTTGATTTTTAATACCATTGGTGTAAGCGATGGAATGAGTAACGGTACAGATGGCATGCGTTATTCGCTTGTAAGCCGTGATGTAATTGCCGATAGTATCGAAACCATTTGTGGCGGTCAATATTATGATGGGATCATCTCTATCCCTGGTTGCGATAAAAATATGCCAGGCGCCATTATGGCCATGGCTCGTTTAGATCGCCCTTCTATTATGGTTTATGGTGGTACAATTGCCCCAGGCCATTACAAAGGTGAAGAATTGAACATTGTTTCGGCTTTTGAAGCATTAGGACAAAAAATCTGTGGTAACCTTTCAGAAGAAGATTATCAGGGTATTATCAAACATACCTGTCCTGGTGCAGGTGCATGCGGTGGTATGTATACAGCAAACACTATGGCCTCGGCTATTGAGGCTTTAGGAATGAGTTTACCTTATTCTTCTTCAAATCCAGCCATAAGCCCGGAGAAAAAACAGGAATGTTTAGATGCAGGTAAATACATTAAGGTTTTACTGGAGAAAGATATTAAACCGTCCGACATCATGACGAGAAAAGCATTTGAAAATGCAATCCGTTCGATTATCGTATTGGGTGGCAGTACAAATGCTGTTTTGCACTTTATTGCTATGGGTAAAGCCATCGGTGTAGAAATTACGCAGGATGATTTCCAGAAAATGAGCGATGTAACACCGGTACTTGCCGATTTTAAACCTAGCGGAAAATATTTAATGCAGGATTTACACCAATATGGTGGTATACCGGCAGTATTAAAATATTTATTGAATGAAGGTTTGTTACATGGTGATTGTTTAACCGTAACCGGAAAAACAATGGCCGAGAACTTAGCTGATGTGAAATCGATTATGGATTACGATCAGAAAATTGTTCAAAAATTAAGCGAACCCATCAAAGCAACCGGACACTTGCAGATTCTTTACGGAAACCTTGCCGAAAAAGGTTCTGTAGCAAAAATAAGCGGTAAAGAAGGCGAGAAATTTGAAGGTCCTGCACGTGTATTCGATGGCGAGCATGATTTAATCGCCGGCATTTCAAGCGGTCGTGTTCAACCCGGTGATGTTATCGTAATTAAAAATTCAGGTCCGGTGGGCGCTCCGGGTATGCCGGAAATGCTGAAACCAACTTCAGCCATTATTGGTGCAGGTTTGGGTAAGTCGGTGGCTTTAATTACAGATGGCCGTTTCTCTGGTGGTACACATGGTTTCGTAGTTGGACATATTACACCTGAATCATACAAAGGTGGCTTAATCGGCTTGGTAGAAGATGACGATAAGATTTTGATCGATGCTGTAAACAACATCATCAGTTTACAGGTAAGCGACGAAGTGATTGCTGAGCGTAGAAAAAACTATGTTCAGCCAGCATTAAAAGTAACAAAAGGTGTTTTATATAAATATGCTAAAACAGTTTCAGACGCGGCAAGTGGTTGCGTAACTGACGAATACTAAAATCAAAAAATCATCCCCGGATTAATTGATTACTAAAAAAACAGATTATGCAAATAATTAAAAGTATTCAGAACAGGATTTATGAAATCAGGGGAGAAAGAGTAATGCTCGATTTTGATCTCGCATCACTTTATGAAGTGGAAACAAGGGTATTAAATCAGGCGGTAAAGCGTAATATCAAACGTTTTCCGGATGATTTTATGTTTCAGTTAACTTCGGCAGAGTTTGAAAGTATAAAATTTCAAATAGAAGCGATTAACCAAGGTGCAACATCACAAATTGTGATAAAAAATCAACCCAACTTGAAGTCACAAATTGTGACTTCAAGTTGGGGCGGCACCAGAAAGCTGCCTTATGCCTTTACCGAGCAAGGGGTAGCCATGTTAAGTGGTGTTGTAAATAGCGAAAAAGCCATCAACATGAACATTGCCATTATGAGGGCTTTTGTTGATGTGCGTAAAATATTGCTCAAACAAAGTAATATAAACGAACAGTTAACAGAAATTAAAGAGCGCATTGGCGAACACGATGTTCAGCTAAACGAGCTTTATGATGCAATGGAAAACTTAATCGACGAGAAAATTGCTCAGATAAAGTGGAATGACAGAGAAAGAATAGGGTTTAAAATTAAAGAATAATAGAACCGCAAAAACATAACTATGGAAACTGCACAAGAAACAATACAACAAACCGAGGCCAAAGCAGAAACCTCAAAAACCTTTAAAGGAACAGGCTCGCAGGTTTTGTTGAATGGATTAATTGAAGAAGGTGTTACCACTATTTTCGGTTATCCGGGTGGCGCAATCATGCCTATTTATGATGCCCTTTATGATTATGCCGATAAATTAGAACATATTTTGGTGCGCCATGAACAAGGTGGTATCCATGCAGCTCAAGGTTTCGCAAGGGCCAGCGGCGAGGTAGGTATTGTATTCGCAACCAGCGGACCAGGCGCAACCAACCTGGTTACCGGTTTAGCAGATGCACAGATTGATAGCACGCCATTGGTTTGTATCACCGGACAGGTTTTTGCACACTTATTGGGTACTGATGCATTTCAGGAAACGGATGTAATCAACATTACTACTCCGGTAACCAAATGGAATTATCAGGTTACCGATGCTAAAGAAATCCAGGAAGTATTGGCTAAAGCTTTTTATATCGCTAAAAGCGGAAGACCAGGACCGGTTTTAATCGACATTACCAAAAATGCCCAGTTACAGCTAGAGGAATTTCCTGAATATGTAAAATGTAACCATATCCGCAGTTACCGCCCGAAACCAAAAATAAGGATTGAATACATTGAACAGGCAGCTGAGTTGATCAATTCGGCCAAAAAGCCTTTCATTCTATTTGGACAAGGCGTAATATTGGGTAAAGCGGAACAAGAATTCAAAGCTTTTATCGAAAAAACAGGAATTCCGGCCGCCTGGACAATCATGGGCGAAAGCGCTATCCCAACTTCACACCCTTTAAATGTAGGTATGTTAGGTATGCACGGTAATTATGGTCCGAATGTATTAACTAACGAGGCTGATGTAATTATAGCCATCGGTATGCGTTTTGATGACCGCGTAACCGGCCGTTTAGATAAATATGCCAAACAGGCCAGGGTAGTACACCTTGATATCGATCCTGCCGAAATTGATAAAAACGTTAAAGCAGAAGTTGGTGTTTGGGGCGATTGTAAAGAAACCCTACCCCTGTTAACCAACCTAGTTAACGAGAATAAACATGAAGATTGGTTAGCAAAATTTAAAGAATATAACCAGCAGGAAATTGACCAAGTGATAACACCGGAGCTTTACCCAACAGGCGATGAAATGACTATGGGCGAAGTACTGCGTAACATTAACGAAATATGTGGTGGCGATGCTGTAATTGTTACCGATGTTGGCCAGCACCAGATGGTAGCCTGCCGTTACGCCAATTTTAACAATACCCGTAGCAACATTACTTCTGGTGGATTAGGTACCATGGGTTTCGGCTTACCAGCTGCTATTGGCGCAAAATATGGTGCACCGGATAAAACGGTTATTGCCATTATCGGCGATGGTGGTTTCCAGATGACACCACAGGAATTAGGTACCATTATGCAATTTGGTGCAGCAGTAAAAATCCTGATCCTGAACAACCGTTTCTTAGGTATGGTTCGTCAATGGCAACAGTTATTCCATGATAAACGCTATTCTTTTGTAAACATCACCAGTCCTGATTTTGTGGCTTTAGCCAAATCTTACTACATCGAGGCAAGTAAAGTTGACGAGCGTGCAAATTTAAGGCAGGCTCTGGAAACCATGATCAACCACGAAGGCTCTTATTTATTAGAGGTAATGGTTGGAAGAGAAAACAACGTTTTTCCAATGGTTCCACAGGGAATGAGTGTAAGCGAAATCAGGTTGAAGTAAGGTTGAGGGTGTAAAGGTAGAAGGTTAAAGGTTAAAGGTTAAAAACCCACAGTCTAGCCTGGGCCGTCATTGCGAGGCACGAAGCAATCTTAAAGCGATAGAAAGTCAATTTAAATAAATAATTGCCACAAGAAATTATCATGAGTACTGAAAATACATTAGAACATAAAACAACAAAAGCCGATTTCGACGGAAAGCAGGAATACACCATCACGGTTTATGCCGAAAACCGCATCGGTTTATTAAACAGGATTGCGATTATTTTCTCTAAAAGAAAAATCAACATCGAAAGTTTGAATACCTCGCCATCAGAAATTGATGGAATTCACCGTTTCAATATCGTAATCCAGGAAGGTTACGAAGTGGTAAGGAAACTTGCCCGTCAGATTGAAAAGCAGATTGAGGTATTAAAAGTTTATTTCAACACCAACGACGAAATTATCTGGCAGGAACTGGCACTTTATAAAGTTTCTACAGATGAAATTGCCGAAAAGGTAACCGTAGAGCGTTTATTACGTCAATATGGTGCAAGTGCAGTAGTAATCCGTAAAGATTATACCGTTTTTGCAGTAACCGGTCACCGCGAAGAAACCGATGCTTTGGTAAAAGCCTTAGAACCTTACGAATTAATTGAGTTTGTACGTTCTGCACGTGTAGCAATCATTAAAGATAGCGCCGGTTTCCACGAAAAACTTAAAGAATTTGAGGCTTTCGAACCTGGAGAAGAACTGGTAGAAAATGAGTTCCTGGAAAAAGGAGAAAAGATTTTCACGATGTAAGCGCAAAGCTAAAAGACTAAAGACTAAAGACTAAAGACTAAAGCTAACGCCCTTTGCGGTTAAAAAACGGAATATGAAATGTAATAATGTACGACCGATTTTAAGAATATTCGATTACGATAAAGCAGTCGAGTTTTATGTAAACTGGCTGGGCTTTAAAATAGACTGGGAGCATACTTTTGAAAAAAATACCCCGGTTTACATGCAGGTTTCGTTAAATGGTATCGAACTGCATTTAAGCGAACACCACGGAGATTGTTCTCCCGGTGCACATGTTCATATTGATTGTACAGGTTTAAAGGAGTTTCATAAGGAACTTATTGATAAAAAATACAAATACAACAGACCAGGTTTAGAGAAAACTTTTTACGGAACCTGGGCTGTAACCGTAAACGATCCGTTTTTTAACAAGATCACCTTTAACGAAGTGCTAAGTGAGGATGAAAGCTTAAAGAATAAAGACCAAAGCGAAAACACTAATTAAGATAGAAAACGAGATGAACGAAGTATTTGATTTTATAATAAACTCACGCAAGGCCTTTATCCGGTTAATTGATGGCTTAACCATCGAAGAACTGAATAAAATACCTGATGGTTATAACAATAACATCATCTGGAATTTCGGGCACATCGTGGTGAGCACACAAACACTTTGTTACGTGCGGACGGGTATATTAGCCGATGCAACAGCTGTAAAGTTTAATGATTTCTACAAAAAGGATACAAAACCAACCTATACCGTATCCGAAGCAGAAGTTGCAGAATTAAAAGCCACTGCATTAGCAAGTATCGAAAAAATTAAAGAAGCTTACAAAGCAGGAATATTTGCGAACATCACTCCTTATACAACAGCAACCTATGGTGTGCAATTAAACAGTATAGAAGAAGTATTGATTACAACCGTGGGGCACGATAACGTACATTACGGCTATGCAAATGCGTTGAAGAAATACGTGTAAAATGGATGAGGTAAGATGGAAAATGGATGAAGGATATTAGCACCTGGAGAATAAAGCAAAAATCGGTGTAATTCCTTAATCTGTGTAATCAACCCGAAGGAAAAGAACAATATATAAAACGATAATTAAACTAGAAATTAACCAATAAAAAACAATGGCAAATTATTTTAACACATTACCTCTTAGAGAAAAATTAAACCAATTAGGTGTTTGCGACTTCATGGACAGCGCTGAATTTTTAGACGGCGTTAGCGCATTGAAGGGCAAAAAACTGGTAATTGTAGGTTGTGGTGCACAAGGCTTAAACCAAGGTTTAAATTTAAGAGATAGTGGTTTAGATGTAAGCTACACTTTACGTAAGGAAGCAATTGAAGGCAAGCGCGATTCGTGGAAAAATGCAACTGAAAACAATTTCACGGTTGGCACCTACGAAGAACTGATCCCAAATGCAGATGTGGTAATTAACCTTACCCCTGACAAACAACACACCGCTGTTGTTAATGCCATTATGCCTTTAATGAAAGAAGGTGCTACCCTGTTATATTCTCACGGTTTCAACATCGTAGAAGAAGGCATGCAGATCCGTAAAGATTTAACTGTTATTATGGTGGCGCCTAAATGTCCGGGTAGTGAGGTAAGAGCAGAGTACGTTCGTGGTTTTGGTGTACCTACCCTAATTGCTGTTCACCCTGAAAACGATCCTCAGGGTAAAGGTTTGGCTCAGGCTAAAGCTTATTGCGTAGGTACCGGCGGACACAGGGCAGGTGTATTAAAATCATCTTTCGTTGCCGAAGTAAAATCTGATTTAATGGGCGAGCAAACCATCCTTTGTGGTTTATTGCAAACTGGTTCTATCCTGTCATTCGATAAAATGGTAGAAAAAGGAATCGATGCCGGTTACGCTTCTAAATTGGTTCAGTACGGTGTTGAGGTAATTACCGAAGCTTTAAAACAAGGTGGTATAACCGCAATGATGGATAGATTAAGCAATGTTGCTAAAATCAAAGCTTTTGAAATTTCGGAAGAATTGAAAGATATTATGCGTCCGTTGTTCCAAAAACACCAGGATGATATTATGAGTGGCGAGTTTAGCCGCACCATGATGGAAGATTGGGCAAACGGAGATAAAAACTTGTTAAAATGGAGAGCGGAAACAGGTGAAACTGCTTTCGAAAAAACACCTGCAGGTGATGTTAAAATCGGTGAGCAGGAATATTTCGACAACTATACTTTAATGGTTGCGTTTGTTCGTGCCGGTGTAGAATTGGCTTTCGAAACAATGGTACAGGCTGGAATCAAACCAGAATCGGCATACTATGAGTCGCTACACGAAACACCACTTATCGCCAATACCATTGCACGTAAAAAATTGTTCGAAATGAACCGTGTAATTTCTGATACTGCAGAATACGGTTGTTATTTATTCGATCAGGCCTGTAAACCGCTTTTAGGCGATTTTATGAAAAAAGTAGATACTGACCTTGTTGGTAAAAACTTTAACGAAGGCAAAGACGGTGCTGTAGATAACAGAAAATTAATTGATGTTAACGAAGCGATCCGTTCTCACCAGGTAGAACAAATCGGAGCTACATTGCGTAAAGCAATGACCGCAATGAAGGCGATTAAAACAGCATAGTAAACTTACAAACCTCGCAGGTTTTCTAAATCTGTGAGGTTTAATAAAATAATAATAGCAAAGATGTCAAAAACATTAGTAGAAAAAATTTGGGATGCTCACGTTGTAAAAAGTGAAGAAGGATTTCCCGATATTTTATACATTGATACACACTTAATACACGAGGTAACTTCTCCGCAGGCTTTTGATGGTTTGCGCAAAAGAGGCTTACCTGTTTTCCGTCCGAAGCAGACTGTAGCCACAGCTGATCATAACGTGCCAACCCTAAACCAGTTGTTGCCGATTAAAGAAGAGCTTTCGCGCTATCAGGTTGATATGCTCACCAAAAACTGTGCAGAATTCGGCATAGAACTTTACGGTTTAGGCCATCCCTTTCAGGGTATTGTACATGTTATCGGCCCAGAGCTGGGTATTACCCTGCCAGGAAAAACGATGGTATGTGGCGATAGTCATACCTCAACACATGGTGCTTTCGGTGCCATTGCATTTGGTATTGGTACTTCGCAGGTTGAGCAGGTTTTTGCAACACAGTGTTTATTGCAGTCGAAACCTAAAACCATGAAAATTGAGGTAAATGGCGAATTGGGGAAAGGTGTTGGTGCAAAAGACATTATCTTATACATTATTGCTCAGATTTCTGCTGCGGGCGGTACCGGTTATTTCATCGAATATGCAGGTTCGGCAATCGAATCGTTAAGCATGGAGGCCCGTATGACCATCTGTAACATGAGTATCGAAATGGGTGCACGTGGTGGTTTAATTGCACCTGATCAAACCACATTCAATTACATTAAAGGAAGAGAATTTGCTCCGGCTGGCGAAGAATGGGACAAAGCCCTCGCCTACTGGAAAACTTTATATAGCGATGCTGACGCCAAATTTGATAGCGTATTAACTTTCAACGCGGCAGATATTGCACCAATGATTACTTACGGTACCAACCCTGGTATGGGTATGGGCATCCAGGAACACATTCCTGCAACCGCAGCACAGCCCGAAACCGAAAAAGTATCGTACAAAAAAGCTTTAGATTATATGGGCTTTGATGATGATGCATCATTGATCGGAAAATCGATTGATTATGTTTTCATCGGAAGCTGTACCAACTCACGGATTGAAGATTTACGCGAAGTAGCTGATTTTGTGAAAGACAAACGCAAAGCAGATAATGTTACCGTTTGGATCGTACCAGGCTCAAAGCAAGTAGAACAACAGGCAAAAAACGAAGGTCTGGATAAAATTTTCGAAGCTGCCGGTTTCCAGTTGCGCGAACCGGGTTGTAGTGCCTGTTTGGGAATGAATGAAGATAAAATCCCGGCAGGTAAATACTGTGTGTCCACATCGAACAGAAATTTCGAAGGCAGACAGGGACAAAATGCCCGTACTTTATTGGCCAGTCCGCTTACTGCCGCAGCCGCAGCCGTAACCGGAAAAATTACCGACGTAAGGGATTTGCTGGAGAAGGTTTAAATAACTGTCATGCTGACGAAGGAAGCATCTGCAGGCGATGAAAAACCTGCCCAGAATAATTAAGATTCTTCGTTCCTCAGAATGACAATTTTGAAAAATTATGATTTTAGAAGTTGCCATACTAAATGTAAAAGCCGGATTATCGGCCGATTTTGAAAAAGCTTTTAACGAAGCACAAAAAATCATTTCCACAATGGAAGGTTACATTTCGCATCAGCTTCAAAAATGTATAGAAGTAGAAAATAAATACATTCTGCTTGTAAACTGGAAAACACTGGAGGCACATACCGAAGGTTTCAGGGAATCAGCAGCGTACCAGGATTGGAAAAAGTTATTGCATCACTTTTATGATCCTTTTCCTGTAGTTGAGCACTTTGTAAAGGTGTAAGGCTTAAAGTGGAGGGTAAAAATATTACCACCATTAAGCAAAAGATTAAAGATAAAAAGGGGGAATATAAGTCTCGATACTTGTTACTCCCTACTTGATACTAATTGACATGAAAAAATTCACAAAATTAACATCGGCAGTAGTGCCTTTAAACATAGAAAACATCGACACCGACCAGATTATCCCTGCAAGGTTTCTAAAAGCGACCACACGCGAAGGTTTCGGTGAGAATCTATTCCGCGATTGGCGTTACGAAAACGATAACCAGCCGAAAGCAGATTTCGTGTTAAACGACCCAACTTACAGTGGGCAGGTTTTAGTTGCCGGAAAAAACTTTGGTTGTGGAAGTAGTCGCGAGCATGCGGCCTGGGCCATTCAGGATGCAGGTTTTGACGCGGTAATCAGCAGTTTCTTTGCCGATATCTTTAAAGGAAATGCACTGAACAACGGTTTATTACCGATACAGGTAAGCGACGATTTTCTCGCACAAATTTTTAAAGCGGTAGACAGTAATCCAAAATCAGCGTTAGAAGTTGATCTCGAAAATCAAACTGTAACCATTATAGAAACCGGTGCAAAAGAATCTTTTGAAATCAATCCATATAAAAAATCATGCCTGATTAACGGTTATGATGATATTGATTTCATCCTTGCTCAAACAAAATTAATTGCAGAATTCGAACAGGCCAGAGGATAGAGAGCTGAAAGATCAAAGCAGAAAGACTAAAGCAGAAAGATTAAAGCAAAAAGATTAAAGCAAAAAGACAAAGAAAAAAATCGGTGTAATCACCCAATCAGTGTAATCACCCCGAAAGGAAAATATGAAAGAGAGTTTCGTCAGCATTAAAAATTTAAACTTAAAGTTTCAGCAAAAAGCTGTGCTAAGGGATTTGAATTGGGCGATCAATCGTGGCGAAAACTGGGTATTGGGCGGAGCCAGCGGAAGTGGAAAAACCTCGCTGGCTAAAATTATCAGTGGTTTACAAAGTGCTTCCGGAGACATCAATATCAACTTCGACCAAACAAGTTCGCTACCTGCCGAAACCTTATTTGTTGAAAGTTGGTACCAGTTCAAAAATTTAGAGGGCGTTGCCAACTTTTATTATCAACAGCGCTATACCAGTCAGCAGGCTAAAGAAACCTTAACCGTTCATGCAGAACTGGTTTCCTACGGTAAAGAAAAAGGGCTCCATTTCGATCAGGTTGAACCCATTTTAGAAGCTTTAGGTTTTGCAACATTTGCGAGCTCACAATTAATCGAACTATCAAGCGGCGAACATAAAAAACTGCAACTGGTTAAAGCCTTGTGGTTAAAACCGCAGTTATTGATCATCGATCAGCCTTATACTGGTTTAGATGCTGCCTCACGCAAAAACCTGAACATTTTACTGGATCAGGTGGCTGAAGAAAGTGTACAATTAATCCTGATTTGTAATGACAGCGAATTACCAACTTGTATAACCTCTTTTGCGGAAATAATTGATGGAAACTTAGTTCAGGTAGATGCTTTTGAAAGTTCAACCGGTGCCGAAAACCATTTGGGCGAAATCCCTGCTTTTTTAAAAGAATCGCCGGTTTATTCTTCGCAGAACATCGTTAAAATGGTTAATGTAAACATTAGCTATGGCGAAAAACAAGTACTTAAAAATATCAACTGGGAAGTAAAGGCCGGAGAAAAATGGCTTTTACAAGGGCATAACGGTTCAGGAAAATCCACTTTGTTAAGCCTGGTAAACGGCGATCATCCGCAATCCTATGCCAACGAACTTTATTTATTCGGCAACAGGCGTGGAAGTGGCGAAAGCATTTGGGACATTAAACAGCATATCGGTCTAATCTCGCCCGAATTCCACTGGTATTTTGACCCAACTGCTACCGTTTGGCAAAGTATAGCCTCCGGATTTTACGATACCGTAGGTTTATTCCAGCAGTTACCCTATACCAAAAGCACACAGGTTGACGAACTGGTACAATATTTCGGCCTAACCGAAAATAAAAATGAATTATTAAGCGCGCTCCCACTCGGTAAACAACGATTGGTATTACTGGCGCGCACCATTATAAAAAATCCGGAACTGTTAATTCTGGATGAACCCTGCCAGGGCTTAGACCAACAGCAAACAAAACATTTTAACCAACTGGTTGATGAACTGTGCAGCAATGGGATGACCCTGATTTATGTTGGCCACTTTGAATCGCAGCTGCCAACCTGCATTGAAAAAAGAATATTGTTAGAAAAAGGCGAAGTAAAAGTCGTCGAAAGTTTAAACACAGAAATACTAAGCTGATGCGAAATTAACCACAGATCAGCTAGGATAAAAAAGACTGAAGGATTGGCATATTAAAATCCATAAATCTTAAAAATCTTGGCAAAACCAGTGGTAAAAATACATCCAGCACAATAGGAGTCAACAATGAAGAAGAACATTTTAGTAATACCTGGAGACGGTATCGGACCCGAAGTAACCACTTGGGGAAAAGCAGCATTAGAAAAAATTGGCGAAATTTTCGGACATGAATTTACGTTCGAAGAAGCTTTAATGGGCCACGCGGCTATTGAGGTTACCGGCGAACCATTGCCAGATGAAACTTTAGAAAAAGCCAGACAAAGTGATGCCATCCTTTTTGGAGCAATTGGTCATGCCAAATATGATAATGATCCGAGCTTAAAAGTTAGACCAGAACAAGGCCTTTTAAAAATCCGCAAAGAACTGGGCTTATTTGCCAACCTCCGCCCAATATTACTATTTGATGAACTTCTTCAGGCATCAAGTATCAAACCTGAAATTTTAAGGGGAACAGATATTCTTTTCTTCCGCGAATTAACCGGCGATGTGTACTTTGGCGAAAAAACACGCTCTGAAGACCGAAATACCGCTTCTGATTTAATGATTTACCATCGTTATGAAGTAGAACGCATTGCTCATAAAGCTTACCAGGCAGCACAACAACGTAATAAAAGATTATGTTCGGTAGATAAGGCAAACGTTCTGGAAAGCTCACGCCTGTGGCGCGAAACCGTTCAGGAAATTGCAAAACAATACCCTGATGTAGAAACCGAACACATGTTTATCGATAATGCAGCAATGCAGCTGATCAAAAACCCTAAAAAATTCGATGTGGTGTTAACAGCCAATTTATTTGGCGATATTTTAACAGACGAAGCTTCGCAGATTGCAGGTTCGATGGGTATGCTTGCTTCGGCATCTGTTGGCGAAAGCACAGGTTTCTTCGAACCGATCCACGGTTCGGCGCACGATATTGCAGGCAAAGATTTAGCAAACCCATTGGCTTCTATCCTCTCGTCAGCTTTAATGCTCGAGATTGGTTTCGGACTAAAAGAAGAAGCTAAATTATTGGTTGATACCATCGACCAGGTATTGAAAGAAGGCTTTAGAACACATGATATTGCCGACCAAAATACAAACCGTTTTAAAGTTTTGGGTACCGCCGAAATGGGAAAACTGGTATTAAAGTTCTTATCACAAAAATTAATCACATCCTAAACCTTAGATTATGATTCACGACCCAAACAAAGTTTATATTTTCGACACGACCTTACGTGACGGCGAGCAGGTACCAGGCTGCCAGTTAGATACAAACCAAAAAGTAGAAATCGCAAAATCACTCGAACTTTTAGGTGTTGATGTGATTGAGGCTGGTTTTCCGGTATCAAGCCCAGGGGATTTTAACAGCGTAATCGAATTATCAAAAGCGGTAACCAACCCGATTATCTGCGCTTTAACCCGCGCAAATAAAAATGATATCGATGTTGCTGCTGATGCTTTGCGTTATGCAAAAAGACCACGTATTCATACCGGTATCGGTGCATCCGATTTCCACATCAAACACAAATTTAACAGTACCCGCGAAGATATTTTAGAGCGTGCCGTTGATGCAGTAAAATACGCCAAAAAATATGTTGAGGATATCGAATTTTACGCAGAAGATGCCGGCCGTGCCGATATCGAATTTTTAGCCAAAATGGTTGAGGCGGTAATTGCTGCCGGAGCAACGGTAGTAAACATTCCGGATACCAATGGTTATTGCCTACCTGATCAATACGGTTCGAAAATCCTTTATTTAAAAGAAAATGTAAAAAATATCGACAATGCCATTATTTCGGTGCACTGCCACAACGATTTGGGCCTGGCTACGGCAAATTCTATTGCCGGTTTACAGAACGGCGCCCGCCAGGTAGAATGTACCATTAACGGCATCGGAGAACGTGCAGGCAATACTTCTATGGAAGAAGTCGTCATGATTTTGAAAACGCATAAGGTTTTGGGCTTAAACACCCAGATTGATGCGACCCGTTTCTACGAAATTAGCCACATGGTGAGAAACCAGATGAATATGCCGGTACAGCCAAATAAGGCAATTGTTGGTGGAAATGCATTTTCGCATAGCTCTGGTATCCATCAGGATGGTTTTTTGAAAAACCGCGAGAACTATGAAATCATCAGACCAGAAGATGTTGGTTTCCCTGACGCTACTATTGTTTTAACTGCAAGAAGCGGCCGCCATGCTTTAAAACACCACTTAGACCGCTTAGGCCATAAATTGGAAAAGGATCATTTGGATATTGTTTATAAACAGTTTTTGGTTTTGGCTGATAGCAAACAGGGGATTAACGACCAAGATTTAAACCAGTTGGTGGCTTTGCACTTAGCATAAAAGCTGAAAAGGTTAAAGACTAAAGCTAAAAAAGACTAGCGGATTGCCTGAAAAGTTTAGGGTTTGGCGTTAGGCGGTTAGCGTTTTTAGTTTAACGTACTGACCTAATTTACCTAAACCTGATAGCAGTGGAAATACTTTTTAATTGCAGTAACCCCTAATATAATGTCATGCTGAGGTACGAAGCATCTGCAACCGATGAAATAGGTTCTTCGTTCTTCAGCACTACAGCAGTTTAAAAAGATTGAAACGAATAGCAGGACCGCAATAACCGAAAAGCACCAAACCCTGCTTTACAAAAAATACATAAGCGAGATCTCAATCTTGATACTAGATACTTAATTCCTAGCACAAAGACCGAATTCTCCCTTCTTGATACTTGATTCTCTCTATACCTGATACTACAACAATGAACACTACAACACCAAATACGCTAGATTTTCAATCTGCACATCAACGACTGAAGGGCGTGGTAAAACGTACACCTTTGGAGTTTAACGCCGGACTTTCTGCTCATTATAATGCCAATATTTATTTAAAAAGAGAGGATTTACAAATTGTACGCTCCTATAAATTACGTGGTGCATTTAACAAAATCAGTACATTGCCGCAGGATGCCTTGATTAACGGTGTAGTTTGTGCAAGCGCGGGTAATCATGCGCAGGGTGTGGCCTATTCATGCAAAAAACTTGGGATTAAAGGTGTTATCTTTATGCCCGAAATCACCCCTAAACAAAAGGTTAAGCAAACCTACATGTTTGGTGGCGACAGTGTAGAAGTGGTTTTAGTTGGCGATACTTTCGACGATTGTTTAAAAGAGGCCCTGGCTTACAGTGCCGAAAAATCGGCTACTTTTATTCCGCCATTTGATGATGAAAAAGTAATTGAAGGACAGGCTACGGTTGGCGTTGAAATTTATGAAGACCTGCCTGATTTAGACATCGTGGTGATGCCTGTTGGCGGCGGTGGCTTGGCCTCGGGCGTAAGCGCTTACATGAAAACTGTTAAACCTGGTGTAAAACTGGTTGGTGTGGAGCCCCTGGGGGCACCATCAATGGTTACAGCAATGGAACATGGCGGTCCGTATACATTAGAAGAAATAGACCGTTTTGTGGATGGTGCTGCAGTAAAACGTATTGGCCACATTACCTACGAATATTGTAAAGAACTTCTTGATCAGATGCATTTGATTCCTGAGGGAAAAATTTGTACCACCATATTAAAACTTTATAATGAAGATGCAATTGTTGTTGAACCTGCAGGAGCACTATCTGTAGCCGCATTAGATCAGCTGAGAGACCAGATTACCGGCAAAACGGTAGTTTGTATAGTTAGCGGCGGAAACAACGATATAGAGCGCATGCAGGAGATTAAAGAGAAATCTTTACTTTTCGAAGGGTTGAAACATTATTTTATTGTACGTTTTCCGCAAAGACCGGGCGCTTTAAAATTATTTGTGAATGAGGTGTTAGGTCCGCAGGATGATATTACCCGTTTCGAGTTTATTAAAAAAACGAATAAGGAAAATGGCCCGGCACTGGTGGGCATCGAGCTTTCGAATAAAAACGATTATGCAAGCTTGTTGCAGCGCATGAAAGACTTTAAATTCGAAATTATTGAACTGAATCAGGATCAGACGTTGTTTGAGTATCTGGTTTAAGGGATTAACCGCAAAGTTTTATACTATCGTCATGCTGAATTTATTTCAGCATCTTTCTAGCGTGAAAGACCCTGAAATAAATTCAGGGTGACGTACAAAATAAGAAAATAAAAAAATGAACTTCAAAGACCTCAACAACAAAACATTAATTTCCGACAGCGATATCGATTGGGAAGATTTAGGCGCAGGCGTAAAACGCAAGATTATGGCTTACGATGAGAACCTGATGCTGGTAAAGGTAGAATTTGAAAAAGACGCCATCGGTGCGATTCATAATCATCCGCACCTGCAAATGAGTTATGTTGCCAAAGGAAGTTTTGAAGTAAGCATGGGCGATGACAAGAAAGTTTTAAATGAAGGCGATGTTTTCTTTGCGCCATCAAATGTATTCCACGGTGTGTTATGTTTGGAAGCCGGATTACTGGTTGATATTTTTAACCCGCACAGGGAAGATTTTTTAATTACGTCACCCTGAATTTATTTCAGGGTCTTCTCGCAGAAGCCACAGGACTTCCAAAGTTTCTCCTATGCACATGCCCGGCACCGGCAAACTTCGGAAGTTTACTCCCCTTTAGATTTCTCGAGATAGATCTCTCCATTACGCTTTGCTTCAGTCGAGATGACGAAATCTAGTGTGACGATCGCTAGAACCTTACACCCTAAACCTTACACCTTCTACCCTACTCAAAAGTAAACTTCACATTCTTATAGCCTAAACCTTCAATAATTGGTTTAAGTACCGTTGTGGCATTGGTTTTAGTCTGCGCTAAAATGCTCGATTTTTTAACTTCGGCAGTTACCTGTCTTTCAGCAGCTTTATAGGCTTCATCTACCAAACTGGCCTCACGGAAGAAAGCCATTTTCGTATCGTACACGCGTGAGTTTTTATGGTCGATTTTTACATAGCAGATTTCGGGCTGTGGTAAATTTACTACAGCAGTGTCCGCATCTATGCTGATATCTTCGCGGGTAATTTTGGTAAGGTCGATACAACCCACGGCTTCCGCTTTTACGATTAGTAAAACGCTTGCTTCGGGTAAAAAATCTGTTTTGTTTTTATGCTCCAGAACATCACTGATCTGGTACCTCACCAGCTCCAGTTTGCCTATGGTCTCGATTTTCTCTACCAGAAGCTGATGTTTACTTTCAACAGAAGTATTGATGCTAAACTTTTTGGAGATAAATAAATACCCCGCAACGATTAAAATTAACCAGGGCAAGAGACGGAAAAAGATCTTCATTTTATAAAAAAATCGGGGTTCAACATATTGTGTATTTAATCTGTTGCACAATAATTAATCCATAATTCTGATTTAATATTTTTTTGGCAGAAGATTTGTAATAGCTAGATCACACACACAAATAACACTAATCAAAATGAAAAAACTTACCATCCTAATGCTTTGCATTGCCACACTAGGTCTGGCTTCATGCAAGAAAGAAACTGTTTATCAAGAATTAAGAGCTAAAACGTACAATTTTACGATTAACTCAAATCAATGGTTACGTAATACTGATGGAAGTTACTCTGTAAACAAAGCATTATCTGCAATTGATGGGGTAACTTTAGACGATGAAGGTGTTTTAGTTTATTTCGAACATCCCAATGATCCAAATGGCGATATTCAGTTACCTTATACCTACAATTACAATGCTTTTAGCTATAAAGTTTATAATGGTGGTTTAAGATTTGATGTTCAAGACACTAACAATTTAACAGCAACAGTACCGCCAAACTATAATACTTTAGTAAAAGTGGTGATCATTCCATCTGATTACGCTGGAAATTAAATCTTCAAAAACTTTAAAATTCTAAAAAACGACCAATGTTCACTTGAACTTGGTCTTTTTTTTTTGACCTATATTCAGAATCTGCAAAAAGTTATAACTATACTTATAACTTTTATAAAATTAACAAGGAGTTATAATTATATTTAAAACTCTAAAAAACGATTAATGTTAACTTGAACATGGTCGTTTTTTTTATGCTCTCCCCTGTTAAGCTGTATGGCACGGATGTTAATGCCATTCCTTTCTAACAGCAGTTCATCATAAAAACCTTTGTAGTATACATCTTTTACTTCAAAACGCCTGCTGCTCCAGTTGCTGTTAATTTCTGCCCACTCCGGATAAAAAACAACGGTATCTTTTTCTGTTTTTAAACCGATTTTTTCGGCATCCGCTTTTGGTAAAACCACGGCATTGCCCAAAATCTGCGCGGTGTAAATATGTTTGGGGTGCTGGTAAATTTCAGCTGGCTTTCCGGTCTGTAAGAGTTCGCCGTTTTTTAGGATCAGTAACTGGTCGGCCAGAAATAAACCATCGGCAGGATCGTGTGATACCAGAATTACCGTTACCCCCGTTTCGGAAGCAATACGTTTAATATCAGCCCGAAGCTGGTTTTTCAACAGGGCATCGACCTGACTAAAAGGTTCATCCAGCAATAAAACCTGAGTATCGGCCACCATGGCTTTGGCTATGGCCACACGTTGCTGTTCCCCGCCACTTAACTCAATGATTTTTTTGTGCTGCAAGGGCAAAATCCTGAGGTGTTCCATCATTTGCAGCGTTTTTTCAGCTTTGGTTTTCAGGTCGGTATTCGATAACTGTGAAGCAATATTATCGTATACTTTGGCATAAATATTCAGCGAAAAATCCTGTGTAACCATTTTCATCTGCTTATGGCCGGGAATCAATTGTTCATCCGGGCCTTTAACCTTTTGATCTTCGAAAAAGATTTCGCCTTCATCAGTCTTTAACAAACCGTAAATGGATTTTAATAAAGTCGATTTTCCACTTCCGCTTTCGCCAATAATGGCCACTACATCACCTCTTTTAATGTCGAAACTTACATTTTTAATGCCGCCGGCCTGTTCTGCCTGATATTGTTTGGTTAAATTTTTAACGCTGATTAGGATATTGCTCACGTGGTAAAGATAAGAAAAAGGTAGAGGGTTTTGAGGCGGAAGGTATAAGGTTAAAACTCACGTAATTGTTAACATTTTATTTAAAAATTCACCACATCTGTATTTATCTTTAAATCAATAAAATACAAAGAGATGAAAGCTAAAATCACACTGATTCTTGATGATGCCGTTATAGAGCAGGCTAAAATTTATGCGGAGGAGCAAGGAATAAGTTTAGATGAATTTATGGAAAATTGCTTTAAATCCTTGATCGATGAGAAAAATCCTACGGAAACCTTATAACCTGAATTCGATTAATATTTATAAATTTAAATCAGTTTTAGGCTCCTTTTCTTAACGAGATTCGTCACCCTGAATTTATTTCAGGGTCTTTCAAGCGAAACAAATGCTTAAATAAAATTCAGCATGACGATTACGATTTAAATATCAGCAAGAGACTTTTAAATCAATCTTAATCTATAACCAAAAAATCCTGTCTCGCCTAACCGAAACAGGATCTGTTTTATTTATGTGTTACTTCTTTGTCCTTCGGACATCTGCCCTAAAGGAGGGAATTAAGTCAGACTAGTTTCGATAATTTAAAATTTAGTTTAATCCGAAAGTAACCCCGAAACTCATGTTTTTTAAACCAGCTTGCTGCGAAGTGGTAAACATATCGTTGAAATAATATTTAGTAAACAATCCTAAACCTCCGTAACCAAACCTTACTGTACCTCCGTAACGAACTGACTGGAAGTGATAACTATCATATTGTTTTTCTTTCCCACGTTCTGCACTGATTTGTTTGATTTTTCCGTTTAGCAAAAAGCTAACTTCAGGACCCAAAACCAGGTAAAATCTTTTGCCATTTTTGTTTTCGCTGGTACGGAATTCGAAGTTTAACGGAATGTGTACATAACTGCTCGAGAAACGATTTTTAGAAAAGTGTACAGGCGATTGATCGGTATAAACAAATTCGTTGGAGTTTTTAGCGATAGTGATGTCTTTTCTCAAACGGATCAATGTCCAGTCGAAACCACCAGCCACATAAACCTTAAAGTTAGAGTTAAAACGGTAGCCAAACTGTAAGATATCAAAAGAGAATGTACTGGTTTTTCCACCTTTATAATCCAAAAAATCGTTATTTGGGGATAAATTGAAGCTACCATTGTCAATTAATCTTGAAAAACCCCAGTCAACCCTCGTAAAGGTAATTCCACCCACAAAGCGGCCTTTTTTTGATGCAGCAACGGTTGAATCGCTTTTTTTATTCTCACCACCATTTAAGGTCATGTTAAGCGAAAAACTTCTTTTCTTTTTTATAATTGTATCTCTTACTACTGTATCTTGTTGAGCAAAAGCCCTTGGAGCCATAACACCGGCAAGTCCGCTTACCATAAGTGCTGTAAATATTAGACGTTTCATATTGGTGTGTTTATGTGTGATTTTGAATGAATGAATTATTGATGGTTTGAATGAGAAAATGTGTATGGTAAGGTTTAAATATTTTAAAGTTGAAAGGTTTAAATGTTATAAATGTTGTAATGTTGAATGTTATAAAGTTGAAATGTTAGCTATCTAAAACTAAAAACTGTCATTTGAAAACTGAAAACTGACCACTGTTAACTGCTATTTCTTGCGTTTACCGATTTTAAAAGGTCCGATATTGATCGACGAAAGCGAAGAATCATCATCATCCGTACGGAACTGAATCAGTTTATCTTTCCTCTTATCTACTTTGTTAACAATTATGTTAATTACATCGCCCATATTACGGATGCCTTTATTACTTTGTTCGTTATCATTAATCGGTTCGTCCGTTTTAATAGTTGTTGTGTTGCTTGCCGTTAACATATCTACTTTAGGTTGCAAAAGAATAACGGCGTCAATTTGTGCTTTAATATCTTTATTAGGTTCATCAACCTGTGCAATCATGGTTTCCTGTTTTTGCATTTCAGTGGCAGTAACAATCTGCAGTTTTTCTACAGGTTTAACAACATTTTGTTTAACCTTTGTTTTAGCAACAGCCTTTTCCGGTTTAGCCCCCACCGGCAATATTGGTGCAATATCTTTAACCGGTTCTATAACTTTAGGAAGATGATCTTTTACAACTGGTGCTTCCACTACCGGCTTAGGCTTTTCAATGTTGTTATTAGCCAGTTGTTTACCTTCACCACTATTATTTTGCTGTTGATAAACCAAAATCCCGATGGTAGCAATCAATAACACGGCAGCGGCTGATAACCAATAAATGGGTATAATCCTTTTTTTCTTAGGTGCTATTTCGCTTTCAATATTGCTCCATAAATCCCTCGAAGGTGTTACTTCTGCATCGGCAAAAGTATCCTTAAATAACTGATCAAAATCCTTATCCCGTATAGGTTGCATAACCAAATCCCTCCATTTTTATAATTTCTTCTTTTAATATTGTCCGTGCCCTCGATAACTGAGATTTACTTGCTCCTTCCGAAATGCCAAGCGCCTCTCCAATTTCTTTGTGCGAATAACCTTCTATCACATACATGTTAAAAACCATGCGGTAACCATCTGCCAGTTTTTGTATTACCTTCATCAGGTCCTGCATGCCCAAGGTACCAAAATCGAATCCGGTTGAGGGTTGTTCGTAAGCTTCATCAATTTCTACCACGTTTAAGCTGCGTAAATTTTTACGGTAACTTTCAATCGCGGTATTAACCATTACCCTCCTAATCCAGCCTTCAAAAGAGCCATCGCCCCTATACTCTTTTATTTTCTGAAAAATTTTGATGTAGCCCATCTGCAGCACATCTTCTGCCTCCATCCTATCTTTGGCGTAGCGCATGCAAACGGCGAGCATTTTCGATGCGGTTTGCTTATAAAGCAGCTCCTGCATCTTCCGGTCGCCAGCCTTGCAGCCTTCCATCAAATCGTTTATCGTATAGCTTCGCGTCAATTTCATTGTGTGTTTGTATATAGAAGATGGCAGATTACAAACAATGGTTGCATGGAGGAGAGAAAAAAGTTAAATAAAGTTAAAATCAGAATAAAATATATTGATTATCAGACAGATACAATTAAAAATAAATTTTCAGAAAGATATAAATTTTGATTTGGAAAGCAAAGGCAGAAGCATTTTTGAAGCGTTAGCCCCGCTATCCGCTCAAAGCCTTGGTTCGTTTCTCACCTTCGTGTTTTCCGCTGCTATCGGGTTTAGAAATTAATGGCAATGCTTAAAAACAAGAAACCTCGCAGGTTTTGAAAACCTGCGAGGTTTGAAATCGTATCACCTAAACCTTTCTACCTCTACCTTCCATCCTTTTTCACCTTAAACAATTTAAAATCCTGTTTGTAGGTTAAGAAAAACGAGTGGTTAAACTGTAGTTGTTTATCCGTGTTATCGAGATCGATATGCGGTTCGAAACGTACATCAAGATAAAAATGCGGAATCAGCTCTTTTTGGTAAGCATAACGCAACGAAACAATGTTCCTTGAACTCTGCCTTAAACCTTCGCTGTACAGGTTATCGGAAACCGATTCGTACAATGGCATACCTTTAATGGAAATAAAGTTATTGCCTTTCCAGTAAGAGGCCACCAAACTTCCCCATTTACTTTCTACACCGGCATTTAACCATAGGCCAAAACCACCCTGAAAGGCTCTTCTTTTATCTGGCGAAAAATCTTTATAAACAGCAATGTAGTTATCGGTGTATACCTGTTTAATATTGGTATTAATGTCTTTATGCAATTTTATACCGGTTGCGCCGTTAAACATGGTCGTAATCGGGATTTCTTTTAGAACATCAATTTGTCCGCCCTGGTGGAAAGCCAAAAACTGTGCTGGGATACTTAATTTCCAGTCGTCATTTTTGATTAAAAAACTTTCGGTTGATAAACCACCGATGATTTCTTCTTTGGCAGGATCTCCTTTATAAATCATTTTCTGCCAGGCAATCCAGGCATCCAGGGTAAATTTCTTGCGTTCTACCAATAACTGTGTTCCGTATTCAATCGGTGTAGTAATGGTTCTTTCAAAATCGTATAGTGGCTCAATATATTTGTGCTGAATATTTCCTTCTAAACTACCAAAAATCAAAGTAAGGTTTCGCTTGTGATATTTAACGCTGAATAACGGTTTTGCATCCGAAACACCGTTTCTACCAAAATCCTTTCTGATAAAAGCCCCTGCGGTAATGGCCAGGTTGGGGTGTGCATAATATACAATTTGCGGCTGCAATTGGGTTCCGTACAAAGTATAGCCATCGTGAAAATCGTTGGTATATTCGTAATTACGGACGTAGTTTAAATTGTAAAAATTAAAGTGAACTTCGTTTGTTAAACTGCTATCAGGCCTGATCCTGTTTTCGAAAGCCGATTGATTAAACTGGGCCGAAGCAAAATAAGAACTAAAAAGAAAAGTTATTAGTAGTAAGGACTTTTTCAGGTCCGAGGTTGTAAACATGCGCTTGGATTTTATCGCCCAAATTTAGAATAGTTTTTGGTTTATTTATCTGAAGAATAAGTGAAGTTTACGCAAAGTAAACAAAGCCGTTAACATGGTTGACCACGAAGGCACAAAGACACAAAGTTTTTTACACGCTTTTAATTACCAATAATATTCTTTGTGCCTTAGCGTCTTTGTGGTAAAAGATTTATTCACCTCGTTTCTTCCTATAGTTTTTATACAATCTAACGGCAATCATAATGGCCATGGCAACGCCCATAATACCAATTAAACCATAAATCCAGTTGATGGCACTTTTTAAGATCACGACAAATACAATGGCGATCATAAAAATGGTTGCCAGCTCGCGCCATAACCTCAATTGGAAGCTTGTTAGCTTGTATTGGTTATTTTTAAGCTGTTTAACGATATTTTGACAGATGAAATGATAGATAAGCAGACCAACAACAAAAGCCAGTTTTACCAACATCCAATCGGCTTGTAGCAGACCCTGGTTTAAAGTTAACATCGATGCTCCGGCTAAAACAGAAATAATCATGGCCGGGGTAGCAATAATTTTCCATAAAGTGGCCTCCATTTTAACAAACTGTTTCTGCAGAATGCTTTTCTCAGGCTCTGGTTTATCGTTTGCCTCGGTATGGTAAATAAAAAGACTTAAAATATAAAATAAACCGGCCATCCAGCTAATTACAAACACGATGTGTACTGCTTTAAAATACTGATAATATGGCAATAGGGTCTCTATCATTGTTTAATTTTATTCAAGATATAGGTTTCAATCCAATTCGGAATATTCAAAAATTCAAGATTTAAAATCCCATCCTTAATATTTCCAACATAATTATGTTTAGTCCCAGAATTATCCCAAAGATAAGTTTCATCAACTTCTTTTAGTATGTCTATAAGTAAATCCATTGTAAGAAAATAGCGTTTCTCAATCTTACTCCCATCAACAAAATGGCCGCCTTTTTTTACCCTATCTTTAACTCGTTCTAAATTCATTACTGGCGTTTCCGTTCCAATAAAATATAAATAAACTTTATAGTTATTTTGATGGGCAAATTCTATAAGAGCTAACTTGGATGGATGAGAAAAAACCGTTTCGAAAGTAAATGATTTCTTAGACTCAATTAATTTATGGCGGATAAAATCTGCTACTATTGCAAAATGATAAGAATTGTAATCAAGAAAATCATGTTTTCCTTTAACAATAACATTTTCTTTTATAACTAAATTCCAAATTTCTTTTGAGAAATCAGCCTTAGTATATAACCCATTTGATATACTGAATTTTTCAAATTCGGCTTGTGAACAAATAATATCGAACTCGGAAAGATTTAAAAAGTTATTTTTTTTAAAGTCCGACTCTAAATTATCGGCGTTTACGAAAAGTTTAGTAGAAAAATAGATTGGCTTAATTGAATTATAAATCGTTGTTTTTCTAGAGCCATTTGGCCCTGCAAAAATCCGAAGTTTAGGCTTAATAGCCATGATTAGAAAAGTTTGATCTTTTTCTTTTCAACTCTTTTTTTTGCAAAATTTCCAGAAGAAATTTTTACAGTTTCTCCACTATTGAAAGTTCTGTAAACACCATCCGCCTTTACTTCAGTTCTACCTAAATCCATAGCATCCACTACACGGAGAACATCATCCATCGTTTTATTTATGGCATTAATTACCTGTTTTATTGGCAATTTATCTTCGTCGCGTAATGATTTAACTGTCATGAATGATAAAGTTATTTAAGCTAATATAAGCAAAATGACTCGGAATTTAGGTTATTAATACCTAAACTCCTTCACTACCTCAATTGCATATTTCACATTATCGAAAGGAATATCAGGCATAATACCATGACCTAAGTTGAAAATAAAACCTTTGGTACCACGCATACGCTCAAATAACCTATGGATCTGTGCTTTAATCACCGCTTTATCGGCATATAAAATGTGCGGGTCTAAATTTCCCTGCACAGCAATACCAGTTGGTAAAGCATTTTTAATGTTCAATAAATCAGCATTCCAGTCAACAGAAATTACATCTGGTTTAGCTTCTGCCATAATTGGTGCAAAAACCGAACTTCCTTTGCAAAAAGAAATTACCGGAATATCTTTTCTGTTTAAGTTGGAAATAATTTCCTGAATATATTGGTGAGAAAACTCCTGATAATCATTCCATGATAAAGCAAGTGCCCAACTGTCGAAAATTTGAACAGCATTAACGCCGGCCGCAATCTGAAGGTTCAGATAATCAGCTGTTACTTTTGCAATTTTAGCCAGAAGTTTATGTGCCAATTCTGGCTGGTTATGGATAAAAAGTTTGGTTAATTTAAAATCTTTAGAAGAACCTCCTTCAATTAGGTAGCTCATCACCGTAAAGGGCGCACCAGCAAAACCAATCAATGGAATTTTGTTGTCGAGTCGCTGTTGAATCACTTTAATGGCATCAGCAACATATTGCAATTCATCTAAACAGTCAACATTTAGGTTTTCAATATCCTGAGCCGTACGTACCGGATTTGCAAATTTAGGACCAACGCCCTGAGTGAAACTTAAATCACCACCCATAGCCTCACCGGTTACCAAAATATCACAGAATAAAATCGCCGCATCAATATCCAGCAGATCAACCGGCAACATCGTTACATCAGCCGCAATCTCAGGAGTTTTGCACATCTCTAAAAAAGAGTATTTGTTTTTAATTTCCCAATATTGTGGCATAAAACGGCCTGCCTGGCGCATCATCCATACTGGTGGACGTTCGGTCTGTTTTGAAAATGCTGCGTCTAAAAATAAGTTATTCTTCATGATTTGTATTTGGTGTCGCGTTATCGTCACCCTGAATTCATTTCAGGGTCTAACTAAGAAAGATGCTGATCCCGAATATTCGGGACGGCATGACGACCGGGCTAAAATTTAATTTTGCAAAGGTATGAATAAAAAAAAAAACGAAGTACCTTTTTATCGCTAAACTGGTGCTCCGTTGTTCAAAATTGACAATTTTAATATTATATTTTGCTTATTTCTCTTTCAATTTTAACAATAATGTCTTTCGATCGTTGTGTTTCAGCTAATTCTTTTGCCAGTCTGGTATAAGCTTCTGCTCTTTCCCTGTCTTTTTTTCGCAAAGCTAGATTCGCCAAATGGATCAGTACATACGATTTTTCATTCTTACCCCCTACCGGAAAACGGCTGGCCAATTGAAAATGGTATTCGGCTTTATCGTAATCGTGCTCTTTAAGGGCCATATTTCCCTGCATAAATTCGTAATAACCTCGGCGGCTTTTCGCCAAACGCTCTGGCTTAGCTACCTCAGCCAACAATGCTTTGGTTTTTCCGAATTCGTTATTTTTGAAATGCTTTGATGCCATTAACACCGAACCATGCTTAAAATGGCTCCAAACAACAAAGGCAAATAATACACCCGAAACGGCAGCCAGCTGATATTGATTATAAAATACACAAACCAATGCAGCAAGCACAAAAACGGCTATTAAAGCATACCTGCCCTTATTATTGTACATTAATGACTATCGGTAAATTTATAACCCACACCACGGATTGAATGGAAATAAACCGGATTTTTCTGATCTGGTTCGAAATACTTACGGAACGTTAAGATAAAGTTATCAATCGTTCTGGTTGATGGATAAACATCATAATTCCAAACGGTTTCCAAAATCTGCTCTCGTGATACAGCATCGTTTTTACGCTCGATCAACAGTTTCAACAACATCGTTTCTTTTTTGGTTAACGGTGTGATGGTACCATCATCGTGTTTTAATTCGAAAGAGTTGAAATAGATTGTTTTATCACCGATTTTATAAGAGTTTAATTCTTTTAAATCGTCTGATTTTAAACTGCGTTTAACCAAAATACCAACGCGAAGGATTAATTCTTCTAAGTTGAATGGTTTTACCAGATAATCATCAGCTCCTTTTTTCAAGCCCAAAACACGATCTTCTGATGTATTTTTAGCAGTTAAAAACATGATCGGAACTTCTGCATTCTCTAAACGGATTGTTTCGCAAACCTGGAAACCATCCATTTCAGGCAACATAACATCTAATACGATTAGATTAAAGCGTTCTTCTTTAAAGATTTTAAGAGCGGTTTTACCGTCTTTAACGGCATGAACTTTATAACCTTCCAGTTCTAGGTTTAATTTGATAGCATCTAACAAGTGATCCTCGTCTTCTACCAATAGAATTCTTAATTTTTGTGACATAATTGAGATTAACTAAATGTTACTTCAAAAATACTTCCCTGGGGCAGATTGTCTTTTACTGTAATATCTGCATCATGGTATTGTAAAACCTCTTTCACAATAAACAAGCCTAAACCTGTTCCTTTCGCTTTTCTGACATTCTCGTTACCAACGCGGTAAAACTTATCAAATATCAACATTTTTTCGGGATCTGAAATACCCGGCCCTTTATCAATCACACTTAAATGAATATGTCCGTCCACATCGTTTAAATGCACATTTATCACATCACAAGGACTTGAATATTTTACTGCGTTTTCGATTAAATTGGTCACGACTGACGATAAGGCAAATTTGTCACCCACCAGCTGCAAATTTGGCTGAATTTGGGTACTGATCAGTTGTTCATTGCCACACGAATGAACCTGAAGTCTATCGGTGATTTTCGCTACCAGTTCTGAAAAGTTAAATTCTTCTTTAGGAAAAGTATAAGACCGGTTTTCGATTTTGGTGGCCAGCAACATATTTTCGACCAGATCATCCAACCGCTCAATATCTTTTAGTGAATTGTTGAGTAATGAAACCTGCCTTGCTTTATCCAAATCTCTTTTTACAATGGTTTGGATAGAAAGTTTTATCGCAGCCAAAGGCGATTTCAGTTCGTGCGTAATCGACATTAGGAAATTTTGTTGCTGTTCGCGCAGTTTATCTTCACCTTTTATCGATTGATGCAAAAAATATCCGCCAATGCAAAGTAAAAACAAAAATACCGATCCCTCACCCATAATCATCGTCATGCGGCTTGGCTGTAAACGCACCACCAAGGTTCCCCACGAAATGAGCTGAATCAATGCGTAAAGCAATAATGCGTAAAATATGATAATTGACTTCTTCATCTTTCGATTTTTTCCTTCGGTTTGATTAAACAGATTATTTGATTACACAGATTTTCTTTTGCACAATCTATTTCCCATTTTCCATCTTACCTCTTCCATGCTTCATGTCGCCACAAACCATCACTCAGAGTTACTTTTTAAACACCAGATCTAACGCTTCAAATATGGCACGTTTCGCTTTCTCCAGTTCGATCTTTGTATGTGCTGAAGATACGAAACCAACTTCATATCCCGATGGACCTAAATAAATTCCCCTGTTTAATAATTCGCGGTGCATCACTTTGAATTTCTCCATGCTGCCAGCATCAATATCATCAGCCGATTGGATTTTATCTTTGTCGGTAAAAGCGAACCAAAAGATAGAACCAATGGTAAATACTTTAAATTTATAGTTACGTGCTGTTGCAAAACGCTGAATGCTGGCCACAAATTCCTGTGCTTTGGCATTTAGGTCTTTATAAAAGCCCGATTTATTCAGTTCTGTCAGGGTTGCAATACCCGCAGCCATGGCCACCGGGTTGCCTGACAGTGTTCCTGCCTGGTATACACCACCATCTGGAGAGATATGCGCCATAATTTCTGCGCGTGCACCATACATGCCTACAGGTAAACCACCACCGATGATTTTGCCATAGGTAACAATATCGGGTGTAATGCCATAATGTGCAGCTGCACCTTCAAAACCGATCCTGAATCCGGTAATTACTTCATCAAAAATTAAAAGTGAACCGTTATCGGTACAGATTTTACGTAAGAACTGGATATATGCTTCATCCTGCATAATCAAACCATTGTTTGCAGGGATTCCTTCGATAATTACCGCAGCAATCTGATCTTTAAACTGCTCGAAAGCCTGTTCGATAGCCGTTGTATCATTTAAAGGCACCACAATGGTTTCTTCAGCAAAAGATTTTGGCACACCGGCAGAAGAAGTTTCGCCAAAAGTAACCAAACCTGAGCCTGCTTTAACCAGTAGCGAATCGCTATGACCATGGTAACAACCTTCGAATTTTAAAATTTTATCGCGACCAGTGAAGCCTCTTGCCAAACGGATGGCCGACATTACGGCTTCGGTACCCGAACTGGTGAAACGAATTTTCTCAACAAAGCGGTTGTTTTTGATGATCAGCTCGGCCAGTTCATTTTCTAAAGCGGTTGGTGCACCAAAGCTCATTCCGTTCTGCATTACTTCGGTAACTTTTTCGCGGATTTTTGGATTGTTGTGCCCTAAAATTAATGGTCCCCAGCTACCGCAGAAATCGATAAACTGATTGCCATCAGCATCCCAGATATAACAGCCATCACCTTTTTCGATAAAAAGCGGTGTTCCATAAACCGATTTAAATGCCCTAACGGGAGAATTTACACCACCAGGGAAATACGTTTTTGACTTTTCGTACAATTCGGCAGATTTTACCCTCGAAATATCTGGTTTACTCCCGGTATTTACCGGAATATCGGCTTCGTTACCCGAAAATATTTTTTTTAATGAATCTAACATTTTATTAAGCTAAAAGCAGAAAGACTAAAGCTAAAAGAAAGAATCAATCGCCTAACTTGGCCTTTGGTCTTTCAGCTTTAAGCTTTCTGCTTAATTACATCCAGTTGTTATTTAAAATATCTTTAATATGGTAAGTGGTAATAATGCTCGCACCGGCACGGGCAAAGGCATGCATGGTTTCCATTACTACTTTTTGTTCGTCAATCCATCCGCGTTCGGCAGCAGCTTTAACCATAGAATACTCGCCCGATACGTTGTACACTGCAATAGGCAGATTGGTGTCTTGTTTTAACCTCTGGATAATGTCGAGATAAGCTAAACCTGGTTTCACCATTAGTACATCAGCGCCTTCCTGTTCATCTAAAGCTGCTTCACGTAAGGCCTCCAACGGGTTTCTGAAATCCATTTGATAAGCTTTTCTGTCGCCTTTACTTGGTGCACAATCTGCAGCCTCTCTAAAAGGGCCATAATAAGCAGAAGCAAATTTAGTAGCGTGGCTCATAATGGCCGCATTTACAAAACCATTTTCATCCAGCAGGTTACGCATGGCTTCGATACGGCCATCCATCATGTCAGACGGGGCAAACATATCGGCACCAGCTTCGGCATGCGTTAAAGCCATTTTAGCGATTACCTCAACCGTTTTATCGTTTTGAACGTAATCATTTTCTAAAATACCGCAATGGCCGTGGGTAGTGTAAGAACATACGCAAACATCGGTAATAACATATAAATCATCACCGAACTGTTTTTTGAGTTCGCGCACCGCAGTTGGAACTAGGGAATGATCGTGATAAGCTGATTTTGCATCTTCCGACTTTTCGTCACCAACACCAAAAAGCATGATTTTGTTGAGTCCCTTTTTTATTCCGGTCTCTACATCTTTCACCAGTGCATCAACCGAATAATGGTTTACGCCTGGCATGGCATCAATGGCATGGGTAACGTTATTGCCTGGCACTACAAAGTAAGGGTACACAAACATATCTTTCGATAACCGGGTTTCGGCTACCAGCTCTCTCACCAACGGGTTTTTCCTTAATCTACGCGGACGGTTTAACATTTTTTAGTATTAAGTATTTATTATCAAGTATCAAGACTTGAGTTTTATTTTTCTTTTGGGGTGATGGCACAGATTGGAGGATTTCTGCTTGGAGTATCAAGATTTTAGTATCAAGTAGTAAGGATGAATATTTAGTATTAAGACGGGTATATCTTAAACTTTATCCCTAAACCTTTCATCACTCTATCTTAAACCTTCCTACCCTCAGCCTTCCAACCTTACCTTATCTCTATCCCAAACACTGCTTCGGCCAATCCAATTTCATCAGGCGAATAAGGCAATGCATATTTAACGCCCATTTCGTCGAATTTTTTACCTGTAGAGTTACCGATGGCAATTACCTGCTGACCGGGTTCCAATAAATTATCAGCGAAATAAGCATCTACATTTGATGGACTGGTAAAAATCAGCACATCGGCATAACTTTGATCGATATCTTCTTCGATTACGGTTTCGTAAATTGGCAGGTCGATTATTTTAGCATCAGCTGGCAACGATTTTTGAATTGACTGCAAAGAATCCTGCGCCCTTGGAAATAATATCTGCTGACCGCTTACCAATTTTGCAAAATCTTCAGCTACTTCGGTGATATCGCCACTTGCACCAACGAAATCGGCAACATGACCAAATTTACGCAATGCATCCTCTGAACCTCTTCCTACTACACCAAATTTGGTTTTCTTTGGCAATACAGGTTTTAAATTGAAAAAGTATTCTACACTGTTACGGCTGCTGAAGAAAATCCAGTCAACATGCCTCAAAATAAACTGATCTAAAACCGTTACAATCGGGAACGTACGGATTAGCGAACGCCCTTCTATTTCTATATTATTATTTTCTAAAGCCCTGCGGAAATAACTGTGTTCGCCAATTTCGCGTGAGATGAAAACCTTAGCCGGTTTCTTTCTTTCTACATTAAACTTAGCCACAATTTTCTCTGCCAAACCTTCGGTAGTATCGGCACGTAAGAACAAGCGCTCCGGAAAATCTTCGGCAGTTTCTGCTTTTGATGTCCAGATTTCGAATTTTCCGTTTTCCTTTTTGCAATAACAGCCTAGAGGCATGTGGCAACCACCTTCGAAAAGATTTAACACTTTACGTTCAACATTAACTGTTTCGGCAGTTTCAGGATCATGAAGTTTTTGAAGTGCATCAAAAAGCTCAGTATCATTTTCCCTGATCTGAATGGCCAGAGCGCCCTGTGCCGGTGCAGGAATAAACTCCGTAGTTTCGAGTTCCTCCACATGTAAATCGCTCACATCAAGATTCAAACGTTTAACACCTGCTTTGGCAATTAAAATGGCATCGTAATCTTCATCGCGGAGTTTCTGGATACGGGTTGGTACGTTCCCACGCAAATCTTCCACCTCCAAATCCGGACGCAAACCCAACAACTGGGCTTTACGACGGTTGGAAGATGTACCCACCATAGCACCTTTTTTTAGTGAAAGTTTCTGCGAAACATCAACACAATCCTTTAAAATCAAAAGATATTCACTCGCTTCTTCGCGCGGCGGCAAAGCAGCAATGGTTAATCCTTCAGGGTGTGTGGTTGGTAAATCTTTAAGACAATGTACTGCCAAATCGATGGTACCACCCAAAAGCTCTTCTTCCAGTTCTTTAGTAAAAAAGCCTTTGCCTTCCAGTTTATCCAATCTTAAATTCAGGATTTTATCACCCTGTGTTTTAATGATTTTTATTTCTGCTTCAATTCCGATGGCCGCAAGTTCATTTTTGATATGATTTGCCTGCCATAAAGCCAAGTCGCTACCGCGTGTTCCGATGGTTAATTTCTTCACTATTAAAGTTAAATGAACTGCAAATTTAAGTTAATTAGTGGTTTATACCATGAATTGTTTAAAAATGAGACAGTGAGGTTACAGAAGGGAGAATTTAAAGGATTTCTGTGACATTAAGCGATAAATTTTGTCAATTCTGAGCGTAGCGAAGAATCTTTGAGTGACGCGTGTAACTATTAATGATGTAATTTTTTTCCTCACGCCGCAGTCTTGCCTCGGCTACCGATAAAGAGCGGTACAGGTTCGCCGCCGCCGAAGGGCTCCTTCTTTTTGGCGTCAAAAAGAACCAAAACCGAGGCTTGCCGAGCTCATTAATGCAAATAAAAAAGATAAACAGTTTATTAATAAAACGCCGGCTGAAAACTTTTCTTTGAAAGTCAGTGGGGTGGCTGGGTCGGCGGAACCCGAAAAATTTGTTAGGCCGGATTTTAGCAGAACGGCGAGGTAGTGCTTTGGCCTAGCTGGGCGGAAATGCAAACGACCGGTAAATACTTATTATTTTGAATTACTAAATAGTCGAGAAATCTGTTTCGAGATAGATCTCTCCATTCCGCTTCGCTACAGTCGAGATGACGCCTTGTATTAAAAGGATGACAGGAATGCAAATGCAGAAAAAAGATTAATAAAGAAACTAAACTTAGTGTTTTTTGCGCCTACCCTCAGCGAATCTTTACGGTTAAACTTCAGATTGGTTAACCAGAATTTCTTTAGCCATTACCATTGGTACGCTAATGTATTTTTTCTCCATGTAGTTCATTACGCGTTCCAAAACTTCACGCGAGGCTTCGTCCATCTGACTAATTTCATCAGCAAATACACCATTAATGGCGGTATTTTTGATTTCTTTAATCTTTCTTGGCACTTCCTGCATGGCCAGTTCGATACGGCGTTGTTTTAAAACAGAGAAAAATTCGGTAATGTTAGTGCTGATGATTTCTTCGGCATGTACCAGTTCGTTATAACGTTCCTGGATGTTTTTACGAGCCACTTCTTTCAGCGATTCAACTTCGATATAATGAACCGGATTGTTATGAATCACAGCGGGGGTAACATCGTTAGGAATGGCCAGATCGACAATTACTTTTTTGCCAGTATCGCCGTTTAGCAATTTGGCATAAAGTTCTTCGGTAATAATGGCTTCGGTAGAACCTGTACAGGTAATAATTACATCAAAACCTTCGTTAAAATCTTCGAGTGCGCTTAAAGGATAAGCTTTTCCGTTTAATTCTTCAGCCAATGTTTCGGCTTTAGAAAGTGTACGGTTAAAAATCGAGAAGTTTGAGTATTTATGCTTGTTAAGGTATTTTGCAATATTCTGGTTGGTTTCGCCGGCACCGATAATGAGGATGCGCGAGTTACCGCACATGTTCAGTTCTTTTAACTTGCGGTAAGCCAATGAAACAACAGAAACGGGATTTTTCGAAATATTGGTGTGTGTATAAACTTCTTTCGCTGTTTTAACCACACGCTCCATAATCATGCGCATGTAATCGCCGGTAAAACCTGCCTCGCGACAGTTTTCGTAAGCCCTGCGGATTTGCGCAAGAATTTCCTTTTCGCCAACCACCAAACTCTCTAAAGAGCACGATGTTCTTAATAAATGGTTAAAGGCTTCTTCATTTTCGTAAACCGAAACACTATCAAGAAAACGCTCCATAAATTCCGGAGGTAATCCCATATCCAAAACGGTAAGAAATCTGGTTACAAATTCTTTGTCGGTTTTCTCTTTGGTAAGAAAAACAAACTCAACGCGGTTACAGGTTCCGATATAGAAAATTTCGCTAACGGGAAGCTCTGCCTGAACATTCTTCAACCTGCTATCTAGACTTTGATCACAAATAACTAATTTCCCTAAAGATTTCAGGTCGATGTGGTGATGCGTAAAAGCTATTACTTTTAAATATTCCAAGTGCTCCGTTATTAACTATTATCGGGATACAAAAGTAACAGGCTTGGTGCATGTCACAGTCATTAATCTGTAATTTACATCAATTTAGAACGGTTTTAAATAGTGACAATTCAGATAATCCCGTATATACTGATTATGAAAAACAAACCAATTTATACCATTTTTCTCTGGATCTATGCCTTCTTTTACATTCTAGCCGGATGTAACCACTTTTTATCCACTGCAGTATACTACGTTATTATGCCCAAATGGTTGCCTGCACCGGGCTTTTTAATTTACATTTCGGGAGTACTGGAAATCATTTTTGGTATTTTATTGCTATTTAAAAAGACGAGAAGGCTTGCTGCAATGTTAATTATCCTGATGTTGATTGCTTTTATGCCTGCACATATCTACATGATCCAGAAAGCACCGTTCATTTTGGGAAAAATATTGGTTACACCATTTATTGCATGGGCCAGGTTGCCTTTTCAGGTATTTTTTATCAGCTGGGCCTGGTATTATTATAAAAAGATGGTTTAATTATTTTTTGAAAAGCAAAACCTGCATTTCATTTTTGAGTTAGTCCCGCTTTTCGCTTTACTTCGTTGCACTCGTGCTCGCTCCAATCGGGTTTAGGTAACATTGGTCTCTGCTACTATTACCGGTTTTCTTCTTAAAGACACGTCATTTCGACCGCAGCGGAGAAATCTATATCATCAGCTTAATAAATAGATTTCTCTCCTGAACATTCTGGATTGCACTACAGCCGAAATGACGACCTCTACTAAAAACCACACAACAAAATTTGATTTCGTAGGTTTATATTTTATACCAATTCCTTTTAGATTATGATTACACAAAGCAATTTTAGCCTCAGCGGTTCAGACGGAAAATTAATTATCGGCGATATCACTTTTGATGAAAAAAACCCGAATACGCCTATCATACTTTTTGTACACGGCTTTAAAGGTTTTAAAGATTGGGGTGCCCATAATTTAGTAGCCAGGTATTTTGCCAGCAATGGTTACCGTTACGTTAAGTTTAATTTATCGCATAGTGGTGTACCTGTTGATGACCCCAAAGATGTTACCGATATGGAAGCTTTTGCCAGCAATACCGTATCGAAAGAACTTTTTGATTTAAATGCCGTACTCGATTTCATCGAACAGGCCTATGGTACCGGCACCAAAGTAAACCTGATTGGACATAGCCGTGGTGGTGGTTTATCAATTATTGAAGCAGCAAACGATTTAAGAATAAACAAACTGATTACCTGGAGCGCCATTGCCGATTTTAACAGTTTATGGAAAAAAGAACAGGAAGCAGAGTGGAAAAAAACCGGAAAAATCTTCGTTACCAATGCCCGCACCAAGGAGCAAATGCCTTTAAATATAACTTTATTGGAAGATTTGCAGGAAAATGCAGCTGCATTGAATATTATAGATGCTGCAAAGCGGATCAATATTCCATGGTTAATTATCCATGGGGATGATGATGTAAATGTTCCTATCGAAACGGCCCAAACCCTGGCCGAAGCCAACCCGGGCAGTAGATTGGTTAAAATTGAAGGGGCCAACCATGTTTATGGTGCTTCGCAGCCTTATACCAACGAAACTTTGCCACCGCTGTTATTTAAGGTTTGCGAAAAAGTTTTGACTTTTTTAAATGAAGAATAATTAAAACATAATTATCAACTACGAAACCAATTAGTTCCTTTCTTGATTTTGATCAGGCCTTTCATAGTGCTGATTAAATCTGGATCATGTAAATATTCGGGGGCACCGAAGGTTAAGATTAGTTTAAAATGTTTGGCAATTTCATCTAGTGTTTTTGCAGATGCTTTAATTTCACCTTCAAACCAGTTATTCCAAGCCATCAGTACCATTTCGCTGTCTTTTTCGAAACGGTAAAAATCAAAATCAACTCCTTTGTCGAAAAGTTTTTCGTCGTATTCGGCAGTTAATTTCCAACCATTTTCTTTTAAGAAGTTAATTACCGCATAAAATACATCAGTATCGATATTGGTTGCAATTTTTGTTTCCATGGCATATAAGTATAAGGCTATTAATCATCTCCTCTCCTAACAAAATTGCGCATATCGCTTCCACTTGGGCTTTGGAAAATCTCGAGGTCGAAATAAGGTACTGCAGCCAGCAGATGGTCAAAAATATCGGCTGCTACTTCTTCAAAACGTTTTAAGCCTTTTTCTTTCGAAAAAACATAAATCTCAATGGGCAGTCCGTTTTCTGTAGCCTGCAACTGGCGCACCATAAAGGTTAAATTTTTATTGATATGCGGATTACTTTCGAGGTATTTTTCGGCATAAACCCTAAAAGTTCCAATGTTGGTCATGTGGCGGCCATTAACCAGGTTGTTGGGGTTTACGGTATTTTCGGCATTGTAACGTTCAATAAAAGCTTGCGTTTCTTTGAGGTAATCTTTCAAAAAATCAATACTCTGTAACCTTCCGATCAATTCCTCATCGCAGAATTTAATACTGGAAATTTTAATGTTAATATGCCTTTTAATCCGCCTGCCCTCGCTCTCTTCCATGGCACGCCAGTTTTTAAACGATTCGCTTACAATGGCATAACTTGGCACAATGGTTACCGTTTTATCCCAGTTTCGTACTTTAATTGTGGTTAAATTAATCTCGGTTACTTCGCCATCGGCACCATATTTTTCAACCGTAATCCAGTCGCCTACCCTTACCAGATCAATGGCACTCATCTGTACTGAAGCTACGAAACCTAAAATCGGATCCCTGAAAACCAATATGAAAACTGCGGTAACGGCACCAAAACCACCGAAAACATATACCGGCGATTCGCCTAAAATAATCGACAGGATAAGTACAAAACCGACAATATAAAATACAATTTTGGCTACCTGCTTATAACTTCTGATGGGTTTATCGGCATATTTCTTTGAGGCTTCCATGATCGAAACCACTGCATTTAAAAACGCATTTATGGCAAACATTACTGCCAAAACCATGTATATTTTGGCAAAAATCAAAGCATAAAAATGCCAGTTTTTAAAATAGATAAAAAGATAGGGCACAACATTGTAAATGATATAAGCGCCAAATATTAAAGCTATGGCCCTAAAAACACGAAACTCGAACAATGCTTTCTGCCAGTCGGATTTGGTTCTGGCACTTTTTACCACCACGATAAAAACCTGCCTGGTTACAAAAATGGTGATGAAGAGAAATAAAATAACACCGGCCAGTCCGATAAAAAAATAAGCATAAACGAGTTCATTACCGGCAAGGCCTTTAGCTGCAAGCCAGTTTCTAAGTTCGTTAAAGAGGTACTGAAACTCGGTGATTTTCATCAAGGCAATTTATGATTTATTGGTCAGAAAATTAAATGGTGTACGACTCGTCTGTAATATAATTAACCACAGATGAACACGGATACACACAGGTGAAATCCATGTGTATCTGTTTTTTATCTCTATTGCTATAACTCCTCGGTCTGTGTCTCCACAGACCACGGCGGACACAGACCACGGCAAAAAAAATAAAAATGAGCTAACTAAGGTTGAATATACTGGTCTGTGGAGACACCAATGCTATTAACTTAAGCTATTTA
>NZ_QNQU01000021.1:48766-126073 GCF_003315595.1 Pedobacter miscanthi | reverse complement strand
GTGAGGAACGAGCCAAGGCTTTGAAGCGGATAGCAGGAACATACTTATATAGTAGCACACAACCTAATTTACTGAAAAAAAGAAAAACAACAGTTTATACTTCCGAAGTTCTCCACCCGCGCTATACCTAATCAAACTTCGGAAGTGTGCGAAATATTTTATAAATTAGTGATATGCTACAGGTTAAACAATGGTGTAATGATTTAATCGGTTTGTTATTTCCAAACCTCTGCAATGCCTGCGGCATAGCATTATACCATAGCGAACATTTAATCTGCACGAAATGCCGCTACGATCTGCCCTTTACCGATTACCACCAGCACGCAGAAAACAGGGTTGCCAAACAATTGTGGGGCAGGGTACCGCTAAATGCAGCTATGGCGATGTTGTATTTCAGAAAGGCGGCAAAAGTTCAAAACCTGATTCATAACCTAAAATATAGCGGGAGAACAGATGTTGGTGTATTATTGGGAAACATGCTTGGAGAAAGATTAAAGACCAGCACGATTTACCAGGATGTTGATTTAATTATTCCTGTTCCTTTACACCATAAAAAATATAAGCAAAGGGGTTACAACCAGTGCACTTTTATTGCTGAGGGTATAGCGGATGAAATGGACATAGAATTTAGCGAAGAGATTTTAATCCGCAATACGGCTACCGAAAGCCAAACCAAAAAGAACAGGTACAACCGCTACGAAAACATGCAACATGTTTTTAATATCAATAACCCTCCATATATTATATGTAAACACATTTTATTGGTTGATGATGTAATTACAACAGGTGCAACTTTGGAAGCCTGTGCAAATGAACTCTTGAAAAATGGAGCATCTAAAGTGAGCATTGCTGCATTGGCCTTTGCCGAATAATCATAGCATAGTATTACGCCTATTGCAACTACTCTAACATTTGCCTAAGTTTGATTTATGCGTTCGAATATTGCCCTGGTCCTATTGATGATATTGCTTGCTTCGGCCTGCCGGAAAGGGGAGCGCATAACCACTGATCCGAATGCGAAGCTGACCATTGCAAATGAAAGTGTTTTATTCGATGTCATTTTTACTTCACTGGGTTCTACAACCAAACGCTTAAAAATTGAAAACAGGAATAATAGTGCGATAAAGGTTTCAGAGATCAGGCTGGCAGGAGGGAGTGCCTCAGCTTTTAGCATCAATATTAATGGAGAAAATACATTTAATAAAAATGATCTTGTTATAAACGGACAGGATTCGGTTAATCTTTTTATTAAAGTTACCATTAACCCTACCGCAGAGAACCTTCCCTTTTTGGTTCAGGACTCAATTATATTAAATACGAATGGCAACAGACAGGTTGTGCAGCTTACAGCTTACGGCCAGAATGCGGTATTTGTTAACGCATCTACAATTAACAGCAATACGGTTTGGACAAAATCTCTTCCCTACGTTATCAGTGGTTCGCTAACGGTTACGAATGGCTCTTCATTAACCATCCAACCAGGCACAAAAGTTTTTTTCCATAAAGATGCCAACTTAAATATTGAAGGCAGCCTGTTGGTTAATGGGACTGTTGCCGAACCAGTATTATTTTGCAGCGATAGGTTAGAAAAATTATACAATGACGAGCCGGGGCAGTGGAAAGGCATTTTTCTAAAAAGAACAGGCAATGGGGTTATCAAAAATGCTGTCATTAAAAATGCTTCTGTGGGTATCACATCCGATTCGTTATCGCTAAACGCCAACCCAAAATTAATTTTGAATGGTAGCATTATCAAAAACATGCAGGTGGCTGCCTATATTGGTTACCACTCGGAACTATTGGCCTTTAATAACCTGATGTACAATTGCGGCAATTACCTGATTTATGCTGTTGGTGGAGGGAATTACAACCTTAAACAGAATACGTTTGCAGGCTATAATTTAAATTTCCCACGCAAAACGGCATCGCTTAGCTTTTCAGATTATCTATCGGCAAATGCCTACAATAAACTTCAGATCGATTTAACAAATAATATTATTTGGGGAAGTTTAACAAATGAACTGGATATCCAAAAGAAAACCAGCGCAATGGTACAGCTTAATTTATGGAGCAATTTAATCAGAACAACTAATAATACTTATAATACCAACAGTAATATTTTAAATATTGATCCATATTTTATTAATCAGGATATGGAAAATTTTGAGGTGTCGGCGGGTAGTCCTGCCAGAAAAAAAGGTGCCGATTTAATTAATGATCCCTATTTTACCGATTACCTCAATAAAGACATAAAAGGTAATGCAAGAATTTCTCCCTCAACCTTAGGAAGTTACGAGAAATAATCACTTTTTTTCATTTTCCGAAAACAAATCGCCGGGAAATCTCGTTTATATATATGAGAGCGTTAATTTAGATGGTAAGGGTCGATATTTCTTCTAAAGAATATCGGCCCTTTACTTTTGATCAGGATTTTAAGATTGCAGGATAGCCGCTCAATTCTTTCAGGTTAGTTTTGACTATTCCCGTATTCCCAGCAGTATTATTTTTTGAAAGTGAGCATTGGTGACAGTGGCAGCCTTCAGTCCCACTTTTCTCACACGCGATCGTCATGCTGAATTTATTTCAGCATCCATCTTGCAAAATAGACCCTGAAATGAATTCAGGGTGACGGACGTGAATTTAAATATCTATAATATACATCTTCTAGAGGCGTAATCAATTCAATGCCAATATAATTTACTTTTCCCTGAATTTAAGAAAGATCGTTACATTTTGTAACCAAAAAAGCAGCTACAAATTAATGTAACTGCTTTATCTATTTGTTTTGTTGTAATTATTCTACGGTTACTGATTTAGCCAGGTTTCGTGGCTGATCTACGTTACAGCCTCTCATTACTGCAATATGATACGATAATAACTGAAGTGGAATGGTAGCTAGTAATGGCAAAAATGCTTCCTTTGCATCAGGAATTTCGATACAGTAATCGGCCATTTTCTTTACTTCCGTATCGCCTTGCGTAACAATGGCAATCACTTTACCTTTCCTTGCTTTTACTTCCTGAATATTGCTGATTACTTTTTCGTAAGATGAGTTTTGAGTAGCGATAAAAACTACCGGCATTTCTTCATCAATTAAAGCAATAGGACCATGTTTCATTTCGGCTGCAGGATAACCTTCTGCATGAATGTAGGAAATTTCTTTCAGTTTTAAGGCACCTTCTAACGCTACAGGGAAACCACTGCCTCTACCTAAGAACAAACAGTTGGTAGAATCTTTAATTTTTTCTGCAACTTCCTTAACCAGATCGTTCGATTCTAAAGCAACCTGGATTTTTTCAGGAATATGATCAAGTTCAGTTAAAAGTTCAATCAATTTTGAGGTGGTAATGGTTCCTTTTTGCTGTGCCATATAAAAGGCCATCAAAGTTAAAACGGTTACCTGAGCGGTAAATGCCTTTGTAGAAGCTACTCCGATTTCTGGTCCGGCATGGGTATAAACACCAGCGTGAGTTAAACGCGGGATAGATGCACCAGCCACATTACAGATCCCGAAAATTGTTGCGCCACGCTCTTTGGCCATTTCAATAGCGGCCATGGTATCGGCAGTTTCTCCGGATTGTGAAATGGCTATTACCACATCTTTCTCAGTAATGATCGGGTTACGGTACCTGAATTCAGAAGCATATTCAACTTCAACAGGGATACGGGCATACTCTTCGATCAGGTATTCACCAACCAAACCTGCATGCCACGATGTTCCGCAGGCCACTATAATGATCCGATCGATATTTTTTAACTTCTCTGCAAATTCTTTAATTCCGCCCAGTTGTACCTTGCCTTCTTCGGGATAAATACGTCCACGCATACAATCTTTAATCGAACGGGGTTGCTCGTAAATTTCTTTCAGCATGAAGTGATCGAAACCACCTTTTTCCAACATTTCGAGTTTTAACTCCAATTCCTGAATAAGTGGGGTCTGAACAACGTTATCCAAATGTTTAATCAAAAGGTCTTCTCTAGTAATCAAAGCGATTTCGCCGTCCTTCAAATAAATTACATTTTTTGTGTATTCTATAATAGGCGTAGCATCAGAAGCAATAAAATATTCGCCCTGTCCAACACCAATTACCATCGGACTGCCTTTTCTGGCAGCAATCAGGCGATCAGGGTTATCCTTGTCCATGATTACAATGGCATATGCTCCATTCACCTCATGTAAAGCCAAACGGACAGCTTCCAAAAGGTCGATCTTTTCAATTTTCTGAATTTCTTCGATAAGATGGATTAGTACTTCTGTATCCGTGTCACTTTTAAATTCATGACCACGGCTGATGAGTTCTTCTTTTAGTGTAGCATAATTTTCGATGATTCCATTATGGATAATGGAAAGTTTATCATTATTTGAAGTATGGGGGTGAGAATTGCGATCAGAAGGAACGCCGTGGGTTGCCCAACGGGTATGGCCCATGCCAATGCTGCCAGATTTATCCTGAGTTTCAGCAAATTCTTCTAAAACAGCAACTTTTCCAGCTTTTTTATAAATATGGTCACCACCATTATTCATCAGTGCAATTCCGGCACTATCGTAACCACGGTATTCTAATCTTTTAAGACCTTTTAATACGATTGGCCAAGCTTCTCTATAGCCGATGTAGCCTACAATTCCACACATAAATTTTTATTACACATTAATTTGCCAAATATATAAAACAAACGTTTGTTTTATAGCATCAGTGCTAAAAAACTTGTTAAATCAAAAAAGCAGTTACAAATTAATGTAACTGCTTTTCAATATTTTATTTTTAAAATTAACTTAGAAACGTTTCTTATTTGTATAGTGGAAATGCGCTTACCAGTTTAATTACTTCAGCTTTAACCGTATTCAGGTTTGCTTCATCTTCCGGATTGGTTAAAACCCTGTCGATTAATTCAACAATTTGCTCCATTTCTGCCTCTTTTAAACCGCGGGTGGTAATCGCTGCTGTACCCACACGGATACCAGAAGTTACAAATGGCGATTTATCATCAAACGGAACCATGTTTTTGTTCACGGTGATTTCTGCTTTCTCTAAAGCATTTTCGGCTACTTTACCGGTAATGTTTTTATTGCGAAGATCGATCAACATTAAATGGTTATCGGTACCGCCTGAAATAATACCATAACCTTTAGCCACAAATGCTTTTGCCATTGCCTGCGCGTTGGCTGCAACCTGCTTAATGTATGTCCCGTACTCATCGCTTAAAGCTTCGCCGAAAGCGATTGCTTTTGCTGCGATAATGTGTTCTAAAGGTCCACCTTGTGTACCTGGGAAAACCGCCATGTCAAGCAAATTGCTCATCAAACGGATTTCTCCTTTTGGTGTTTTTAATCCCCATGGGTTTTCGAAATCCTGTCCCATCATAATCAAACCGCCACGTGGACCGCGTAAAGTTTTATGGGTCGTAGTGGTTACAATGTGGCAATATGGAAGCGGGTTAGCCAATAAACCTTTGGCAATTAAGCCTGCCGGGTGAGAAATATCTGCTAAAACCAAAGCGCCGATTTTATCTGCTACCGAACGGATAAATGCGTAATCCCACTCGCGAGAATAAGCAGATGCACCGCAGATAATCAGTTTAGGTTTTTCAGCTAAAGCAACTTCTTCCAGTTTTTTATAATCAATCAGTCCGGTTTCTTTTTCAACACCATAAAATAATGGCTGATACAATTTACCCGAAAAGTTAACCGGCGAACCATGGGTTAAGTGACCACCATGAGAAAGATCGAAACCTAATATTTTATCGCCTGGCTGCAAAACGGCAAGCATTACAGCTGCATTGGCCTGTGCACCAGAGTGCGGCTGAACATTTACCCACGCAGCACCGAATAATTCTTTTGCCCTATCAATAGCAATCTGCTCTACCACATCTACTACCTGGCAACCGCCATAGTAACGTTTTCCAGGTAAGCCTTCAGCATATTTATTGGTTAGTACCGATCCGGCAGCTTCCATTACCTGCTTGCTTACAAAGTTTTCTGATGCAATAAGCTCTAAACCATGCTCCTGGCGGTTTAATTCTTTATCGATAAGGTCAAAAATTTGGTTGTCGCGTGTCATTGTATATTTAGGTTTGTATTTTTTTGGCAAAAGTAAGGATTTCAAATTTAATTCAGGCCGGTTTAGGATAATGCTTTCACATTAAAGTTGTTAAAGCCGCTTCCAATGGTTATCTCCACAATCTGCTGTTGCAACATTTCTAAAATAGCCAGGAAATTATAAACGAAATGTACTTTATTTTCAGAGTTTTTAAGCACTAAGGCAAAATCAATCTGTTTATTGATATCGAGCAGATTGGCAATAAAGTGTTTTTGCTGTTCGATGGTGTAAGGATACTGAACCACCGTATGTTTAACCTCTTCGCTACGCAGCTCATATTTCTGCATCGTGCGGTGATACACGGTTAAAAGTTTGTACAGATCTAACGACAGCAGTTCGTCCTGATGGGAAGAAGATGCGGCAGCTTGTGTCAAATCGAATGCAATATTGCCCCGTTGATCCTGCTTTAATCGCTCCTCTTCAAAAATCTTCATTTCTTCGGCTGCAGATTTAAATTGTTTGTAAGCGATAAGCCTTGCAATAAGGTCTTGTTCGGCATTGATTTCATTTCCGGCTTCATCAACCTCAATCCTTGGCAGGAGCATTTTAGACTTAATACGCATTAAAGTTGCAGCAACCAGAATAAATTCGCTAGCCACTTCTACATTTAAAGCAAGTAACTGGTGGATATAGGCCAAAAAATCGTTTGTAATTTTTGCAATCTCTACATCCTGGATATTCAGTTCGTCGCGCTCGATAAAGAACAGCAACAAATCGAAGGGACCTTCGAATACCGGAAGCTTTATTTCAAAATTCTCTGCCTGCATGTGAAGGAACAAACATAACGAAAAATTTCAGGTCTTAACAATCTGGCCTCTAACACCAATCAAAATATATCTTTAACACATTTCGCCAAATGCTTACCGCTAACCCACTAATCACTAACCGCTTAACCATCAATAATAAACAATCATTTTTCTCTTCTATATTAAAACAAAATTACCTTACTTTGTATCTTGTTTTTTACCATAAATTTCGAATGCAAGTAAAAGCTGGCCCTCTGCTATCAAAAATCAACTATCCCGCTGATTTAAAGAAATATAGCGAAACTGACTTAGAACAAATAAGCCAGGAATTACGACAATATATTATTGATGTAGTAAGCGTAAACGGTGGTCATTTTGGTGCCAGTTTAGGTGTTGTTGAATTAACAGTTGCCCTGCACTACGCACTAAACACCCCTTATGATAAATTGGTATGGGATGTAGGCCATCAGGCCTATGGTCATAAAATTTTAACCGGCCGCCGGGATTTGTTCCACACTAACCGCGTGTATGGTGGAATTAGCGGTTTCCCGAAAATTTCGGAAAGTGAATACGATACCTTTGGCGTAGGCCACTCATCTACCTCTATTTCTGCAGCGCTGGGCATGGCAGTTGCTTCGCAGTTAAAAGGCGAAACAGGCAGGCAGCATGTTGCGGTTATTGGCGATGGCGCCATGACTGCAGGTTTAGCTTTTGAAGGCTTAAACCATGCCGGGATTGAAAACAGCAATGTGCTCGTAATCCTGAATGATAACTGTATGTCAATCGATCCGAATGTGGGTGCGCTTAAAGAATATTTAACCAGCATTACCATTTCGAAATCGTACAACCGTTTTCGTGATGATATTTCTCAGGTACTTACCGGACTTTCTAAATTAGGCCCGAATGCACATAAGTACGTTAAGAAAATTGAAAAAAGCATCAAAGGAACCTTACTTAAACAAAGTAATTTATTTGAAGCTTTAAACTTCAGGTACTTCGGTCCTGTTGATGGACATGATGTAAAACGTTTGGCTCAGGTGATAAAAGATTTATCGGCCATTCCGGGCCCTAAACTTTTGCATTGCATTACCGTAAAAGGCAAAGGTTTTGCACTGGCAGAAAAAGACCAAACCAAGTGGCATGCCCCTGGTTTATTTGATAAGATTACAGGCGAAATTAAAAAAAGTGTGCCGGATAAACCACAGCCACCAAAATATCAGGATGTTTTCGGACATACGATGGTAGAACTGGCTGAGGCTAATGATAAAATTGTAGGGATTACCCCTGCAATGCCATCAGGTTCGTCATTAAATATTATGATGAAAGCAATGCCAAAACGTGCATTTGATGTAGGCATTGCCGAACAGCATGCGGTAACTTTTTCAGCCGGATTAGCAGCACAGGGCCTGGTTCCTTTCTGCAACATCTATTCGAGCTTTATGCAAAGGGCTTACGATCAGGTAATCCATGATGTAGCCATCCAGAAACTGAATGTGGTTTTCTGCTTGGATAGGGCAGGCCTAGCTGGTGCTGATGGTGCAACACACCATGGGGCTTACGATATCGCTTATATGCGCTGCATTCCTAATTTAGTAGTCTCTTCTCCAATGAATGAAGAGGAACTGCGTAACCTGATGTTTACCGCTCAGCAAGAAAATGTTGGCCCATTTGTAATCCGCTACCCACGCGGCAATGGCGTAATGCCGGATTGGAAAAGACCATTTAAAGCATTGGAAATTGGCAAAGGCCGAAAAATATGCGATGGCGAAGACGTAGCCCTATTAACCATTGGCCATGTAGGTAATTTTGCCGTTGAAGCGCGTGCTGAACTGAACAGCGAAGGTTTTTATCCTGCACACTACGATTTACGTTTCGTGAAGCCTTTAGATGAAGCTTTACTACACGAAGTATTTACTAAATATAAACATGTGATTACAGTAGAAGATGGTTCGTTACTAGGTGGTGTAGGCTCCGCAGTATTGGAGTTTATGGCCGATCATGGTTATCGCGCCAATGTAATCCGTTTAGGTATACCAGATCAGTTTATCGAACACGGCGAACAGGCAGAACTTTGGGCAGAATGTGGTTATGACAAAAATGCCATTGTTGAAACTGTCAGGAAAATTGCGGTAAAAAGGACAACCAACACGATGGCAGGTTAAATTTTGCCCTAATTTTATTTTTAGATTACTATAAAGTTAATTTTTTATTTGTTTTTTCTTAAAATACCTAAAATAAGTATTGATATATGTCATAACTACCGATAGACAGCTAGAATCGATTTTATTGTTTCAATAATCTACTTAGATTGTGAAACATTATCGAAATTGGTATGTTTAATGGTATTATATTTGCTATAATACCATTAAACCTTAATAAAATAGTAATGACAACGTTCAAAAAATCAATCCTATTTACCAAAACCGTTCTTAATTTTTTTGGATATTTATTTAATCAATCTTTAAACAGAGATAAATTAAGCAAGAAGTCTGGCTAAGGCTTCTCTTAAAAATCGTGATAGATATTTCTAAACGAGCTTCTTAGCCCAATTGTTATCAAACCTGTTTTGTTGATACCCAATTCGTTACTTTCTCTTCTGTAAGTACCTGCTAATTCTAGTCTTAAATTATATTTAGGGTTTAACAGATAAGCAACCTGGCCTTTTACATAGTATAAATCCGTTCCTATGCCCTGCCCGATATGGCTACCATATTGTACAGATCTAGTTTCATAACTCTTAAAAATATCACCACCATAATTCATTCCTACCGGGTCTAAACCATATCTAGAATATAAAGCTTCGCCTTGTAGATCGAACCTTTTATAGCTATAATTTAAGATCCCCAAAAACTCCCTGAAGTTTGCACCACGAGGATGAGCTAAAGACTGGTTATAGTTTCCGTAATTAGATATACGATCGAAGTGGGCATAGGTGTATGGTCTAGCTGTATTAAATTCAGCCAGATAATTTAAACCCTGTACTTTAAACAGATCAGATCCCCGTACACCAAACTGAACAGCAAACTTATTGGCCCAATAACCATTGCCTGCAAAAAATTCTTTTGCCGTAAACTCATCAAACATGAATTGGCCATACACAGCTGTTTTTTTCAATAGTTCATACTTTAGGTTAATACCTAAACGCATTTTATCAGGAGAAGTAGTATTTGCACTTTCAACAGGGCGCAAAAATATAAAAGGATGGACATAGTTAAAATCAAAGCCACGTTTGCCTTCTGGTTCAGCATCAGCCCATGTTACTGCTTGAAAAAAGCCTACTGAAAATCTTTTAGTTGCATTCCAATCGACATAGTGAGCTGCCATCCATTTACCACGATCCCCTAATCTTCTATCGTCTGCTAATTTGGGAGCCCCTGGATCTAACATATAAGCAAATATAGTTTGGTATTGTACACTGCCCAAAGTTGCTCTAATCCTAAAGAAAGAGTAATTGGAAGACACGTCTGAAAGTAGCATTGAACGATAGCCATCTCCAATAAAATTTTTATCATAGCCCAAAGCAAAATTCAAATACTTATTAGGTGTATATGACAAAAGTGCTGTTACATATGACCAATCTTTAGAATCACCTCCTAATTTTGCAGAATTACTACCCAATTGCCCAGGAACAACCTGATTTGTTACAATAAAGTTGTTTACATAATCAACAAACTTTCCCTGGTTTTCGAATCCGTTTAAATAGAATGAAAACTGTTTTCCGACATTACCGCCAACCTGGAAACCCCGCGTATTTAACCACGTAGACCTGTTGCCGCTAAAATCTTTACCAATCTGGAAATCGGGTAAGAAATCTGCATAAATATTATAGTCATCATCTTTAAATTCCAAAAGGTGCTCCTGAAACAATTTACGATGAACCCAACTTCTTTTATTTAAGCTATCGGTACCGGCATTCATCAACGAATCGTACTGCTTTTGCAAAGCGCTATAATCACCATAAAAACCTTTAATAGCAGAATGAAATTTCGATTGTTGATCGTAAACTGCCGGATTTAACTTCTGATAAAACTGATAATCGTATGGAATAATACGGTTTGGTGTAGGATTTTGAGCATCAGCAGTTAAAGCAAAAATGGCCATAAAGGCCATTAATAATATTCTTTTAATCATATTTTAATCATTTATAACTTTATCAAGTTCTTCAAATATCGAATTTTTACTTTTAAATTCAGGAACCAGTCTCTTCATATTCATTACCACCTGTCGATCGTTATCTGACTTGGCAGATGAAATTAACTCATAAATCTGTTTCTCAACCTCAGCAAATACATACTCCCTTACCTTACCAATCATAATTTTTTCGTGATGTGTAGGCATGGTATTTTCATTATCATTGAGTAATTCTTCGTACAATTTCTCTCCAGGGCGTAAACCTGAATATTCAATCTTAACATCAACATTGGGTTCCAGGCCTGCTAACCGGATCATTTTTTTTGCCAATTCTACAATTTTAACCGATTTACCCATGTCGAAAACAAAGATTTCGCCACCTTTTCCCATACAACCAGCTTCTAGAACCAAACGACAGGCTTCGGGGATTGTCATAAAATAACGCGTAATTTCTGGGTGGGTTACAGTAACAGGACCTCCTTTTTCAATCTGTTGCTTAAACCTTGGAATTACCGAGCCATTAGAACCTAAAACGTTCCCAAAACGAGTAGTAATAAATTTGGTGATTGGCTTTACCTCAAGATCATTAATATATTGTAATCCATTGCTAAAAATGAAACCATCTATACTTAATGAATTGTTGAGTGACTGTACATAAATCTCTGCAATCCTTTTGGAGGCCCCCATGATATTTGTAGGATTTACTGCCTTATCAGTAGAAATCATTACAAATTTCTGAACACCATATTTTACAGCTTTATCTGCAATGGTTTTAGTCCCTAATACATTAGCTTTAATGGCTTCTGCAGGGTTATCCTCCATTAATGGTACGTGTTTATAAGCTGCAGCATGATAAACATAATGGGGTTTATAAGTCTCGAATAACTTATCCATACGCTGTTCATCTCGAACATCGCCAATAAATGCGTGAAAATTTTTATTACTATTGGTTTCTTCCAATTCTAAATATAATTCATGTAAAGCAGTCTCAGATTGATCACAAAGGATAATCAAACCCACATTAAATTTAGAAAGTTGACGGACAATCTCACTACCAATTGATCCTGCAGCACCGGTAATCAGGATGCGTTTTTTATCAAGCATCTCACCAATTCCCTCAATATCAATCTTAATTGATTTTCTATTTAATAAATCCTCAATATTTAGCTTTTGGATCTGTGTAGACTTTAGTTGTCCATTTGTCCAAACATCAGGAGGAGGAATATTTAAAACTTTAATATCGTTTTCCAGACATAGATCAACAATTTGATCTTTTTTATCATCAGGAATGGTATAAGAAGCAAAAATAATTTCGTCTAACTCGTGTTCACCAATCAGATAAGCAAGGTTTGCTGCATCAAGAATCTTAACACCATCTATGGTTTTACCGATTTTACGTGGATCATCATCAACAAAAGCAACGATATTTTTATTGACGCTACCATCATGGTCAAAGGTCCGCTTAGTTGCCAAACCTGCTTCGCCTGCACCGTAAATTATAACTTTCTTTTTATCAAGATTAAGATTCTTCACATAAATAAAAAAGTATTTGATCAGAACACGGTAAGTCATTAATAACAAAAAGCTGGTTAAACCATTTGTAATTAATATGGCAAAAGAAATTAACGGATATTGAAAAAAGGTGATTGCAATCAGATTAAGCACAAAAAATGTACCGTTACCAATTATAACGGCTACTAAAATTCGAAATGAATCTTGCGCGCTGGTATAACGTACTATACCTGTAAACGTCCTGATATGAAAAAAAACAGCAATATTTATGGTACCAATAATTAATAGATTACGGGCCAATTCAGGTAATTCAATCGCTGTTAAATCTAAATTATGCTTAAGGAAGTAAGCAAATATTAAGGAACAGGTGCAGATGGTCAGATCCAATAGAAAAATGACCCAGCGCGGAACAATATTAATTTGTGTAAACAAAATACAATAGGCTAAATTTTAGTAAAGATAAACATTATAACAAGATTAATACAAGTTTACTGCAACAACTTCATCTGTTTCAAACGCTGTGGCAATATTTGTAAGCCTGGCAACTACATTACAGGCTCCAATACTCACACCAGCTCCAATTTCAGCTCCACCTCCAATATATGAATTTGGATATATGCTGCAGAAATCACCGATAACAACATCATGATCTATAGTCACATTTGCGTTAACAATTACATGTTTACCAATTATAGCCCCAGATTGAATTACAGCGCCTGCAAGAATAACAGTTCCTTCGCCTATTATTACGTCATCTGCAATTGTGGCCATAGGATGGATCACAGTTCTGAAATCATGAACAATATATTTCGATATATTTCTCCTTATCTCATTGTTGCCAATCCCAATAATTACTTTTGCCTGTTTCTCGATATTTTCGTGATAGGGAAAAACAGGAAATTCGTTAATGGATACAACATCCTTGTTATCATCAAAATAAGCAATCAATCTGTGATTACTTAATTTAATCGCATCTGCAATTACCCTAGCATGGCCTCCGCCACCATAGATTATCCAATCAGTCATTATTTTTCAATTTTAGCAGTCTATTACTTCCTTCCATTTGAAAACGAATGATCAGGAATAAAATTCCTGACACTAAGATCAAAAATAATGCCGATACGAGGTTGCTACCTATAAAAATAACGATAAGTGAATTTATAATCAATTGGATTAGGATGTAAATGGTTACCACAACTAAATGTGGCCATTTTTTCTCATTGGAAAGAAATTGATAAAAATGGCTTCTGTGTGCTTCGAAAATATTCTCTTTTCTGATTACGCGGAATATAATCGTAGTTACAGCGTCCAGTCCATAAAACATTAATAATAAGATATAATTGAAGTTATTTGTTTTAAGGATCAACTGTCCAATCAAAAACACAATGATAAATGCAATACTTACACTACCTACATCACCAGCAAAACATTTGGCTTTTCTACGGAAATTGAAAAAATTGAAAACGAGTAACGAAAGTCCAATTACAATCAACAAATCGGATGAAGTAAATAGGATAATCTTTTCGTTGATATAATATAATGTTGTTATTGCCAGTAGGCTGTAACCGCCTGTAATTCCGTTTATACCGTCCATAAAGTTGTAGGCATTAATTGTTCCAATCACAAAAATCAACGCGATGGGAATCCAATACCAGTTTAAACTAAAAAGCTGCCATTGGTAAAACATCAATAGAACAGATAAAAGATGGATACTGAGCCTGACCTTATTGTTCAAAGTAAAAATATCATCCAAAAAACTGATCAGTGTGATTAAGAATAAACCCAAAATGAAATATGGGTATTGAAATTTAAAAATGAAAAAGAAAATTAATCCCGCTAATGTAAAGACAATTCCTCCTCCACGAATAGTTACCATAGTATGGGAACTTCTGTGATTGGGTTTATCAATGATATTGAAACGATCAGCAATTCTGAAATAAACTAATTCAATAATAAAAAGGCCGATTAAAGTAATTAGGGCAAAAATTGCTGTCATAAATCTTTATTTTGGCGAAGATAAGAAATTAGTAGTAACAAAGAAAAGCAGACCTGGAATAGAGTCTGCTTTTTTATCAAATGAACTATAGTAACTTACAAAAGTTTTTATCTATTACATCAAACTTGTTTAATCTTATTTAATTTAAATGAAAAATATTTTGCGATATGTTATATTTCTAAGTGTTTTAATACTTTTTCGGGATCCCAGTTTAATAAATCCCTTGCATTGTTATCATTAAAGGTAAGATCGCTAATGATTTTATTTAATTTATTGCTATTTATAGGCATATTATTACCGAACAAATCACCTACAAGAGCCATCATTTGTGCTATCCATAAAGGAATACTTAATGGATTGGATTTATTTAGAAGCGTGGCTACTGAAAATGAGAGTTCTTTAAATGAAGGATGACAACCATCCGTTAGATTATAGGTTCCTCCGATTTTTGCTACAACAGGCAATAATTTTACCACATCAGAAACTAAAACCATGCTTTTTTTAGCCTTTCCTCCTGCCACATTAAAATAATAGCCACCTTTAATACCTTTAACCATTGTACCCAAATTTCCTGGGGCACCATGCCCTACCAAAAGCGGTAAACGCAATATTGTAAGAAGGACATTATTCTGACTGCACCAATTGATTATCATTTTTTCTGCAGCCACTTTACTTTTACCATATGGGTCTTTTGCGATAAGAGGAAAATCTTCATCAATATTAATTCCCGTATCAAGTCCATACACAGCTACACTGCTAATAAAAATAAAAAATTTGAGCTTGGTCTCTAACGAAGCCAGTGAATCTAAAAAAAGTTTAGTTCCATCAACATTAACCTTATAGAACTCATCTTTATCCGCCTCTGTTTTAGGAACAGAATGTGCCTTTCCAGCGGAATGAATTATTAAATCGTAAGATCCGGTTATATTCAATACAGTATTAGCTGAAAAATCAAAGTCAATATCATTTGATTCATTTCTTCCAATAGTTGTAACTTGATAATTTTGATCAACAAGATGGGCAAGAATATTTTTACCTAGGAATCCAGTCGAGCCAGTTAGTAATGTCTTCATCTTAAAAAGGCTTTGTAAATAAATTCAAGTAAAGTTTTCGGAATAATCCTAAAAGGCGCTTTCATTGCAATCGATATCATATATTGAACAGGGGTAATGAACCCGTGTGATTTGCTTGCCCTTAAAAAAGCTATTTCTTTTTTCATATAATCAACACCGTGTCTTCGACCTACCATATCGTTACCGATACGAAAATGAAGCAAAGGGATATTTAGATTAACTATCTTAAATTTCTCATTGAGAAGGCGTATCCAAAGATAATAGTCTTCGAATAATGGCATATCCAAGTATGAACCAACTTTTATAACAGCTGCTTTTCTAAAGATAACAGTGGGATGATTTAGGGGGTTTCTAAACTTTGCAAAGTTTAAAACTTCATTATAATCCATTGGTAATTTACGATGTCTGTTGAGATCACCAGGAATTTTATTAAATTCAATTGCAAGTGCTCCAAGAACAGAAACATCTAAATTTTTATCCATGAATTCCACCTGTTGCTCAAATCTGTTTGGAAATGCTATATCATCGGAGTCCATTCTGCCAACCAGATCATAGCTACAATAGGTTAAACCTATATTTAGTGCTCTTCCCAGGCCGACATTTTCTTTCAAATCTATTATCTTTATAATGTTGTGATCGGCAACGTACTTTTCAAGTAATAGTTCAACATCAGTCGGAATAGGACCATCTTTCATGATTATAATTTCTGATGGCAAATAAGTCTGTTCTAAAATACTTCGTAAAGAAATATCCAGATTTTCTTTTGTCTCTTTAAAATAAACAGACATTAGGACACTATACTTACTCATCTTACTGAAAATCAACAGATTGAATCAATCGCGCCGTATTCTCGCTATAATATTCATTTACAACAGTAGATGACGCTTTTGCACCCCCAATTAATCTACTGTAGATTAAGGAGTTAAAATATTTTGAGTTGACTAAAAGATAAATAAAAAAGTCGCTCGAGAGAACCTTTAATATAAGATCTTTCTTCCAACTGTTTGCAAACCTATTGGTATTACTGTGATTAATATCTCCTTTAAAACCATATTGCATAAACATTTCCTTCCATAGTACAATCTCTGTTGCTTCTACAAGATTACTTGTTGTGGAACTGTAGGTATCTTGATTGACATAGCTGGATACAATTTCGCAAAAATCACTAATTTTCAGAAACATAGAATGATTAGTTCCGGCTTTTGGTAAAAAGAGTTTTTGGGCATTGGCTAATTTTTCAAAATAGTTAGTCCAAGAAGATCCCTCGCCAATTATGTTAGGTAATCTCCAAATATTTACATTTTGACCATTAAGTTTATGAATGAGAAGTTTCTCTAGGTTTAACTTAATCTTACCATAAAGCGATACGGGCTTAGTGTCTGAAAAATTGGGAGATAATACTAATTGATCAAATCCGTCATATACTGATATCGAGCTTAAATGAACAACGGATGAAACTTTTATTGTTTTACACGCGAGTTCTATAAAATCGATTAATTTCTTATTATTAAAGACGTTTGATGAATCATAAGCTGCATTTATGATAACCGTTTTTGTTTCATTCCCGATTCCGCTGGCAAGCTCATTTAACGATTCCTGATTATAAGTATAATGATCATTTCCAGGCAAGCTATTCCGTTTAAATTTAAACAAGTTAAATTGATGATTTAAGCTGTCGAAATGTTGCGACAGATTTCTTCCAATAAAGCCATTAGCCCCAAGTAAAATTATGTTAGTTCTCTTTTCCATTTAAGTAATTTGATAATCTAATTGCCAAAGAGATAATTGTAAAACCAGAATTAACATTTCCAGAGGTTGTAAAAACAGATCCATCGGCTATAAATAGGTTTTGCGTATTAAACACCTGCAAATTCTTATCAACAACGCCATTTGCTTCGCTAGCAGCCATCCTAGCTGTACCAACATGATGTGCTGCTGAAGTAAAAGTTTTATCCCAATCTACGTCTTCAGGGTTAACCGTAAATTTAATTTCATCTTTTGAAAAACAATTATTGAATACAAACTGAATATATCTAATTATATTTTCTTTATCATAATCATTTAGCTGCCAGTTAACCTCAGCCTTTCGATAACCATACCTATCTAAATCTGGAGATAATTTAACTTGACTTTGTTCATATGGCGTTTGCTCGGTTAAAAGAAATAAATCGGCCAACTGTAGTTTAACTTTAAGCGATAATTTATACGTCAATATTTGACGGGCTAAATTTAAATTACTTAAAATGTTTATTATGTCCCTAAAACTAACCTTATTGTTCCGAACGGCCAAAAGTGATAATTTCACAAGTTCTGTTTTAGCGTCTAGGCCTTCCTTAAATGAAGGTCTAATAAAAAAATTATGGTTTGGGAACTTGTGTCTTTCCTGAATCATTTCATCAAGTACCATACCAACCTTGATTTTGTTATTAGGGCTATGAAGTGTATCGGTAAATACTGGTGCTACCGTAGGTACTTTAAATTTAATCTGTAAAAAGTTTCCCATAGGGTGGTCCATTAAGTACCTTCCTATATTCTTATTTGAATAAAAACCGCATGTTGTAGAATTAAGCAATAACCTTGGTGTTTCCAATGCTCCAGCTGCAACAATTATCTCATTACCTTCTATTTCTATAAATTCCTTTTTTTTCTCGCAATAACACTTTACGCACCTTATCTTGTTAGGTTGGTCTTCAAAAGGAATTAACTCGAGCGCTACAGTATCCGTATAAACGGTAACATTATCAGCCAGCTTATTTAAGAGCGTTTTGGTTCTCAGTGGTGGCGTAGGCTGTTGAAAATATTTAAATTTAAATCCTTCTGAAATATGAATCTTCTCCAGGTCTGATTGAAATTCTTTGTTAGAGACTGAATCGATAAATAATTTTGAATTATTAACTTTTAGAAACTCTGCCGCTTTATCATAGTATGGATCTAAGTCCTCCTTTTTAATAGGCCATCCACTACCTGGAATCCACGATCTTTCTTTAAAATCAATTTCATCAAGAGGTGATAAAACACCATGCCATAGATTTGATGTTCCTCCTTTTTCTATAGATCTGGTTAATGGCCACCTGAAATCCAATCCTGTACTATGATGATTAACCCGGTCGGAATTTCCGTTTTCAGATCCAGCTTCTATTACGGCTATTTTCTTATCACTTGAAAGATGGGATGCTAACACACCTCCACCAAGACCGCTTCCTACAATTACATAATCAAATTTCATCTTTCAATTTACTTAGTATTTTTTTTATGTTTTCTTGATAATTTCTTGGCACAAAACTACCTGTTGGAAATTCTGTAATATCCATATTCAAATATGATAATGCTTCATCGAATGTACTATACAATAAAACACCACTTTCATTTTCGAAGTCTAGATAATTTTTTTCTTTTGGATATACAGATGGAACCCCAGAAATCAATGCCTCAAAAAGTGATAATGGTAAATTCTCAGCTTTGCTGCAACTCATGTGATAATCGTAGGTAGAATAATCAATTTCCTTAGCAAATCCTTTCAAGTTTACCTGCCTACTCCTCAACTCATCTTCTATTGATTTATCGGCAGTTGCCCCAAAAACATCAAAACTGAATCTTTCGCCATATTTATTAATTTCTAACCAATCCAAAAATTTGATTAAGTTACTATATTTACGATTGTCCAAATTACCAACCAAAACAATTTTTTTGATCCCAGCCAAATCTTGATTGTTGAGACTTTTTCTTTTATAAATTTTGCTAATTGGATTCAGCAGTGTTAATTTATTCCTACAAAACCGCCCCAATAATTTTTCGTAATAGGGATTTACAAAGATCGTTAACTTTGTTGATAACATGCCCAATAAATAAAGAGGAAATAAATATAATCCCTTTAAAAAATAAATTGGACTGGTAAACATAAGTTTAGGCCAGTTTCCATGATAAAATGAAATGGTTTGATGACCTAAAAAGAATATACTTATAAAACTAAAATGATCATCAAAAAAAACTAAATCATATTTATTCTTTTTTATTTTAAAAAGCGTTCTATAAAAAGAATACAATGATTGATCTGGTTCGGAAGTATCATTCTTTAATGAGTGTACTCTTACATTATTTGTTTTGCCAAGCTCTTCCAAATAATTATAAGATACTTTCGTTCCACCTGTGTATTTAGCAGAATGAACTTTGGTAATCCATAATATATCCATTCTACGAAAAAAGATTTAAATATTTATCTACCACTGAGCCTGGAAGATCTTTGGTGATTGTTTCGGCCAATGATCCATCGATTGCAAAAGGTGAAGTAAGCGCACTATTAATAACGCCGCTCACCTCTTCTATATCGAAAACATTATTCACGGGAAATAGCAGCTGCTTGGGTAAAAACTCTTGATGACCTCCGTATGTCGGCAAAATACACTTTAAATTCAAATACTTTGCTTCTAGCGCAGTTACGCCAAATGGTTCGCCTTCGCATAAAGAAATAAAAGCACTTGATGCTTTCATAATTTTGTATTTCTCAACTACATCAATATAACCATGAAAAATATTGTCTTCATGCGGAAATTTCGATTTTAATTGGTCCAACATAGGCCCATTTCCTATAATATTGAATTTTATTGCCCTACCAGGGAAACTTTTTCTAAGCATTTCTACACCGGATAAAATTATATCAATATTTTTAGATGCTACTAAACGGCCTAAATAAACTAATGTATCTGGTATCTGTTTAACATCAGGGTTCAGAAAACCTTCTGGCAGTGGGTTTTGAATAACTTTGCTTACTCTTATTCCCAAATGATTTTCGCACACATACCTAGTCAAAAAGGAAACAGCCACTGATTTCTTATTTAAGATTGCAAATAAATAATGTAAAAACAATTTTATTCTATAACCAAAATAACTTTCAGTACGATAAAATGGATAGCCGTGAATAATAAAAACGGAGTATTTAGCAAATAGCCCAAATACACCAAAGGATAGGTTGGTTATAAATAATTGTTTTTGAGAGGTAAACCTACTTTTTAAAGCTAGTTTAAAGGCAAGCCATAAAGAATTAACGTCTTCCGTTTCAATTGATTTACTTTCAAAACCGATATTTAAAGATCTGCAAACTTCTTTAACACCACCGTTCCCTTTTGGAAACAAAATAAAAACTTTATCAAATATCATAATGAAATATTACACGCATAATTGAGAAAAAAGACTCCGCGAGGAGTAAAATAAAAAAAACTACCAATACAGATAAATTATAAGTCTTTAACCGGGGTAATATATTTGGGTATAATAACTCAACGAATCTTCCTGAAAAAGGAGTCAAAATAGCAAGTACAGTGTATAATGCTGTTAAGATGCCTAAAAAAACTTTGCTATACCCCAACTTATCTACAACAAATAATATAGCTAAAGAGATAACTATTATTCTTAAAACAATAATTGCATTTTGAGATGAACTATCAAATTGGAGCAAATCGTTTGTATAATTATCATAAGACAATGTACTAAGCATAAGTAATAAAATTTTGTCTTTATAAAAAAAAGAAATAGCCCCAATAGGCAACATGATCTGAAAAAAATATTTTTTAACAAACTTAATCTTCGCAATTAAATAGATAGCAAGAAATAGGAAAACGAGCGAATGAATTAATCCAGCGAAAAATATAGTGCCATATTTATACTTCTTATCTTTATATGTTAAAGCTGCTGCTGAAAATAATACTGCTGTACCATACCTAACATGTGCGAAAGAATACCATGGTAGAACATAGCCAAAAAGGAACAAGAGTAATAAAAAATAAAGTAATTTACTTTGCTTAAAATCTGAATTGCTTGAAAATCTTTTTAAATAGAGATATACTGAATAACCGAATATCGCACTTATTAATATCCAGTAAATATCAAAATCAAGTCCAATACTACTTATGAATAAACTTAACCAATTCCAAATACCATAACCTGAGGCTACATCATTAGGAAACTGCTCTTGGGTACTGATAAAATCATAACCAAGATCGTACATGGAGGGGGATAATCTATACGCTGTGATTAACCAGAAAAAAATGCTGATAAAGAAAATTATATACTTTTTCAAAATCCGATCTTTAGCTTGTCCAGGTTTTTATATATTGCTGAGCAATATCCACCTCGTTATGGTACTGTTCAACAAACAGCCGTGATTTATATCCCTGATCAACTATATCTTTCTTTTGATCTAGAATCCGTTCAAGTTCTTGGTAAATTTGGTTAACATCAGGCCTAATATTTATAATGGGGCATTTATCAAAAGGAATATTTAGTTCTGATAATGCTTCGGGTTCTGCACCTGACATGACAATTTTTCCTTGAGCCATGGAGTAAAGTGTATTCATAGCATAAGAATAGCTCTTACATTGATCTAAAACCACATTTGTTTCTGATAGAATTGTTAAATAATCCTTTTGACTCATACTACCAGCTATTGTTATTCTAACATCATTCGGATATTTATCCGCTAATTTTTCCATCGCCGCTCTTATTACTTCTGTACCTTTAAAATTAGGCCTATTTAATCCATGAAAGAAATGTATTTTTTTTTTAACTATATTATCCCTATACTGATGTTCACTAGCTGCTAAAGGTAGCGGGATTGTATTCTTTTTTTTTTTATGATTTCTATAGCCTATTGCATATTCTAATAATACAGGAATTATCCCATCAACATTCTCGACTACTGTATTATGTAGGTCTAAATATGTCTTATTAATATTCGGTATCTGAGCCACATCCAAATTATTCAAAGCTGAGTAAGGATGATAATTAAATCTATAAAGATTATCCAGAAAGACTGGGTCATCTCCACACACCGACAAAAAATTCTTTGGGCTAAATGAAAGAATCTCTTTATAAAGCCATTTATTAGCCCTAAAAACAGTTAGGGGGTTGGAATTAACAAACTGTGTAACATCAAAACCTTTAAAGTCATTTATTTTAGTAAAAGGTTTTAAAATTCTGTTAAATTTTCCAAATACGCCTTTTGATGAATTCCCTAAGGAAATATCATATTTCAATCTTTTGAAACCATCACCACTCGATGCGATTTTAACTTGGTGACCTAGTTTTTCTAAACCTAACTTCAAGTTATAATGAAAGCCACTATATTCTCCAAACAATAAAATTTTCATACTTAAATAAACATAACATCTTAACTATTAATACAATTGAAAAGATTATAGACCAAGCCAAACATCATTTTTATGGATATTATTAATAATATACGTTGCAACGATTAAGTGCCATAATTAAAGTAAACGTTCGAAATACTTTTAGACATTTAAATATCATAAATAATTATATATTTATTTTAGCTTTAATATTAAATAATAGTTTTCGAAAAATTAATAGCATAACTACTAAATACAATAGATAAGTTAAAGCAAAAGCATAAGTACTTCCAATCAGGCCGTACTTATTTATTAAAATAAATCCAAAAATAACATATAAAGCACTAAATATTATCTCAGTTACAATATAAGGCTTAATCATTCCTCGGGCTAGCATTAAATAGGCTAAAATCCAAGAAGCTAATTTTAAGAAATCTCCCATAAGCTGCCAAACAAAGAGATTTTCAATAGTGAGAAAATCTGGTGTGTACAGAACATGGATTATCAGAATTCTACAAAAATATATTAAAATACATCCTAGGAAGACAAAAGGCATAATGATTTTATAACCTCCAAGTATTTCTTGCCTAATTTCTGCATCATCATTTAATGCCGAAAGCTTAGGCAAATAATATGTACTAAGAGATGTTGTAACAACCATAAGATATCCGTCAGATATACGCATCATTGCTTGCCAATATCCAGCATCATTTAGTCCTAAAGTACTAATTATAATGTTTCTAATAAATATTTGAGAAACAGGAACGGTGAGTGCAGTAATGATTGCCATTAAACTATAACGACTTAGTTTAATAGACATAGCTTTATCCCATTTATTTGAAAAGTAATCTTTCGAGAACCATTTTCTCTTAAAAACCAAGAAGATTGTAAAGAAAAATACAACAGATTGAGAAAGGCCAAGTGCATATAATGCTCCTACTATTTTAAAGAAATAAACTAACACTCCTGTAAAAAGTAAAGCAAATAAGCTACCAAGACTATTTACAGTTGTGTAAGTTTTAATTTCCCCCATTCCATTTAGAATTGCCAGTAGTAAAGAATTGAGAGAATAAAATATTATTCCGATAGCTAAGACACGTACGGGATTTACATAAATTTTATCGGAAAAAATAACATTAGAGATTTGAGATGCTGAAAGCAGTACTATTAAACCAGTTATTATTGAAGCTCCAATGGATATTAACAATGAGGTACTAAAAAGGTTCTTTAACTCTGTATCCTTTGTTTTGTATTCTGCAGTGTATTTTATTACTCCAGAATTAATGGCACCATTAGCGAAGGTTAAGATGATTGTAATAAAATTAGAGAAAGATCCTACTAACGCTACACCTACAGGCCCAGTAAGCACTGCGACTATTTTACTTGCAATAAACCCCGAGGAAATCCTTACAAAGGTAACGATACCTGAAAAAACAACTGTTCTAACTAATTTCAAGAGGACAGATTAATATGCATTAATAATTTCAATTACTTTACTGATCTCTTCATTTTTCATTACTGGACTAATCGGTAAACTTAGTACTTCACGATGTATAGTTTCTGAAATGGGATGCTTTTCATCTACCAATTCAGCATACGCAGGTTGCTTATGTGGTGGAATAGGGTAATGAATAACCGTCTGGATATCATGTTTAAGCAAGTAATCTTGTAAAGTTTTGCGATCTGCAGTTCTGATAACAAATAGATGCCAAACGTGAGTGCTTTGATCTTTAACCTGAGGCAAGATTAATTTGTTATTATTGATTTCATTTAAATAGCGATTTGCAACTTTCCTTCTAAACTCGGTTTCTATATCTAAATGGCCAAGTTTTACCGATAATAAGGCAGCTTGCAGCTCATCTAACCTACTATTAATTCCTTTATATAAATTTTGGTATTTAACATGTGAGCCATAATTTAACAAAGCTCTTAATGCAACAGCTAATTCGTCATCATTGGTCGTAATTGCGCCAGCATCACCTATCGCACCTAAATTTTTACCTGGATAAAAACTAAATCCAGCTGCATCACCAAAATTTCCTGCACGCCTACCGCTATTATCAGCAGCGCCGTGAGCCTGAGCACAATCTTCTATAACCTTTATATTATTTTTTTTTGCAATAATGAGGATTTTTTCCATATCACATAATTGTCCATAAAGGTGAACCGGAAGAATTGCTACTGTTCGATCTGTAATCTTCTTTTCTATGAGTTCCGGATCGATATCATATGTATCAATATCAGGTTCAACCAAAACAGGAACCAAGTTATTTGCTGAAATAGCCAAAATACTTGCAATGTAAGTATTTGAAGGAACTAAAATTTCATCTCCATCTTTAAATATTCCCAATTCTTTGTACGCCCTGATAATTAAAATGAGAGCATCTAGACCATTCGCGACCCCAATAGCATGTTTGGTGCCGCAATACTCTGCAAATTCTTTTTCAAATAAATTCAACTTATCACCCATAATATACCAACCAGAATCAATGACCTCTTCAAAGGCGTTCATTAATTCCATTTTATGTGCAGCATTTATTTGTTTTAGATCTAAAAACTTGATCATTTCTATAAAATTAAATTTAAATACTTCTTTTTACTTTAGCGGGGTTTCCTGCCGCAATCACATTAGAAGGAATATCATTTACAACTACAGATCCAGCCGCAATGATACTATTATCACCAATATTTACTCCTTTTAAAATTGTTGACCCCCAACCAATCCAGACATTATTTCCTATTAGAACCTCTTCTTTATTTACAACGGTATGATCAATTTTATATCCCATAGATTCCATCAACCTTATTGATGGGTTAACCGGGTGAAAATCCGTATCAGAAATCAATGTACATGAGGCTATCTGACAATTTTTGCCTATTTTTACTCTCTTATATGCTGTTATTGAAACCCCATTTAACATGGAGTTATCTCCTATTTCAATTGTGCCTTGGAGACCACATACCAAAGTACAGTTGTAAGTAAGTGCAGTATTAGAATTGACAGAATCTGAGTTGAGAACAACTTTCTTTCCAATAATAATTTTACTTTTGCCAGGCAGCTTAAAAACAGGTAGTTTTCCAAGAATTCTTATTGCTCCATCGGTAATTAATTTATCTTTAAATCTAAGTTTTAGAATTTTCGATTTAAATTTCTGATTAAATGTTATTTTACGCTGATTTATAAGGGGCTGATCCATTTTTAGTTATTAAAATTTAAACAATTAACATTTTCAACAATTAGATCTGGATTATATTCTCTAAGCCTTTTCTCATTAAGAAATCCTGAAAGTACACCAACAGTTCTCATCCCAAGCAATTTACCTGTTTGTATATCCTTGCCGGTATCTCCTATTAACCAATCAGAACTACTAGTAATTATTGACTCTTTAATCAACTCATATTTTTCTTTCTTTTGGCCAGTTACAAATATATCATCAAAAACCTCACTAAAACCTAGATTATTTAATTGCTGTATTGCTACATCTCTAAATTGTCTTGCTGTAACTACATAAATTTTATGGTTGGCCTTTAGGCTTTTAAGAAATTCCAAAACTCCAACAAACGGCTTGTCGAAAACTAACCACTCGGGACTCTCTATTTTTTGCATCCAATTTTCTTCAAAAAATTTAAAAGCTTTTTCACCATAACCGAATTCATTATTTAATAACTCTTTATGGCTAACCTTATTCATTTTATAATTCCAATAGGATTCGAAAGACAAGGAAGATTCTGGAACCAAATCTTGAAATAGATAATAAAGCCTATATCGAGAATCTAATAATGTTCCATCTAAATCAAAGAAAATATTCATGATATTTTTTTCATATAATTCCACTCCGCATTAAGGCCCATTTTCAAGGAAATTTGTTCTGACAATAAATATTTCTTTAGCTTTCCATTATCAAACCGTAAACTTTTAGCTATTTTATTTCGATTGACGTATTTGATTGACGTTTCTTGTCCACTTATTTCAATAATATTTTGGATTAAATCTCTAACACTAATCGAATAATCACTCACTACATTAATTGGACCTACCTTTTTATTCATTGATAATGAATTAACGATAGCCTTAACAACGTCATCTATATAAATGAAGGCCCTTAATTCGCTTCCATCCCCCCATATCTCTACAGGCTGATTAGCGATTAACTTCCGGATAGTAACTGGAATAATCTTCTCATACTTATCTTCCCCAGGACCATAAACATGTCCTATTCTTAGAATCTGACAATCAATACCATTGACTTCAGCAAATGTTGTAACCATTTGCTCTCCATATAATTTTGAGTACCCATATAATGTTGATGGATCTAATTGAGTGTTTTCATCAATAATATCAGCATCTCCATAAACATCGAGGGTACTTAAAAAAATTATTTTTTTAAGATTTGGTAATTCTAAGTTTAAAAGTTTTTCAAGATTATAAATATTACGATTACACTTATCAATAACATTTGCTTCGTTTCTGTTTTTTGGGGTAAATGCTCCAACATGTATGATTGTCTCTATTATCTCCGAAACCCCTTCTCTGGTTAAAAAAAACCTATCGAACGAATAATCATTGTGTAAGAGAAATCTTACCCCATCAATAGGTTTTGAGGTTAAAGCAAGAACCTCTTTATTATCTATATTTTTAATAAATGATAATAAATGTGATCCAATAAACCCAGAAGCACCTGTTAATAAAATCATCAGAATATAATTTCTGCTTTTAACTGATCTGAGTTCATTAGTCTAGGCTTAGTATCCATTCCTCTTAGCCATAACAAACCATCTTCAAGTGGATTAATATTCTTCTCTAAAGTTGGTAATTCATTGTAAAGAATAATATCCTTAAATATCTCAGGTAAGTTCAAGCCAGCTTCTGTAAAGAACAATACTGTAGTGAAGAATCTAGAAATATTAATTTCAGTAGGATTTGGGATTCCGTTTTTATCATAAGCCATGTCAACCCCAAAAATCCCATGTGGTTTATCGGATACGGCCTTAACTGTAGCGATAGAAATTTTATCTACCTCAGCATCAGAAAAAGTTTGCCCTACTTTTGTTACCCCAGTAACACCTGACACTGTACGATTTCCATGTGTCCAACCTTTTCTAATTCGACTTTGGGCAACAACCAACTCACCCTTATTCCAGATCGACAACCAAGTAACGGTCTCTGGTGTTAACATTTCTGCTGCAACAAAATCACCCCATCCATTATAGCGCTCAATCCATCCTTTTGCAAAGATAAAATCGTTTGTTGGTAAGGCTCCTTTTCCCCCGCCACCGATAGACGAGGCCCTAAGCCAAATTTTACCATCCTCATCCGCTAATTCAGAAAAAGCAAGTTTTAGGTCATCTTCATTATGTATCATAATGTTTCTGGGAACTTTAATCCCAGCTTCTACACACTTTAAATACGTTTTATATTTATGAACACATGTATCGATAACATCATGGTCAGGCATAAATGTTTTTATACCTAATTTATGAATATCATCCCGCAGTAATGATGCATGGTAAATTTCCAAATCGTTTTGAAAATGGACTAAGTCGGGCCTGGTTCTTTCCAATAAATTTAATAGTGATTCTTTGTATTCTGCACTATCAGCGTAAGGTATATAATGCTTTTCCGTAGCATTAGACAATACTAAATCGGTTGGTTCGCTACCCATTCCAATAATTATTTCACCCTTTTTACTTTTTAAAAGAGAATTTATTACTCCTTCAGAAGGCGCACCACCAGCACCAGCAATTAATATTTTCTTCATTTATTTTAAATATTGTATAAAATCCTCGTAATTTCTTATGTAATCTGATTCGTTATATTTATGGGATGCCAAAACTAGGCAAATCGAACCTGACGAAAAATTAATCTCTGATGCCCAAATACCAGGAGGGATATGTAAGCCAATATCTGGTCTATTTAACTGAATTAGTCTCTTGGTTTTACCGTCGTCTAATAGAACTTCGAAACTCCCACTTGCCGCGATAAGAAACTGGTGACATTCTTTATGTGAGTGGGCACCCCTAGACTCCCCACCTGGAACATCATAAAGGTAAAATATCCTTTTGATAGAAAAAGGGATTTCAATATTATTATGCACGGGTGTAATATTACCAGCTCTATTCGCAATTTTAGGTAAAACGAATACACTACAATCGTAAGTTGTTGGCATCATATTTTTTTTAATGATTTATACAAATCGTAATCACGTTCATAATCAGCTTCTGAAAAAGCTGTTGATGCTATAATAAACCCTAACGAGTTTGTCGAAAAATTATCTATATGACGCCAAAGCCTATTAGGAACATATAATCCATAATATGATCTATTCAGTGAAAAAGTCTGTTGATTAACGCCATCACTTATCACCACATCAAAACTACCGCTTAATGCGATAATAATCTCCTTATTTTCGAAATAGCTATGTCCACCTCTAACTTCACCTCCAGGAACATCATATATCCAATAAGTTCTTTCAATCTTAAATGGGATATGATTATCTTCTTCTAAAAAGGATAAATTACCTCTTTCATCAAGTATTTTAGGCAACTCGATCAATTTAACTTCTTCAATGCTCATGGGTTAGCTGTTTCTAAAGAGTTTATCATACCATTTTTGGCTTTTTGTTTCACCATAATTGCCATAGCCATAGCCATAGCCATAATATTTGCTTACAATATCATTAACCACAATTCCCAGGTTTTTCATTTTTCCAGCTCTGTAAAGATCTTCTACTATTGCTAGCTGAGCTTTTTGTGTTACTTTTTGCCGTACAAGATAAATAGTAACATCAGCATAATTTGCCAATAGCTGCGCATCAGTAATAATGCCAACAGGTGGCGCATCCATAATAATATAATCAAACTGTTCTTTCAACTCTTTCATCAATTTAGGCATATGTGTGCTCATAATTGTTTCTGCCGGATTGGGCGGAAGAGGTCCGGAAGATATGATAAACATGTTCTTATTTATCGCAAGTGGTTTAATAATGTCATTTATTTTGATGTCGTTATTGATTGTGAAATTACTGAAACCAACGCTATTGTTAACGCCCAGTTTGGCTGATAACCCAGGTTTGCGCAGATCCAACTCCATTAATAAAACTTTTTTTCCAGCTAAAGCTAAGATATTACCAAGATTTATTGCGGTAAATGACTTGCCTTCGCCACTCATGCTGGAAGTTAGCAGGATTATTTTTTCATTTTCTGTTTTAAGATAGAAAGAAAGATTGGTTCTTAAAGCTCTAAATTGCTCCGAAATTGCCGATCTTCCCTGATTTGCAACGATTAAGTTATCAGAGCTTTCATTGTGGCTTATTTCTCCAATAACAGGTACCGCAGTGAGTTTAGTAATTTCATCTTTTGTGGCTATGGTTGTATTCAACAACTCTTTCCCAAATATAAATACAACAGGAATGATTAAACCAGCTATAAGCCCTGCAAGATAAATACCTGTTTTTTTGGGACTGATAGGTACAAATTGTGCCTTTGGTGGATCAATAGTTTTTGCTACAGATATATTAGCTGTTTTTGAAATTGCAGTTTCCTCTGCCTTTTGCATCAAAAATATATACAATTCTTGCTTGATGCCTTTCGTTCTAACCAATTTCAGATAGTTTTTTTCTATTCTAGGTACACCAGAAATCTGGCCTTCTGATTTATTCAGTTGACTTCTCAATTTATTTCTTGTTACAACAAAAGTATTTTTAGTACTCTGTATATTAGCCAATATGCCATTCCTTAATCCAGCAATCTGATTATCAATATTTCTGATGAAAGGACTTTCTTCAGTAACACTCAACAACTGCTTATCTCTTTCAATTAGCAAAGCATTGTACTGGTTCATTAATCCTGAAAAAACCATATCCTGAGGCAATAAGGATGTAGGAAAGACTCTTTTATTTTTAGTTTCATCCTTCAAATAGCTTTCGAGATCATTTAAAATGACTACTTGAGTTTCAGCTTTGGCAAGTTCAGCGCTAAATTCTGCAGTATTTTGAACTAGCAGCTTACCCTGCTCGCTCATATCCGCCAACTTATTATTCTGTTTAAAGGTTTCTTCTTGATTCTCTACATCTCCAAGCTCAGATGCAATTACATTTAAACGCTCTCTAATAAATTTATAGGTACTATCTGCAATAGCATTTTTATCACTTAAATTGGCTTCTGTATATTTATTAATTAGTGAATTTAATATATCTTCGCCTTTTTGTGGTAATGGATAAGAAAGTCCCAATTCTACTACACTTACCTGTTTATTGGTTACTGCAACAGACAGCTGTTTCATAAGTTCAGCAACACGTTCATCTACAGAACTAACATTTACAAAATACTCACTGTTATCCATGGATTCCGGAAGATTCGGCTCTATTTTTATTACCCCAACACCGTCGACTCTTACTGGTTCATTCCATAAAATTTCTTTCTCTAAATACTCAGTTGTTATTTTAAGTTTATTAGAAGATATTTTCTGAACATTAAATTTTGTTCTTTTAATCGTATCAAGCCCTTTAATTATATTCAATTTAAAAGGTGCTTCATAAAGTTCGCGGCTTACTAATGATGTTTTCTTCGAATATACAATATTTAGCTGCATCTGCCGAACCACCTGCTCCATTAAAAAACGTGTCTTTAGTATCTCAACCTCATTATCAACCGAATTTTTAGCTCCCATTATACCACCAAGATCCATTAAAGCACCCGCTTGTTTACCTAGTCCAGCCCCCTTCTCATCATCATTAACTAGCATTTTTGCATTAATTTGATAAGTTGGCGGAGTATATCGTGTGTACAAAAAGGCAACGATTAGACAAAAGGTTATACTAAGCACAAACCACGGCCATTTATCAAGAAGTTTAATTAAAATCTCTTTAATATTTATTGAGTCATTTTCTTGAGTGTTTTGCTCAATATTTCTTTCAGACGTATTATACATTTTATAACTAATACTATTTAAAATTTGAAATCGCCAAAACAATTACAGAAACCACTGAAGCAATTACACCTATGGTTTGAATCTGGGCAGAATTAGAGGCAGATACCTTACGTTTGTTCGGTTCTACATATACCACATCATTCTGTTTTAAATAGTAGAATGGACTGCTAAAGATACTGCTAGAATTGAGATCCAATCTTGCAAATTCTTTTTTGCCATTATTATCACGTACAATTAATACATTTTCTCTCCTGCCATATATGGTTAAATCACCCGCTAAGCTAAGAGCATCCAAAATTGTTACCTTTTCATTTGGTAACGTATATGCAGACGGTGCATTTACTTCGCCCAGCACGCTTACCTTAAAGTTGGCGAAGCGTAATTGCACATTAGGCTGTTTGTAAACATCTGTTGCTTTTTCACGGATCAATTCCCTTGCCTGATAGGTAGTTAAACCAGCAACTTTTAATTTCCCGATAAGTGAAAGCTCAATCTCTCCATTTTTGTCAACTAAAAACCCGGTACTTTGCGACGCTAAACTGCTATTTGTATTGCCACCTAACGTAGGTGTTGAAGCAGCTTGATTAATAATGGCACCACTTTGGGGATTCAGCGTAAAAATATTAATACTTAAGATATCATCTGGCTGAATCACAGGTTCAGTAAAAGCAATGGCACTATCTAAACTAGCCTGTTTAACAGATTGAATGTCTTGAAAATAAGCAATTTTTTTATTGCTAACACAAGAACAAGAAAGAGTAATGGCAAAAAACAACATTGCTAACCTCGATCCCTTATTCACATTATTTTTTTTATTCATAGGTATAAATCTGTCCTAATGATACTATGCATGACGAACAGCTCGCAAACTTAATCATTTAATTGTAATATCTAAAAAGCATAATTCCAGATAAATCATAACTAAATTTATTTGTACGCTTTAATAATAATGCCATTTTTAACAATACCAATAAATTGCTCTGTTATTAAACTAAAGTTGATCTAAAGATTTCTAGGTTTTTAAAGTCATAAGCACCGATCAGATCATAAAGTTTTCCAGATCTAACGGCTTCTGTTAAGGTACTTAAATGTTTATCGTGATGTAGATCCGTTCCTGCAAGATCGTACATATTTTCTTTAAGCAAACTCTCTGCGAGAAGTTTTACATCTTTTCCATAATATCCTAAAACCGACAATAAATTAAGCTGTAGCAAACAACCTTTCTCTTTAAACCTCCTCAACCTACCTTTATCTTTGAAATAAAATGTATAACGCTCCGGATGTGCCAGTATTGGCTGATAACCTGCAATCTCTATATCAAATATAGTTTTACTAATTCCAGGCGTTTCATTTAAATAAGACATCTCAATTAGAATATGCTTTTGATCTAATTTGCAAAGTGGATGTTCTAACGTGAAATCTTGGTCAACCATATACTCTGCAGCAGAACCTAATTCTAATGAAATATTTTGATTATTCATTTCCGATTGCAACAAGGCTTTTGCAGCACTAATAGTTTCATGGGTATTAGGATAAAGTTCTTTATAAATGTGGGGCGTAGCAATCAACTGAGCAAAACCTAGTTCCTGTAAAGCCTTTACAAAACGAATAGATGTTGCCACATCAGGGGATCCGTCATCTATTCCAGGCAAAATATGTGAGTGTATATCTACACCCAGCCAGGAGATATCTGTAACTTTATTTTTCTTATTAAAAATATTAAACATAACTTGAAATTAGCTCCGGATCAGTTTTACTAAAACATAATAACATGTAGGATTACATACATATGCCGAAATTACTACATTTTTGTATCAACACCAAAAACCCCACTCAATAATTAGCAAATTAGTAGACGAAATCATACAACTAGTAGATGGCTTTCTAATTATCCCATTAATTTAATCCATGATATTCTACGCCATAATAAAACTGTACCTATTCAAAGTAATTCAGTGTTTTAAATCCTCCTTGCTTTAAATATTCATCCTTTTTCATTAAATGAAGATCAGAAATAACCATCTCTTTAACTAAATCAGGAAGATCATATTTGGGTACCCAGCCTAATTGAGTTTTAGATTTTGTTGGATCCCCCAACAATAAATCCACCTCTGTTGGGCGGAAATATTTGGGATCAACCTGAACAATTGTACTCCCTAAAAACAACCTATCACTTTTCAACCCGTTTTGAAACAAAAGTTCTTCATCTAAACCGATTATTACACCTTTCTCATTGTCGTCTTTCCCTGAAAACTCAATTTCAATACCCAATTCAGCAAAACTCATCCGCACAAAATCGCGAACGGTAGTGGTAATACCCGTTGCAATCACAAAATCTTCGGGTTTTTCCTGTTGTAAAATTAACCACATGGCCTCAATATAATCTTTAGCATGCCCCCAATCTCTTTGAGCAGAAAGATTACCGAGATAAAGGCATTTCTGTAAGCCTAAAGCAATTTTAGCTGCCGCTCTGGTTATTTTACGGGTAACAAAGGTTTCGCCCCTTAACGGGCTCTCGTGATTAAACAGTATGCCATTGCATGCAAACATGCCATAAGCTTCTCTATAATTTACAGTAATCCAATATGCGTACATCTTAGCCACAGCATATGGCGAACGGGGATAAAAAGGCGTGGTTTCACTTTGTGGAACTGCCTGTACCAAACCATATAATTCGGATGTACTCGCCTGATAAACTTTTGTTTTTTCTGTTAAACCCAAAATACGTACGGCTTCTAAAAGCCTTAAAGTACCTATACCATCAGCATTGGCTGTATATTCGGGCATTTCGAAACTTACATGTACATGGCTCATCGCAGCCAGATTATAAATTTCATCCGGTTGAATTTCCTGGATGATTCGAATCAGGTTAGTAGAATCGGTTAAATCACCATAATGCAATTTAAAGCGAATATTTAGTTCATGCTGATCTTGATAAAGGTGATCAATGCGATCGGTATTAAATGATGATGAACGCCGCTTTAAGCCATGTACGAAATACCCTTTTTTAAGCAGAAACTCTGCTAAATAAGCCCCGTCCTGACCTGTAACACCTGTAATTAAAGCAACCTTCATGTTTATTGATATTTTTAAGAGCTACAAACATACTGAATATTTTAAAATAGCAATTGATGAATAACTTATAATCTAGCATCAACCAAAGCTCTATCTATAAAAGATTTCGTATCAAAAATTATCGCACCTTTTTCTTTAAAATCAGCATAATCAATATCCAGAAACTGCTTGTGCGCCACTGCTAAGATCACCACGTCATAGTGTTTAGATTGAATAGTTTGAATCAATTCGATATCATGTTCGGTTTTTACTTCCGCTGCATTAGCCCAGGGGTCGTACACATCAACATCCATACTAAAAGATTTTAATTCTTTATAAATGTCGATTACCCTGGTGTTTCTGGTGTCCGGGCAGTTTTCTTTAAATGCAAAGCCTAATATCAATGCTTTAGCACCATTAATTACTTTATCTTTGGCCACTAGCATCTTGATTACTTTATTGGCTACAAACATCCCCATATTATCGTTTACCCTGCGTCCGGATAGGATAACTTCTGGTTTGTAACCTAAAGCTTCCGATTTATGTGCCAAATAATAAGGATCTACACCAATACAATGCCCTCCAACCAAACCTGGTTTATAATTAAGGAAATTCCATTTAGTAGCGGCGGCGGCTAAAACATCGGCTGTGTCGATTCCCATCCGGTCAAAAATTAAAGCCAGTTCGTTCACAAAAGAAATATTTACATCCCTTTGGGCATTTTCTATCGCTTTTGAAGCTTCTGCTACTTTGATACTGGGTGCTAAATGTGTTCCTGCAATAATAATTGATGCGTAAAGCTTATCAATTTCTTCTGCAATTGCTGTTGTTGAACCCGAAGTTACTTTTTTAATCTTAGTAAGCGTATTAACCTTATCTCCCGGATTGATACGTTCAGGCGAATAACCACAGAAAAAATCTACATTATACTTTAAGCCCGAAATTTTCTCTAAAACTGGCACACAGTCTTCCTCGGTACAGCCAGGATAAACAGTAGATTCATAAATCACAATATCGCCAGCTTTGAGCACAATGCCCAACATTTTACTGGCTGCAAGCAATGGTTCCAGATCAGGGCGGTTAAGATGATCGATAGGGGTGGGAACGGTAACAATATAAACTGTACAAGCCGCTAAATCAGGTAAGCTTGAGCTTAAAGTTAATCCACGGTCTTTATCCGTTAAGGAACAAACCAATTTCAGATCATCCAGGTTTGCTTCGTGGGTACGGTCTTCAAAGTGGTTTAATTCTTCAACACGGCTTTCGTTGGTATCAAAACCAATTACTTTATGTTTTTTAGCAAACTCAATAGCTAGTGGAAGCCCAACATAACCTAAACCAATAATGGCAATCTGCTTTTCTGTATTCATTTTTCTTTCGGTGATTGGGCAAAGATAAGATAATTGGAGAAAGCTTTAATCTGATTCTTTTAACCAACAGCACAATGAAAGGTTGCAGATTATAGAGAGACCTCAAGTGGAGAATACCAAGATAATCGCAAAAACTGAGGCTATATCTATAAAGATCCTTCGCTATGCTCAGGATGACAAAAAAGTTAAAAAAGAAAGTCTCGAATTGATACCATGATATCAATTCAAGACTTATTATTCCAAGTTATTAAACTACAGTAGAACTTATTATTTAATCTGTTTCAACAAGTAACTGCCATAACCACTTTTAACTAGCGGTGTTGCAATAGCTTTCAGCTGTTCTGCATCAATAAAGCCCATGCGATAGGCAATTTCTTCGATACAACCAATTTTTAACCCTTGGCGCTCTTCAATAATCTGGACAAACTGCCCGGCCTGCATTAAAGAAGTAAAAGTTCCGGTATCTAACCAGGCTGTACCACGACTTAATACACCTACTTTTAATTTGCCGCGCTCTAAATAAATACGATTAACATCGGTAATTTCGTATTCACCACGTGGTGAAGGTTTAATATTTTTAGCAATTTCTAATACTTCGTTATCGTAAAAATATAATCCAGGTACAGCATAATCAGATTTAGGATTTACCGGTTTTTCTTCTATTGAAATTGCTTTTTTATTGGCATCGAATTCGACCACACCATAACGTTCAGGATCAGCAACCTGGTAAGCAAATACCACGCCACCATCTGGGTCAGAACTGGCCTGTAATAATTTAGCCATGCCATCGCCGTGAAAAATATTATCACCTAAAACTAAAGCGACTTTATCTTTCCCGATGAATTCTTCACCTATTACAAAAGCCTGTGCTAAACCATTTGGTTCTGCCTGTACGGCATAGCTAAATTTACAGCCCAACGTAGCACCATCACCTAACAATTTTTTAAAATTAGGCAGATCGTGCGGAGTTGAAATAATCAAAATTTCCTTTATCCCTGCTAACATCAGCGTAGACAAAGGATAATAGATCATCGGTTTATCGTAAACCGGCATCATTTGTTTACTACAGGCAAGGGTTAATGGGTGTAAACGCGTTCCACTACCGCCGGCTAAGATTATACCTTTCATATTTTTATCATTAGTTCATTGGTCATTGGTTCATTAGTCATTACTAACTTAAATGAGATAACGGCGACCATTTATTGCATTTTAATTTGTTTTATACATTCCACCAGACTATCCCTCCAATACGGAATTTGAATATTGAAGGTATTCTTGATTTTGCTTTTATCCATTACCGAAAACGCTGGGCGAGTAGCCTTTGTTGGATATGCGGATCCGGAAATTGGATTTACTCTGACCTCAGTTTCGCTAATATCAAAAATTGCTTTGGCAAAATCGAACCATGATGTGACCCCTTCATTGCTGTAATGGTATACTCCATACGCATCTGATGAGGATGCAATGATATCAAAGATAGCATTTGCCATGTCTATGGCATAGGTAGGTGTACCTACCTGATCGGCTATGATATTCAATTCATCGCGTTCGGCACCAAGTTTTAGCATGGTTTTCACGAAATTGTTGGCATATTCAGAATATAACCAGCTTGTACGGATAATAAAATGTGCAGGTAATTTTCCAACAACTGCTGCTTCGCCATCCAATTTGGTTAAACCATAAATATTGATTGGTTTTGCTTCATCAGTTTCTTTAAGCAACTTTACCTTGTTTCCTTCAAAAACAAAGTCGGTAGAAATATGGATCAAAGTAGCTTGATTGTTCAAACAGGCTGAAGCCAGAAAAGCTACACCAGTTTCGTTAACTGCTTTAGCCAAATCAACTTCATCTTCTGCTTTATCAACGGCAGTATAAGCAGCACAATTGATCACGTAAGCAGGTTGTTCAATTGCCAAGAGATCATTTAAACAAATTTCATTCAGAATATTTGCATCCTGCTCTGCCGGAAAAACAATTTCTGTAATTCCCCTCCGTTCGGCTACCACCTTTAAACATTGGCCTAGCTGCCCGCCGGCTCCAATTACCAATACTTTGCTCATATATGCTGTAATTCGGAAAAAGGTTTTAGAAGTAGGTCTTTATCAGATATAGCCTGATCTTTTTCTGGGATTAACCAATCGATATTCAGATCCGAATCGTTATAAATCACTCCAACTTCTGAAGCTTTATTAAAAAAATTATCACACTTATATAGAAATTCTGCAGTTTTACTCAATACCGAAAAACCATGCACAAATCCTCTTGGAATATACACCTGCAGTTTATTCACAGCGTTTAGCTTTATAGAGAAATGTTTGCCATAAGTTGGTGAACCTGGGCGTGCATCAACCGCAACATCCAAAACCTCACCACTAATTACACTTACCAATTTCGCCTGAGCAAATTCTCCAGCTTGAGCATGAAGGCCTCGGATTACCCCATAAGATGAATAAGATTGATTGTCCTGAACGAATCTTCCTGATAAACCAGTTTTTTCTTCAAAGATATTTTGATTAAAACTTTCGAAAAAATAACCTCTTGGATCTTCAAATATCCTGGGTTTAATAATCAGGCAGTCTTTTAACCCTGTTTGTTCAATTTCCATTATTTATTACTGTACTGTTCTTCGTAATAAGATTGATAATTGCCAGAGGTTACATTGTTTAACCAGTCTTCGTTTTGAAGATACCAATCTACTGTTTTGGCCAAACCTTCCTCAAATTGTAAACTTGGTACCCAATCCAATTGGTTTTGTAGTTTGCTGGAATCGATGGCATAACGTAAATCATGACCAGCGCGATCGGTTACGTAAGTAATCAATTTCGCTGATTCGCCAGCCTCACGGCCTAGTTTTTGATCCATTATAGTACAAAGCAAATTAATCAGATCAATATTTTTCCATTCATTATGGCCACCGATGTTATAAGTATCGCCGGTTTTTGAATTGTGAAAAATGACATCAATAGCACGGGCATGATCTTCTACCCATAACCAATCGCGTACATTTTCGCCTTTACCGTAAACTGGTACAGGCTTGTTATTTTTTATATTATTAATGGCCAATGGAATCAATTTCTCAGGGAAGTGATGAGAACCATAATTATTAGAGCAATTAGAAATCACACAATCCATACCATAAGTATCGTGGTAAGCACGCACAAAATGATCTGAACTCGCTTTTGATGCTGAATATGGGCTATGTGGATCGTAAGCAGTTCTTTCGGTAAACATACCAGTTTCGCCTAAAGCACCATAAACTTCATCGGTACTTACATGATAGAAGCGTTTTTTATCATAATCACCTTTCCAATATTCGCGGGCGGCATTTAATAAATTTACTGTGCCAATTACGTTGGTAATTACAAAAGCCGTAGGGTCAGAAATAGAACGGTCTACATGGCTTTCTGCTGCAAGGTGAATTACTGCATCGAAGTTTTCTGTTTTAAACAGATCGAACATTGCAGTAGCATCTGTGATGTCTTCTTTTACAAATCTGTAATTGGGTTTGTTCTCGATATCGGTTAAGTTAGCCAAATTACCTGCATAGGTAAGTTTATCTAAATTGACAATCTCATATTGAGGATAGTTGTTAACGAAACGGCGGACTACATGTGAGCCGATAAAGCCGGCTCCTCCAGTGATAAGGATTTTTTTCACAGTTATTAAATGATTTTCAATGGGCTAAAGTAAGTTAGATTTCCGCAAAAAACAACTTAATTTTGACATTAGCGCAAAACTGAACGAAATAATTTAGAAGTAATTAGCGAGTTTTATGGGATTATTTCCCTGCTAATAGATAAACAAATAATTATAATAGATATTTGTCAATTAAGCATAGATGAAGTTTATCTTCAAGATAGACACAGCCTACATCGCCGCCACAGAACTTTCAAGTTCTTTATACCACTCTTCTCCATACTTACGGATAAGTGGTCCTTTTAGAAAGCTATAAACCGGAACTTTTAATTCACGGCCAAAGGTGCAGGCATCGTGACAAATGTGCCAGCGGTCGTAATTTAACACCTCAAATTCAGGATATTTAGTAATCCTAATAGGGTATAAGTGACAAGAAATTGGTTTTTGCCAATCAACAATGCCCTGTTCATAAGCTTTTTCAATGGCACATTTGGTAATACCACCTTCAAACAGTACGTAAGCACATTCTTTATTTTTATCTACACAAGGTGTAGTAAGGTCGCCATCTTCATCAATCACATAAACGCCCTGTTCTTCAATGGCTTTAATTCCTTTTTCGTTAAGCAGGTGTTTTATTTTTGGATAAATATCTTCTAATACGGCTTTCTCATCATGATCCAATGGTGCCCCCGAATCGCCTTCAACACAGCAAATCCCTTTGCACTTGCTTAAGTTACAAACAAAGTTCTCTTTCAATACATCCTCGTGCACCAGCACCTGTTCAACTTCAATCATCATTATTCTTTCGCTAAAGCGTATTTAAGGCCATCTGCCGATTTTAATTCCATGGTTACCGCACCAACCAATATCTCTACCTGTGCTTTCACCGGCACACGGTTTCCATCATCTGTTACCCAAAGATACAACCTGCTGTCTTTTTTAAAAATTCTGCCTGGTTTAATTGACGGGCTAAATTTTAAACAACGGATACTGCCCAGTTTACTCTTAACAGTTTCTTTACCTACATATTCAACTTCAAGGGCCGAAATTTCATCTCCAAGGAAATAATTAAGTTTAAATTTATCGCCGGTTTTGATTTTACTAATATCAAGACTCCTTGCAAAATAATAGGCAGATACGAGATCAAAAGTCTGATTGGTAGGTGTGGTAAAGGTCCCCCTGTTAGAGACTACCTTTTTCGCATCTTGTGTAAAACGTGCCTTATCCTGTCGCCTGTAACTGGCCTCGCGGATATTTTCCTGATAAAAATAAGGCAACAGGTCAGTTTTATCAATATATGAATCGTAATGATCTCTTATTTTATAAAAAATATCGAAGGTACCTGAGGTTTGCGCATCTACAGTAAGTTTATAAGTAGATTTGTTATCAAACTTTAAATCAGAATTGCTTACTTTAATGGTAGCCTCAGCAGCAGTGATAAAACCGTATCTTAATTTATACTGCAAAACCTCGCCTTCCTGAAATACGGCCTCTTTCTTTAGGGGGAGTTCCTGGGCCGTTGCAAAAAGACTGCATAAACCGGCCGTAAGGGTGATTATTAATTTTTTCATTGCTTTTGTATTCATTTGTGTGTGTTCATTCTCGGCACAAAAGATCCTGAACTAAATTCAGGATGACGGACCGATTTAGAAAAGTAATTTCTTTTAAAATAAACTAAATACTTTCCTCCATGAAGATATACAAAAAGCAAACCAAAATTTAATCTTTTCTTTTATATACGGGCACAGTAGAGCAAGGTTCGCCAAACATAATGCTTTTTACCACCGGGGTAAGCAGGTTGGTAATTTCTACATAAGCAGAAACAGGCACATCAATATCGCCACATCCTTTTACTACCACACGCTCATTGGCATAATCCTGAGGATTCACTTTAGATAAGGCTTTGGTAAACAATACAGCTTCTAAGGTATCTAAACCGCCAAACACCACTTCGTTTGCATAAGGCTGCAATTTATTAGCCAATAACATATAGGCCCAGGTAGGTACAATGGCATCTGCAGAACAGGTAATGGCTACATTCTTATCCTGGTATTGTGCCCAGTCGTGATCTTTAATAAAAGCCCTGAAATCTTTTTCCCTTAACATTAAGCCATGAAAAAGATTATCTACAATATCGTATACTACTCTTTCGCCCTTATGATAAAAATCCTCAAGGTTTAGGGTAATTAAACCGCTACTGGCTACTTTATTTATAATGTTTTCCTGAATTTCCATGGCCTTAAATAAAAAAACCGTTCCGACTACTTATCGGAACGGTTACAAAATTACGTATTTTCTACTTAATAGAATTTCACACGATTGTCTTTTATCTTGGCATTTTCCTGTAAAGCCTGGAAAGCGGATCCTAATGAACGCTGACCTAAACTTAACAACATGCTTTCTTTTTGTTTAAACATGTTGGCAATAGGAGCAGGGTTTGTAAATCCTTCAACGGTAAATACATATACACCGCGCTCGCCCTGAACAGGAGCTGATACTTTACCCGGCTGCGAACCGAATACACTACCTACCAATGCATTTTCTTGTGCAACACCCGGAATTACAGGATTGGCAAATACAACATTTTGAACAGGGTTAACCGGACGGGCAACTTTAGCAGCTACCTGATCTAAGTTTGAACCTGCACCCGCTAATTTCTCTTTTAACTGTTTTGCTTTAACAGCATTCAATACCATTGGCTCAATATCTTTTTTAACATCAGCTAATGATAAGGTACCTTTCGGGCTGATATTGGTTAAGCGCGCAACTACATAAGAATTGCTCATGGTATAAATTTCAGGTAAAACATCACCTTTATCTGCAGCATAAGCATCCTGGATTAATTTACGTGGATTATCTAAACCAGCGGCAAAACCCTGGGTTGGGGTTACTTTATCAGCTACAGCAACTTTTAATCCTTTTTGCGTTGCATATTTACTAAAATCGTTGCCTTTTACATCAGCTAAGAAATTGCTCGCGGCTTTGTAAGCTGCAGCCTGGGTTTTGCTACTTGCACCCAATGCTTTTTCTACATAAGCCAATTTAGCTACTTTAGAAGAACCGATCTGCTTTTCGATTTTAATTACATGGTAACCAAACTGCGATTTTACTACTTTAATATCTCCGGTTTTACCATCGAAAGCAGCATTTTCGAATTCAGGAACCATAGCACCACGTGCAAAAGTACCCAGTTCGCCACCTTTATCTTTAGAACCATCTACACTGTAGTTTTTAGCCAATTCAGCAAAGTTGCCTCCTTTTAAGATTAATCCTTTTAACGAATCGGCCAGTTTAACTGCTTTATCTTCGCCGCCTACTTTAGCAGGATCGATTAAGATATGGCTTGCTTTAACCGAATCAGGAGAGATACGGGTAGCTACAACTTTTACAATTTTATATGAGTTACCGGTTAATTTCGGACCGTAAAAAGCACCTGCAGGTAAAGCAAATACTGCCGAATCAACAGCCGGATCTAATTTTCCTTTTGTTAGGTAAGTAAAAGGAACTTTAACATCAGAATTGATCGCTGCAAAAAGTGAATCGTTTTTAGCTACCTGGAAATCGGCAGCAATTTTATCAACCTGCGTTTTAATCGCTAACGAATCCGCTTTGGTTGGGCTGATGCTGAAAGTTACATATTCGAAAGCACGTGTTTCCTGTTGATTATTAAAACGGGCTTTGTTCTGATCGTAATATTCAGAATAATCTGCATCAGTTAATTTAACAGATTTATCAGGAATAGAAGCGTAATCTAAACTTACATATTTAAAGTTAGCCAGTTTGTTACGGTTGTTATACTCATCAGTAGCTTCTAAAGAAGTTACATAAACAGAATTACGGATCAGGTTAGAATATTTAGTCTGTAAAGCCTGTTTTTTAATTTCTTCCTGTAGTAAGTTAGATTGTTGTAAAGCCTGAGGTTCTTTCGATTTTAAAAAGTTCATCAAGGTTACACGGTCTAACTGTCCTGTTTGTGGGTTAGAAAAATATTGTTTAATTAACGGACTTGGATTTTGACCCTGCAATAAATCTACCAATTCATCTTCCGATACGGTTAAACCTAAACGATCGTATTCTTTTGTTAAAAGCACAGTGGCTAATTCTGCATTCCATGCCTGATCTACAGCCATAGCAGTCATTTGTGCATTTGCACTACCGCCATACTGTTGTTTCATTTGGTTTACACCCTGATCTACCTTTGGACCGAACTCGTCGATATTGATGTCTTTGCCATCAATAGATCCTACAACTTTTTGATTTGCCGACCAAAAAGGTTTACCCACGTTAATTGCATCACCTACTAAAAATGCAACAATTGCAAAACCGATAGCAAAGACCAGGATGTAGCCCGCACGGTTACGCAAAAATGTCATTAATCCCATATTGTAATTATAAATTTATTTAGTTCTTTTTTAAGAGGGCGCAAGATACAAATTTGCCTTAAAAAAGAAAACACAAAATTTTATTTATCAAGCGCTTAATTATTAAGGGGATGTAACAGGTAAAATGGCTAATGGAAGATGGAACATTTACCCGGAAAATTAGCTTTAAAACTATGGAGATTTCAATGGATTGCTCATACATAATCCATATCACCTCATCCATTTTACATCACGTTAAGGCGCAACGCTTTCTTTCATGTTCAGTTCGCCATTACCGCTATTCATTTCGTAGGTACTAAAATCCTGCGGCGCTTTAAAGTTGATGCCCTCACCAATACTACCATCGGCACCTTTAACGTAAACACGCTGATTGGAATAAAAATATTTTTTTGATTCGTCCCAGATTAGCTCCTGCGAAGAGAAAGTAGAGCCCTCCTTGTTTTTTACCACTACATTTTTGCGGAATTCGGTTTTAAGCTCAGTGTCCTTCCTGATGGCGTAATCGCAAACCAGATTACCATCAATAGTACCATTAGGGTTATAAAAATCGATATTTACCCCTTTAATCATTTCCTGATAGGTACTTCCATTGGCAGGGGTAACCTTATCCATTATAGGCGCATAAGCTTTTGCCTTTACGCGGGCCGAATCGCTATAAACGATCTCAACACCCAGTGTCCTGTCGCGTGATAGGATTGACTTATTTATAGCAACCGAATTCGCATTTTTTAGGTCGTCGTCTCCACATGATGCCAAAAACAAAGGTAACATCAGGCACACACCATATAAAAATGCTTTCATTTTCATTAATCTACGCGATACTTACGGAACCAGGTATCGTTCAAAGTAAAGCCTAAGTGGAAATTAATGTACTGTTCTTTTACCAGACCATTGTTTAAAGTTCCTCTTTGTCCAACCTCGGTTGTAAAGTTAATTTTATAAAATGCGGTACCACCTGTTGCACTAGGCAATGGAAAACCAAAACCTAAAGATGCACCCATTTGTTTAATATCCTGATTATTGATGGTAATATAAGTTTTATCGTAGCTTACACCCAAACGATAATCGATACGTTTTAAATAACTGTTGTATGAATAAGCATCAGGTGTAAACTGGCCACCCAACGATGCTCCCCAACTATCCTGTAAACCCTGGTTTACATCATTGATACTGGTTTTAGACCATTTGCTCATTCTAAAATCAGCACCTACCAACCATTTATCATTCTGTTGAATCGCAATACCAAAATTATGCGTTAATGGTAAAGTAAGGTTAGATTTACCATTGTTAATTGAGCTTAAAGTATCAATTGCGGTATTTTCGTTCCCGCTCTGATCCCTTGTGTATTGTGTGGCAAAGAATGATTGGGTTGAGTTTACTTTACCAGAAGTGCTACCAGAGTAACCTAAAGTAACTATGGTTTTCTTTCCTACATTAAAATCATATTGGATACCGTAAGAGTAATTTAAACCTCCAACGCTGTTTTTATTCTGTAGTTTAGCATTTAAAGCACCCACTGATGCAAACTCGGTAGCCCTTGTGGTTTGTAAGTTACCGAAAATATATTCTACGTTACCACCAATCCTTAAATGATCGCCAAAACGGTAACCATAACCTAAATAAGCTTTTGATAAGCCACCTTCACCTTCATACAACTGATCAACAGATGTAGTATCTACTTTAGTGGTACTTTTGTAAGAGTAGCCCAAATCTGAATAAGGTAAAATACCAAAACTCAACGCCGATCTGCGGGTAACTGGTGTGGCAATTGCAAGGTGACTAAAGGTAGAGTTAAAGCTCGATTCGCTTAAACTGCCACGGCTCAAGTTAATTATACTTGCGCTCATCCCGATATCCAGAGTTGTGAGGTTGATGGTTGCGTAAGATGCCGGATTTTGCATATTGATGTTATTGAAACCGGTAGCTTTGCCTACAGCAGTCGAAATTCCACCCATTGCCCTGAATTGTGGCAATAAAGATCCTTTTATATTTCCAAGCCCATATCTTGAATATGGCGATGATGTGGTAACCTGTGCCTGCGCACCAAAACCACAAACTAGAACGAGTATGGCTGCAATATAATTTATTCTTTTGTACATTTTAATCTGCAATAGCTTCATTTAATCCTTTTAATACCAAGTATGGATCTTTTATAATTTGAGGCGCAAAGATGCTGTTTTGTAATTGTTTATACAAAAAATTAGCATCACCCCCTGTTATAATCACCTTTAAGGCACTTTCTTTTTTATTATTTAGGGCAATAAAGCCTTCAATTTCATTTAATATCCCCTGCAAAACACCGTTTTTAATGGCCGATAAGGTGTCGGTTCCTTCAGTTATGCCTTCATTTTCATCCCATTCTACCAGAGGCAAACGGCCTGTAAATTCGTGCACTGCCTTAAAACGCATTTTTATCCCCGGGCTTATACTTCCACCAAAATATTCTTTGGTTCGGCTCAACGCATCGTAGGTAATACAGGTTCCGGCATCTACCACCAGGCTTGCACTTGCAGGATATAAACCATTTGCACCCAAAACCGCTGCCCATCTGTCTAATCCTAAAGTAACGGGTGTTTTATATCTGTTCTGCACGCCGTTGGTCAACAATGTTGAAAAACGGATGTACTTGGTATGCTTTTTTAAAAATACTTCCAGTGGACCAATTTCCTGGTTTACACTACTGATAATTGATTTTGCCGGCGAATACTTTTCGATCAGCTGGGCTAAATCAAGTATCCCAAGCTTATTGAAACGCTGGTGGTGAACAATTTCCTTATTTGCAAAAACCGCAACTTTGGCAGCAGAATTCCCAATATCGATGCTTAGCCTGCGCATTCAAAATCTCCCCCTGCAAATAATATGTTCTTTAGAAATTCCAATGACTCCATTTTTTATCCAGCAGATTAAAACTAAAAAAGCTTTAATTCTAAAATCATGCACAAAGCTATTAATCTTTGGCAAGTTTCGTTCTAGTTATTTGTTAAAAAAGGTTAAACAAACAGAAAATACTGGATAGAAAGCACAAATAAAAGGAACAATGTTTCGTAAAACCAGCGCTTTTTGGCATTACTGAAATAGTAGGCCAACAGTACTGCTCCGGGTGGTACACAGAGCAGAAAATGCCAGGTACGGAAGTCGGGTTTGAGGTAAAAACTGGCCGCCGAAACAATGAACATGAAAAACAAAAGCTGAAAACTTTTCCTTGTACTGATAAAACTCCTGAAGAAGTTTTCGCGTAGCTGTAAGGATGCCAATATGATGATAACCGCTACAGGAATCAATACCAGATAATCATTATAATTGATTTTAAATACCGAAGGGAATTTATTTCCCAGTGGCTTCCAGATCTGGTAAAAGGAACTTAAATTATCTTTCCAATAGTAAAAAACAGCCAAAAAGAAGAACACGGTAATGAAACCAATCAGTCCGGCCACCCACTCGCGCCAGTTAAATGACCTGAAAAGCAAGAGTGCCAAAAAGATCATCAGCAGCATGGCCATAAACGGGAAATACACCAGTGTGCCTATGGCGATAATCATCCCGATATCAAAAACAGTGGTAATGGAATTGGCGCTTTTACCCAGTTTTAAAAATTTATCGATGATCCAGATCAACAGAAAATTGCAGATTAATGCCGGCGAAAGGATCATAAATGGCATAAATAAACTTGTTCCGGTAATAAACATTAAACCAGGCAGAAAGCTTTGTTTACCCAATAAATTGTGGTTGTTTACAATCCGGTTAAAGATCAGGGCCTGTATATAAACCAGAATTGATGCAATAAAAATATTGGTGTAGGGTGTAAAAGCATCATCTAAATCGATATTGATCAGCAAGCGGGCAAATGGCTCCAAAAAGTCGAAATTCAGCTTATCATGGGTTTCATGAAAAATGGCTATACGCAGGAAAAACGTATAAGCCAACAGTAATACGAGGTTAATTGGACTTAGCTTTCTAAACTGATTAATCATGCCTTTTTAAAGAGTAGGCAAAGTAAAGAAAATAATTTAAGAGTGAGTAAGACTAAAGCGGAAAGACCAAAACAAAAAGACTAAAGGGGAAAGGCTAAAGACCAAAGGAGAAAGGCTAAGCGGAAGTTTAGAGAAGTTAATTCTATAAGCCCTCAAAGATCCGTCACCTCGATTGGAACGCAGTCCCGAAGATTCCTATCGTGTGGACACAAATAATGAGTTATTTTTCCGCTCCTATGCCGCGGAGGCATGGTAGTGTTTCACAGTTAATGTTGTTTTTAATTGTGTTCAAAAATGCTGCGCATTTTGGGGCGCCAAAGTACCCAAAGCGCTTCGTCAATCCAGCAATGTGCCCCCACAATCCCCCTTTCACATCAAAAAAACAGCGGCACTTTATTTTGTGCAGAAAATATTAGAAAGATAAAAGTTTCTGCAAGGTCTGCACAAAATCACTGCGTTTTAGGTTTGAAAGTGCCAATTGTACTATTCTACAACTGTTTTTTTGATTTCCCTGCACTTGGGATTGACGAGCGTTCTTCGGTAAAACCTGTTTGTTGTCCAAAGCAAGCTAGCATAACGCCTTAAAAAGATGTGTCAACACGATAGGAATCTTCGGGAGAGAGATCTATCTCAAGACAGATTTAGCTTCGCTGAGCACTTCGTGGTTCTTGGCTGCGTTGCACTCCGCTAGTATTGACATTATTATGTAACTTAATAATAATAAGTATTTTATTGACCGACAGCATTTCCGCCCAGCTAGGCCAAAGCACTGCATCTCCGTTCTATTTTAATCCGGCCTAACAAAGTTTTCGGGTTCCACAGGCCCAGCCACTCCACTTACTTTCAAAGAAAAGTTTTCAGCCGGCATTTTTTGTTTTTTCATCTGCCTTTATGTTTTCAATTGTATTCAAGCTAGCTGCGCTGGTCTTTTTGATGCCAAAAAGAAAGAGCCCTTCGGTGGCGGCGAGCCGAGGCAAGGCTGTGCCGTAGGACAAGACAACAATAAATTATATTACATCATTAATATTGATTTTATGCAACAAATCATTCCTCGAAATGACGATTTAGTTGCAGCGATAGCGCTTAATTAAAAGATTCTTCACTGCGTTCAGAATGACAACCCGTTAGAAACTCTGGACTCTGAACTAAACCCTGGCGTATTTCTTCACCATATCATCAATTATCTGAGCCGTTTCATCCGGGAAATCGAATTCGTGTTTTTGTGGATTTTCTACCCAGTTTTTAACAATCGGTAACCAGTTGCGGGTACTTCCCCAAATTACAGGCAAGCCAAACTGTTTTAAGGCGTAGGCATTACATTGCTGCTCAAACTGGAAACGCATAGGCGCAACCAACAGTTTTTTCTTTAAATATAGTGCCTCTGCAGGGCCTTCGAAGCCGCCTCCGGTAAATAAACCTTCACAGGTAGCCAAACTCTTATTAAATTTTTCGTTGTTAACCGGTTCTACAAAAACATTCGCTTCCTGGTAGGCTACTTTGCTGTGTTTAGAGAAAACCTGCCAGGTAACATTTGGCAATTGCGTAAAAAGCTTTACCAAACGTTTATCATCAATAGCAGGAAGATATACGGTATAGTGCCCTAAATTTTCACTTTTCAGGTTTCTGATCTCCGCCCTGATTACTGGCGTATGGATAAAAGTATCGTAACGGTCAAAATGGAAACCAATGTGGTATTTGGTGGGCGCATAACGGCTTAAAATCAGCTTCCCCCAGTCTAAAGTTCTTGGGCGCGGCACTTTTTTCGATTTAAATGCCGCCTGATGACTTAACGATACACATTCGATGCCCTGCAATTTACAGGCCCAGGCACTTACGGGTTCAAAATCGTTAACAATTAAATCGTATTCTTTAAGGGGCAGCTGCTTCATATCTTCCCTGAAACGGAAAAGATTCATGTTCAGCCAGGTTTTATAATGATCTACACCACCCTTTTTTCCAAAAATAAAACTGAACCCATGTAACTGGTATTTTACGGGTTGACTCAATTTAACATCAGCCTGCGTACCACTTACCAGAATATCCAGTTCACCATATTTTTGAAGCAATGGAATAATTTCCCTTGCCCTGCTGATATGACCGTTACCTGTTCCCTGAATTGCGTAAAGTATCTTCATTTATGCCCGAATATCTTAAATTATTGGGCAATTTCATATTTTATATTCTGTAAAAGAATATTTATGTCCAATTTACTTTTTAAATCTTCGGCATCCGAAAGGATTCCTTCATCCAGTTCATCCTTGGTAAAGTGTTGATACTCGTACTTAAATACCGTCCAGTTTTTATTCTGATATTCTAAAGCTGTTAAACTTTCTACCCAGTCGCCACTGTTCAGGTAAGTAACTTTTCCATCTTCAGTTGCAATTTCGCGTTGCTCGGCCTGGTGGATATGGCCACAAACCACGTATTGGTATCCTTTTTCTATGGCCAGCTCAGCTGCCGTTTGCTCAAAACTGTTGATGAATTTAACCGCATCTTTAAACTTTGCTTTAATTTTCTTCGAAAAGCTCATTTTTTCCCTTCCAAATGCGGTAAGTACCCAGTTTACAAAACTGTTGATCAGGATGAGCGTATCATAACCCACTGCGCCCAGTTTGGCCAGCCATTTTGAATGCTGCATGGTGACATCAAAAACATCGCCGTGGAAAAACCAGGCTTTCTTGCCATCGAGTTCTAAAATCAGTTTGTTCTGTAAATGAAAAGTACCCATTTCCATGCCATCAAATTTACGGAGCATCTCATCATGGTTTCCGGTAAGGTAATGCACCTGAACACCTTCTGAAACAAATTTCATCAGTTTACGGATCACCTTCATGTGCGACTCGGGCCAGTAACTTTTGCTAAACTGCCAGATATCGATGATATCGCCATTTAAGATTAAAGTTTTGGGTTTAATGCTCTTCAGATACTTTAAAAGTTCTTTTGCGTGGCAGCCATAAGTGCCCAAATGTACGTCGGAGATTACGACTACATCAACATTTCTTTTATCCATAAAGGGAATTTTTAGGGGGGAAGGATATTGTTACCGCCCGGTTAAAGCAGTTTAGAGATAAATTAACGGTGTTACCACTCTTCTTCCTCATCGAGTTTTACCTCAAAAGGGCTAAAGAAATAAAGTACAACAATTAATAAGCATACGGCAAAGAATGACTCTAACATATCACCTGATTTTTCATTACAAAGATAAGACGCTGTATATCAAACAAATGTTACGACATTGTTAAATTTTATTACACATTGGTTCATTGGTTCACTAGTCATTAGTTCATTGGTGACTGCAAACTGCCAATTGGAAACTGGAGATGGATTAATCGGTTAATTGTATGAATTTGTTAACTATAATTGAAACGTCGATAGAAAAGATCCTACGAAATGACGGATGGAGCGGGAGGAAATGGCTAAAGATTATTGCCTATAAATCCTTTGACTACGCTCAGGATGACAAATCGCGAGGGAAAGTTTAATAAAAGGAAGTCATCTCTACTGAAGCATCCCGGGAGAGAGATCGATCTTGCAAAAAAGACCCTAAAACAAGTTCAGGGTTGTGACTATATTCTGGATAGCTTTAGGTGCGCTGATCACTCCGTAGTTTCCGACATTTATTATTGAGCATTTGCATCGCACATACATTTCCACCCAGCCAGGCCATAGCACGGTATCCACGTTCTGCTTTATTCCGGCCTAACAAATTTTTCGGGTTCCACTGGCCCAGCCAAACTACAGGCTTCCAAAGAAAAATTTTCAGCCGGCGTTTTTTGGTTCTTTTTGACGTCAAAAAGAAGGAGCTTTTCGGCGGCGGCGAGCCGAGGCGAGAATGTACGTTAAGGCAAAAAAATCAATTATACATCGAGGGAAAAACTTTGGATTTAAGCTAAAATGATTGGTTAATTGAAACTTATTGCCTGCAGATCCGTCGACTACGCTCAGGATGACAAATCGTGAGGGAGAGTTTAATAAACAGAACGTCATCTCGACCAGAGCATAGCGGAGCGGAGAGATCTATCTCGAGACAAATTTCTCGGCTACGTTGCACTCCGCTCGAAATGACGGACAGTAGAAAAGAAATAGACCCCGGACTAAAAACAAAAACCCCGCAAGATCAAAATCCTGCGGGGTGTAAATCTATTTAAAGAAATAATTAAGCTTTAATCGCTTTCTTTTTCTTCTTTTCTTCTGAATAAAAACCGAAACCTAAACCGGCTAATAACAGGATTGAGCCTGCTAAAGAGATTTTCTCACCGGCATAATATGAAGTTGGGTGGAAAATAAATTCAAGTTTATGGTTACCGGCCTCTAATTGTGCTGCACGTAAAACATAATCGGCCCTGAAATATGGTTTTTCAACACCATCGATATACATTTTCCAACCTTTGTTGTAATAAATCTCCGAGAATACAGCAATTGCATCTTTAGCGGTAGAATATTCGTAGGTTAAATGATCAGGATTATAATTGGTTAATTTAATAAAACCTTCCTGTCCGGTACCCAAACGTTTAGTATCGATCGAATTTTTAAAACTTTCGTCAACAATAGCTTCTTTTTTAGCATCGAAGCTACTGATGGCTTTCATTTCCTCGTCGGCATTTCTGGCAAACTGCACACTTTGTACAAACCAGGCATTACCTGCAGCAGTTGCATTACGCTGCATCTTGTAAGATCCGTTTTGCGGATCCTGCGTGATAATGTATTTGGTATTTAACATATCCAAAACATCCTGATTGATGCTTTTCGTCATCTGGTTATCCACCAGTTCCTGGAAACGTTTTAACCTTGCCGAGTGGAAACCACCAACGGTTTTATGGAAATAAGAAGTTTCGGCGCTTTTAAAGGGATCGCCTAACGATAAATCGAAAACCCTGAAGTTTGGATCTTTATCAGCCGAGATAAAATTATCTACATCCCTTGGCTGATAGTGATTGTTTAAATCAGATTTACTTACAAAATTCTGGTTGTTCAGGTAACGGCGGTCTACCTGCCATAAGTCAATCAGCACGAACAAAGCCAACAAACCAAAGGCCAGTTGCATGTTCATTTTTTTAGTGATAAAAGCCCAGGTAAGACCAAAACCAATTGCGATAAACACCAACGAACGTAAAGCATCGGTACGTGCTAAACTCACTCTGTCGGCTTTAACAGCATCCAGAATCCGGGCTGTTAACGATGTATTATTTTGTGTAATCTGGTTTAACCATCCGGTTAACTGCGTTTGCGTAGCATTGGTAAAGCTGAAAAATGCTGTTGGAGCAACGGCAATTAAAAGTGCAAAACCTCCGGTAATTCCAGCCGACCAGGTAAGGCGCTGAACCAGGTATTTTTGATCATATTTACCGTCCTGTGCTTCTTTAACCGCTAAAATAGCTAATAAAGGAACCAATAAGCCTACCACCGCAAGAATAGATTCTACCGCTCTGAACTTGTTGTAGCCAGGCAGGTAATCGAAGAAAAGATCCGAGATTAGAGGGAAATTTTGTCCGAATGATAGGAACAGCAATAAAACGCTGCTTCCTAATATCCACCACTTCCAGCGGTGTTTAACAATAAATAAACCAAAAACGAATAAGAAACAAATAATAGCACCAAAATAATAAGGGCCAGAAGTACCAGGTTTATCACCCCAGTAATTTGATCCTGCATTTTGTGCAATTGCATTCAAGGCCTTTTCTGTTTCCTGTCCGTAAATTGGTGCAATTGCGTTTGATACGGTGCCATCCTGCAAAATCTTAATAAACTTTCCGTTAGGATCCAACTGTCCGCCACTGGCACCACCATATAAATTGGGGATCAGAAAAGTAAAACTCTCGCCAACACCCTGGCTCCACTGGTAAGCATAAGCTTTATCCAAACCATTTGCAGGTTCCGCCTTATCAGTAGTTAAGTTAGATTTACCACGGATGGTTTCTTTACCATATTCGTAAGTAGTCCATAAAGTACCGGCATTTACCAGCACAGAAAGGAAAATACCAGCCACAATGTAAGCCACGGATTTACCGAAACCAGCAAGCTGTTTTGCCTTAACAGCGTGATAAAGTTCAATACAGCCTAAAATAAACAATGCTATAAATAAATAATAGGTCATTTGGATATGGTTCGAACGGATCTCCAAAGCCATAAACAAGGCCAGCAAACTTCCTCCAACCAGGTACCTGCCCCTTAAAGTAAGAATAATGGCCGCCAGAATAGGGGCAAAAAAGCCTATGGCTAAAGCCTTATTACTGTGCCCCGCCGCTATAATGATAAAGTTATAGGAAGTAAATGCAAAGGCTATGGCGCCCGCAGCAGCCAGCCAGGGATTAATCCTTAATACACAGAACAATAAATAAGCACCTAAAAGGTATAATACCACTGTACCAACAGGATCAGGAAATACGCCTTTAATTACATCAATACCATAAGTGGTAATGTTAAGCGGATACTGCACCCAGATCTGGTAAGCGGGCATACCGCCAAACATCTGGTTGGTCCAAAGTGGCCCTTTGCCATCTTTCTCCTTAACATCCATAATTTCTTTCTGCATGGCTTTAGCCTGCAAAACGTCGCCCTGCTGTGGCGCTTTACCCTGCAAAACAGGACTGAAGTAGGCAAAAGTGATGACTACAAAAAATGCAATAATGGCCAGGTGTATGCCATTTTTATTAAACCAGTTATTCATTAAGGTTTGTTTAAGTTTAAACGAACGTCAAAAATAAAAATTTGGGCGGTATAAAAAAGGAATAAATTAAATGCATGCCGAATAAAAAATTAGATTTGTAACAAAGAATCCCAATTCAACCTATTTATTATGAGAAAGTTTGTTGTTACAATCGCCTTTGCCTCATTCTCTTTTGCTTCCTTCGGGCAGATTGTAAGTTTAAATACCAACGAAACCGCAAAGCTGAAAAGTGCCATCAAAAACGATACAGAAACCCAAAAACTTTATCAGGGCTTCGAAAAATCGGCTTTAAAATACCTTGATGAGCAGCCAAACCCTATAGATACCATCAGAACAGAGGGTTTATTGAAGGGAAATCCGAAGAAAGTGAAAACCCAGCAGGCCCTGGCCGACATGAATAAAATGTTTACACTGGCACTTGCTTACCAGATTAATGGCGATCAAAAATATTTAAACAAATGTGTAGAATTTCTTTCCGCATGGGCAAAAAACAATAAACCCAATGGCGATCCTATTGATGATACCAACCTGGATCCGGCAGTTGAAGCTTACGATCTGATCAAAAAAGACATCCCGGCCACCGATAAAAAAGAGATCGAAAAATGGCTGAGTGAGACCGCCTGGGCAGAAATAAACAGTAAACGTATGAAAGCAGGAAGGGCCACTGCCATTAACAACTGGAATGCCCACCGCTTAAAAGAAGTTGGCGAAATCGGTTATGCACTCAATAACCTGGAGTTGATTAATTGGGCAATTGATAACCTGAAAAGCCACATCAACATTAACTTGTATGCCGATGGTACCAGTTTAGATTTTAAAGAACGCGATGCCATGCATTACCACATTTACGACCTGGAACCGATGCTAAAACTGGCAATTATGATCGACAGGGCAAAGGGCAACAACTTTTATACTTACGAATCGCCAAAAGGATCGTCAATCAAAAAATCGGTAGAATGGTTGATTCCGTACATTAAGGGCGAAAAACAGCACGAAGAATATGTAAATACAACGGTTAAGTTCGATCGCGACCGGGCGAAAAACAACGAACCTGGTTTTGCACCGGGGAGTATGTTTCAACCAGGCCTGGCTTTGCCTGTTTTAAGGTTATCGGTTTATTTTGATCCAACGCAAAAAGATCTTTTACAAAAGGTAAGCGGCGGACAGCATAACTGGCAAAATGTACTCGAAGAATTAAAACATAAACAATAAATACTTTCAAATAAAATAAAGTTTCAATAATTTTTGAAAGTTTAAAAATATAGTTATATTTGTGTATGGAATTGGCAGCAGCAAAGTTGAAATTTATAGAAGCCTGGGGTAAATTGGGCTCTGAATGGGGAATTAACCGCACCATGGCACAGGTACATGCATTGTTGCTGATTTCGGCAGAGGCACTTACCACTGAAGAAATTATGGAGCAACTGAGCATTTCTAGAGGAAACGCCAACATGACCCTCCGCGACCTGATTGGCTGGGGATTGATCGAAAAGCAACATAAAGCCGGTGAGCGGAAAGAATACTTTTTTGCAGATAAAGATGTCTGGAATATTGCCCGTCAGGTAGCTAAAGAACGTAAGAAAAGAGAACTGGAGCCTGTTTTAAAGGTATTGAATGAACTTTCTACGGTAAATGGCGATGAAAAAGACCCTGAGTTTAAAACTTTCCAGAAATCGATTAAAGACATTAACAAACTCGCCGGAAATGTAGATAAAACTTTAGAAACGATGTTAAAGGCGGATGAAAGCTGGTTCTGGGGTTCGATATTGAAGGTGTTTAAATAGGGAGTAGCAAGATTAGGATAGCGAGATTGGAGTATCAAGTATCAAGATTATAGGATCAAAACATGCGCACCATAACCGCTAAACACTAACCGCCAAACGCCAAACGCTTAGCCCTAAACCCCAAAAAAGCCTTACCAATAGTTGGGCTTAATTTTTTAAATCAATGTTTCACAATTTACTGAAAGTATTAAAATTTACATAAAATGAAAACGCTTAAGAACCATGTGATTTTATTCGACAACGAATGCCCGATGTGTTATGTCTACACCAAGGTTTTTGTTAAAACTGGTATGTTGGCAAAAGATGGTAGAGAAGCTTATCAGGAAATGCCACAGGACATCTGTCCGTTGGTAGACAGGCAGCGGGCAGCCAACGAAATTGCGCTGGTAAATACCGAAAATGGCGAAGTAACTTATGGCATACAGAGTTTGTTTAAAGTTATAGCGCACGCCATGCCCTTTTTCAAACCCCTGTTTATGTTCGGTCCGTTTATTTACCTGATGCAAAAATTTTATGCTTTTATCTCTTATAACCGTAAGGTAATTATACCCGCAGCGGTTAAGGAAAATACCATACAGCCTACTTTTAAAATCCATTACCGCATTGCTTACTTACTTTTTACCTGGTTAATTACAGCTTATATACTAACTGGCTATGCACATTTGCTAACCGATTTTGTACCCCTTGGCAATAAATACCGCGAATATTTAATTTGCGGCGGACAGTTATTTTTTCAGGCCGCTATTGTTCTTTTTTACCGGAAAGAAAAACTATGGAATTACCTGGGCAACATGATGACGATTTCATTCGCAGGTTTATTGTTGCTTTTGCCAGTTCTGATTTTGGCTAAGCACCTTCATATTCAACCAGTCGTTTTTATCCTTTATTTTTTGATGGTTGCAGGGCTGATGTTTTTGGAGCACATCCGCAGGAGTAAATTATTAAAGTTAGGCTGGTTAATGAGCGTGAGCTGGGCGCTTTACCGCTTAATTGTTTTAGGTTTAATCTTTTTATTATAACATCATGAAATACGGAAAAATTGTACTGGCAGGCGGTAATGGTTATTTAGGTAATGTACTGGCCAAATACTTTAGTAGCGTAGCCGATGAGATAATTATTCTTGCCCGAAAACCAAAAGCTAATGATGGCAATATCAAAACACGACTATGGGATGGCAAAACCATGGGCGAGTGGGCAGCTAGTTTAGATGACGCAGACCTGCTGGTTAACCTTTGTGGCAAAAATGTAAACTGCAGATACACCGAAAAAAACAAAAAGGAAATTCTTGATTCAAGATTAATCCCCACCCGTTTATTGGGCAAAGTGATAGAAGGCCTTAAAAATTCACCTAAACTTTGGATCAATATTACTTCTGCCACCATTTATCGTCATGCGGAAGACCGTCAACAAGATGAGTTTACGGGTGAAATCGGTACTGGTTTCTCTATTGAAGTTTGCAAAGCCTGGGAAAACAGCTTTTTCGAAACCGAAACACCTCAAACAAGGAAAATAGCGCTCCGGATGGGTATCGTGCTAGGCTTGCAGGATGGTGCATTTCCGCGATTGCTCAACCTCGTAAAACTCGGCATGGGCGGCAAACAGGGCAATGGACAACAATACATGAGCTGGATCCACGAAACGGATGCTGCCCAAAGTATCGAATGGTTGCTCAACCATCCTGAAATAAATGGTGTTGTAAACTGCACCGCACCAAATGCAGTTAAAAATGATTTGTTTATGCGCAGTATCAGGAAAGCTTTTTGTATTGGTTTCGGTATGCCTACACCTGCCTGGTTACTGGCCATTGGTGCAAAAATTATCGGAACAGAAACAGAGCTGATTTTAAAAAGCAGGTGGGTTAAACCGGCAGTGTTGTTAGATGGTGGATTTGAGTTTAAGTATGGGGAAGTGAGGGAGGCGGCGGAAGCGCTGAGCGCCGAGCGAAAAGCGTTTAGCGCTGGGCGATAAGCGGAACCAATCAGGAATATTAAACGCAAACCGCTTGGCGCTAAACGCTAAGCATAATACAAAATCTTTAATAATGCCTACAATCATTTTAAAAACATTAATCATTGCACCGATCGGGTAGTATTTTGGTCGATTAGATATTTTGAAAGAAAACTCCATTGCATGATGCAATTTGGCATAGCAGATTTCCGTAGAGAAAAGCATGGAAATCTTTGCACTAATCTTAATACCCCACAGCCCAAGGCAGGATCAAGCGGGAGCGATGGGATATAAGTAAAGGAAAGAGCCTGGATACTGCTGCAATAGAGATTTCCGTAGCTTTTTACAAGGAAGGATGCAAGCCTTGATTGTTTGTTTCTTTATCATCAAGGATAAAGAAAGAGCCCTTTCGGCGGCGGTGAGCCGAGGCAAGCCCAAGTGCGTGGGCAGAAAAAATTAAGATTTCAATAATTACGAATTAATTATGCCTGCAATCATTTTAAAAACATTGATCAATGCACCAATTGAGCGTTGCTTTGATCTATCTAGAAGTATCGAACTTCATATCCAATCAATGCAGCATTCGGAAGAACAAGCCATAACAGGAAAGGTTAACGGGTTAATCAACTTAGGTGAATCAGTTACCTGGAGGGCCAAACATTTTGGCATTTATTTCGAAATGACCAATAAAATTACAGCCTTTAAGTATCCTAATTCATTCATTGACGAAATGGTTAGAGGACCATTCAAAAAACTTCACCATCAGCACGCTTTTAAAACGATTAGTAATCAAACTGAAATGATCGACATTTTTAAGTTTAAAGCACCCTTAGGCATTTTAGGATGGCTGGCTGAAAAACTTTTCTTAACCCGTTATATGAAGCAGTTACTGTTAGAAAGAAATGAGGTAATAAAGCGTGAGGCGGTGGGCGGAAGCATAAAGACCAAACCAAAAGAATAAAATTCAGTGTATTTTTTCACCATGTAAGGCATTTAAGTACCATATAAACTTACATGCTCTAATATTTCTTACATGGCAAAACCCTTGTACGATTGGCTAATGCCATTTACAGCTTAGATGTTCTAAGGTTACTAAGGTGGTAAATTAAACAACCCAATATTTATTTTATAACCACCTGAGTCACCTGAGATCACCTGAGTTTTACAGAATCGCAACCACAAACCGAAAGACAAAAAATCAGCGTATTTTTTTCACCATATAAGACATTTAGGATCATATAAGCTTACATGCTCTTATATTTCTTATATGGTAAAACCCTTTTGCGGCTAGCTAATGCCATTCAACAGCTTAGATGTTCCATGGTGACTAAGGTGGTAAATTATAACCAAGTGCATTTTTGATCACCATGTAAGACATTGAAGGATCATATAAGCTTACATGCTCTTATATGGTAAAACTGTTCTAAGGTGACTAAGGCGGTAAATTAAACCGCGCAATATATATTATAACCACTGAGATCAACTTAGTTTTTACAGGATGGAGCATTAAAACTTAAACAAACCGGCTCACCTAAAACATCATCTCAATTTTTTATAACCATAATATCCGCTTTACGGTTTTCCGTAAGGATTGCCGTTGCCCTGCTTATACTTTTGATCAGCTAAACAATACTAAAAGCATTAAATGTATAAATTATGAAAACAGGCAATACCCTGAAATTTTTCAGGTTAATGGGACTATTGGGACTATTTGCAATTTCAGCTTGTAAAAGTTCAGGAGGATCCCAATCAGAAGATCCCTTCGCGGCTACAAACTTCAATCTTTATGATCAGGATTTGGGAAAGCGTATAGAAGCGTACAATAACGTTATAAGCTCAGGCAATGAAACTAAAAGGGGCACACCAGCACTTTACATCGATTTCTCATCTGGTATAAACAAAGCTTTTAGCGATCCAACGATTAAAAATATGATGTCGGCCTGCTTCAATACCATTCTGGCCCAGCAGTTTGAAGTTTACAAATTAGGTTCTAATAAAATCTCATTACTGAACGTAGCCAATACTACCGAACTGGGCCAACAGGTAAGCGACCCGAAACAATATGCTGACATCTGGGCGCCTTTACAATCAACAGTAGAAAAAATTGTGGCCGGTAATAGCGATGCCCTCCTTATTACCGATTTTGAGGAGTGGCAAAAAAACATAGAGGTTACCAACACCGCTTTTCTAAAAATCCCATTCTCCAAATGGCTCGAAAAAGGCAATTCCATTCACTTTTTTATTGCCGATTATAAAGAAGGCAAGGTTAACAAACACCTTTATTTCACCATATTCAGCTCTGGCAAGCCGGATGCAGGCAGCATGATTTCAAAACTCGCATCAAAGCTTGCTCCCTCAACAACCAGGTTTGATTTATCCAACACCGCTTATCAGCTATCAACCGGATATCCTTCAGAAAAATCGGGTGGTATTTTTTATGATGAGACAGCAAAATCAGACAAAGCCAAAAATGTACTCGATTTAAAAGAAAGTTACATCAATGGATTAAAAAACGGACACAACTTTGAGTTTAATCCGCTCGGATTAGATTGGAAAAATATCGATCAGCTGCACAGCACTTACGCAGCGCAAAACCAGTTTAACGATTTCTTCAGGAAACTTTTTATCGACCTCAGTAATGAAGATAGCTACACTTTTGGAAACTTCAGCGTAAAAGTTTCGGATGTAACCACCGATTTCGAAAATTTTGCAAAATCAGAAGAAGCTAAAAAACACCAACCCAAATTAAGCAAAGGCAGTAATGGCGAGGCAAAGTTTTCTGATCAGGAAAAGGATGAAATTGCAAAGGCATGTTACAATCCCGACGGAAAATTAAAAGAACAATGGATTTATAAAACACAGCCATCAAATCCAATCAGTGAGGTTTTTACCCTCAACCAAACCCTTTTTACCAATACCAGGGCATCTAACCCAAAGCATGTAGAATTTGGTGTTGCTTTCGACCCTAAATTCAGTGCAGCCAACATCCATAATCCTGAGGGATTGATCAGGGTAGATATTTTATCAAACACGGCCACACCTAATCTACAGGGCGTTAAAATGGCCAAATTTGAATGGCTAAATGCTAAAAACACCCCTAATACAGCTTTATCCGAATCAATCAAAAATACCTTGCAGGAGCTTAAGCCTGTAGATAAAGTAGTGTACTCGTACTACATCAAAACTAAACAGTAATCTAAATCATTAAAATAAATTCTAAAATGGAATCAACTTCAGCTTACATCATCTCCATCATCACCGCATTAATCTTTTTGCTGCTATCGGCCATTATTGCAAACGCCATCAGGTTCGAGGGAGGGAGCAACCCTAAAGACCCTAAAGCACGCAAAACCTGGTTCTGGGTATTGGCCATCTTAAATCCAGCAGTATGTTTTTTACTGGGTTATTATGCATTCAAGCCTGATGCAAATATTATGGTCGTAAATAATTATGTAACCGCCCTGAGTATCGGTACAGCTATCGGTTTCGTCATCTATATCATCATCGGTTTTGTATTGAGCAAAGTATTTGCAACCGGAAAAATCGGACACTGGTTTTAATCCCTAATCAAAACATCAATGGATAAATTATTCGTCATCGCCATAGGCGGTACCGGGATGCGTTGTCTGGAAGCCTTTACCCACTTATGTGGAATAGGGATGTTCGACAATCAGGAAATCGAAATCCTCACGCTTGATACCGATCAGAACAACGGAAATAAAGGACGGGTCGAAGAACTGATCGGCCTTTACAACCGGGTTAAAACAACAGGTACCAGTGTAGGCGGAACGCCAAATGCAAATACCTTTTTCTCGGCAAAACTGAATTTACACCGGTTTTTCACCAATTATGCCGGGCCTGGAAGGGAAACCTATAAAAACATCAGCAAAATTACCACAGGTTCGCCTGAACAGCAGAAAGCCAACAAATTAATATCCGACCTGTTTTTGGATAATGGTTCCGTACAGGAGTTTGCTTTAGATCATGGCTACCGGGCACAAACCCACCTCGGCTCTATGCTGATGTACCATGGCATAGTAGAAGCCGCCCGTAATATCATCAAAGGCGCTGCTGTACAATCGCAGGAACGCGAATTAGACGCTTTTATGGGCAAACTGGAAAGTGCCGGTGCAAATGCCAGGGTTTTTATTTTTGGTTCTATATTCGGTGGTACAGGTGCATCATCTATTCCGGTAATCCCGAAAGCCTTACAGGATTTTGTGAAAATCCGCTCTAACGGAAATGCCAGTATTGATTTCGCCAAGGCCAAATTTGGCTCTACCTTATTAACAGAGTATTTCACTTTTAATAAACCAGATGATAAACAGAAAGCCAGCAAAGCCAATAGCGTAATTGCCGATTCATCGTTTTTTCCACTAAACAGTCAGGCTGCGTTGCAGTTTTACCAAAGCGACCCTACCGTTCAGAAATGTTATAAACTGCTTTACCATATCGGCTGGCCAATAGAAAGCAAAAAAATTGATGGCAACAATGTTTCCAATCAGACCATAACCGGTGGCAGCGAACAGAAAAACCCCTGCCACATTACAGAGTTGTTGTGTGCCTGTGCCGCTTACGATTTTTTCACCCAGAATGATGGTTTTAACAGCGCAAAGGCCGATTATCTCTATAAAGCGGTAGAATTTAAAGATAATTCGTTCAATTTCTCTTTTGACGACTTTATAGGCAACGAAAATAAATCGGGCGAAATATTTGTAAACAAGCTGGGTGCTTTTTTCTCCCTGGCACACATTTCATTAACCAAAAACGGTGGCGCTTTTGATGATGGCGGCATAAAAGGTTTCATCAAACAGTGCGAAAACCAAAAACTGAACCAATACAGTACCATTACCGATGCGGAGTGTAAAGATATAAACGAATATTTCAAGCTTTTTGCCTACACCTTTAAAGATGCCAAATTTATACCCGGCTGGCTTTATCAGGTAAGGAACTCCGTTGCCCCTGGCAGGTTCCTGTTCGATAGTAAGGCATTTCCGGATAACCCAACTGAACTAAAAAAACTGGATGTGGGTACCATTTTCCTTGATGAAAAACACCATTGGAGTAAAGGAGGCCTTTTTAGGGATCGTTATGATCTTTTTGTCGAAAAACTGATCAACACCAACCCAAAAGACGAGCAGAAAGTAAATACCACTAAAGAGAAATTCCTTGCGCACATTTTTAATGCACTTACCATTTCACAAAACTTCGATATAAACTAAAGCACCATGTTAGATAAAAGAATCAAAGCACTGGCGATAAAAGTTCATCCAAAAACAGAACCGAACGGAGTCGAATTTGCCTGGGATAAAATCCCCCAGCTTGAAGTATTTACCAAAAACATCCTCATTCCCGAAATCGCAGTAGACCAGGACGGTAATTCTGCTGTTAATATCGGAACAATTGTATCCGGCATACCATCGGTATTTGCCCGTGCTAATTTATTCAAGAATGCCATAGATAATATCCGCGATAAAGAAGCCGAAGCATCAGGTTTGATGTTATTCTATAAATCGCTGATCAGCGAATGGAAAGGATTGATCAGCTGTATAGCTTTAAACTATAAAGATATAGAAGCAAATAGAATCCATCTATCTTATTCAGACGGTGAGAGTTTAAACACAACAACGAACATCTACGAGCCTACCGGGGCATTTGGCAATATGTTATTTGAGCGTAAACCTTTGTGGTGCGATCAATCATTGGCCAATAATGCCGACAGGATACCCTTTATTGATGTCATCTCATTCAAAGGCCATGTGATCGGCGGAACCTCTCCTGATAGTTTTGTTTTTACTTCGGTATCCTATCAGATCAGGGAGAAATTCCCCTTCATTAACGTACAGAACGGAAAATTTATCGATCCTTTACAGTCGGAAATTAACCCGCAGGAACTTTCTACACTGTATGGTTATGCCAAACACATTTTAGATAACATTGAAAAGTTCAGGTTAAATTATGCCGGTGTAGAAGAGCTGATCAGGCCTGAGTATGGCAATATTTCTACCTGTATCCAGGCCTGGATAAACGATATGGTTGTTTATCAGCAGGCAAAAGGTTACCCTAAACTCGATAAATCTACCGCCCCCGAAGTTGGCTCCCTCTTCAATTATCCTTTTAGCCTTCTTTTTAACTATTCTACAGCATTATTCGGCTCGGAAGGGATTATCTACAACGAATCGAAAGAAGGAAGTATCCTGTTTGATCCAAAAGATTTACTGCTTCCCGATACCACCGAAATTGCACAGATCGATTTTGGCAGGGATGGCATGGAAACCCGGAATTTCCTGAAAACCAAACCCATATTGTTACTGGCAGCCGAAACCAAAGGGCAGCTGAACAACTATGCTTATTTTACCCTGCCATTAACACCATTGGCATTAAATGTTTTCGGTGCCACACTCGATGCATTGGTAGGTATTTCCGAATCATCGAACGTAAAATCGCGGATTACCGCCATTTACGACCCGGCCGATAAAGATGGTGAACGCCTGATTGTTCAGTTAAAGTTATATACTGAAACCGGAAACGAAATTGTTAAAGAGGTCATTTACAGGGTAACCTCCGAATTGATCAGCGGTAAAGACATTTTAATGTGGCCCAATTTTATTTCCAAACAATGGAACCGCTATTTTCTGTATTCGGAAATACCGCATAACGATGCCAAGTTTCAGGCTACGCCATTTATCGGAAATGTGGACGACGATTTTTTCAGGATTGTACTGGATGAAAAGGGCATTCCTTTATACCTGGCCGCTAACGGAAAGGCAGCAGTAATCCCTGAAAAATACGGCAACATTAAAGCGCAGTTACATATTGCATCAAACAATGCAGTGGCCGATAATAAATACAAATACGAGATATACGAAAGCAATAAACCTTTTAAAGGTGTAAAGTTTGCTCATGCAGGCGTTGATTGTGGTTTTGGAATTATCCGTTACGATGGATCGGGCAATACGCAGGCTTTACCGGTGAACATGTTAAATGCACCAAGGACATTGTCGCCAGCCTTTTTAGGTGTCGATTTTGGCAGTACAAATTCTTCTATTGCTTATTTTTCTGATCAGCGGAACGAGGTTTGCGAAAACCTGAAACTCACCAATAAAAGGGTATCGTTACTGGCTAGCGATAGTAAAAACAACGATGAACGACCAGCGGTGGAAGATGAAATCTTCTTTTTCCAGAACGACGAAATCCTGACCAATTCCATCAAATCAGTATTAACCATCCACGATTCGAGAAGAGTGGTAAACGATGGCAACATCCAGGTTAATTCCTTAATGGCCCAGTCTGTAAAGGGTGGTTTCCCGTGTTTTGAAAAAAACCTGCCGATCGAAAATGCAGAAAACAACCGCTACATTTTAGGTTATAACCGCATTGGCAGGGCCGAGCTGGTGTACAACATGAAATGGTCTACCCAGCAAATTGACAAGAGTTACAAAACCGCCTATTTAAGTACTTTATTGCTTCATGTATATGCGCAATTGTTTATCGAAGGGCATGAGCCACACACCTTAAAATGGTCGTACCCCTCATCAATGGGTAAAGAATTATTAAGCGAATACAGGGGTATATGGGATTCGCTTAAAGAAATATCACCGATTGAAAGTAACGTTAAATTAAAAACCTTCCCTCCTTCCGATCTTTCTGATATCGGCGATACATCCGGCAGCAGTAGCTGGGGGTCTACTGCAGCTCAACCGGGTGGCTGGGGCAGTCAGGCTTCAGCACCTGCCGCCACAACACCGGCATGGGGTTCAACCGATACCGGCAATAGCGGCTGGGGCGAACAACCGCAAGCAGCGGTTGCTACAGGCTGGGGCAATGAGGCTAAAAGAACACTTACAGCGGTAGATATCAAAACGGAAACCGGCCCGGTAAGGTTCGATTTCAAAAAATTAGGCAACGAAGAATCATTATCAGAAGCCTGTGCTGTAGCCAATTACCTGGTGCGCCCAAACGGTGGTTACTCCATTAACCCCGGAGAACTGGTACTTTGTTTCGACATTGGCGGCAGTACAACAGATATTACCGCATTGTGCCAGATGGAAGGTGGAAAGGCAATGATTAAACAGAACTCCATCCGTTTTGCGGCCGAACGCGTAGCACAGGCAACCAAATTTTCGCCCAACTTTAAAAACGTGCTGCTCAGGATCTGTGAAAAGAAAAAAATATCAATCCAGGGTTTAAATTCCGGTACACCTAAATTTAACGAAAATACCGCACCCTATTATTTCGAACAGGTTGTAGACCGTTTGGAAGCTTCGGATTTTGAAACTTTTTATCTCTTAATCGCTGCCGAATGTAAGGAAATGATGAGCATTAACCTTTACGTTACCGGCCTGATTATGTTTTACGCAGGTCAGCTGGCTTATAAGTTAAGGAATGAGATTTTAAAATCGGAAGATGCACCACCCCAGGTTAAGGCCATTCCACCAAAAATAAAAATTGCATTTGCGGGTAAAGGCGCAAGGATATTCGACTGGTTTACCGCGGTAAATCCGGCCGCAGCCGATGATTATTATACACAGATGTTTATCAGGGGAATGGGCGGCGAAACAGTGGCCAAACAAACCATTAGTCCGATCAGCACCAACCCTTTAAAAATAATCGATATCAATTCGCAACGCGGAACAGATAATTCCGATGTTAAATACGAAGTATCGAAAGGTTTGGCCATCCCAACCAATATCACGAGCATTTTGGTACCCACCAACAAACAGGCCATTGAGATATTGGGCGAAGATAATTTCTGTGTGGTTACGCCAAATGGCGAATTTAAATACCTCGAATCAACCAATTCCATTACGCCCGAAATGCTGGAGCATATTGGCAATCATTTTATCTGTTTACCGCAGGAAGGCAAACCGCACTGCCCGAGGTTTATGGATTTTGCCGATCTGTTTTACAAGGTATCATCCGGCATGTTTGGGCTGAAAATGAATGCCACAGATTTTATGGCGGGTTTTCAGGATATGAACATCGAGAACTACATCAAAGGCGAGCCAGATTTTATCAAAGCACAAAAGCGGAAACACGATGATCAGAAAGATTTCGATTATGTAGCGCCGATCATCATTCTCGAAGGGATGAAATTCTTCGAAAAACACCTGCTTAAAGGCATTCAAAAACAATAGTAGCGATGGGATTCTGTGTATTGGCAAAAATATCGAAGCGGACGGTTACTTTCTGGTATCAATCAGACAGTAACCCTTATGCCCCGTTAAAAATGAGGGAATCGAACGAGGTTCCCTTATACTTTTATGTAAACGGCAACGATTTTATTTTTGGCGCCGCAGCCAGGGAACGCTTTTACAAAAACGATCCCTACGCCTATGGCAATTATTTCGAAATTGTAAAAGATCCGGCTAAACATTTCAGTATATATGGTAATAAAAAACCTGTTAAACAGCTATTTTATTACGGTGTAGAACAATATTTATCGCACTTTTTAAACACCGTATTATATAAATCCGAATCTATCGAATCGTACAGGCAGCAGTTCCCTTTGCGCTTTTTATTTGATGATGATATTGAAGACAATGAGAAATCGCTGATCGAAAACCTGTTTCAGGAGGCTGGCTATTTTAATTTAGACCGCATTGCATATCACCATACCCTTTTTAATATACTTACGCAAAAGCAGATTTTGCCAAACAACAAGGCCATTTTATTAATGAATGGCATTGATGATGTACTTTATTTAAACCTCTACAAAAATAGTAAGGCTGAAGTGCTTGGATCGGCCAAACTGGTAGGTCAGGGAGCCGACCCGAGGGTAAAAATCCTGGCCGATATGATTGTAGAATATATCATCCTGCAAAATTCTTATCTGTCTGTTAATAAAGATACTGAAATCGCTTTCCTGCTTCCCTTCTGTGCGGCTTTACTTCAAAACATTGGTCCGATTATTAAAGGTGAGGCCGAACTATCCGACGGAAACCGGTATTGGTTTAACGTAAAGGAAAAAAACCTGAACGACAGGCTGCAATATTATGCGAATGACGGGATGATTTTTACGGCGATAGACGATTTGTTAAGGGCAAACAATTTACAGGCCGATGGCGTAATCATCCTGCTTGGATCAGAAGAAATCAGCACCGCATATTTTTCTGATAAACTGCTTAAAAAGTATCATCATGTTATCGCGTTGCAGCCGGTTGATGTTAAAGATGCCATGCTGGCTATTTTTCAGGCCATTGCCAATGCCGGTTACAGTGTTAAAGCAAAAGTACCCACTGCGCCTCCCGTACTGCCACGGCCAGCCCTTCCAACACCAAAACTGCCTCCGCCCTTACCACCCAAAAAGCAAAACGATGTGCCAAAACCGGTAAACATCCCCAGGTTGCCCGAAATAAAAGCAACACCAAACACGAAAAACAATCCGGTAAAACCACCGCCTTTACCTCCAAAAAAGAGTTAGGGCATATAACATCTAAAACTTAACAAAATGGCTATACAAATAGAAAAAAGAAAACCTGTTTCCCTGATCAGTGAAGAACCGGGCTTGAAACACATTATTGCCGGCCTGGGCTGGGATACCGCTGTTGTTAACGGACACCCGGTAGACCTCGACCTCTCCGTATTTATGCTGGGCGAAAACGGCAAACTGCTTGCCGATGAATATTTTGTTTTTTATAACAATAACACCAGCCCTGATGGTTCTACCCATTATCCGGGCGATAGCAGGGGTGGCGAGGGCGATGGAGATGATGAAGTAATCCATATCGATTTATCCAAAATAGATCCGGAAGTGGAGTTCCTTTATTTCGCAGTAACCATTGATCAGAGTGAAGAAAGAGGCCACCACTTTGGCCACGTTCAAAACTCCTATATCAATATCAGGAACAATGCCGATAAATCGGTTTTATGCCAGTACCTGCTTAAAGAGGAATTTACAAATGAAGATTCGCTGATGATTGCTTCAATTTCAAGAAACGGGGGCGCATGGAATGTAGAGGCACTGGGCCAGGCCTTTTCGGGCGGTTTAAATACACTAATAGAATTATATCAATAATGAGCAGTTTTAATTTAAATAAGGGAGACAGGTTCTCTCTTTCCAAGGCAGCACCCGGACTCACCATCGTAAAAATAGGAATGGGCTGGGATCCCAATGAAGAACCCGGCGGTCCGGAGTTCGACCTCGATGTTTCGGCATTTTCAATTGGTGGCGATTTCAAAATTCCTTCTGATTCGTACTTTACCTTTTACGGACAGCTCCGTATGGGTAATAAAATTGAGGATAAAATAGAAAAAGGCCTTTTCAGACCATTTACCGAAGATGGGGCAATTATCGGTGCCATTGATGATCCGGATGGAAGCAGAAGCGATGGCGACGATGATGAAGATATGTTTATTGATTTATCAAAAGTTAGCCCTAAGGTTGAGCAGATTATCATTTGCTGTACCATCTGCAAATATCCTAACGACAATAAAAAAGACAGGAGAACATTAGACCTGAATTTTGGAAAAGTGAACGACTGCTACATCAGGATTGTGGATGAAAGCAATGGTTCGGAGATCCTGCGTTACGACCTGAAAGACCAATATACCAATGAAGATGCCGTAGAATTCGGACGTTTGTTCCGTGCCGGCGAAAGCTGGGAGTTTGAAGCGATGGGCAGGGCACATACCGGCAGTTTGCAAACTTTAGTGGAGATGTACACCTAAAAAATAAAATTATGGCATTCGATTTAAATAAAAACGATGGTTCTGAAAAAGAGCCATCTAAATTTGATCTTTCAAAAGGAGAGATCGAAAAACCCGCTGGCCAATCGCGGGGCTGGTTAATCGGTTTATTCGCGATACTGGTTGTTGGTGGTGGCATCTGGTATTATGCATCAGGCAAAACAGATCCTGCGGCAAAAACAGCTGCACCAAACATTTCTTCCGATCCGGCTTCAGTTGTTGCGCCTGCTGCACCAGCAAAAGAAAAAGTTAGCGGTATAGATACCACTGCTGTTACGCAGGTAAAATCACCGGCGATTAAAGAAGATCCGATCAGAAAAACCAGTCTGGATGCAGCCCCTGCCCAATTACAAACAAAAGCACTTAAAGCTTTAAACCATTCCGTACCGGTAACATTTGTTCAGGGTTCATCATCTTTTGCCAGTACCAACAGTGCTTTAATCAAACGCATTGTCGCTTATCTGATCAAAAACCCTGCGGCATCCATCCAAATTGATGGTTATGCCAGCAGCGATGGTCCGATAGCAGTTAATCAGCAGATATCGCAGGCCAGGGCCGATGCCTTCAAAAACCATTTAACGGCATTAAATATCGAAGCAAGCCGGATAAGTGCTACGGGAAAAGGGATTGAAAATCCGGTTGCCTCAAATAAGACAGCTAGTGGGAGGAAAAGGAACAGGCGTGTTGAAATTATGTTTTTATAAGTTAAGTTTGATTAATACTCATTCGTGAGAACTAATTATGAACCCATTAAGCCAGCGCGATCGTCAACACATATTTTTAGGGAGTTATGGTAGCTTGCTTTGCACCCCAAACAGGTCTTACCGAAGGACGCCCGTCAATCCCAGGTGCGGGGAAATCAAAAAAACAGTTGCAAAATAAGACAATTGGCATTGCCAAACCTAAACGCAGTGGTTTTGTGCAGGTCTTACAAAAAACTTTAATCTGTCTGATACTTACTGCACAAAACAAAGTGCCGCTGTTTTTTTGATGTGCATGGGCCTCGTGTGAACGCACATTGCTGGATTGACGAAGCGCTTTGGGTACTTTGGCGCTCCAAAGTACCATGCCCTCGCGGCATAGGAGCGGAAAAAAGCATTTGTGTCATATGAATCTTCGGGATCAGCATCTCTCCTGCTAGATAGACTCTGATCCCGATGTTAAAATCGGGACAAAGTGACTACCTAATTATCAAAATCAGGTTTATAAGTTAACCATTTAAAAAAATCTTGTGGCAAAAAGAAGAACTAAGAAAACAAAACAAAGAGGTTTTAAAGAAATCTTAATCCTATTGGGGATGCTTTTTAGCGGCATCCTCTTTATCATCAAAATCATTTTCGGGCGCATAGGCTGGTTAGAAGTTTTTGCACCAGTAATCATCGTATTTCTGATCCTTTTTCTCCTCTCCGTATTAAAAACGGCAGTGAGGAAAGCGTAATTAATAAACAAAATCATTCAAAAACCCTGCTCCACTTAGTAACATCGCACTTAGGGCAGGGTTTACTCCTTTAAACTTCAGGCATTCTTTTTAATTAAACCCGAACTTTCAGGTCAAACATCATTAGGTTACCTTTGTGAAAAATCATCACAAATGAAAAGACACATTTTCTTCGATCTCGACCATACGATATGGGATTTTGACCGCAATGCCGAAGAAACATTAAACGAGCTTTATCATACTTATAAACTGGACGAACTTGGCCTTAAATCGTGTGCCGATTTTATCACTACCTATACTGAAAATAACCATCAGTTATGGGCCGATTATCATTTAGGTAAAATCACAAAGGATTTTTTAAGGTCTGAACGTTTTAGCAAAACATTTATCCAACTGGGTATTCACCCCGATGCCGTTCCGCATCAGTTTGAGGCTGATTATGTAAATATTTCGCCTACTAAAACCAATCTGTTCGAGGGAGCAGAAAATGTACTGACCTATCTGCAACAAAAATATACACTGCACATCATTTCCAATGGATTTAAAGAAACTACTTTAACCAAAATGAACCTCTCAAATCTCAATCCTTATTTCAAAAATGTAATTATCTCAGAAGATGTGGGTGTAAATAAACCAAATCCCATCATTTTTGAATATGCACTGGATAAGGCAAAAGCCCTGAAGGAAGAAAGTATTATGATCGGTGATAGTTTGGAGGCCGATATTTACGGTGCATTAAATTTCGGGATTGAAGCCATTTTTTTCAATCCTTTGCAAAAAGAAAAACCTCAAGATGTTAAACAGGAAATTGTGCATCTGGAAGAATTGTTGAAACTTTTTTAATTCTATCCTTTTTTGTTTGGTTTTGGCATTTGTTTGGCATTATTTCAAAACACACACAAATGAAACCTTAATTAAAATGAAAACAACCATCTTTTTAGGATTGGCAATGCTTTTTGCTACCCTAAGTTTCGCTCAAAACAACCGCCGGTCAGCCGAAGTTTTCCTGCAGATCGCTAATCCAGGCAAGTATAATGTATATTTAGATGATGAACTTGTTGCTTCATCCAACGGCAGGTTCCGTTTTTATGATGTATACAATTCTGCACCAACACTATCCATTATTCAGGGCAATACCGTAATCTTAAAACAACAAGTTAACGTTATCCCTGGACAACGGCTAATTTTAAGTTTAGACAATCGGAGATTGAATACACTGAAGCAGCTAGATATTTACCGTAACGGACAATATATGCTAAATGATTTTGATGGTTACACAGGAAATTACAATACCGGTATTGTTCCTACAGTGCTTCCGCAGCCCGATATGAATTACCGGTTGTTATCACCTGAGGCTTTTCAGGAATTTTATGCCAGTTACAAAAAATGCAGTTTTGATAGCGAAAGGGTAAGATTAATCAGCGCAGTAAACAAAAAAGCCTCATTTTCAAGCAGTCAGTGTAAACTGATACTAAAAACATTCACTTTTGATCAGGAACGCCTGAAAACGGCAAAAACACTTTATCAAACAGTTGTAGATCCACAGAATTACTTTACACTTGCCGAAGTATTCGAATTTTTTAACTATAAAGATGAATTCTTAAAATATTTGGAGAAAGCGTAATTCAGTCTATCTTTATTAAATGGCCGCAGCAAAAGTGAAGGCATCGGTAAAACAGATTATCGATGCCTATAAATTTAAATTATCTCAGTACCCGGAAGACATTTTTCAAACCGTTCCACCAATCTCAGGCTGGAGTTATAGTGAGGTATATTCTCATATCTTCGATTCGAGCCTGCTTTCTTTAATCGCGCTTTCGCATGCAGCTACCGGAAAAGGGGAAGATAAACCCACGCATTTTGTGGTAAAACTAATTTTGTTTTTTGGAGCCTTCCCGCCTGCACAAAAATATAAAGTGCCAAAAAGGCTTATTGAGCGTGTTAAAAAAATAAGCAAAACTGAAGCCTCTGATTTTATTTTAACAGTAGAAAAAGCGCTGGAAGAATATTATCCATTAATAGCTAATGCAAAAGCAAACTGCAAAACCAAACACCCACGATTGGGCTACTTAAATGCCAACCAATGGCTTAGGTTTATCGAAATCCATTTAAAGCATCATTTAAAACAGTTAGAAAGAATAGAAAAGAGCTTTCAGGCCTAAATTAATTTTGCCATATTTGGGTAAACCTAATCCCAATGCTCATGAAATATCCTTTTTACTTGTTGGCTGTTGCCCTGCTTTGTGCCTGTAACAGCAGCGAAAAGAAAGAAAATACTCAAGCCATGATCGCTACCCCTACTGGTTTGGAGGGTTTGCAAAAAATCAATCCCAGTCAGCCAGTAGTACAAAATACAAAAAGTAACCTTATTTTTAATCCGCCTCACGGCCAGGCCGGCCACACCTGTGCCTTAGCTGTTGGTGCTCCATTAAATCAAACCGCCGTTGCTCAGCCCCAGCAAAACGCCGGGCCACAACCTGCACCAAGCCCTGCTCCTGCAGTCGCTGTTGTTAATACATCAGGCAAGAAATTAAATCCTAAACATGGCGAACCGGGCCATCGGTGCGATATTGCTATTGGTGCACCTTTGGATAGTAAACCAACACAGGTAGTTACCATTACGCAGCCAGCAGTTACACAGGTACCAGCAGTAAAAGTAGGCAAAGGTTTAAATCCTCCGCACGGCCAGCCAAACCACAGGTGCGATCTTGCAGTTGGTGCACCTTTAAACAGTAAACCTGCGCCAATTGTAAATCCTGCGCCAACACCTACACCTGAAGCTAAAGCGACAGAAAGCAAAGTGCTGGAGACAAAAAGTGAAGGCTGATCTTCAGGCATGGACTAAAAATAATTTGAATTTAAGATATCATACATAACGCACATTTTTTTACATCTTTGCGTTAATGAAATTACCCGCCATAAAAGGTTTTAACGAAGAAGCATTTAACAAGTATTTAAAGAATACGGGATGGGTAATTTTTGGCAAGGGCCTAAGTCTCATTGTAAATGTTTTAATTACACGTTATCTTGGGCCTGTTTCGTTCGGCGATTTAAGTTTTGGACTTTCGCTGGTGGCTATTCTTGCTGCCGTTGGTGCCTTGGGGCTCGACACTTTTATTATCCGTGAAATTATCCAGGAACCGGCAAAACGCGATGAGATTTTAGGAACATCGTTATGGCTAAGAATCATAACAAATGCCTTGCTTATTCCGGTAGCTGTAGGAATCTACCTCATTAGCCATCATTTGTCATCAAAGCCAGGAGAACCATTAACTTTATTGGTTGGTTTGCTAGCTTTTGCCTCTTTTTTTAAATCGTTTAATGTTATCGATGCCTACTTTCAGTCTCAGGTGCAATCTAAATATGTGGTACAGGTACAGAATATCTGTCTAATCACCATTTCGATAATTAAAGTAGCCATTATTGTACTTTCGTTGCCATTAATCTATATCATTTTTGCCTATGTTCTGGATGGACTGATCCTGGCGATTGGTCTTGTTATGGTTTATCAGAAAAGAGGATTCAGCATCTTCGATTGGAGTTTTGATAAACAGCGGGCAAAATCACTATTAAGAAAATCTTCTCCGCTCATACTCTCTGCTGTAATGGTTTCCATTTATATGAAGATAGATGTGGTGATGTTAAAAAGTATCGGCAGTAAAGCAATTGGGATTTACAGTTCTGCACAAAATTTAAGCGAAGCCTGGTATTTTATTCCTATTGCCATTGTTACCTCCGTATTTCCTGCATTGCTAAATGCACGAAAAACAGATTTAGACCGTTATCAGAAACGCCTTAAAAATCTGTACGATCTGCTTGTTTTTATCAGTTTACCTGTTGCCTTGTTTATCAGTTTTTTTGCTGATGATATTATTCACATTATTTATCAGGGTAAATACGATGGTGCCGGACCGATGCTTTCTATTCATATATGGTCGGGGATATTCGTGTTTTTAGGAACAGCGAGCTCACAATATCTGGTGGCAGAAGGGTTTACCAAGATTTCATTTTACAGAACGGCTGCAGGCGCAATTATTAATATTCTCCTAAATCTTTGGCTAATCCCAAGATACGGTGGTGTTGGTGCATCTGTTGCAACCCTTATTGCCTGCGTAATATCAACATTTTATCTTTTGTTCATCCCAAAAACCAGGGAGCAGGGGATTATGATGTTAAAATCATTATTTTTGGTCACAGCATTTCAAAAAATATTTAAACGTTGAGTACTCTTAAAGCATTAAGCACATTAGTTGCAAAGCCAAACAGGCTAAAGGCATTATTATCATACGGGCATAAAGGCTATCTGAACAGCATTGGCTGGTTTACTGCTTTTGATAAAAAACAGGCCGTAGATGGCAAGGGAAAAGCATTACCCTGGGTAACTTATTCGTTTATCGATTTTATTAAAGAGCGGATAAACAAAAACCAACATATTTTCGAGTATGGTTCAGGCAATTCTACCATTTTTTATGCAGAAAGAGCTGGTTCTGTAACTTCTGTTGAGCACGATAAAGGATGGCACGATAAGGTTAAAAATACAAGTCCGGCCAATGCCGAAATGATATTCTGTCAACTGGAAAAAGATGGTGAGTATGCTAAAAAAGCAATATTGCTCAATAAAAAATTCGACATTATTATTGTTGATGGCCGCGACCGTGTAAACTGTTGTAAGCATAGTGTGGCAGCACTTTCATCAAACGGCGTATTGGTTTTGGATGATAGCGAACGCGAAGTATACCATCCTGCACGTGTGCTGTTGAAAGAGCAGGGATTTAAAGAAATCAGCTTTAGTGGCATTTCACCCGGACTTTTTTACGAAAAAGCAACTTCGGTGTTTTATAAACAGGATAATTGTTTAGGTATTTAATACAGTTGAAACCATGTTAAGCGAAGAAGTAAAAACGGCCTACGATAATTTTTATACCAACAGCGATGTGGCCTGGCGGATGCTTGGAGCCAAATATAAAGCCCGGAATATTGTTGATGTTTGCAAAGGACTTAAACCAAAAAAAGTACTTGAAGTTGGTGCAGGCGATGGCAGTATTCTACATTTTTTAAACGAATGGCATTTTGCACCTGAGCTTTATGCCCTGGAAATTGCACAAAGTGGTGTCGACATTATTAAAGACCGTAACCTTTCGAGCTTAAAAGAAGCACAGACTTTTGATGGCTATAAAATTCCTTACGAAGACGATACTTTCGATCTGATTATCCTTGCGCACGTTTTAGAACATGTAGAACACGAACGGATTTTGATCCGCGAATTAAAAAGAGTTGCTAGATATATTGTGGTAGAGGTGCCTAAAGATTACCGTTATGGTGTAGACCAGAGGATGAAACACTTTTTAGATTACGGCCACATCAACATGTATACGCCAACCTCTTTAAGATTCCTGTTGCAGAGCGAAGGGCTGGAAATTTTAGAAGATAAAGTTTCGATGACAGCAACCGAAACCGTAAAGTTTAACGAGTTTATCAACAGAAAAGCACCAAAAACATTTACCAAGAACTTAAAAATCGAACTGGAATACCGCATCAAAAAAACTTTGGGTAACCTGTTCGGAAGAAAAAAACAGGAACAGTTTGCGAATGCCTATACTGTATTAACCAAAAAATCAGATCATAACCTGCAGATATTTTAGGATATTAATTTTATCAATATTTCGTTTTACCATATAAGGAATATAACAAAATGGAAGGTTTAACGCCTCATGTTCCATTTTGAGCTTATTTGAAACTTATATGTCTTAAATGGTTAAAAAGC
>NZ_QNQU01000021.1:0-48754 GCF_003315595.1 Pedobacter miscanthi | reverse complement strand
TTTTACCATATAAGGAATATAACAAAATGGAAGGTTTAACGACTCATGTTCCATTTTGAGCTTATTTGAAACTTATATGTCTTAAATGGTTAAAAAGCGCGAAATTCTAATTATCAATATTTCATTTTACCATATAAAGAATATAACAAAATGGAAGGTTTAACGCCTCATGTTCCATTTTGAGCTTATTTGAAACTTATATGTCTTAAATGGTTAAAAAGCACGAACTTCTAATTAAACCACAATTGTTTAAATACTAAAAAATAGGCCTAAAACTATAATACAAAGAAATAAAATTAATATATTGTAGTATTAGAAAATAAAGCGTGAAATTGAGGCATCCCGGTTAAAAATACATCCCGAATAAATTTTTAATAAAAAGGAATGTTATTAACTAGAAACTATTTGAAAGACTTAGTTTATAAGGTAAACGGAGCAGCAATCGAAGTACATAAAATGTTAGGCCCAGGACTTTTAGAGTGTACATACCATCAATGTATGGTTCATGAATTGAAAATAAGAAATATTAATTTCGAATCTGAACTCATTGTTCCGATAAATTATAAAGGGTTAATGATCAATGCGGACCTTCGATGTGATTTATTGGTAGAACGTGCTCTGGTAGTTGAATTTAAGTCGGTAGAAAACATTGCACCTATCCATGTGGCACAACTTTTAACCTACATGAGGTTGTTGCAATTACCAATGGGATTAATGATCAACTTTAATTGTACCCATATATTTACAGAAGGACAAAAAACTTATGTAAACGAAATGTACGAATCAATTTATTGACATACTTTTGCATCCAACTTATAAAACAAAATGCAAAACCTTGCTCCCATAGCACTTTTCGTATATAACCGTCCGCAGCATACCGAGCGTACGTTAAAATTCCTGCAACAGAACGAACTGGCGGCCGAAAGTCATTTGTACATCTTTTCTGATGGAGCAAAAACGATCCGCGATGAAGAAAATGTTGCTGCGGTACGTAAAATCGTCAATAAAACGAAGGGATTTAAATCTGTTAAGGTAATCGAAAGAAAAGATAATGCAGGGTTAGCCAATTCCGTAATTGCAGGCGTAACACAGTTAATAGAAGAATACGATCAGGTAATTGTTTTTGAAGATGATCTCGTAACCTCTCCGCATACACTGCACTATTTTAACGAGGCTTTAAACCGTTATAGTGAAGAAGAAAAAGTAATGCATATTGGCGCCTATATGTATCCTTTAAGAGCTGAGGAATTGCCACAGTCGTTTTTTTACAGGGCAGCTACCAGTTGGGGCTGGGCTACATGGGGAAGGGCCTGGAAAAACTTCGAACCCAATATTGATGTACTTTTAAAACAGTTCGATAAAAAGAAAAAAGCTGCTTTTTCTATTGATAATAAAATGAATTTCTGGAAACAGATGCAGGAATTCAAAAAAGGAAAAAATAACAGCTGGGCCATCCGGTGGTATGCTTCTATTTTCCTGAAAGAAGGCTTAACCCTCAATCCATCACAATCGTTGGTAAACAACATCGGGCACGACGGAACTGGTGTGCATTCGGGAATAAATGATATTTACAACGTAATCATTAATCCCAAACCAATTGTTGAATTTCCAACCGTAATTGCTGAAGATACTGTAGCTTACAAAGCCATTAAAGCCTTTTTAACGAAGCGTAAAGGTAATATGGTAACCCGAGTGCGCCGTTTTGTTAAAGAAAAACTTGCACAATATTTCTCAAAAAAATAACGCCCGTATTCCTGTTTGTTGTAGGCTATTAAAAAAATGACAAACCTTTTTTTGATTGCCCGTGTTGCTTATATACATCGAAACTATAAAAAATATTAACATGAAAACGACAACAGCAACAGCAGAAGTATTGAATGACCTGATCCAGATTAATAACGACCGTATCGAAGGTTATGAAAAAGCCCGTCAGGAATTGAAAGGCGGAGATGCAGATCTGAAAACGCTATTTTTAAATATGATCGAAGAAAGTCATAAATATAAACTGGCTTTGGCAACGGAAGTGAGCGCATTAGGCGAAGAAGTAGAAACAGGAACCACCAATTCTGGTAAAATTTACAGGGCCTGGATGGATGTAAAAGCCATATTTACTGGTCACGATCGTAAAACTGTTTTAAATAACTGTGAGTTTGGTGAAGATGCGGCACAGAATGGTTATAAAATGGCTTTAGAGGAAGAAGAACTTCCCGCAAACATCAGGGAATTAATTTCCGATCAGAAAGCAACTTTAAGAACATCACATGATGAAATTAAAAGATTGCGTGATAGTCAGGCATAAGTGAGCAAAATATAAAAACGGAAAAAGCTCCTTCGATTAATCGGAGGAGCTTTTTTAATATAATTCCCGTCATTGCGAGGAACGAAGCAATCTTAAAGCGGAGGCAGGTAGCGATCGTTGTAAGATTGCTTCCTCGGCTGAAAAAGCCTCCTCGCAATGACGACTTTACGCTTCCAATTCCTTATCCAAATGTTCGGTAACACGTTGAATTGTATTATCAATGGTATTACTTAAAATGGTTAAATAAGAACCTTTTTGGGCATTTTCAATCGCTATTCTTAAACATTCGGTACTTTTATTATTGATAATGATCTCTTTGTTAGGATCAACCTCTCTAATACCTTTCACCAATAAATCAACCAGTTCCTGCTGTTGTCTGCCACGTAAATATTTCTCCTGACAAACATAGATTTTATCAAACATCTGTGCCGAAATACGGGCTGTTTCAATAATATCCTCGTCCCTTCTGTCGCCTGTTGCCGAAATAATCCCTACATGTTCAGTAGCTTCTACGCCCTGCAAGAAACCTTTTACGCCATTAAAGCCATCAGGATTGTGTGCAAAATCTACCAGGACTTTAAAATCCTTAAACCTGAAAATATTCATCCTTCCGGGTGTATGTGCTGCTGAAGGGATAAAGGTTTCTAAAGATAAACGGATATCTTCTGGTTTATAGCCCCACAAATATGCGGCTAAGGTTGCTGCAAGCACATTCTGGATCATAAAGTTTACCGACCCCCCAAAGGTTAACGGAATGTGCGTGGCTTTATCTACCCTTAATTTCCAGTCGCCGGTTTTAATGGTAATAAATCCGTTTTCATAAATGGCTGCAATACCACCTTTTCGGCAATGTTCTTTAATAACCGGATTATTCTCATCCATGCTAAAATAAGCAACATTACAACGGGCATCTTTGGCAATACGCACACAATAACCATTGTCGGCATTTAAAACAGCCCAGCCTTTACGGCGTACCGCCCCAATTACAACAGCTTTAACACGCGTTAAATCGTCAAGATTGTGGATGTCGGATAAACCAAGGTGATCTTCCTGAATATTGGTTACCACACCGATATCACATGCATTAAAGCCTAAACCGGCCCTTAAAATTCCGCCACGGGCCGTTTCTAAAACAGCAAATTCAACTGTTGGGTCTTTTAAAATAAATTCTGCACTAACAGGGCCGGTGGTATCACCCTTCATCAACATGGTATTATGCACATACACACCATCGCTGGTGGTAAAACCAACACGTTTACCGTTGCTGCGGATAATATGTGCAATTAAACGTGTTGTAGTAGTTTTTCCATTGGTTCCGGTTACCGCAATAATCGGGATTTGTGATAATTTTCCCTGCGGATAAAGCATATCGATTACCGGCGCAGCAACGTTGCGTGGTAAACCTTCGCTTGGCGCCAGGTGCATCCTGAAACCAGGAGCGGCATTAACTTCTAAAACCACTCCGCCATTTTCGGTTAAAGGCTGGGTAAGGTTTTGTGCCATAATATCGATACCACAAATATCCAGTCCGATTACCCTCGAAATTCTTTCGCAGATAAAAATATTCTGTGGATGTACAATATCGGTTACATCAATAGAGGTTCCGCCGGTACTTAAATTAGCTGTTGATTTTAGGTAAACAATTTCCCCTTTTTCAGGGATGGTTTCTAAAGTATATTCTTTTTTAGCCAGTAAATCCAGGGTATCGCGGTCGACAGCAATTTCTGTTAACACATTTTCGTGGCCATAACCACGGCGCGGATCTTCATTTTCCTTATCAATTAATTCCTGGATCGTGTGGATGCCATTCCCTCTTACATGGGCCGGATCGCGCTGTGCAGCAGCAACCACTTTATGATCGATCACCAATACGCGGAAATCATATCCGGTGATAAACTTTTCAATAATCACTTTTCTCGAATAGGTTTTGGCATATTCAAAAGCCGCAACCGCATCTTCCATCGTTTTTACATTAATGGTTGCACCTTTACCATGGTTGCCATCCAAAGGTTTAAATACCAGCGGAAAGCCAACTTTATTAACTGACGCTTCAAGATCATCAGGGCTAGAAATGGTTACACCTGAGGCTACCGGGATGGCTGCTTCGGTGAGCAAACGTTTGGTCTCCTCTTTATTACTGGCAATATCAACGGCTATACTGCTGGTTTTTTCGGTCATGGTGGCCCTAAAACGCACCTGGTTTTTGCCATATCCCAGTTGTACCAGCGAACTTTTATTTAGCCTGATCCACGGAATGCTTCTTTTTACTGCTTCTTCTACAATTGATGCGGTACTTGGGCCTAAAGCCTCCAGCTCCCGTATTTCCTTCATCCTGCGGATATCGTGCTCTAAATCGTATTCAACATTGTTAATTAAAGCCTCCGCAATTCTTACTGCGGCTTCTGCCGAATAAACACCTACTTTTTCTTCCAGGTAACTGAAAACCACATTGTAAATACCCTCTGTTTTGGTCATGCGTGTTCTGCCGAAACCGGTATCCATGCCTGCCAGGGTCTGTATTTCTAAAGCAATATGCTCAATCACATGTCCCATCCAGGTGCCTTCCTTTACACGGGTAAAAAAACCGCCTTCAACACCTTTTGAGCAGCGGTGTGTAAACATGCTTGGTAATAACTTTTCTATCCTTTCGCTAAAGCCCTCGATAACATTGGTTGGTTTTTGTTCTAAATCCTCTAAATCCAATCGCATCTGGATCAATTTCTTCCGGTTGATCGACCAAATATTAGGCCCTCTCAATACTTGTATGTTTAATATCTTCATGTAATATTTTGTTAGTTTTTAATGGTAAACAAGGGTTTGGGACAGCCTTTTTAACTCAATTTTGAGAATGAAATTGATGACTGTAAAATATGCATTTATTTTGAAATTAGGCTTCCTATTTACGTAAATCAATTTTAGCGCGTATTTGTTTTATTTTCAAGCACTATTGTGTTAATTTTAGGTTAGATTATTTTAACGTTTGTTAATAAATTGAATATTATTGACAAAAAAAGTCGTGTTTTTTATCATAAGCCTATATATTTGGGTTTTTTGATACAATTATATACACAAAGAATGGTTCCGAAAGGTAAACTCATCATCATTGGTGGCGCAATAAACACAGGTAGCTTCGCAGAAACGCAATTTGGGCTACCAGAAAACATGAATTTTTTTGAGCGGGGAATTTTAAAAAGGATTACTACGGAATCAGTTAAAGATACCCAATCGCGCTTCGAAATTATTACTACAGCATCGCTAATGCCCGAAAAAGTTGGTGAGGAGTATATTAAGGCTTATGCACAACTGGATGTACATAACCTGGGGGTGTTAAATATTACCAACCGTGAGGAAGCCAATTCGGATGAAAATTATGAACGTATCAAAGCAGCCGAGGTAATTATTTTTACCGGTGGCGATCAGCTTCGCCTTTCGTCTATTTTTGGCGGCACAAAAATCCACCAGATCCTGCTCGAAAAATACAGAAATGAACCAGTGGTAATTGCTGGTACCTCTGCCGGAGCGGCAGCAAGCTCTAAAAATATGATTTACCAGGGAAGCAGCAAAGATGCCTTGCTTAAAGGTGAAGTTAAAATTACCGGCGGTTTGGGTTTTATTGATGATGTTATTGTGGATACTCACTTCGTTCAACGGGGCAGGATCGGCCGTTTATTATATGCCGCAGCCAGCAATCCGGGGATTTTAGGCATTGGCCTTGGCGAAGATACCGGCCTTTTTATCTCAGACGGGCATACCATGGAAGCTATTGGCTCGGGCATGGTAATTTTAGTTGATGGCCGCAATATGGCCGATACCAATTTAACAGATGTGGAAATGGGGCAGCCGGTTTCGATAAAAAACATGGTGGTACACGTAATGTGCGATGGCGACGTTTATGATTTAAATGACCATAGTCTGGTAATCCATCATCCAAAGGCTATTCATATAGGGTAGAAAGGCTAAAAGGTGGAAGGTTTAGGGTTTAAGGTCTCATATCTTGATACCCAATACTTGATACTTGATACTTGATACTCAAATTCTCACATCTGCTTACTCCCATCTTGATACTCCAATCTAAATACTTGATACTAAAACATGAAACTCATCATACACGGCGGCTTCTTTAGCGAGTCATCTACCAATCAGGAAACAAAAAAGGCCAAACAAGATGCTTTAGCTTCGATTGTTACACTGGGGCACAAATACCTGAAAACACATACTGCTTTAGAAACTGTGGTGTATACCGTTGCTTTACTGGAAGATAATGAATTATTTAATGCTGGTATCGGTTCGCAGATTCAAAGTGATGGTAAAGTAAGGTTAAGTGCTGCTTTAATGGATGGCAAAACCGAAAAATTTAGTGGTGTAATCAATGTAGAGGATGTTAAAAACCCGATTCAGGTTGCGCAGAATCTTTTAACTTATGATGACCGTGTATTAAGTGGAGAAGGTGCACAGCAATTTGCCCGCGATAATGGTTTTGAATATTTTAACCCCATCACGCCACAGCGTCAATCGGAATACGAAGCTAAATTAAACCAGAAAAACAATAAAGGAACCGTAGGTTGTGTTGCCCTTGATGCCGATGGAAATCTGGCTGCTGCAACTTCTACAGGGGGTAAAGGCTTCGAAATTCCCTGCAGGGTAAGCGATTCGGCAACGGTTGCGGGTAATTATGCCAATCAACATGCAGGCATTTCGTGTACGGGCGTTGGCGAAGATATTGTTAGTGGTGCACTGGCCGCAAAAATTGTTACCCGTGTTACCGATGGTTTTTCTTTAAAAGATGCTTCTGATAAATCTTTTGCCGAATTAAAGGCATTTGATGGCTTTGCAGGTGTTGTAGGCATCACTTCTGCAGGCGAAGTATACCATTGCGATTCGCATCCCTATATGGTTTGGGCATCTTTTGATGTTAATTTACAGGTATTTAGCTAATATTACAATTAAAGTATTATTTTTGTTGCATGACCAAAATTGTACTGGCTTTAATCGGCCTTTTTGCATCGTTACAACTTCAGGCTCAAAACATCGACAGAACAGAAATCCAGGAACCCAATGGAGGTAGTGCTATTAACATAGCGGTATCTAAATTTGATCTGGAAGATGGGAATTCTTTTTTTGAAGAGGCAGAAGATTTAGAGCGGAAAGGCGATTATAACGAAGCCTTAACTTTATTTGGAAAAGCAGCTTTCGAATATAATTCGGTTAAAAATTTCAACAGGTACGGGCAGGCAATTATTAAAATGAGCAGCATGCATTACCAGCTGGGCCGCTACACTGATGCCGAACAGATTTTATTAAACGTTGCCCTAAAAAATTATTCAAAAACCGGTAACAGGGCCGGGATTATGAATACCTATAGCCTTTTAGGCAAAGTTTACCTCGCCAACACCAAATATACCCAATCGATGTGGTTTTACACTCAGCAAGGGATATTGGCCAAACAATTAAAAAGTAATAACGCCTATATCGAGTCAATTCTCGGTATTGTTCAGGTTAAAATCAAAAAGAAAGATTTTACGCTTGCGCTAAGAGATTTAAAATCTGCAGAGTGGCTGGCCAATTCGATCAAAACAACCCAGTATAAAACGCAGATTAAAGATGCAAGGGAAACGATTGCCAGCAAAACCGCCACTAAAAAGGTAAATCCAAGCTAAAACTGCCTTTAAGCCCCTTAACTCTTTCAAAAAATAACGTCAATTATTGTTTAAATAGCCTTAATACGTCTGTATTTGGTCAAATTTCGGGTTATTCTTAAAACAAAAAATAACGCTTAACGTTCTGCTTAAGAAATTGTTAAATAAAAAGCTTTTAGTTAGATTTGATAAAGTTTTAACAAGAGACGGTAATAATGCTGTCTCTTTTTTGTTTTTTTGCTAAAATGGTATCATATTGGCTATATAGAATTGGAAATGGATTTTAAATCATTTAAAGAGATGTTAAAGAGAATATTTTTTGTAATTTTTACCGGAGCTGTACTTGCCTGCCATGCCGCGCCAAAAACTCAACCGATTGTTGAGGGAATTACCAATGTGAAACCGGATCAGCAGCAACAGCTTGTGATCAAGGAAGTTGTGAATTTGATCGAAAGCTATAATTACAAGAAAATTCAGATCAACGATTCTATATCATCTATTATTCTGGACAAATACATCAAATCATTGGATCAGGGTAAAAATTATTTCCTTGCATCTGATATTAAAGAATTTGAAAAATACAGATACACTTTAGACGACGATTTTAAAAACGGCGATTTAAGTGGTCCGTTTTATATCTATAATGTATATGCCAAAAGGTTAAATGAATATTTTACTTATTCGTTGGCACAGATTAAAACCAAATATGATTTTAACCAGAACGACACTTATGTGTACGACAGGGAAAAGTTACCCTGGGCAGTTTCTTCTACAGCTTTAAATGATACCTGGAAAAAACGTGTTAAATACGAACTAATCAACCTGAATTTAGCGGGAACAGCCGAAGCAAAAAATGTAGAAACTTTAACCAAACGTTATCAGAATTTACAGTCGCAAACCTCTAAAACCAATAACCAAGATGTTTTCCAGATTTTAATGGATGCATTTACTGAATCTATCGATCCACACACCAATTATTTCAACCCGAGCAATGCCGCTGCGTTTAACGAAGATATGTCGCGTTCTTTCGAAGGTATTGGCGCCCGTTTACAGTTAGAAAATGAGGTGGTTAAAATTTCGGAAATCATTGCCGGCGGACCTGCTTTTAAAGGTAAACAGTTAAGTGCCGGCGACAGGATTATTGCTGTGGCACAAGGCGACGGGGAATTTGTTGATGTAGTAGGATGGAGGTTAGATAATACCGTATCGAAAATTAAAGGCCCGAAAGGAACAAAAGTTCGCTTAAAAGTAATTCCTGTAGGCAAAGAAATGTCGTCGAAACCGGTAATTATTGAGCTGGTACGCGATAAAATCGTATTGGAAGAAACCTCAGCCAAGAAAAAAGTAAAAACCATTAGCAGCAACGGTAAAGACATTAAAATAGGTATTATTACCCTGCCTGCTTTTTATGCTGATTTTAAAGCCGCAAATGCCGGTGATAAAAACTATAAAAGTACTACTCGTGATGTAAGGAAACTGATCGATTCGTTAAAAACCTACGATAAAGTAAGTGCAATTGTGATGGATTTACGTGGTAACGGTGGTGGATCTTTAGTAGAAGCCATTTCTTTAACAGGCTTATTTATTGATAAAGGCCCTGTGGTACAGGTAAAAGATTTACGTGGCAAAATTGAGGTTGATGAAGATGAAAACAGTGGTGTAGCATGGGATGGTCCGTTCGGTGTAATGGTAGACCGTTTAAGTGCTTCTGCGTCTGAAATCTTTGCCGGCGCAATTCAGGATTATGGCCGTGGTATTATTATGGGAAGCCAAACCTATGGTAAAGGTACTGTACAATCTTCTATTGATTTGAATAAACTGGTAAATCCAAATATGCTGCAAAGGATAGCGGGTTTAATTGCCAAGGATAAAACAGTGGGTACATCGCCAAGCAGCGCTAACCCTGCTGATATTAACTTAGGTCAGATTAACCTAACTATGGCTAAATTTTACCGTGTGGCAGGAAGCAGTACACAGCATAAAGGTGTTACACCTGATGTTGTTTTCCCATCTGTTTACCCAATGGATAAAATCGGAGAAGATACTGAGCCATCTGCATTGCCTTGGGATGTAATTCCTACATCTAATTTTAAAGCAGTTGCCAATTTAACTCCGGTTAAAGCACAGCTGATAAAAAACAGCGAACAACGTATAGCAAACTCTTTAGATTTTAAATACCTTAAACAGGATATCGCTGATCTTAAAAAACGTGATGCAGAAGTTTCGGTAACCTTAAACGAAGCCAAACTTAAAGCAGAACGCGAGGCGCAGGAAGCTAAAACCCTGGCCAGACAAAATGAGTTGAGGGCTTTAAGAGGATTGCCAGCCATTAAAAAAGGTGATAAAGTAACCAAACAGGATGCTTTCGATTTTATCGAAGACGAATCGTTAAGGGTTATGGGCGATTTTATGCAGCAATCAGGTAGTTATGTAATGAACTTGGGTTTAATGCCTAAGAATAACTAATAAGAAATATATTTAATAAAAATCCCGCTTTAGTTTTGCTGAAGCGGGATTTTTTTTGACTTCCAAAGTCGGAAGGGCAAAGCGCCGGGAGACTTCGGAAGTCTCTTATAAAAAGACCTCGCAGGTTTGATAGGCACAATGCCTGTCAACCTGCGAGGTCTAAAAATTAAGTGATCTAATTAATTGCTATTTCTTCGACGCAGGCTCGTTTTGTTTGCTCAGCTGCATAGCCATCATTTCTTTCATGGTTTTGTTCATGCCTTCGGTACTGCCATCCAAAAAGATAACGTTACCATCTCCGTTTTCAGCAAAATGTTTGATTGATTCTGTCCACATGGTAAATAGGATTACCGAAATATCCAGATTAGCCTGCTCCATTTCTTGGGCCGCTTTACTCATACCATGTGCTACCTCTGCACGGAATAAGGCAATACCTTGTCCGCGGAGTTGCGCCGCTTCACGCTCAGCTGTAGCGGCAATTTTAATCGCATTACCATCAGCTTCTGCAGCTTTGGTTTTGGTAATCAATAAAGCCTGACCTTCGTTTTCGGCTGCTGCCTTTAAGTTGTTCGATGCTACCACACGGCTCATTGAGCGCATAATTTCTTCATCAAAAGTAATGTCGTTTAACTGAAGATCCTGCAGGTGGTAACCCCAGCCATCTAATACCTGATCAATCTGTTCTTTAACATGAAGCACAATTTCGTTACGCTGTGCCAATACATTTGCCTGTTTTTGTGTGGCTACATAAGCGCGGATCGACCCCTCGATGGTTCTGATCAAAGCCTGCATCAGGTTGGTGGCATCCACGAATTTAAATGCAACATTTTTGATGGTTTCTTCATCCTGGTTAATTACCGAATAAAGCAGCATGGCTTTAAAATAAACATTGGCCTGATCTTGTGTTACGGCCTGGAAAGAGAGTTCAACCGAACGGTTTTGGATCGATATCCGCGAATAAATCTGCTCTATTAATGGGATTTTAAAATTTAAACCTGGTCTCAAAAGCCTTTGATACTTACCAAAAACGGTAACTACCGCAATGGTGCCCTGTTTAACGGTAACAAATGAGCTTAGCAGTATAATTACTCCTATGGCTACTAAAATGTAAACGGTGTATTGCATAATTAGATTTTTTTATGAAGTTATAAAAAATCATACAAACTCCATCAGGCAATTTTGTAGCTTTAAGTTTTCTAACTAACTTATAAGCAATGAAAAATAAATTAATTCTTCCGGCTGCCGGCCTTTTGTTATTTGCCTCGTGCCAGAATAAGAACCATGCTGATTCGGCAACAGAAAATGTGCGTACCGAGTTTTTTGATAAAGCCGGAATGGATACTACTGTAAAACCTGGCGATAACTTTTTTCTATATGCCAATGGTAAATGGTTTAAAAAAACTGAAATCCCCAAAACAGAAACAGGTTGGGGCTCTTTTTATACGTTGTACAACGATAACCTTAAAAACCTGAATACCATTCTCGAAAATGCTTCGAAAGCTAACGGGGCCAAGGGAAGTGCAGAACAAAAAGTAGGCGATTTTTATGCCAGTGGCATGGATACTTTAACCATAGAAAACTTAGGTATAAAACCTATTGAGCCACTTTTAAGTAAAATTGATGGTATTAAAAATGAAAAGGATTTAATCAGCTTTGTTGCCGATGGCTTTAAGAACGGCGAAGGAGACCTTTTAGGTTTTAGTGTAGATCCCGACGATAAACTTAGCAATAAAAATGCGTTGTCGTTTTCGCAATCGGGTATTAACCTGCCAGACCGGAGTTACTACCTCGATCAGGATGAGAAAGCAAAAAAAATCAGGGCAGAGTATGTGAAGTATATCACTACTATTTTTAAACTGGCGGGCGATTCGGTAAATGCGGCTAAATATGCTGATAACATTTTAAAGCTCGAAACCACCATTGCACAGTCGCATTCTACACCTGTTCAGCTGCGCGATCCGCAGAAGAACTATAATAAAATGACTGTGGCCGATTTTCAGAAACAAACCCCTAATATCGAATGGAAATCAGTTTTGCAAAAACTAGGAGCCAGCACAGATACCGTTATTGTAAGGCAGCCAAAATACTACCAGGCTTTATCGGCCCTGATAAAAAGCCAGCCAATCGAAATCTGGAAGGAAAAATTAAAATTTGATGCTTTAAACAGTTCGGCCAATGCTTTTACCAAACTCTTCAGAAAGGCTAAATTCGATTTTTTTGCTAAAACATTATATGGCCAGCAGGTACAAAAAGAAAGATGGAAAACCATTGTTAATGCCACAGACAATAATTTGGGCGAACTTTTGGGGCAGCTGTATGCCGAAAAATACTTTAAGCCGGAAGCTAAAGAGCGTATGCTTAAACTGGTAAACAACCTGCAAAAGGTATATGCAGAAAGGATCCAAAAGGTAGACTGGATGACTCCTGAAACCAAAAAGAAGGCACTCGAAAAATTAAACGCGTTTATCAAGAAAATTGGTTATCCTGATAAGTGGAAAAAATATGACGACGTAGAAATCTCTAAAAACACTTATTACGCAAATCTTCAATCTGCCGATAGGCATGCCTATAAGGAAATGATGGATAAACTGGGTAAAAATGTTGATAAAACAGAATGGGGAATGACCCCGCCTACAGTTAATGCTTATTACAATCCATCTTTTAACGAAATTGTGTTCCCTGCCGGCATTTTACAGTTTCCGTTTTTTGATTTTGCGGCAGATGATGCCATTAACTATGGTGCAATTGGTGCGGTAATCGGACACGAAATGACTCATGGATTCGACGATCAGGGTCGCCAGTACGACGCAGCAGGTAATTTAAAAGAATGGTGGACAAAAGCTGATGCGGATAAATTTAAAGCCAAAGCAGGTAAGGTAGAAACGTTTTATAACAATTTCAGCCTGCTCGATAATCAGCATGTAAACGGATCGCTAACATTGGGCGAAAACCTTGCTGATATTGGTGGGTTAAACATTGCTTACGATGCCTTTAAATTAACCGATCAGGGAAAAACAGACAAAAAGGTTGATGGTTTTACGCCGGATCAGCGTTTCTTTTTGAGCTTTGCCCAGGTTTGGAGGATTAAGAATAGAGACGAAAGCATGCGTGTAAGGTTAAAAACAGATCCGCATAGTCCCGAAATGTTCCGCGTTAACGGACCGGTATACAACATGGAAGCCTTTTACAAAGCTTTCAATATCCCGGCAACCGCAAAAATGTACATTGCCCCGGCAAACAGATTGGGCGTTTGGTAGATATAACATTTAATAAAAAAGGGTTCAATCGATGATTGAGCCCTTTTTTTTGTGCTCTAAAAACAAAAGTGTGAATATATTGTCTTTATCCTAAAGATAAACCCATGAACGTAAAACGCACTTTTGGAACCATTTTAACCATTTTAGGGATTATAGGCTTAATTTATGCCGGTTATGGTTTTGTAAATCACAATCAAAATACAAGGGGATTGATGGTTTACGGCATCATCGGCCTTATATTCTTTGTATCAGGCATAGGCCTTGTAAAAAATACAAAGGATGAGAGTTAATTTATCTCTTCTTCTGAATTTTCTGGACAGCAGAAAAAGTACAACCGCCGCGCCAATGGCCAGGCCAAGATAAATCCCATCTTTAAAGTTTCCGGCCTTCGTAGCGTCTAAAATAACGAAGGTCATTTTTGTCTCTTTTTGTTTTTGATAATCTGGTACTGGCTAAAAGCAACTAAACAGCCCGCCAGAATGATAATTCCTGCCGATAACAGATTCTTTGGGTTTTGCTGAATATAGTATGCTGCTGCCAAAACCATAAGCGCTGCTGCAATACCGATAATATAATGAAGTATTAATCCCGTTTTCATAAAGCAAATATTCTGAATTAAATCGAGATTGATGTCGTAGAAAATTAATCTTTTAAACTGATTTTGTTATCGGCAAAATTAAGCTGGTGACCAATGAAATCAATATCGGTTAGTTCTTTGATGCGTTTAAAAGCACCATTGTTTTCATCAAGGGTTAAACGGTTAATTTTATCCTGCTTGATGGATACCACATCAGCATACAGAAAATCGCCTTTGGCATTTATTTTAAGCTTTAGCAATGGAGCAATTCCGTTATTGCCTTTTAGGCTGAACATGCCGTATGTGCAGAAATTGCCCAAACTATAGGCGATGAACTTGTTTTTATAAACTTCAACAGCTCTTGCTACGTGGGGTCCGTGGCCCAATACCACATCCGCGCCGGCATCAATCACGGCATGTGCAAAGGCATAAACATTACCCCTGTTTTCTTTATAAAATATCTCGTTTTTGCGTGGCACATGTTCAAACCTGGCACCTTCGCCTCCACCGTGGAATGATACAATTACAATATCGGCCATGGTTTTTAAACGGGCAACCAAAGCTTTTGCACTGTCGATTTTATTGATTGATACCGTGTTTTCATTCGGTGCAAAAGCACAGAAAGCATATTTTATACTATCTTTTTCAAAAACTTCAAATGGTTTGTTTACCTGTCCCGCATAATGGATTTGTAGCGAATCTAAAATCCTTGCCGTATTTTTTCTTCCTTTGGCATCAAAGTCGCCAACGTGGTTATTGGCAATGCTCAATACATTAAAACCAGCGCTTTTGTAAATTCCGGCATAACGTTCAGGCATTCTGAAAGCATAACAATTGTTCGGGTTAATGCCATTGCATTTGTTCGAATTGCCCGAGTTGAGGAAACAGCCTTCCAGGTTCCCGAAAACGATATCGCCTTTTAACAAACTGTCAACTGCCTGAAAACTGTTAACAGCATCATCAGGCGGAAGGTTTGTTTTTGAAGGAAAAGCCGAGCCAAGCATGATGTCGCCAACAGCAGTGATCGATATGGTATCCTTTATTTTTCGGATTACCGTATCTTCTTTGGCAAGGGGTGCAATAATCTGTGCATTATTGCTGGTACAACTGATCAGGATGATAACAACGAAGGGTAAGATCAGGATGGTGTTGATGAGCTTCATTAGGTGTTTATTATACTCGTCATATCGACCGGAACGTAGTGGAATGGAGATATCTATCTCTGCAGACTTTGGTTCGCAGAGCCTTGGGATTCTCGACTATGTTCACTCCGCTCGAAATGACGGTCTGGAATTGTGTTAAACAAAAAATCCTCCGAAATTTCTTTAGGAGGACTGTATATTTTGAATGATTGACTGTTAACTGAAAATTGTGCACTGTTAACTGCCAGCTGAACTATTCTACTTCAAATTCTTTTTTGAACGATTCTAACACACGCCCACCCTTGTAAAAGTAACGGCTGTAATAAGGTTCGTTCAGGTTGCTGATTACCACACCACGCGAACTTGATGCATGTGCGAATCTGTTGTCGCCAAGGTAAATACCAACGTGTGAAATACTTCTGCTTTTAATTTTGAAGAAAACCAGATCACCCTCTTTCAGGTCTTCTTTAGATAATGGATCTACCATGCTGAAAATATCACGCGAATTTCTTCTGATGGTAGTGTTGAAAACTTTGTCGTAAATCGCTTTAGTAAAAGCCGAGCAATCGATGCCCCTTTTGCTGTTTCCACCATAACTATACGGCGTTCCGATCCATTCGTATATAAATTTGTAAAGTTTTAAATTGGAGGTTGCATCTACCGCAACACCCATCACCTGCGAGAAATATTGCGATGCAAGGTTATCAGGGTCATTTAATTCTTTACCAGATTCTTTTGTTTTTGTTTGCGCAAATGCGGTTGAGAGCGTGCAGATAGCGATTAGGGATGAAAACAAAAATTTTTTAATCATGTTATACAGTTATGTTTGGGTATTCACTTACACATTAACGTACACCACATGGGCTTATTGTTGGTTGTCAAAAGTATTGATTATACAAATGTTATCCAAATGTAATGTTATAAAAATTGAAAGTTATTAACATTTTTATTTTTTTTAACGTTTTGCAGTGTCTATTTCTTTAATGCATTATCCAATTCCTGAATTATTCTTCCACCAAAGCCTGATGGATCCGAAGCATTATTATTGGCAATAGTTCCATCTTTATTGATTAAAACATAATGCGGTATACCATTAATATTATAAGCTTTACACACGGGATTTTTAACCCAACCTTCTGCGATCAGGTTTATGCCGTCTAATTTATATTTCTTTAGCCCCTTTAGCCATTCGTCCTGTTTTACATCCACACAGATATTCAGAAACACAATATCGCGGTCTTTATACTTTTCATGCAGTTTAGGTACATAGTTTTCGATATCGTAAATGCAGGGACCGCAATAAACGCCCCAGAAATCGATGTAAACTACCTTGCCTTTAAAATCGGAAAGTGAAACATCTTTTCCGTTTTCATTTTTCAGGGTAAAATCTGGTGCAGTTAGCCCTGGTTTTAATGTTTTTGCAACATTATAGCTTTGCAATAAAATATCTTTAAAGTAATCTGTTTTACATTCGGGTAAAAATTTGTTGTAAACTTCTTCTACTTTGTCAAAATCATCATAATTAAAACTGTGAACAATACATTGGGTAATAAACCAATCTTCGATAAGGGTAGAAGCCAAACTCGATCTTCCTATATAATAATATTTAAGGGTTTGATTGGGTATTGGCGATGAGCTAAATACCAGTTTGGTATATTGAGTAATCGGTGCCGAATCATTGAACCTTAAATAATTATACATGAAACTCCTGTAATCGGGAACATTTTTCAGGTATTCCTCACTCGAAATTTTGTATACATTCGGATCTCCGTCTAATATCGCGTACTTGGTGAAAGTATAAACCTTTCCATCAGAAGCTTTTATGGTTCTTTTTTCCAGTTTAAATGTGCTGTCTTCTTTAACTTTCAGGTTATATTTGTTCAGCAGGTTGTTACCTCTTAAGGTAGATAAATAGCTATAGTACTTTCCTACAATCAGGTTTTGGTAAGGGATTTGGTTTTTAAGCTCAGGGAAAGTTTTTTCGGCTTTTAGCAGGGTTTTTACAACTTCGTTAAATTGGTTATTGATCAGTTCGTACTTTTGATCAGGCGTGTAGCTATCACGCTTTTTGTACAGATCATCCTGTAGTTCATTATATGCATTGCGGTGCTTTAGGTATAGTTCCCATTCTGTTTGCAATAGAGCATTCCGTATTTTTTTATTGCTTTTAACTTTAAAGGTATTCAATAGGTTTTTATTGTCCCAGGCCAGTTCGATTGTATCCTGGTCATTAAGCGTAAAAGTGATGGCATCATTATTTAAATATAAGTAAAGTTCCTGCGTATTAATGATGGGAAAACTTTGATTAAAACTTCCATCCTTATTAACGATTATCGAATTGCCGTTGTTATTGATATAATCTGTAATGGCGAGTTCAAAAAATTTATCCTTAAAGTTTTTAACTTTTCCTTTAATGACAATTGTTCCCGGATTTCCGAAGTTCTTAAAAAGTGAATCTTGCTTTAATTTATAGTTTTCGTTGCCAGGTTTAAGAGGTTTTGTTTGAGAAAAGCCATAAAATGAGCTGAAAAGGATTAATAAAACAACAAAAATTGGTTTCATAGGGCGTTAATATTTAGAAAATTATGAGAAACAGGTCTTTCAGGTAAAAATTATGGTCAGTTGCCGTTTTGCAGAATTAAATTTCATGATAAATTAAATGGGCTGACTTGATAAATGGCCAACTCCAAAAACCATAAAATGGGTGTTTTTGATTCGTTAACCTGTTCAGCACCTATTTAATTGTAAAACAACTGTTAATTCTGATTTTAGCCCTTATACTATGATGTTTTTACACTTAAAAGTGCCAAAAATTACAATAAAAAAATTAGATTTGCTGTCGCAAAAAACAAATACCCTAAAATGAGTGCAGTAGAAATAAATAAAGATACCTGGTTAAAGTGGTTTGAGTCGATGTTGCTGATGCGCAAATTCGAAGAGAAAACCGGCCAGTTATACGGACAACAAAAAATACGTGGCTTTTGTCATTTATACATTGGACAGGAAGCTGTAGTTGCAGGAGCAATATCTGCAATGCAAAAAGGCGATTCAATGATTACCACTTACCGTGATCACGCCCATGCCTTAGCTTTAGGAGTTAGTGCCGATAGTATTATGGCAGAAATGTACGGTAAAGCTACAGGTTGCTCTAAAGGTAAAGGTGGTTCAATGCACATGTTCAGTAAAGAGCATAACTTCTACGGAGGACATGCAATTGTTGGCGGTCAGATCCCACTTGGAGCCGGCGTTGCTTTTGCAGAAAAATATAAAGGTACCGACAATGTTAACATTTGTTATATGGGCGATGGTGCGGTGCGCCAGGGTGCATTAAACGAAACTTTTAACATGGCCATGCTTTGGAAATTACCTGTTGTTTTTGTTTGCGAAAACAACGGTTATGCCATGGGTACTTCGGTACAACGTACCACCAACATGACTGATATTTATAAAATTGGTTTAGGTTTTGATATGCCATGCGCACCTGTGGATGGTATGGATCCGGTTGCTGTTCACAATGCAATGGATGAGGCTATTCAACGTGCACGTAAAGGTGAAGGACCAACTTTCTTAGAAATGAGAACGTACCGTTATCGCGGTCACTCGATGTCCGATCCGGCTAAATACCGTACCAAAGAAGAATTAGAAGATTACAAAGCTAAAGATCCGGTTGAACTTGCTAGAGAAACTATTCTTAAAGAAAAGTATGCAGACGAAGCCTGGATTGAAGAAGTAGAAGCTAAAGTAAAAGCAACTGTTGATCAGGCAGTGAAATTTGCTGAAGAATCTCCTTGGCCGGATGCATCTGAGTTATACAAAGATGTATACATGACCGAGAACTACCCTTACGTAATGGACTAATATTAATAAGATTTCAATTAATTAGATATAATGGCTGATGTAATTAAAATGCCCAAAATGAGCGACACCATGACCGAAGGGGTTTTGGCGAAGTGGCACAAAAAAGTGGGCGATAAAGTGAAAAGCGGCGATGTTTTGGCAGAAGTAGAAACTGACAAGGCAACAATGGATATGGAATCTTATTGGGATGGTACCCTTTTATACGTAGGTGTAGAAGAAGGATCAGCTGTTCCTGTTGATGCCATCATGGCCGTTATCGGTAAGGAAGGTGAAGATTATAAAGCAGCTTTAGAGGCTGAAAAAGGTGCAGAAGCTCCAAAAGCCGAAAGCGCTGAAGCTCCAAAAGCTGATGATAAAAAAGAAGAAGCTGCACCTGCTCAAGGCGGTGGTTTAAGCGAAGAAGAATTGGCTGCTAAAGGTGTTACGGTTATCCGCATGCCTTTATTAAGCGATACCATGACAGAAGGCGTAATTGCCGAATGGCATAAAAAAGTTGGCGATAAAGTAAAGGATGATGATGTTCTTGCTGATGTAGAAACCGATAAGGCAACTATGGAAGTAATGGGTTATGCAACGGGAACTTTATTACACATCGGTGTAGAAAAAGGCCAGGCTGCTAAAGTAAACGGAATTATCGCAATTGTTGGCCCGGAAGGAACTGACGTTAGTGGAATTTTGGCAGGCGGTTCTGCTCCAGCTGCTAAAGCTGAAAGTGCAGAAGCACCAAAAGAAGAAAAACAAGCTGCAACGGCTGATTCAAATACTGCTGCTCCTGTGGCAGAAAGTTCTTCAGACAGCCGTGTTAAAGCATCTCCTTTAGCTAAGAAAATTGCTAAAGATAAAGGGATTGATTTAGCCCAGGTAGCAGGTAGTGCAGAAGGTGGCCGTATCATTAAAAAAGATATCGAAAACTTTAAGCCAGCTGCGGCTCCGGCCAAAGCAGAGTCTGCTTCAGCTCCGGCTGCAGAGAAAGCTGCTGCACCAGCACCGGTTATTCCTACTTATGTTGGCGAAGTTAAATTTACCGAAGCTCCGGTTTCGCAAATGCGTAAAGTAATTGCAAAACGTTTGGCCGAAAGTTTATTTACTGCTCCACACTTCTACTTAACCATCAGTATTGATATGGACAACGCAATGGCTGCACGTACTGCAATCAACGCTGTTGCTCCGGTTAAGGTTTCTTTCAACGATATCGTAATTAAAGCGGTAGCCGTTGCATTGAAAAAACACCCGGCGGTTAACTCATCATGGGGTGGCGATAAAATCAGGTTTAACGAGCATACCAACATTGGTGTAGCCATGGCTGTTGAAGACGGTTTATTGGTACCGGTTGTACGTTTTGCTGATGGTAAATCTTTATCACACATTTCGGCTGAAGTAAAAGACTTCGGAGGAAAAGCAAAAGCTAAAAAACTACAGCCAGCAGATTGGGAAGGTTCTACTTTCACCGTATCTAACTTAGGCATGTTTGGTATTGATGAATTTACATCAATCATCAACTCTCCTGACGGTGCAATTTTATCAGTAGGTGCTATCCAACAGGTTCCTGTAGTTAAAAATGGCGCTGTTGTTCCTGGTAACGTAATGAAATTAACTTTAGGTTGCGATCACCGTGTGGTTGATGGTGCAACCGGAGCGCAGTTCTTACAAACATTAAAAGGTTTATTAGAAGAGCCGATCAGGTTATTAACTTAATCAGTTAGCAATTCATAGTTTTCAGTTTTACACTGACTATAATATTTAAAGCCATCCTTAGGGTGGCTTTTTTGTTTTGGGCCGAATATTTATATCTTGCAGTATAAAAGTGAATTCTAATTTGTGAAGCAACTACAAACTATTCAGGAAGTCCATAAAATGTTTAATACTACAGGGAGCAATCCTTTATTGGTTACCTGTAATGATTTAAATGATTGGGTTTGCAAATACGATAAATTTCCAAATTATTTGTTTAATGAATTGGTTGCTTCAGAGTTTGGAAAATTATGGGGCATTAATATTCCGGAAACATCCCTAATTAAGGTAAAAAGAGAACACGTTCCCGTTGAAAGGTTTCCAAAACTGCAACTTAATCTTTTTGATAAGGATTGCTTCGGATCTTTATATATTGAAAACACAAAAGAGATTGATTTGACTTTTACGCCCTTATTTAAAGAAAAAAGTTTTAGAGATAAGGTTTTAGTGAAATCAGACTTTTTAAAGATAGCTTTATTTGATCTTTGGTTAGCAAATGAGGATAGGAATTACAATAATAATAATCTCCTTATGCATTACGCGAAAGATAATAGCCTTTCATTTTATGCAATTGATCATGTTGCAATTTTTAATTCGAGTTTTTTAAATTACGGAATACAGGCTTTAACTGAAAACGAAAGTATTTTAAATACGGATCTAGCCAGATTGTTATTCGCAAATGATAGGAAATTAGGAGAAACTGTAAATAAACTAATTGAAAATTTTTACCTTTGCACGAAAGACTGTGAGACTAGTTTAGTTAACATACTTGCATTGGTGCCAAATTCTTGGGCTATAGATACTGTCGAAATAAGATCAAAAATAGAACAATATTTGTTTAACGATGCTTGGAAAAAACAGTGTGAAGACCACTTTAGAGCTTTTATACATTCTTTAATACTTTCCTAAAATGAAAACATTATTTTCCATATTATATGTTCCAGTTAATGCTATCCTTGATGAAAAGGTAAGTATTGGATTACTTATGTTTAATGGTGAGCAACATTTCTTCAAGTATTCTGCATCTAAATTGCTAGCTATAAAAGGCTTATTAGATAGTGAAAGTAATATAATCTTAAAAACTTATTTAAGAACCCTAGAAAAAGAGTTAAATAATGGTGTTGAAAATGCAGAAGAATTATTTAAGTTAGGCAATACATCCAGAGTTAATTGGGTAAATACTTCCTACATTTCATACCTCTCAAAATATTCAAATAACTTAGTGCAGTTTTCTGAAGCCAAGATGATAGATATTGAACTTAGCACATCAAATTTTAAAAGGATTTTTGAAAAGTATATATTTCAATATGATGAAGCTATTGTGGCGGATAATAGTTTTGATATATATAAGAAAGTAAAAACAAAACTTTATCCTAATATTATTGGAAAAGTTAACGTTGATAGAATAGTTACTCCCAATGATTTTAAAAATTTAATTGCACCTGTTGAGGTTAATTTTATAGGTGTTAATGGAGTGCCTGTTGCTGGGCAAGCTATAAATTTTGAAAAACAACATTATAATCTGGAAAATGATGTGACGAGATTTGTTGCATTAACAAAAGCGTTAGAATTAGATGGGCAAAAAGATGGAAAGTATTTTGTTTTGGGAAGAGAGCCAAAAGTAAATCATGATAAAAACCATTTAATGTGGCAACAAATAAGAGACTCTGATTTCTTGGAATTTGTTGATATAGATGAGATTGGAATAGTTGAGGACTATATTAATGATAAACACGTTACACCTTTTTTTAAATAGGCATTAATAAAGTTTACTTATTAAAAAATAATATTTGAAGCATTTTCTTATTTTAAAGCCATCCTTTAGGGTGGCTTTTTTGTGTTTAAGGCTTTTAGTATATGGTCAATAATTTGTTATTTTTGATCAGATACCAACTTAAACCCAAATGAAAAAAACACTCCTTTTTGCTGCATGCATTACCGCATTGCTTGCCTGTAAGCAAAAAAACAGTTCCGGTTCTAATGATGGTGCAGAAAACAAAGCATTTGCTGCCCTGTGCGAACAGTACTACCAGGATGGATTAAAATTGAATCCCCTAAATGCCACTTACATCGGCGATGAACGTTATAACGATCTTTTGGCCAACGATGGATCGCAGGCTTATTTAAAAGATTATAAAGCCCTTAACCAGCGCTATCTGGACAGCCTGGGTAAATACGATCGTGAAACGCTAAGCGCAAATGATAAACTATCTTTCGATTACCTGAAAGATCAACTCGAAATCAATCTTGAAGGATTAAAATACCATTCAGAATACCTGCCATTTAACCAGATGATTGCCTTGCCCCTCACCATTGGTCAACTGGGGTCAGGAACAGGTGCCCAGCCCTTTAAAACCGTAAAAAATTACGAAGATTGGTTAAAACGCGCAGCTGCATTTTCGGTATGGGCCGATACTGCTATCGGAAACTTCAAAAAAGGTGCAGCAGCAGGTATTGTACTGCCCAGAGCACTGGTGGTAAAAATGATCCCCCAGATGCAGGGCATGGTAGTGGCCAAACCTAAAGAAAGTTTATTTTATGGCCCGGTTAAATTAATGCCGGGCAGTTTTTCTGCGGCCGATAAGCAAAGGTTAACCGATGCGTACCGTATTTCGATCACCAATGTAATCATCCCAACCTATAAAAAACTGGGGGATTACCTGCAGAACGATTATTTGCCAAAAAGCCGTGCTACTTCTGGTTATTCTGCTATGCCGGGTGGATTAACCTGGTACACTTACCTGGTAAAACAACAAACCACCACCAATAAAACACCCGAAGAGATTTATCAAACCGGTTTAAAAGAGGTGGCGCGTATTAAAGGCCAGATGGACAGCATTAAAAATCTGGTTGGCTTTAAGGGCGATTTAAAGGCCTTTTTCGAATACATGAAAACCGATAAAAAATTTATGCCTTATAAAACGCCGAAAGAGATTTTGGATGCCTTTGAGAATATCCACCAGCGCATGAAACCAAACCTGAAAAAGATGTTTGAGGTAGAGCCTAAAACCCCTTTCGAAATCCGCCAGACAGAAGCTTTCAGGGCTGCGTCGGCCAGTGCAGAGTACAATCAGGGTTCGGCAGATGGCTCGCGTCCGGGAATATTTTATGTACCGATTTTAGATGCCAGAAAGTTCAACATTACTTCAGGGATGGAATCGCTTTTTCTTCATGAAGCCATTCCTGGGCACCATTACCAGATTTCGTTAACCCAGGAGAACAAATCGTTGCCTAACTTCCGCCGTTTTGGCGGGCACAATGCTTATGTAGAAGGCTGGGCACTATACTGCGAATCGTTGGGTAAAGAACTGGGCCTTTATCAGGATCCTTATCAGCACATGGGCGCACTGGGCGATGAAATGCACCGTGCCATCCGTTTAGTAGTTGATGTAGCCATCCACACCAAAAATATGAGCAGGGAAGATGCCATTAAATACATGACGGATAATGAAGCCATCAGTACCGAAGGTGCCACTGCAGAAATTGAGCGCTACATGGGCATGCCTGCGCAGGCTTTAGGTTACAAAACCGGTGCCATGAAAATACGCGAGCTAAGGATTAAATATGAAAAAGAACTGGGTCCGAAATTTAAACTGGCCGCTTTTCATACCGCGGTTTTAAAAGACGGATCTTTCCCGCTTTCTGTTTTTGAAGCTAAAATGGATGCCTGGGCGGAGCGCCAGAAATAAGAGATAATCGTTATTTGCGTATAGCCTACCACGAGGTCATCATTTCGAGCGAAGTGCAGCGCAGTCGAGAAATCTGTCTAGGTAGATCTCTCCGCTCCGCTATGCTCCGGTCGAGATGACGACCGCTTTTTAACCCAATTCATCAAATCTCTAAACCCTTTTCCAATTCCTTTGTTAATGATTAAAACACCCTGGTTATGGACAAAGATAAATTGATACAAGAAGCTTACTTAGTTGCGCATAAAATAGAAGAGAACGGCAATTTCCCAAATAACCCTGCTTTGCCATTAATGATTTATAAAGGTACTTTCAGGTTACATCCCGATGATAGTGAAGATGTGATCAGAAAGGTTTTTGCACAGAATGGTTATACCAACTCATGGGTAGATGGTATTTTCGACTATCACCATTACCACAGCAATACACACGAGGTGATGGGCGTATATTGCGGTAAGGCTGATGTGCAGTTTGGCGGCGAGCATGGTGTTTGTATCGAACTGGATAAGGGCGATGTAATTATCATTCCGGCAGGTGTGGCACACAAGAAATTAAACTCAAGCGACGATTTCACAGTCGTGGCTGCCTATCCTAACGGCGCCGATTATAATATGAAATATGGCGAGGCTGATGAGCGCCCGGAGGCGGACGAAGATATAGCAAAAGTAAAAAATCCTGATAGTGATCCCGTTTATGGCAGTAAAGGCCATTTATTTGAGTGCTGGTACAACCAAAATTGCGAAAATGTGTAAAACTCTTTCGTTTTAACCGTCTAAAATTCTTTAATTTTCGGGTTTTAAATACACTATCCCTGAAATAAATGAATTTTCGATATATATGTTCAGCATTAGCCCTCTCTGCAACCCTGTTAACCGCCTGTTCAGGCAAAAAAGCTGAGGAGAAAAAGGCCGCTGAAAAAAAGATCCGTACCAAAGAAGACGATAAAGCCGACAGCCTGTTATTGGTTTACAATCCTGAAAAAGGAGATAAGTGGATTGCTGATTTTGTAGATAACCTGCATAAAAAGTTTGGTTTTAACGGCAATATGCTGGTGGCCAAAGATGGAAAAATCCTTTACGAAAAAGCCATCGGATGGGCCGATTACCTGCACCGCGACAGCTTAAACATCAATTCTGAATTCGAGCTCGCTTCTATTACCAAAACCTTTACAGGCACAGCCATTATGCAATTGGTTGAGGCTGGTAAACTATCATTAAATGATAATGTAAAAAAGTTTTATCCTAATTTCCCTTACGACGGGATAACTGTTAAGTTGTTGCTTTCGCACCGTAGCGGTATGATGAATTACGTTTACTTTATCGATGATATCTGGCGTAAAGAAAAACGCCCGATGAAAAAAGGCGTAACCAATCAGGAAGTAATGGACGTAATTGCTGAGCGTAAACCCAATCCTTACACCAAACCCGATAACCGTTTCCATTACAACAACTCCAATTTTATGGTTTTGGGGGCAATTATCGAGAAAGTAACCGGACAACGTTATTCGCAATACATGATGGAACATGTGTTTAAACCGGCCGGATTAAAACATACCCATGTGTATAGCACAACCGAGTACGAAAAAATTCCGGTTGATGTAGTTGGTCATGATCGTACCTGGCGTTATTCTGTTGCGCAAAACTTTTTGGATGGCCCCGTTGGAGATAAAGGCATTTACAGTACCGTACACGATTTGGTATTGTTTGATAAATATCTGAAAAACGGAAGGTTACTGACCCAAAAAAGCCTCGATTCTGCCTACACTGGTCGTAATAAGCCCGTTAACGGACACTTCAACTACGGTTACGGCTGGAGGATGTTTGATGGCGAAAAAATGGATAAGGTGGTTTACCACACAGGTTGGTGGCATGGTTTCCGCCACATTTATGTAAGAGATTTAAACAAAAATATTGTTATTGTGTTTTTAGGAAACCTCACCAACGGAAGTTTAATGCATCTCGACGATCTGTACAAGCACTTTGATATGCCGATTATCCGTAAGGGGGCTTACCATGGCAACGGAAGTTTGCCTGGCTCTGACGAAGATTAATTTTTTATGGCAAAAACAAAGTGGCTTATTGAACCTGATACATTAACCATCTATCCGAAAAGAAATTTAAGGATAGTTGGACTGATCTTTTTTGTATTAATTGCGGCTTTTATTTTTTATCTGTCAGCAACGCTGCAGGGTTATTCTGCGGGTTTTACCTTTGGCTATTATGGCTTTTTGCTGGTAATCCCCTTACTGCTCATTTTTACAGCAGAAACAAAAGTTATTTTCGACGGGAATAGTAGAACCCTGTATAAAAAGATTGGATTTTTGCCTGCGGGTTCAATACCGTTTGATGATATTGCTGCCGTACAGGCTTACGAAGTATTGGGGAGTGGATTTAATTACAGGCTGTTTAGAAAGAGCAACCGTCATGGTAAGGGAATAATTGTTTCTAATGGTTACAGCAAAGCCGGTAATCCTAACCTGATCCAATTTCAGCAGGAGGTATTGCCAAAAATTGACGAACTGGTTTTTGCCAATGCACCCGTAATTCCAAAGCAGACCATATATGATTTTAAATTCTTTAAAGAAGAAGGAAACGTGTATTTATTGCGTGATAACAAGCTGGGCAGTTTAATCTTTGGATTGATTTTTATAGGTGCAACTGTGGCTATATTGCTTAATCCCGGTTTTATGGCCAATGAAAAGGCTTTTCAAAAAATCTTTTTAACTTTTCTTCCTGCGGCCATTGGTTTAGCGCTTCTTTTTGCCGCCACTTCGAATGTCCGTTTTGATAAAGGCCAGAAAAAGATTATCCGCTCCACATTTGGGGGCCGTGTGGTAAAAGAATACCCTTTTGACGATCTGGTCCGCTTTCAGATTATCCGTAAAACAACCAATTTTATTTACTCCGGTACCGAAGTCAGGGCAGAGATTTTAGTGCCTGCCAAAAACAAAACCACTACTTTAATCCTTAAAAGCTTTACAGGCACTAAAAAAATTGAACGTTTTCTTGATGAGGCGAATACGATTTTAGGCCGGATTTAGTTCTATTATAAAACAAAAAGATATGTTCGATAAATTATTTGCGGCGCAACAAAAAGCCGAAGAAATCAAAAAACGCCTGGATACCATATCGGTTTATGGTGAAGTTGAAAATGGTGCAATTAAAATCACCGCAACAGCAAATAAAGCCATTACCGCAGTAGCCATTGACGAAGAATTTCTAAAAAATGCAGATAAAGAAGAGCTTGAAGAATTATTGTTGACCGCAATTAATAAAGCCCTTGCAAGCGCCGAACAGGTAAGTGCTGCCGAAATGCAGGCATCAGCACAGGATATGCTGGGTGGCTTAGGCGGTATGTTTGGCCAATAATCAATAAACAAGTTTGTCTTGATACTCCTGTCTCAATACTTGATACTCAAAACCCCATACTTGATACTATAATCATGAAATTCACTTATTATGGCCAATCCTGCTTCCTGCTCGAAGCTGCTGGCAAAAAATTATTATTCGATCCATTTATATCACACAACCCCTTAGCTAAACATATCGACATTAAATCGATTGAGGCTGATTATATTTTGGTGAGTCATGGTCATGGCGATCATGTGGCCGATTTAGTTTCTCTTGCTAAACAAACGCAGGCAACCGTTATAGCCATGCCCGAAATTACCGACTGGGTAGCAAAACAAGGCATTGAAAAGGTACACGGAATGAACTTTGGTAAGTTTACCTTCGACTGGGGAGCGGTACGTATGGTGCCCGCCACGCATTCGTCGGGGTTACCTGATGGAAGTTATGGTGGTAATCCGGCCGGCTTTGTACTGGAGCTTGATGGCAAGCAGATTTACTTTGCAGGTGATACTGGTTTAACCATCGAAATGAAGGTTTTGGCCGATATTTATAACCTCGATTATGCCATTTTACCTATCGGCGGAAACTATACCATGGATGTTGATGATGCATTAATTGCAACAAAATATTTTGATTGCGATAAGGTAATCGGCGTTCATTATAATACTTTTCCGGTAATCGAAATTGATGCTAAAGTAGCCGTTGATAAATTTGAGCGCGAAAAGAAAACGTTGTTATTGCCAGAAATTGGTGAGACGATAAGTTTGTAGTTTAATTATTCGTCATTTCGACTGAAGTGCAACGGAATGGAGAAATCTGTCTCGAGGTAGATCTCTCCACTCCACTGCGTTCCGGTCGGGATGACGATTTTTTTTGTGAAGTGCATACTTAAGGAGTAATCCATGTAACGTAAAAACAAAAAAGGCCTCCGATTTTCACCGGAGACCTTTTCAAATTATAAACCTGAACCTAATTCTTTTTAGCAGCTTCTTTGTTTGCTTTGTAGCGCATATCAGCTGTACCGTCTTTTTTGGTCGGACCAGCAACTTTAGTTACTGCCTTTGCTTTATTTTCTTTAAAACGCATATCCGGAGTACCATCTGCTTTTACTTTAGCAGCTGTAGTAGTGGTTTTAGTTTCTACTTTTTTGGCCTCTTGCTTTACACCTGCTTTTACTGGGGCAGTGGTAGTTTTTACTTCTTTTTTAGCAACTGTTTTAGCCTTTGCAGGAGTTGTTGCCGGTGTTTGAGCAAATGCTGTGGTTAAACCAAATGCTGCGATTGCGATTAAACTCAATAACTTTTTCATAATTTTTAGATTTGTTTTTTAATTGTTATGAAGCTTCTTCGTTACACTCAGAGGTTTCATAATTGCTGTTTTACTCGTTTATTTTGTTGATATAAAATTCATAAATCGATATGAAGTTTTAATGAAGATAACGAATATTTTTATTTAACTAAAAAACTAATTAAGGGAAAAACTAATATAGATGTTGTAGGGTGCAGCTATTGTTTTACCGAATAAGGTAGCCGGAATCCAGTCTGGAGATTGTTCCAATACCTTTATGGCTTCCTCTGCTAAACCAATGTGTGGTGCCGAAATAACCTTAATATCTTCTATTTTGCCCGTGTCCGATACTGAAAATGATAAATAAACCTTTCCCTGCGCCCTGCTGTTCCGGGCATCTGCCGGATACCTGATGCTTTTGGCCAGAAACATATAAAACTTCTTCATGCCGCCAGGAAACGTGGGTTCTGTTGTAATTTCGGCTTTGCTTACCGGTTCACCATCTATATCTAAATAAGTGCTGTCTGTTACTTTGCTTTTGCTATCATAAAGCTCTTTAAGCGCAGGTTTACCATCTTCATAGTTAATTTTCCATTCCCCCGTTTTCTTATCTTCAGTATAGTTTCCCGTTGTTTTAGGCGCACCATTTTTCCAATAAGCAGCGTAAGCACCGTTAAGTTTGTCCTGATCGTAAACTTTTGTTTCCTTTGGCTTGTTGTCAGCATCAAAACTTGTCCAAAGGCCAGTTTTTTTGTTATTCAGGTAAAACCCCTTTAACGAAACTTTTCCGTTTTCATACTCCAGATATTCGCCGTTTAACATTTTTAATTTACGGTCGGTAAATGTTTCAGATTTGGTTAATACCTGTTTAGCATTAAAAGTTGTTCTGATCCAGACACTGTCTTTCTTGTAAACTTTAAAAGTTTCCGCCGATTTAGCTTTACCATAATTACCTCCAAAATTGTAAGTAATCAGCGTATCGCTTTTTTGAGCAAGGCAGCCAATAGTAATCAGGCAGCTTAAAATAAATATAGAGAGCGTTTTCATATTAGTGTGCAGCCAGCCAGTTATCTCCTTCTCCGATTTCGACCACAATTGGCACGGTTAATTTTATGGCATTGGCCATTTTATCCTGTATAATGGCTTTCATTGCCTCTTTTTCCGATTTTAACACATCAAACACCAACTCATCATGCACTTGCATGGTCATGGTTGATTGCAGGCGTTGTGCTTTCATTTCTTTATGGATATTAATCATGGCTATTTTGATCATATCAGCAGCCGAGCCCTGAATTGGTGCGTTAATGGCATTTCGTTCGGCAAAACCACGTACGGTCTGATTGGCAGAGTTAATGTCGCGCAAATAGCGTCTTCTGCCCATTATCGTTTCTACAAATCCGTTCTCACGTGCAAAGTTCATGGTATCGCTCATGTAGCGTTTAATGCCCGGATACTGCGCAAAATATTGTTCGATAATTTCTGCTGCTTCTTTACGCGGAATACCTAAATTTTGTGACAAACCAAAAGCCGACTGACCGTAAATAATACCAAAGTTTACCGCTTTGGCATTTCTGCGCTGGGTTCCGTCTACCTCTTCAATGCTTACGCCATATACTTTGGCTGCTGTGGCGGTATGAATGTCGATCCCTTTACTAAAAGCATCCAGCATATTTTCTTCCTTACTGATTTCGGCAATGATGCGCAATTCTATCTGCGAATAATCGGCTGATAAAAGGATATGGTTTTCATCCCTTGCAATAAAGGCTTTACGCACTTCTCTTCCTCGTTCGGTACGGATTGGGATGTTTTGCAGGTTCGGATTATTAGAACTTAACCTGCCCGTAGCAGCCACGGCCTGATTGTATGAAGTATGCACCCTGCCGGTTTTCGGGTTAACCATTAAAGGCAGAGCATCAACATAAGTTGATTTAAGCTTCTGTAACTGGCGGAAATCTAAAATATCCTGTACAATATCACTTTTACTGGCTAAAGCCATTAAAACGTCTTCACCGGTCTGGTACTGACCTGTTTTGGTCTTTTTAGCTTTTGGATCAAGCTGGAGTTTATCAAATAACACTTCGCCCAATTGTTTTGGCGAGGCCAGGTTGAATTTAATTCCTGCTTTATCATAAACATTCTGTTCAAATTTGATAATCTCTGTCTCCAGTTCTTTCGAATAAGCGATCAAGGTTTCAATATCAATACGCACCCCTTCTTTTTCGATATCGGCCAAAACATATACCAAAGGATTTTCAATTTCTTCGGCCAGTTTAGCTGCATTCAGTTCCTTTAATTTCGGCTCGAAAATATGTGCCAGCTGTAAGGTTACATCAGCATCTTCTGCGGCATAATCAACCACATCAATTACCGGAACATCGCGCATGGTAACCTGGTTTTTACCTTTCGGACCAATTAATTTGGTGATCGAAATGGGCGAATAACCCAGGTAGTTTTCTGATAGTACATCCATACCATGGCGGGTGTCGGGATCGATTAAATAATGGGCCAGCATGGTATCGAAAAGTTTTCCTTTTACCTCAACGCCATACCATTTTAATACCAGGATATCGTATTTGGTATTCTGGCCAATCTTTTCGATCGATTCATTTTCCAAAACCACCCTAAATTCATCAACAATCTGCTGGGCTTCTTCCCTAACTGCGGGAACAGGGATATAATAACCCGAACCTGGTTTTATAGAAAAAGATAAGCCAACCAGATCGGCTATGTTGGCATCGGTACCGGTAGTTTCGGTATCAAACGAAATCCGTTTTTCTGCCAGCAATAATTTAATCAAATCAGCACGTTGTTCGGCGGTATCTACCAGCTGATAGTCGTGCTCTGTATTTTCGATGGTTTTGGCTGGAAGTTTTTCTGCCGGTTCTTCTTCGAGTGTATTGGTATATTGTATGGTCTCACCAGATTGATTGCCGAAAAGGTCGGTTTGGGTACCTTCTTGAAAACGGGCGGTGGTAACCGAAAATTCGTCGCCGAATACCCTGCGGCCTAAAGTCCTGAATTCTAATTCGGTAAACAAAGGCTCCAGTAAATCGCGGCTCGGATCACAAAGTTCTAAACTGGCTTCATCCAGCTCAACAGGTACATCCAGTAAAATGGTGGCCAGTTTTTTGGATAACAAACCCTGCTCGGCAAAATTCTCTACATTTTCGCGCTGTTTACCTTTTAGTTCGTGCGAGTTTTCGATAATTTTCTCCATCGAACCATATTGTTTGATCAGGGCTTTAGCCGTTTTTTCGCCAATACCCGGAATGCCCGGGATATTATCAACAGCATCGCCCCATAAACCCAAAATATCGATTACCTGTAATACATTTTCGATCTCCCATTTGGCCAGTACTTCTTTTACGCCCAATATTTCCATATCACTACCCATACGGGCAGGTTTGTAAATGAAAATATTTTCGGAAACCAGTTGTGCAAAATCCTTATCCGGTGTCATACAATACACCTGGAAACCTTTGGCTTCTGCTTTTTTGGCCAGTGTACCAATAATATCATCGGCTTCGTAACCATCAGATGTAATTACAGGAATGTTGAAACCGGTGATCAGTTTAATCACGTAAGGCATGGCAGCAGCAAGGTCTTCGGGCATGGCCTGGCGTTGTGCTTTATAAGCCTCAAAGGTAGTATGCCTTTCTGTTGGGGCCTCAGTATCAAAAACAACTGCAATATGTGTCGGTTTTTCTTTCTTCAGTACATCTAATAAGGTATTGGTAAAACCCATTACTGCCGATGTATTGATACCTGTTGAGGTAAAACGCGGATTTTTACTTAATGCAAAATGCGCCCTGTACATTAGCGCCATACCATCTAGGAGAAAGAGTTTTTTATTCATGTGATTACACCGGTTTAAAGATTACACCGACAAATAGATTTATCGAGTGATAAAAGTAACCAAAGTTACTCATATCACTAAAATGCTTTTTCAACAAAAAAATAAATTATTTATTGAAATCTCTTATTTTAAGCATCATCTGAATAAAAACGCTTTTATGAAAACTTGCTATACCTTAATTTTTTGCTTAATTGCCTCCTTAACCAAGGCCCAACTGCCGTCTGATACACTCATGACCTACGTCACTTTTGAAAACCTGAAAGGACCTGATGATGGTTATGGTGCATCTATCAACCGGCCCATAGGCACCGGTGCCTTTAAAAACTTAGCCGATAGAAGTTATTTAAGCATGAGGATGGCCAAACTTGAAAATTCTTATCGCTGGCCAGACGGATCGAGGGTTGATTTTACCAAAAGAAAAAGTGAACATTCGGCTACGGGTATAGTAGACCGGTATACTTTAATAAATCCTGCTTTAAAGGATACCATATTCCTTTTTGTTGATCCCTATAAATTGGATACGGAGTTCTTTGTGCCTAAAGGACTCACCGCCCTTAACAAAGAAGTTTTAGCCAAAGAAATTGCCCCGCAGTTAAAAGCTATTGACGATATTAATACAGCAAAAGATGCCTTTGGCAACCGGCAAGACAGTTTAAACAAAGTTGCCAATTATATTGCTTCGCATGCTGGTCTGGTTAATTTTGTTGACCGCGAAAATTTAGCAAAAGTAATGACTGATACACAGGCTTCGGCAGAGCTAAAAGAATATCTTTTTAAAATCTACATCATCAATAAATTTTATGCCCTGGGCAAAAACATCAGCAATGCGAAAGCTTATGCATTAAATAAAATGAAAGAATCGTTTAACAACTTCCAGAAAGAACATCCGGCAATAGAAACAGGAAATATCAAAATTAACCTGAATTAGTACGAATTGAAATTTAGTTCCGTTATTTGTGAAAAGCAATCTGATTATATGAAATTTCTGTTTTCTATCTTTCTTTTTTTATTCACCGTCAATCAGCTTTCGGCACAGGATTTTATCGTTAAAAACAATGATGATGTGATCCGTGGAACGATAAAAGGTACCGATTATTTTTCGGTTTTTATTAGTGCCAATGATGAAGCGGATGTGATTTTACCTGCAAAGGATGTAAAAAACTTTTTCTGGAACGGTGATAGTTTTGTAAGCAAGGGTTTTGCAAACGGCCGTAATTTCGAATACCGCTTTGTAAAAGTAATCGAAATGGGTATGGTTAATCTTTATTCTTTTGGTGGAGGTACCTTGGTGCCGGAGGTTAAAGAGAAAAAGGTAAAATTCAGACCATCAATAGGTATCGGTACAGGAACAGGCGGTTATGGTGGTATGGGTATGGGCGGTGGCATCAGCATTGGCGGCGGACGCAATTCTGCACCCGAAAGGCCAGCAGGAGCACCTGTTGTACGCTATTTTATCGAAAAACCTGGTGCAGGCCCTTTACAGGAAGTACCGATGAAAGCAATAACGGATGACAGTAAAAAAACGGAAGTTAAAAATATCCTGCTACAGAAAATGGGCGATCAGCCGGCATTAAAAGCTAAAATAGAGGTTGGCGCAGAATTTAATACGCGTGATGTAACGGAGTGGGTAAAGGAGTATAACGCGACTAAAAAGTAAAACAGGATTTGGGGGATTAAAGGATTTCAGGATCTTCTGGCATACAAATTACCTGGCACAACAGTTTAACAGGTGATCGTTAACCATTCCGGTGGCCTGCATGTGTGCATAACAGATGGTAGTGCCGAAAAACTTAAAGCCACGTTTTTTCATGTCTTTACTGATGCGGTCAGAAAGTTCGGTACGTGTCGGAACATCACTCATTTTTTCGATATGGTTTTGGATCGGTTTACCATCGGGCACGAAGCTCCACATGTATTTAGAGAAACTGCCAAATTCTTTCTGGATTTCGATAAAAAGCTTAGCATTGGTAATAGCGCTATTCACTTTTAAATGATTGCGGATAATGCCTTCGTCATTCATTAACCTTTCTACATCTTTTTCGGTAAAGGCAGCTACTTTCTTCACATCGAAACCGGCAAAAGCTTTACGGTAATTTTCCCTTCTTCGAAGTATGGTAATCCAGCTTAAACCAGCCTGAGCACCTTCCAGTATTAAAAACTCGAATAAAATTTTATCATCGTAAACCGGCTTTCCCCATTCTTCATCATGGTATTTAATGTAGAGGGGATCGGAAGTGGCCCAAGAGCAGCGTATAGTTGAGTTTTGCATACGGTAATTATTGTATTTCAATATTTTTAGATAAGATGCTGAAATAACTTAACAATGACTGATTTATAATGGGGTCGTCATCTCGACTGAAGCGTAGCGAAATGGAGAGATCTATCTAGGCAGATTTCTCGGCTGCGTTGCACTCCGCTCGAAATGACGACTGTATTATGCTTGTTCTTATAGCACTCTAAACTCCCGTCTCCGAACTTAGTTCATCCCAATACTCTACAGCTCTCCTGTAATGCGGAATTACGATACTGCCGCCTACCAGGTTAGCGATCATGAAGATTTCGTTCATTTCATCGCTGTTTACGCCGGCATCGAAACATTTGCCCAGATGGTATTTAATGCAATCGTCGCAGCGTAATACCATCGATGCCACTAGGCCCAGCATTTCTTTTGTTTTAACATCCAGGGCGCCATCGGCATAGGAAGTGGTGTCTAAAGCGAAGAACCTTTTGATGTTCGTATTCGCCGTTTCCATAATCCTATCGTTCATTTTTTCGCGATAGCCGTTAAATTCTTCTACTAACTTTCCCATATTTAATTATTGAAGGAATGAATTTTTAATGAGAGAATGGCGTTAATGTAGAAGACAATTGGATTAGTCGAGATTGATTTCTTCCATCGGGTTCCAAAATACTTTTTTAAAGTTAACTACTTTATCGTTTTTAACTTCAACACCTTCCTGTTTTAACAGTTCTTCCATTAATTCAGGCGGTTTAAAATGGAATTTCCCGGTAAGGAGACCGCTGCTGTTTACCACGCGGTGAGCAGGTACCCTGGGATGCGCCGTGCCGGCATAAAGCATGGCATGCCCAACCATCCGCGATGATTTTGTCGCACCTAAACTTTTGGCAATTGCCCCATATGATGTTACCCTTCCTTTTGGAATCAACCGGGCAATTTCATAAACCTGTTCGTAAAAATTGGTATCCATTATTCAAAAGAAAATTGAATATAGTTAATATTTTTATCGTGTAGTAAGTATTTCTTCTCGTAATAGGTTTTGATGGACAATACATCGTCAACCAAATCCGAAGTGTATAAATGATCGGTATTTTTATGTACAGGTAAGCCTAATTCCTCAACCTTTTCGCAGGTGTAGGCATATAACTGGTCGTTATCAGTTTTCAGGTTAACCTTGCCGCCCGGTTTTAAAACCACTTTGTATCTGTTCAAAAATGCAGGAAATGTTAAACGTTTTTTCTCTCGGCTATCCTGTGGCTGTGGATCAGGAAAAGTGATCCAGATCTCGTCGATCTCCCCTTCGTTAAAATAATCCAGTATATTTTCGATTTGTATCCTTAAAAAAGCAACATTATCAATCCCGTCTTCAATGGCTGTTTTTGCACCGCGCCAGATGCGGTTACCCTTGTAATCAACGCCAATAAAATTCTTTTCCGGGAAAAGTCTGGCCAGGTTTACCGAATATTCGCCCTTGCCACATGCCAGTTCAAGCACAATAGGGTTGTTGTTTTTAAAATGTGCTGAAGCCCAGGTTCCTTTTAAGGCCTTTCCTTCCTCTAATTGAAATACGTTTGCAAATGTTTCGATTTCTGCAAAACGCCTAAGTTTATCTTTACCCAAAAGTTTTTTTTCTGCAAAAATACAATTAAATCAATAATCGATGTTTCTTTTGCCAGAAAGATTGATGTGAGTCTTATATAAGAATCGTATTTTTGCAGTCTATAAAAAATACTGTGGAAAAAGAAGCTAAGATATATGTTGCCGGCCATCGTGGTATGGTGGGTTCGGCCATTTACCGTAAACTGCAGAAAGAAGGTTACGAAAATATCATTACCAAAACTTCTGCCGAACTGGATTTACGCAACCAGCAGGCCGTAACCGATTTCTTTGCCAAAGAAAAACCAGATTATGTTTTTCTTGCGGCGGCAAAAGTTGGTGGTATTGTAGCAAATAATACTTACAGGGCTGATTTTCTTTATGAAAATTTAGCCATCCAGAATAACGTAATTCATAATGCTTATGCAAATGGGGTAAAGAAACTCATGTTTTTGGGTTCAAGCTGTATTTATCCTAAAATGGCACCACAGCCTTTAAAAGAAGATTACCTTTTAACCGGAACTTTAGAGCACACCAATGAGCCTTATGCCATTGCAAAAATTGCGGGAATCAAAATGTGCGATGCTTACCGCGATCAGTACGGATGCAATTTTATTTCGGTGATGCCAACCAACCTGTATGGTTATAACGATAATTACCATCCTCAAAACTCGCATGTTTTACCGGCCCTGATCCGTAAGGTGCATGAAGCAAAAATGAACAACGAAAAAGAGGTAGTAGTGTGGGGATCAGGCTCGCCGATGCGCGAATTTTTGTTTGCAGATGACCTGGCAGATGCCTGTTATTTCCTGATGCAAAATTATAACGAACCGCACCTGATCAACATTGGTACCGGACATGATTTGACCATTAAAGACCTGGCTTTACTCATTAAAGACGTGCTGGGTTTTGAAGGTGAATTAGTATTCGACGCCAGCAAACCCGACGGAACACCGCGTAAACTAATGGATGTAAGTAAACTGCATCATTTAGGCTGGAAACATAAAGTCGAATTGAGAGAAGGAATTGCACTGGCTTATCAGGATTTTGAAAGCCGGTACTAAATAAATTTACTATGGTGCGCAGGATAAATCCTGCGCATTTTTATTTACACCTTATTTTTTAGCAGCAGGATCATAAATTGCTACTGCCACCTGGCTATCGGCACAGCCGTAATATAAAAACCATTTCTTTTTAAAATAAACCAGTCCTTCGATAAAAACTGTACCCGACGGGTATTGACCACTTTTTTCAAAAGGTGCAGTAGGCACGAAAAAGGGTTGATCGAGCCGCGCTATCACTTTTGAAGGATTTTTCAGATCGAACAACACCTGCCCCGCTGAATAGGTATTGGCCACGTAATTGCTATCTCTTTCGGCATCGCCCCTGTTTTTACCATTGTATAAAACTAAAATACCTTTATCGGTAACAATTGCCGGTGGACCGCATTCGGTCAGGTCGCTATCGAAATAATTTTTTCGGGGTTGAACAATTAAGTCCAAATCGCCTTTTGCATTTAAGGCGGGCTCCCAGTTAATAAGATCAACCGAAGTAGCAATATTCATGAAACGTTCTCCCCAGTACATCAGATATTTACCGTTTATTTTGGCAATTATCTGTTTCCCGTTTTCTACCTTGGTTACAATAGATCCGGATTTACATTTGAGATCCTTAAATTTACCACTATAAGCCTTACTAAATGCAGCACCGTGTTTAGTCCAGTGTTTTAAATCTTTAGAGGTAGCTACAGCCAAACGAAATATATTGCGGTTCCACTGCGTATAAAGCATTACATACAATCCTTCTGCCGTTACCGCAATTCGTGGGTCTTCACAACCACCCGGCCATTCGGCTGCTTTCTGATTGTCTTCATCAGGATAAAGCACCGGTTCCGGATTCCTTTTCATTTTAATCCCATCACTACTTTCGGCAATGCCTATTCTCGAAGTACGCTTGCCGATACCAATGCCTGAGCGGTCTTCTCCGCGATAAAGTACATATATTTTATTTTTGTATTCGGCAGCTGCCGGATTAAATACATCGCCCGCTTCCCAGGCAATTTTTTGTTTGCTCATCGGGTCGAAGAAAAGACTTTCGGTTTTTGGCGAAAGAATGGGATTAACATTTTCCGGTCGGATAAACGGTCCTAGTGCCCACGCGGGAAATATAGCCTGGGCATTTGTCGCAGAAGCCAGCGGAAGAAAAACGACAAGAAGAAATAAGCGTAAAGCGATTTTGTTCATAAAGCTAATATACCCAATTAATCCGGTAAGTACTGAAGGTTAGATAATTGCTAATTAAATCAATAGCACCTACATATTCTATTCAATTTTTTGTTTAAACGTCTCATATAAATGAAGAATTTCATCATTTGATTATCCCGAAAACAGGCTTTTATTTCGGGCCTGCTCAGATCATTTTTTATTATAGTTAAAATTGATATATTTGATACTATAAATCAATTTTAACTATATGACTTTAGTTCAGCTTGAATACATTGTTGCCGTTGATACTTACAGAAGTTTTGTAACTGCTGCCGATAAGTGTTTTGTTACCCAGCCAACCTTAAGTATGCAGGTGCAAAAGCTGGAAGAATTAATTAATGTAAAAATCTTCGACAGGAGTAAACAACCGGTAAGTCCGACAGAAATTGGCTCGCAAATTATTGCACAGGCAAGGATTATTTTGCAGGAAAGCGGTAAGATTAAAGAGCTCATCAGCAGTCAGCAGCAGGATGTTTTGGGCGAATTGAAGATTGGTGTTATCCCTACCGTTGCTCCCTATTTATTGCCCGAAGTAATTTCGGCCATGCTGGAAAAATATCCGGAACTGAAACTTTTAATCTGGGAGTATACCACCGAGGATATCATCCATCATTTAAAAACCGGTGTATTGGATTGTGGTATTTTAGCTACGCCGTTAACCGATCCGAATATTACTGAAACCCCATTATATTACGAGAACTTTGTAAGTTACATAAGCAAAAACAGCAAACTTTATAAAAAGAAAGCGGTAGATGCCGAAGACCTGAACGACGAAAATATCTGGCTGTTAAACGAAGGTCACTGCATGAGGAACCAGGTACTAAATATCTGCCGTTCTACAAAAAACAATCGTTTACAAGGCTTGGAATATAATACCGGAAGTGTAGAAACCCTGGTGCGCATGGTTGATTTAAATGGTGGTGCAACCTTGCTACCCGAACTGGCCATTGCAGAATTGAACGCCAAACAAACCAGTAAAATCCGTCATTTTAAATCTCCTGAGCCTGTGCGAGAAATCAGTCTGGTTACACACAAAAATTTTATCAAAAAACGGATGCTGAATGCTTTAAAAGATGAGATTTTAGAAATCATTCCAAAAGCCATGAAGCAAAAAAAGAAGAAAGATATTGTGGGGATTTAGCCTTCTTGCAAAGTTTGAGGGGCAGAGCGAGGAGGAAACTTCGCAAGTTTACCCGCGATCGTCATTTCGAGCGGAGCACAACGTAGTCGAGAACCACGTAAGTGCTCAGCGAAGCTAAATCTGACGCGATAGATCTCTCCATTTCAGCCGAGATGACGACTTTTTATAGCTCAGCAGCTAATTCCTTATCCTTATCTACGTGATCTGCCAGTTTATAACTTTGGGCCTCAGGGTTTTTATCTTCTAAAAAGATCAATATAATCAGTGAAATAATGGGGATTAAGAAGGAAATCAAAAACCAGAACCAGAATTTCCGGCCTGTTCTTTTTGCTAAAAAACCAGCGAGTAACTGTGGCGATAATAACAGTCCGAGAACAATTGTTCCGAGGATTATTTCTGGCATTTTTTAATGAATTACTGCCCTTTATGGAATGGAAATTATTGGTTTTGTTTTTCAACCGGCGGACCAGAAAGCAAACCTTTAATATCGCTCTCCACTTCTTCTTCCTCTCCTTTTTTCTTTTTCTTGTTTTTTGCTTTTAATCCTTTGCCACTTAAACGTTCTTCAATGATTTTATCATATTCCGTCTGCTGTTCAGGTCTTAAAACATTACGGATATTTTTGGTGGTTTCGTTCTGCAGTTTATAGAATTTATCTACATCCTCCTCACGCGAGTTTCCGGCTTGCTGTCTTTTAATTAAATCGGCCTGTTCTTTGGCCTGGTTAAAAGTAAAACTATAAATTACACTTTTTTGCGTGCCATTAAGTTTTAATCTTTTATCAAGGTCTTCAACATTTTTCTGTGCAATTTCTGTAGGTGTTGGCACTTTGTTCTGTTGTGCGCTCACCAATCCATTTACACCAACAACAATTAAAAATAAAATCACAAGCCTTTTCATTTCGAACATTTTAGTAGGCGCAAAGTTACTTAATTATCTTAAAACAAGAAAGTCCCGATTTACATCAGGACTTTCTTATAATTTTATTGAATTGTAGCTTACAAAGCTTTTTTATAAAGTTCTGCAACTGCATCCCAGTTAATTACATTCCAGATGGCCGCTAAATAATCAGGGCGTTTGTTCTGGTATTTTAAGTAATAAGCGTGTTCCCAAACATCAATACCTAAAATTGGAGTACCTTTTACTTCAGCAACATCCATTAAAGGGTTATCCTGGTTTGGAGTAGAAGAAACCTGAAGTTTTTTATCAGCACCAACCGATAACCAGGCCCAGCCCGAACCGAAACGTGTAGCACCAGCTTCCTGTAATTTAGTTTTAAGATCAGCAAATGAACCGAAAGTTTCGTTAATTGCTTTAGCTAAATCGCCGGTTGGCTCGCCACCTTTATTTGGGCCTAAAATGTTCCAGAATAAAGAGTGGTTATAATGACCGCCACCATTGTTTCTAACAGCAGCAGGGAATTTTGAAATGTGTTTTACAATTTCCTCGATGCTCGAAGTCGCTTCAGGTTTACCTTCCAACGCTTTGTTTAAGTTGGTAACGTAAGCCTGGTGATGTTTATCGTGGTGGATTTCCATCGTAGTTTTATCGATATGCGGTTCTAATGCATCGGTTGCGTAATGTAACGCAGGTAATTCAAAAGCCATAATGTTTATGTTTTAAGATTTAAAAATATTTCTAGTAGCAAATATAACATTAGAACGTTAAGATTTGTTCATGTTATTATCATCAAATCGTTTTCTGGGCTAATGTTGTAATGTAAGAGGGGTTGAATGTTGGAAGGTTAAACGAGGAAAGCGTTTTTCTTTCGTACATGGTCAATGTTTTTTGGATCAGAGACGAAGTTTGATCGCAACATTTCCTAAATGATTCTTTTACTATAAACGGTTGAAAATAGGCTGTAGACTATCAACCATAATACCATGAGCCATTAACATTTGCTATAAAGCCATGAACCAATCCTTACACCAGGCCAGCGCATCCTATCGCTTCCTCGCAAAAAATCCTTTCATCAAAGTGCCGCATTCTTCTGCCATTATCCCACCTTTCAGCACCGTTTTAGGATGGAGCAGATTTGCATTTTTGGAGATAAATCCTCTTTTTTCTTCTCGGGCACCATAAACAATGCGGCCAATCTGTGTCCAGTAACTGGCACCGGCACACATTACACAAGGTTCGATGGTTACGTATAAAGTACAATCCCTTAAATATTTTCCGCCAATAGTTTGGGCTGCCGAGGTAAAAGCCTGCATTTCGGCATGTGCCGTAACATCGTTAAAACGCTCGGTAAGGTTATAACCCCGGCCAATAATCCGGTTTTTACTTACCACAATGGCACCAATCGGGATTTCATCTGCTGCTAAAGCTTTTTGGGCTTCTTCCAAAGCAAGCTTCATGTAATGGATGTCTTCTTCTTCAGGATCAGTATTTTCGAAATTGTAAAAACTCATAGGGCAAATATAGGGTTTTAAGCAGCCAGACTTCCGGAATTTCTGATAGGTAAGGCGCAGGCGAATTTCGGAAATCTAAAGATAATTTTTTGAAGCGCAGTTTCCGTGCTTATCGGTTGTTGCAGTCCTGCTTTTCGTTACTTCCGATGAAAAATCGGAATCACTTCAATCAGGGCTATTTTACAAAGGTTTGTGCGAAGACTTCCGAAGTTTAGATGGCCCAAATCGGTGGCAAAACTTCGGAAGTCGGGCGTAAGTCAGCCCTAAACCAATTTACTCCCGTTAGGTACCTTGCTTTGCACTGCAGCTAATACGATATCACCATTTTCATCAGCAAAACCGGTAACCAAAAATTCGGACATAAACTTGCCGATCTGCTTTTTGGGGAAGTTAATTACACCAACAATCTGTTTTCCGGGCAGCTCTTCCAATGTATAATGTTTGGTAATCTGTGCGCTGCTCATTTTTATACCAAACGCTCCAAAATCTACTTTTACTTTATATGCGGGTCTGCGGGCTTCAGGAAACTCAAACGCTTCTAAAATAGTGCCCACCCTTAATTCTACTTTTTCAAAATCATCCCAGGTAATCTGTTCCATCATGTAATTTTTAATATATCTCTCCAAAAATATAAATTATCACTGGTTAAGGATGTTGAAAATCAATTTGCAGATGTGATAATACGTATGATTATATAAAAAATTTGCGATTTATATTTTTACGTTTATCTTTATGCAACCGTTTGCATAACCAGATATAAAATAATTTTAAACATGTATTTATTAGGAATCGATTTAGGTACCTCCTCTATAAAAGTTGCAGTTGTTGATGTGGCCACGCAAAAAAAAGTGCTTACTGTTCAATATCCCGAAGAGGAAACAGCAATTAAATCACTGCAACCGGGCTGGGCAGAGCAGTCGCCCAATGATTGGTGGCAAAATGTTCAGCAGACGATACTTAAATTAAATGCCAGCGGCTTGTTCGATCCTAAAGAAATCAAATCAATAGGTATTGCCTATCAGATGCATGGACTGGTAGTGGTAGATCAAAATCAACAGGTTTTACGCGATAGCATAATCTGGTGCGATAGCAGAGCGGTTGAACTGGGTAACGGCGCTTTTGAGGCCATTGGTGCCGAGAAATCTTTGAAACACTTGCTAAACTCTCCCGGGAACTTCACCGCCTCAAAACTAGCCTGGGTAAAGGCAAACGAACCGGATATTTATAAACAGATAGATAAGGTTATGCTGCCTGGCGATTTCATTGCCATGAAACTAACAGGCAAAATTACAACCAGTATCTCCGCGCTTTCGGAAGGGATTTTCTGGGATTTCGAAAACCACGAAATTTCTAAAGATGTGCTGAACCATTATGGTATTGATGAACAGCTTATCCCCACCATAAAACCATTATTTTCTGCACATGGCCATTTAAAAACTGATATCGCTTCGTTATTAGGCTTAACCGCAGGTATCCCCGTTGCTTATAAGTCTGGCGATCAGCCCAACAATGCACTTTCTTTAAATGTATTAAAACCAGGCGAAGTGGCTGCAACAGCAGGTACCTCGGGTGTAATTTATGGCGTAAGCGACGGTTTAACCTACGATAAGCAATCGAGGGTAAATACGTTTGCTCACGTAACCTATTCGGCAGCCGAAAAACATACCGGCGTACTCCTTTGTATTAATGGCACGGGGAGTATGTACCGCTGGGCCAAACATAACTTCGCTCCAAAAGCTACCTATGCAGAACTGAATAACCTGGCCGCCGAAGCACCAGTAGGAAGCAATGGACTAAAAGTGCTGCCCTTTGGCAATGGTGCCGAACGGATGCTGAACAATAAATATACCGGTGCACAATTATTGGGAATCGACTTAAATACACATAATCAATCAACCATTTTCAGGGCAGTGCAGGAAGGAATTGCATTTGCTTTCCGCTATGGACTGGATATTATGCGCGAAAATGGTATGGAGCCCAAAGTAATCCGCGCCGGAATGGCAAACCTCTTTTTAAGCGAAGTTTTTGCGCAAACTTTCGTGGATGTAACCGGTATCCCGGTTGAATTATATGAAAACGATGGAAGTGTGGGCGCGGCTCTGGGCGCAGGCATTGGTGCAGGTATTTTTGAGCGTGCTGAAGATGCATTTAATAAACATGAGGTAATTAAAACATTAAAACCGGAAAATTCGGGATTATATGAGCCGATTTATCAGGATTGGAAAGAAATATTGGAAAAAGAATTAGCAAAATAAATTAGGTTCATGGCTCATGGTCTATTGGCTCATAGATAAGTTTATTATAAGCTATCAACTAACAAATCATGATCCAATAAACTATCGGCCATGAACTATCAAGCAATAAACCATCAACGAAAAGATTAACCGAAAAAACAAAAACACATGACAAAAGTAGTAACAGGAGCAAAAGAATTTTTTAAAGGCATAGAGCAGGTCCGGTTTGAAGGTTTAACCAGCGATAACCCATTAGCTTTTAGGTGGTACGATGCCAATAAGGTAGTGGCCGGCAAAACCATGAACGAACACTTTAAATTTGCCTGTGCCTATTGGCACTCATTTAACGGCAATGGTTCCGATCCTTTTGGTGGCGCAACACATGTTTTTCCATGGGATGAAAAAAAAGATGCCGTAGAAAGGGCAAAAGATAAAATGGATGCCGCATTTGAGTTTATTACTAAAATGCAGATCCCTTATTACTGTTTCCACGATGTGGACGTGGTAGATTATACCGATGATGTTGCCGAAAACGAACGCAGGCTGCAAACCCTGGTAGAATATGCCAAACAGAAACAGGCCGAAAGCGGTGTGAAATTACTTTGGGGAACAGCCAACTTGTTCAGCCATAAACGTTACATGAATGGTGCATCAACCAATCCCGATTTCCATGTACTGGCACACGGCGCCGCACAGGTTAAAGCAGCTTTAGATGCTACAATTGCTTTGGGTGGCGAAAATTATGTGTTCTGGGGTGGACGTGAAGGTTACATGAGCCTTTTAAACACCAATATGAAACGAGAGCAGGAGCATTTGGCTAAATTTCTACATACTGCCAAAGATTATGCACGTAAACAGGGTTTTAAAGGCGCTTTCCTTATTGAACCTAAACCATGCGAACCATCAAAACACCAGTATGATTATGATGCAGCTACGGTTAAAGGTTTTTTACAGCAATACGATCTGCTGGGCGATTTTAAATTAAACCTGGAGGTTAATCACGCTACGCTGGCCGGTCATACTTTTCAGCACGAATTGCAGGTGGCGGTCGATAACGGCTTATTGGGATCGATTGATGCCAACCGTGGCGACTACCAGAACGGCTGGGATACTGATCAGTTTCCGAATGATATTAATGAACTAACCGAAACCATGCTGATTATTTTAGAAGGCGGTGGTTTTCAGGGCGGAGGCGTAAACTTTGATGCGAAAATCCGCCGTAACTCTACCGATCCTAAAGATTTGTTTTATGCGCATGTGGGCGGCATGGACATTTTTGCAAGAGCTTTGGTTACTGCTGATGCCATTCTCCAAAAATCTGATTACAAAAAAATAAGGGCTGACCGTTACGCATCTTTCGACAGTGGTAAGGGAGCAGAATTTGAACAGGGTAAATTAAGTTTGGAAGATCTTAGAAATTACGCAGCAGAAAATGGTGAGCCTGAAGTACGCAGCGGAAAACAGGAATACCTGGAAAACCTGATTAACAGGTATATTTAAATTCCACACGCCGTGGTCCGTGTCTTCACGGACCATTTGCTTAAATAAAACCCGTCCTCTCGACTGAAGCATAGCGAAATGGAGAGATCTATAGATCATAATCTTGTTTAAAAATTTCTTTACTACAGTAGAAATAACGAAAGCGATAAAGGTCCAGCCCACGGGGCCTGTATGCTCACACACCACTAACTTTGGTTTAATCTGTTACCATAAGATTCATTTTTAATGTCCTGCGGATTAATAAATGTCAATTTAACACTTTTTGATTTGAAAAAAAGCAGGTATTATTTCATGATTTTATTACATTTAACTTTCTAAACCAAATAACCGCTATTAATTAATGAAACAAAATTTATTGGACTCGAAGGATTACATTGTTTTTGCAATCTACTTCGTCATTGTGGCTGCTTACGGTCTGTACATCTACAATAAGAAAAAATCCGCATCAACAGGCTCAAAAGACTATTTTCTGGCAGAAGGATCGCTTACCTGGTGGGCTATCGGTGCATCTTTAATCGCATCCAATATTTCGGCCGAACAGTTTATCGGCATGAGCGGATCGGGTTTTAAGATGGGACTGGCAATTGCAACTTACGAGTGGATGGCTGCCCTTACCCTGGTAATTGTTGCCGTTTTCTTTATTCCGGTTTACCTGAAAAACAAGATCGCAACGATGCCTCAATTCCTGCATCAACGTTATAATGGTACAGTAGCCATGATTATGGCGGTGTTCTGGTTATTGCTATATGTGGTTGTAAATTTAACTTCAATCCTTTATTTGGGTGCACTGGCAGTAAGCAGTATTTCTGGCTTCGACCTCACTTTTTGTATGTATGCCATTGCTATTTTTGCCATTGTAATTACATTGGGCGGGATGAAAGTAATCGGTTATACCGATGTAATACAGGTGTTTTTCCTGATTTTGGGCGGCCTGGCCACTACTTATTTAGCCTTAAACCTTGTTTCTACACATTACGGCACGTCGGGTATTTTTGAAGGCTACAGCTTAATGACCAGCAAAGCATCGGAGCATTTCCACATGATTTTAAAACCGGATAACGAAAATTATATTGATTTACCAGGTTTGAGCGTGCTTGTAGGCGGTATGTGGATTGTTAACCTGAATTATTGGGGCTGTAACCAGTACATTACTCAACGCGCTTTAGGTGCTGATTTAAAAACTGCACGAGGTGGTATTTTATTCGCGGCTTTCTTAAAATTACTAATGCCGATTATCGTGGTATTGCCAGGTATTGCTGCTTATGTATTATATAAAGATGGTGCTTTTCAAACCGAGATGTTGCAGGGCGGATCGGTTAACCCTGATCGTGCTTACCCGGTACTGCTTAACTTATTGCCTGCAGGCTTAAAAGGTTTATCATTTGCAGCATTAACGGCTGCAGTAGTAGCTTCGTTAGCAGGTAAAGCAAATAGTATTGCCACCATTTTTACTTTAGATATCTATAAAAAAGTATTAAAAACCGATGCTTCTGAAAAAAACCTGGTATTAACCGGTAAAATTGCAGTTGTTGTAGCCATGGTTTTGGGCGTTTTAATTGCCCCTCATTTGGGTATTGATAAAAAAGGTGGATTCCAGTATATCCAAGAGTACACCGGTTTTGTATCGCCGGGTATCTTTGCCATGTTTATCCTTGGTTTCTTCTGGAAACGGGCAACTTCAAACGCAGCACTTTTTGCAACCATTGGCGGTTTTGGTTTATCCTTACTGTTAAAATTCCTTCCAGGCTGGACCGATCTTTCCTGGTTATCAGGCATGGGCTTTTCGGTTAAAAATGGAGCGGGCATTTACGAAATCCCTTTTTTAGACAGGATGGGTTTTGTATTCGTATTCTGTATCATCGGAATGGTAATTATCAGTTTATTCGAGAATAAAAACGGTGTAAATCCTAAAGGATTGGAAATCGATTCGAAAATGTTTAAAACCACTACCAGCTTTGCGGTTGGTGCTTTGATCATTATCGGTCTACTGGTAGCCCTTTACGGTATTTACTGGTAAAATTCCTTATTAAATATTTTAAAGCTTTCTGGGCATACCGGAAAGCTTTTTTTGTCTAGCAGAAACCGATAATATAGTATTGTTTTTTGGAAAGCAAATGTAGTACCGTTTAGATGAGGCCAGTCCTGCTCTCCGTTCTTTCTGATGAAAAATCAGAACCACTTCGATCAGTATCTATGTAATAAAAGTGATCTTAGTTCAAGTGGT
>NZ_QNQU01000020.1 GCF_003315595.1 Pedobacter miscanthi | reverse complement strand
TAAATAGCTTAAGTTAATAGCATTGGTGGCGACACGAACCATGGCGGGGGCGAAGGAAGCGCAGAGGGCCACAAAAAAGCCCCGATTTTGGGTCGGGGCTAGTTGATTGTTAATATGGATAATGATTAATGTCCGTGATCTAAATCGTATTCATTTACATCTTTATGATCGTATGGTTCTTCCATCAGTTCATCAATGGTTTTTCCTTTTTTGTTGAAACCAAGGCGTTCTAACATCCTATCGAAAATTAAATACACCACTGGTACAACAATCAGGGTTAAGAATAACGAACTGGTTAGTCCACCAACGATAACCCATGCCAAACCGTTTTTCCACTCCGCACCGGCACCACTGGCCAATGCAATAGGAAGCATACCGAACACCATGGCAATGGTGGTCATCAAAATTGGTCTTAAACGGGCATGGTTGGCCAGTACAAGTGCTTCTTTGGTTTCTTTACCTTCTGCCTTTAAATGGTTGGTAAAATCGACCAGGATAATCGCATTTTTCGCTACCAGACCCATCAACATAATCAAACCTAAAATAGTGAAGATACCGATGGAGTTATTGGTTAAAGCCAGCGCCAGCAACGCCCCGATTACCGCTAACGGAAGCGAGAACATTACCACCAACGGATAGATAAAACTATCGTAAAGGGCAACCATGATCAGGTAAACCAAAATGATTGAAGCCAATAACGCGATACCTAAAGTACCAAAACCTTCGCTCTGGTTCTCCTGGTCACCGGCCCAGCTATAACTTACACCAACCGGTGCTTTTAGTTTGCTGTTTTTCTGCATTTCTTCCAGTTTTGCCTGGAATTCTGCAACCACGGTTCCTGTTGGCCTACCGATTGATTGTGCTTTAACCGATACCGAGGTTGATTTATTTAAACGCTCTAACTGACTTGGGCCTGAGCCTTCGGTAATGGTTGCAAACTGCGATAATTTAATCTGCGCACCTGCACTGTTTACAAAAATCAGGTTACGTACATCGTCAATATTTTTACGGTTAAAGTTCTGATACTGGATATTGATATCATACTCGTATTCGCCTTTTCTGTATTTACCATCGGTGTTACCCGCAAATGCTGTTTGCATGGTAGAACCTACGGTTTGTAAGGTTAAACCAACTGCCGACATCTTATCACGGTCTACCTGAACGTTGATCTCAGGTGTTCCTTTCTCTACCGATAATTTAATCTCTGTAGCTCCGGGAATAGAAGCAAGTACCTTTTGTGCACCTTCTGCATATTTTAAAGCACTATCTAAATCAGATCCCATTACCACCAGCTGGATTGGTGCATTTTCTGCAATACCCAAAATACTGATCGGAACCGTTTTTACTTTTGCTCCTACCAATTCTTTTGCCAATGCACGACTCATTTTGGTTGCAAAAATATCCGATGAAACCCCTTCACGCTGATCGCGCTCTACGAGTTTAACGTTGATTTCTGATTTGTAGGCAGTTGCCTGCGTACCACCAAAGTCACCTGTCGATTGTCCAACAGTAGTAATTAATTGCGTAATTTCTGGTTGTTTATCTAAGAAAGCTTCAGCTTTTTGAGTTAAGAAGTTAGTTTGTTCTAGAGAAGCATCTTTTGGTAACTCCAACTGTACAAGGAATTCACCTTTATCTGATTTAGGGAAGAACTCAGAACCGATAAAACCTCCGACTAATAAGCCGCATGAGCTAAGGAACATCACTACCACCGCAACCAATGTTAGTGCTTTGTGGTTTAACGACCAGGTTAAGATGCTGGTAATCCAAAGGGTAAATTTCTTTAACTGTTTTTCAAACCAAAGGATGAAACGGCCGAATATGTTTTTACCTTCTATATGTTCTAATTTACCAAAACGTGAGAAAATTAACGGTACAATGGTAAACGATGCCACTAACGAAAGTAAAGTTGCAATAATTACCACGATACAGAACTGACGCAGGATATTTGATACCAAACCAGTACTAACCGCAATTGGGAAAAACACTACCACGATTACGAAAGTGATGGATACAACCGTAAAACCAATCTCTCTGGTTGCATCAGATGCTGCCCTTACTTTGTTTTTACCCATCTCCATGTGTCGTTGGATATTCTCCAGTACCACAATCGCATCATCCACAAGGATACCTACCACGAGCGATAAACCTAGCAGCGACATTAAGTTTAAAGTAAAGCCAAATAAGCTGATCCCGATAAAGGTTGCAATTAACGAAACCGGAATAGATACCATTACGATAATCGCGTTACGTAAACTGTGCAGGAAGAAAAGCATTACAAATGCCACTAAAATAACCGCAAGGATTAAATCGTGGATTACCGCATCAGCTGATTCTAAGGTAAAAATAGAGCTGTCGTTAACAATTCTGATGTCGAGCTTATTTGCTGCATATTCAGTTTTTAGCTTGGCAATAATGGCATGTACACCTTTACTTACCTCTACCGCATTTGCATCACTTTGTTTGATGATCTGGATGGCAATAGATGCTTTACGATCGATACGTGCCAGTTTTTCGGTTTCTTTCTGCGAATCCTGAACATCGGCCACATCGCCTAAACGGATTTGCGTTCCGGTTTTAGAAGTAGTTAAAACCAGGTTTCTTAACTCGTCCATGCTTCTGTATTTACCCGATAAACGGATCAGTACATCCTGGTTTTGGGTTTTAACACTTCCGGTAGGGAAATCTAAGTTCGAAGAAAGGATCAATTGCTGCACCTGTGGAACAGAAAGGTTGTAACCCTGTAATTTATCGGCATCTAACGATACCTGGATCTCACGTTCCGAACCACCTACCAGGTTTACCTGTGCAATACCCGCTACCCTCGAAATTACCGGGGCAATACGTTTATCAATTAGATCGTAAAAGGTAATATCATCCATATTGGCTGATGCCGACATCGTGATTACCGGTAAATCGTCTAATGAGAATTTACTTAACGATGGCGTTTTTACATCCTCCGGCAATTCAGAAAGAATGGCGTTTACCTTTCTTTGTGCATCGTTTAAGGAAATATCGATGTTTGCCGCATCGGTTAAGGTGATGGTTACTGTTGATAAACTCTCAAACGATACAGAGTTGATCTTTTTGATGTTTTCCATCGATGATACCGCATCCTCGATCTTTTTGGTTACGGTATTTTCAACCTCATTTGGTGAAGCACCAGGGTAGATGGTCGAAATAGATACTACGTTGTTAGAGAATTTTGGAAGTAATTCATAACCCAACGAAAAGTAACTTAATAGCCCGAGCAGGGTAAGTGCGGTAAACACCACAATCACCAGCGAGGGCCTTTTTATAGATATATCTGTTATCTTCATTTTTCTTGGTATTGCGTTTTGCGATTGGCGTATCGCGTTTTAAAGCTGACTAAATCTCTCGAACTTATTTTACGATACTTACCGGAGTACCTTCAGCTAAGTTAATCTGTCCACTGGTGATCACGGTTTCACCTTCTTTTAAGCCATCAACAATTTCAACATTGTCGCCTAAAATACGGCCTGCAACCACATTACGTACTTTGGCCACATTTGCCGCCCTGTCGTATACAAACACCTGGTTACTGCTTACACTACCTACAAAAGAGGTACGTGGGATAAGAATGCTCGGTGCCTGTTTAGGAAAGTTGAAAACTGCGGTTCCGTACATACCTGCCCTTAAGCTGTTTTTGGTATTGTTGGTTACTTCAATTTCGATAGGGAAATTTAAAGTAGCATCAGCTTTAGGAGCGATAAAAGTAACCTTGCCCGAGAATTTCTCATCAGGGAAAATGGTCGATTTAATCGCGATATTATCTCCGGTTTTTAAGCTGGCAACCTGCGATTCGTTTACGTTAACTTTAAGTTTCAGTTTAGAAACATCAACCAGTTCGAATAACTGCGTGCCCTGTGCCGTTACAAAAGCACCAACTTCGATATATCTTTTGTTAACAATACCGTTAATAGGCGATTTAATATTGGCATCGCTCACTTTACGTTGCGAAGCCTGCAGGCGCAATTTGGCATTTCTGGTAGCTAATTTAGCCTGATCTAACTGCTGCTGCGTTACACCGCCTGTTTCGTACGAACTCTGGTATCTGGCTTCGTCTCTTTTTGCATTTTCGTAAGATGCCTGCGCAGTTTCTCTGTCTGTATTAATAATCTCTGCATCAATACGGGCCAATACCTGTCCTTTGCTTACATGATCACCTTCATCAACATTGATGGCGGTAACACGACCGGCATTTTCCGATAAGAAGTTAAGTTCCTGTTTAGGGGCAAAGTTTCCGTTTGCAACGAAATCCATATCTACAACCTTTTTCTCTACTGTAGCAACACGAACGGCAACCGCACCTCCACCTTTAGCAATGAAAGCAGTTTTCTCTTCGTTTTTCTTTTTATTGTTGCTTAAAACATAGGCTATTGCACCAAGGGCAACAACAACTACGATAATGATGGTAATTACTCTTTTCATTTCTATTGTACTAGCGATTTAATATTTCCGTTTGATTTAATTAGTTGTATTTCGGCTATCTTATAATTTAATAAAGCCTGTGTATAGCTGTTTTGTGCTTCGGTTAACGAATTTTCTGTTTCCAAAAGGTCGGTTAACGAGGCTAAGCCATTGTTATAGTTGTTCTGGGTACTTTTGTAAATCTCCTGTGCCAGATCTGCATTTTTGCGCTGCGATTTAATGGTGTTTAAGTTGTTGCGCAACTGGATTTTAGCATTTTCGTAAGCGAGGTTTAATGAATTTACAGATTCTTTTCTGCTCTCTCTTGCTTTTTTAATATCTACGTCTGCCTGGCGGATTTTTGAACGTGTTAAAAAGCCGTTAAAAATTGGCACTTTTAAAGTTAAGCCAATCGCAGATGCGCCATACCCGATTGCAGCCGCATTTGATTTTAAAAAATCGAAACCATCACTTTGACTTGAGTAGGTATAATTACCTGTTAAAGCCAGAGAGGGATAATATTCGGCAACGTAAGCCTTTCTCTGCAGTGATAAAAGTTTATCCTGGTTGTCAAGAAGTTTCACTTCCGTTCTGTTTGCCAGATCGATAGAATCAGTAAATACAGGAAGCGTAGTTACTTCAGTTAATTCGGTAGCAGGCAGGCTGATCTGTGTAGAAACTGGCATCCCCATCGAAAATTTTAACTGGTTTTCCAGTTGTGTAATCGCATTAATCACCTGCTCGCGCTGTGTATTCAGGTTGGTTAGGTTTACCGTGATCCGGTCTACATCGATTTTTCTGGCCAGGCCGTTTTTAAACTGGTTCGAAATTACCTTCTCTACAATTTTAACGTTCTTGATATTTGTATCAATAACATTTAACTGCTGTCTGTTTACCAAAACCTGGTAGTAGTTATTGGCTACCAGTTCGATAATCTGTTCTTCGGTTAATTTAGACGTTAGGTTATAATATTCCTCACTGGATCTGGCAGCCTGTAAACCGGTAAAAACCTGTTGGTTGAACAATTGCTGCGAAAGTTGAACACCTGCAGTCGAATTCCAGTTCTGACCTAATTTAATCGCTTGTGTTTGTCCGCCGAAATTAGCAACCAGCTGTCCGATAATAGGGTTATAGGTTAAACCAACGTTACCTGTAAGTTGGGGTAAGGCCTGCGCCCTCACTTCCTCAACCTTGTATCTTCCACCTTCAATATCCAGTTTCGCATTGCGTACCTTGGTGTTGTTTTGGAGCGCATAGGTTAGCGCATCTTTTAAGGTTACCTGCTGCTGGGCCACTACCAGTTGCGGTAAAACCGAACCGATCAGGAGTATGAGCATTAACCTTACCATTTTTACTCTAAGCATAATGTATTGTTTTTTGTTTTTGGGTTCTTATCTATTTAAGTTTATATCCCGGCCGGGGGCAAATTCCTTCAGGCCGTTAATCTGCGCACCTTAAACCTCTTACAAATATGGTTGTGAGGTTTTTTTGCTTCATTGTCATTTTGTTAAATGTTTTTTTATCTGGGAAAAGGTCTTTACCGGTTTCCATAATACACATGGTACAAAGCCCCATCAGGCTTTCGAGGTAAAGCTCTGCAATGTGCGCAGTATCATCATGTTCGATTTCTTTTTTCTCTTTTGCCCGACTAAAAATCTCGGCGAAAAAGTCTTTCTCAGATTGTTTTAAGGTTTTTAGTTTCCCTTTTATCACTTCATCGTTCAATAAGTCGGGTATACCTTCTGTAATTCTTAACATGTAATACTTCTGGAAAAAAGTATTTCTTACATCAATGGTGTTAAAAAGGATTTCTTCTATCGGAAGATCAGGGTTGTATTTCTTTTTAATCAGTTCAAAGAAATCGTGAAAAACCCTTTCTATTACTCCGATAATTAAATGCTTTTTATCCGGGAAATAATAATAAAGCGATGGTTTGGAAACGGAGAGATCTTCTGCAATATCGTTCATTGTGGTTTTACCAATACCAAAATGGATAAAGCGTTTTATCGCACCATCAATAATCTGCTCTCTCTTTTTATCGGCTACAATCATTTTACTTTTCTACTTTCTGACTTTTTTAATATTTTAGTCAAAAATAGTGCTAAAAAATGATTTGTCATGAAAGCTTTGTTCAAAAGCGCATTAAGCTTACAATTCTATGACACAATTTTGAGTATTTAACTGTTTATATATCTTTACAAACCAATCATTTAAGAATTTTGCTCATATTCACCAAGCTTTTTATCGTCCTGTTTACCATCATCGCAATGGAGTGTTTCTCGTGGTTTATACATAAGTATTTATTCCATGGCCCATTATGGTTTATGCATAAAAGCCATCATCAAAAGGCTAAATCTTTTTTTGAATGGAATGATTTGTTTGCGGTTTTGTTCGCAATGCTTTCCTTATATTTAATGTATACCGATCGCGATGGTTTTGGCTATAAATTTTTTATCGGTTTGGGCATTACTTTATATGGCATTATTTATTTTGTAGTGCACGATTGGTTTGTACACCGCCGCTTTAAAACCTTTAAAAGTAACAATGCTTATCTGCAGGCTGTGAGGAAGGCGCATAAAATCCACCATAAAAACAGAGGTAAGGAAAAAGGAAAAGCTTTTGGGTTGTTATTTGTAAGGAAGAATTTAATAAGAAAGTGAATAAAATACTTTCAACTAATTAATTAGTTTTATATTTGCTTTATAAATAGATAAATATGAAAAAGTACTTATTCATTCTTCTGGTTTTTGTTGCATCATCTGCCAGTGCTCAAATCATTAAGTTTACGATTAAGGGAGTAATTGCAAATACAGATAGCATTAAATACGCTTATTTAACAACGCTATCTCAACAAATCCCAATTTCAGATGAGAAAATATTTATGGTAATGCCTGTAGTTGATGGGAAATTTGAATTTAATGGGACATTCGATCTCGAAGGAAAAGATTATCAGTATGCAAGTGTTTTTGTTGAAGAAAGAGGGAATATTTCTAAAGAAGAGGCTTTGTCGAAATTTAGAAATTTAATTTGGGTTACGGGTCGTAGGAAGAATGCAAGGCTTCTGGTACTAGAGAATTTAACCTTATCGATTGATGAATATGGAAAAACCAAAGAATCTAAAATTACTGAAAAGGGTATTTTTACAAGGCAAAGCGATGAGGTGGCTGAGGCTATAAAAGCCAGAAATAGAAAAATGATAGCTTTTGTAAAGAAGTATTCAGATTCACCTGTAGCTTTCTATCAGGTTGAACAAATCACCTCCATGTTTGATGAGTCAAGTAGAGATAGGATGCAAAGTATGTGGGGCTCGCCGTTAGAGTTGTTTAATGAACTTTCTCCCAGATTAAAAAATAGTAAAAAGGGGCTTAAATTAAAGAAAAGCATCGATGATAAAGTTAAATAGTAAACTCTTGATTGTGTTGTTTGTAACGTTGTTTAATTTTATAATTTCTGTTAATGCTCAACAAACTTTTCAGGGGAAGCTTACCATAAAATCGGATTTTAGCATGCTCATCGAGCAGCCATTTAAAGTTGTACTGAAAAAGTATGATTTGACTAGATTAGGTGGGGAAGCTGAAACAATTATAATTAAGGATAAAGTGCTGAACTATGAAACTGAGCTTTTGGAGCCAGTAAAGTTATTGATGGATTTTTACTGGAAAAATAAAAAAGTTACATCAGCGAAATTTTGGACAATTCCCGGTAATTATGAAATTGCGATAGACAGTAATTTAGTTCCTGAAATTGTGGGTGTTAAACCTGAGATTATAGCTAACATAATGGAAATTGATCGGCTTTCGACTGTTTTTTCTAAAAAGTCGGAAATAATGATTGAGAATGTTAATTACGAAAATCAAAAAATAGCCGATGTAGAAAAAAAGATTTCGCAAATAAAAGATTCGATAGGTATTGCACTTGATAGAGAAGTGTATCTGCCAGCCATAAAATTAAACGCAAATTCCCCGGTAAGTTTGTATGCCCTTTGGGCGTATGCAGATAGGCCTCTTGGCAATTCAAGAATCGTAACCGAACCAAAAGAAATTGATTCTTTATTAAATACTCTAAGTCTTGAAATAAAGGCGCTCCCTTCAGCAAAAAAATTAATCAATACAATATTGCTAGAAAAACAACTCAAGGTGGGTAACATGATGAAAAACGTATCGTTGCCTGATGTTACTGGCAAAATCTATAGTATAAATGATTTTAAAGGGAAATACATATTGGTCGATTTTTGGGCAAGCTGGTGTACGCCTTGTAGGGCAGAGAACCCTAACCTTATTAAAGCTTTTAATAAATATAAAAAATCTGGATTTCAGATCATAAGCATAACGAGAGACGAATTATCACGGAAAACAGACTGGGTTGAAGCTATTAAAAAAGACAAGGTAGCTGCATGGCTCCAGTTAAGCGATTTTAAAAATATAGCACAGAAGATTTATAACATTGAAGCCATTCCTGCAAATTATCTTATTGACCCAAAAGGTATGATTATTGGTCGAGATTTACGCGGCGAAGATTTAGAAAAAGAACTAAAAAAGATTTTTAAATATTAATAGGTAATCAAATAGTAGTATTTGCAAAAAAATATATTTTAGGTTTAATACTGATTTTTATAATTTTCGATATTAGGGGTAAAGGAAAAGCTTTTGGGTTGTTGTTTGTTAAAGGCGATCTGCTTAAAAATCAATAAAATATTTTTTAACTATATTATTAGTTTTATATTTAATTTATAAATGTAAAACTATGAGAAAACTTATCTTTTGCCTGGCGCTGCTTTTTGTTGGTTCGTTGCATGCACAAACCATCAAATTTACGGTTGGAGGGCTTGTTCAAAAGCCTAAGAATGCAAAATTTGCTTATCTGGTAAGTGAAACACCGGTTGCAGGAAAACCTGATCTGTTTGTGGTTAAGCCAATGGATGGTGATCATTTTACAATCCAGGCATCGTGTAGTTTAGAAGGTAAGCTCCTCAGGAAAGGTTTTGTTTTTCTTGATGAACGTGGCGACATTACCCTGGATGATGTGAAATCAAAAATTAAACAAAAGGTATGGTTTGTTGGTGGCAGTGCCAACCTGAAATCAATTTATCTTGAAGACATTAAACTGGATATCGAAAATCCATTTAATCTGGGCTCAGCAAAAATAATAAGCGGTGGCATTTACCTTCAGCAGTCGAATAATGCCATGGAGGCTTTTAAAGATAAAAAGCTTTTGGATTTTATTAAACAAAATGCTGATTCACCAATTTCACTGATGCAATTGAAAAATTTAATGCCCATGTATTATGGATTGGCCCGCTCTTCGGGCACTGCACCTAATTTTGGTTCGCCTGTTGAATTGTATGGAGCATTATCAAAACGTTTAAAAGAAAGCGAAGAAGGTTTGGCAATAAAAAAGACGATTGATGAAATGGAAAAAAAGAAATAAGTGTTCAGTTAGGACATCAGAAAATATATTTGGCAGGATGCTTGTTCCCAATTAAAAAACTACAAAATGAGAAAAATCTATCTATACTGTTTGCTTTTGCCAGTAACCGTAATCATATCCTGTGGTAAAATGACAGATAAAGATCGTGCTATTAAACTTGTTGAGGCTAAATATGAAAATGGTACACAAAAGCCCGATTTTGAAAATGCGAAGCTTGATAGTCTTTATAATATCTCTCCAAAAGCTTATGATGATAGTGTTAAAAAGGGAAATGAACTCGATGTTACATTGGCTAAATTAGAAAGTGAGATCGAACACCTAAGCCAAGCTGAATCTGATAGCGTAGGTTTGATCAGTGCCCGTTTTACAAAAGAACGTTACCATTTGTTGGAGCTTGCCAAAACAAAGCCTGCTTTTATAGGCTGGCGACTCTCGGGGGTAAGGATAGATAGTGAAATACAGAATTTTGATTTTGATAAGGGCATAACCAAACTTGTTGATTAAGGTTTTATACCTGTATAAACATTTCCTTAAGGCTGGGAATACATCAAGTCAATTATCCATCATCAGGAGACTTTTGCCTTATGAATAAATTGTTCCTGTTATAAGTCAGGTACTATTTTCTTACTTTTGCAGCATAACACAAAATAAACATGCTTCAGATTCAGGAAAATATTTCGTTAAAACCATATAATTCGTTCGGCATTGATGTTAAGGCCAGCTATTTTGCCGAAATATTTGAAGAAGAGGATTTGACGGAGCTTTTTCAGAACGAAATCGTAAAAACGCAAAAGATTTTCGTTATCGGTGGCGGAAGCAATGTGCTGTTTACTCATGATTATGAAGGTTTAGTAATTAAAATCAGTATTAAAGGGCTTCAGGCCCAAATAATAGATAAGCTGGTACTGGTAACTGCAGGAGCAGGAGAGGTTTGGAATGATTTTGTACAATATTGCGTAACCCGAGGTTTCGCGGGGGTAGAAAATTTAAGCCTGATACCCGGAACGGTTGGTGCCTCGCCCATACAAAATATTGGGGCCTATGGGGTAGAGTTGAAAGATGTTTTTGAAAGCTGTACTGCATTTGAACTTAAAACCGGGGAAATTAAAACCTTTACTTATACCGATTGCCACTTCGGTTACCGCGAAAGTATTTTTAAGGGGGCGTTAAAAGGACAATATATCATTACTTCGGTTACTTTCCGTTTATCATCAGAGGCCAGAATTAATACCTCTTATGGTGCAATTGAAGCCGAATTACAGAAAAGAGGAATTGAAAACCCGAATATCGAAGATGTTTCTGAGGCAGTATCGCATATCCGCGTGAGCAAACTCCCCGATCCATCCACCATCGGTAATGCAGGTAGTTTTTTTAAAAACCCGGTGATCGAAAAATACGAATTTGCAGATATTGTTGCTAAACACCCCGATGTGGTGCATTATCCCACAGCTGATGATAAAATTAAACTGGCAGCAGGCTGGCTGATCGAACAGTGCGGCTGGAAAGGCAAAATTGTAGGAAATACTGGTACCTGGAAAAACCAGGCCCTGGTTCTGGTTAACCACGGCGGTGCAACTGGCACGGAAGTTTATGCTTTTTCTGAACAGATTATAGACAGTGTAAAGTCTACTTTTGGAGTCACTTTAGAAAGAGAAGTAAATATTCTGTGACGAAAACCCTTCAAAAGGGGCTTTTGCGGTTTTGGCACCGTGCCACAAATTTTTGGTACTAAGTTTGTTTAGGTTTAAGAGAATAAGCAATAATTCATTTGTTTTAATCTACCTAAAGCTAAACATCATGACAAAATTTGAATTCAATCATCTGGTTAATCATCACTCGGTATCACTTAGATCTTATGCTTTAAATTTCACAAAAGACGCAGAAGACGCAAATGATTTGGTTCAAGACACCATGCTTAAAGCAATTACTTATTACAATAAGTTTAAAGAGGGTACGAACTTAAAGGGATGGTTGTTTACCATTATGAAAAATACTTTCATTAACAACTACCGCCGTTTAGTGAAAACCAATACATTAATTACACAAAGCGAAGATATTTCTTCTGCAAACCTTTCATATAGTGCCACTAAAAACCAGGCCGAAAGCAAATTTGTGCTGGGTGATATTGATAAAGCCCTTTCGCAATTGCCTGAAGAGTATTATGTGCCGTTTATCCGCTATTTTGAAGGATATAAATACCACGAAATTGCAGATATGTTAGAAATTCCTATCGGAACAGTTAAAACACGTATTCACGTGGCAAGGGGAATCCTGAAAAAATATTTAAAAACATATTCGAAAGAAATTGCCAGCACAGAAATGGCTTAAGATACATCAATCGAAAAACTAAGGGCTCAGATTTTATCTGGGCCTTTTTTGTTTGTGATCAATTCTTCGAGAACGTCATTTCGAGCGGAGTGCAACGTAGTCGAGAAATCTGTCTCGAGATAGATCTCTCCGCTCACTGCGTTCCGGTCGAGATGACGTTTTGTTATTCCCAAAATACGCTAAAAAGCAAAAGGCCTGAAAATTCAGGCCTTTTTGCTTATCATATATTTGGTTAGTTGATTCTTATTTTTTCTTTCAACAATTCGCCTTCTCTCTTATTTCGAAACAAATTAAAACCCCGAACAATTATGTGTTTTGAAGCTTTAATACAGTATTTTTGTTTTGTGGTTATAAAGATAAGGGAAATTTTAAATTTGTCAAGCTTTTTTTAACTTTTTTTTTATTTCTTTTGCTACCACTTGCCCTGATATGATTGCAGGTGGCACTCCGGGGCCTGGAACGGTTAATTGTCCCGTATATAAAAAATTTGTTACTTTGCTTTTCATCTTCGGTTTTAAAAAGGCTGTCTGTTTCAAAGTGTTTGCTAATCCATACGCATTTCCTTTAAAAGCATGGTAATCGGCTACAAAATCATTCATGGCATAACTGCGTTTAAACAGAATGTGATCTTTAATGTCGTTTCCCGTTAAGTTTTTGAAGCGTTCTACCAGTAAATTAAAATATTCTTCCCTTTTGCTTTCGCTATCTTTTAAATTTGGTGCAAGCGGAACCAAAAAGAAGAGGTTTTCGCAACCCTCTGGTGCTACGGCCAAATCGGTAACCGAAGGGCAGCAGGCATAAAATAATGGCTTTGCCGGCCATTGCGGTTTGGTATAGATTTCTTCCGCATGCTGATCGAAATTTTCGTCGAAAAACAGGTTGTGATGTAGTATGTTATCCAGTTTTTTATTTAAACCGATGTAAAATAAAAGGCAGGAAGGGGCCATGGTTCTTTCGTCCCAGTATTTTTCGCTGTAGTTGCGGTACGGTTTTTCAAAAAGATGCTGGTCGATATGGTGATAATCGGCATTACCCACAACAAAATCACTTTTAAAAGTACCTTTTGTTGTAATCACCTCTTCGGCAATATTGTTTTTAACTGCTATTTTTTTTACTTCGGTGTTGAAAATAAACTTGACGCCCTGTTCTTCTGCTATTTTTTGCATGGCACTAACAATTTTGTGCATGCCACCCATTGGGTACCAGGTACCTAAAACAAGGTCGGCATAGTTCATTAAGCTATACAACGCTGGTGTATTTTGCGGTGTAGCACCTAAAAACAGAACAGGAAATTCGAGTAATTTCCTCAGACGTTCATTTTTAAACAACTTATGCACATGTTTACGCATATTGCCTAAAAGCTGAAGCTTTATTCCGCTGATGGCCAACCTCGGGTCGAAATACTCCATTATACTGTGCGAAGGCTTGAAAACATATTCATTCATGCCTACATCATACTTGTATTTGGCCTGGTCGAGAAAGGATTTCAGGTTCTTACTACTGCCAGGTTCTAACTTTTCGAACAACTGGTATAAATCATCTAATGTGGCCGGTACGTCAAGGGTATCATCTTTACCAAAATAAATGCGGTAAGATGGACTTAATCTTTTAAGTTCGTAAAAATCAGAAGTTGTTTTATCAAAGAGCTGGTAATAATTTTCGAAAACATCAGGCATCCAGTACCAGCTTGGTCCCATGTCAAAAAGGAAACCATCTTTCTCCCAGGTGCGGGCACGTCCACCTGCCATTTCGTTTTTTTCAATAACGGTAACTTCGCAGCCGTCTTTTGCAAGTAAAGCAGCAGCAGCAAGGCCTGCAAAGCCGGCACCAATAACGGTTATCCTGGGGTTTTTCTCCATGGTGTAAATAAAGGAAATTTATTGCGTTTTGTTTTTGTTTTTTGTTTTTGTCATCCTGAGCGCAGCGAAGGATCTGCCCCACAAGAGCGGAATCCTCAATAGCGCATTTGCTTGGGTCAAGGTGCAATTTTTGTGCTGTGTTTCATCGGTTAAAGATCCTTCGCTACGCTCAGGATGATAGCACAGGGAAGGAATATTTATCTTTTCTATAATCGTATTATTAAGAAAATCCCAGTTTTTATTCTCAAGTTCTATTAAGGCATTCTTTTTTGCTTTGTCCAACCCTTAATTTCCTTTTCACGTTCTATGGCATGCTCGATGTATTGAAACCCTTCGTAATAAACAAGATAGTGGCAGTTGTATTTATAAGTAAAAGCGAATTTATTTTCTTTGTTATCTATGTGTTGCTTAAGTCTTGCTTCTAGGTCATTGGCTACTCCGGTGTAAACAACAGTTTTGTTTTTGTTGGTTAAAATGTAAACGAAATAATTATGATCCATTATTAAAAATAAATATTACTTATTTAATAAAGTATTGGTCATTCTGAGCGCAGCAAAGAATCTGTTTAATAGCTGTACAATCCCGACATCTCGAATTTGCCTTGGTAAGGGTAAAATTTAGGGTGCTGTATTTCATCGCTTGGGGATCCTTCGCTGCGCTCAGGATGACAGTAGAGCAAATACAATAGCTTTTCTTACCTTTATAGCCAAACATGATTAAACTACGGATTCTATTTTTGCTGCTGTTTGCAGTAATTAATATTACTTATGCCCAGTTATCTACCCACGAAATTGCGGTATTGAAAACCAACATGGTTAAAGCGGTAGAAAACGCTAAACTTACTGATTCTTTATTCACAAAACTGGATAGGCTACCCAATAAAACGGCTTTGATTACCGGCTATACGGGTACTTTAGAAGCATTAAAGGCAAAACATTCGTGGAATCCGTATAATAAGATCAAATATGTAAGCCGGTCGCTAAAAACCATGCAAAAAGCGATAGATATGGATAAAGAAAATATGGAAATCCGTTTTATGCGTTTCTCGATTGAATTTTATACCCCTTCATTTCTCGGGTTTAGTAAAGACCTGGCCGCGGATAAAAAAGAAATTATTAAACATTATCAAAATGAAAATTTTGGTCTGGCAGATAATGAACTGGTTAAAAATGTGGCCAAATTTATGATCGACAGTAAAAAATGTACCCCGGCAGAAATTAAAATCTTAAATAAACACCTCTAAAATGCATTATACCTATTTACTGATCAACCTTGCCGTTATCCTCTTTCCGCTGCTTTTGTCATTTGATAAAAAGGTGCATTTCTTTAGCAAATGGAAATTTATATTCCTCGCAATACTAGCCACTGGAGTGGTGTTTTTAGTCTGGGATATGCTGTTTACCAAGCTTAACGTATGGTCGTTCAATCCCGATTATTTGATCGGTATAAACTTAATGGGGCTTCCTTTAGAAGAAATGCTGTTCTTTTTAACCGTTCCCTACGCCTGTGTGTTTATTTACGAGTGTTTAAATGTTTATTTCCCTAAAAACCATCTGCAGAAATATAGTCTGGCGTTGAGCAATTTATTTCTGGGTTTGTGTGTCGCCATGTTGTTTTTTGGTTACAGTAAGTGGTACACATTTATCAACTTCGGTTTTTTGCTTTTGGTATTGGGTTATGTAGAATATGTAAATGTAAAATTCAGGTTTATGTACAAATTTTACCGGGCCTATTTCGTTTCGCTTATTCCTTTTTATATCGTGAATGGATTTTTAACGGCTATTCCGGTGGTGATGTACAACAACAAAGAAAATATAGGATTTAGGGTGGGCAGCATCCCTTTCGAAGATCATTTTTATCTCATGAGTTTGTTATTGATGAATGTTTTCCTTTATGAAGTCTTTAAAAACAGGGGTGTTAAAAAAGAAGATTTAGGTTAGAAAACAATAGATTTTATCCCTAAAAAGATGTCATCCTGTGCGTAGTCGAAGGATAATCTTTTTTTAGAAAATCAACGTACGGTAGTTTTTGGGGGGCTGCGGTCCCGCTTTTCGTTTGTAGTGCCGGCGTGAAGCCGGCAGCTACCACTGCAATCGGGTTTATAAAGAACGGTTTTGCGCTTCGAACCCAATAAAATTCGTCATCTCGACTGGAGCCTTTGCGGAACGAAGAGATCTGTGCTCAATAGATTTAGCTTCGCTGAGCCTTCGGATTCTCGACTGCCTTGCACTCCGCTCGAAATGACGGTATCTCTAGAGAGACTGTCTTCTTAAATTTTTCTATCTTCAACCCGAAATTAATATCGATGGATTTACCCACTTATACCAAACAACAGCTCGCATTACGCAACGGACAAGATAAGCCCCAGATCTGGGTAGCTTATAAAGGGCTAATTTACGATATGACGGATAGCAGGTTATGGCGCAACGGTAAACATTACGAACATTGGGCCGGACAGGATTTAACCGACGAACTGCCCGACGCACCTCATACCGAAGCCGTTTTTGAAAAATTTACGCCCATTGCCGTGTTGGTTAAACCAGGTTCATTTTAGTGAGCGTAGCTTGTTTTAACTCCTTAAATTCAGACGGCCGTTTGCCTACCATTTTATAAAAAGTATTACTGAAAGAGGAAATACTGTTATAACCCACCTGATAGGCCACTTCGCTAATGGTGGCATCACTTTCCAGTAATTTTTCCATTGCTTTAATCATCCGCGCCAGTTTCAGATACTGGAAAAAGGAAGTATCCAAAGCCGATTGAAATAACCGCGAAAGCGTACGTTCGCTAAATCCCATAGCCTTACCCACACTTTCTAAACTCATACCATCATCGGCTAGTCCATCTACAATATGCCGCAATACAGGGCGCAACCTCATGTTTTCAGTAGTAGGGAGTGCAATAGGCAGCGGATGTTCGCTCACTACCGGCAGAATATTTTTTAGTGTATTTAAAAAATCGTATTCATGCGTTTTGGGGGTAATATTCCCGTTCCAGCGCTCAGAAAAGAGGAACATTTCGAGCAAAAGGTTATTTACTGGATAAATGCCAATCTTTTTATAAAATGGGTTTTCATCGTCGGTTGTGCTATCGAAATAGATGTTCCGCACTATGGCGGCATGGTAGCGGTGTTGCAAATGGTGCTCTACCCCGGCGGGGATCCAGACGTAGTGCCGGGCAGGCAAAAAGTAAGATTTCTCTTTAGTGTATAAAAAAATAATGCCGCCTTCTACATAAGTAAGCTGCCCCTTTAAATGGCTATGATCCTGAAATCGGTCTTCGAACCTGCTATGCCAAACATACATGGTTTCTGGTTTTTCGTCGATTGCAAATAAAAAGTCTTCGTTGCTAACTTTTATCATTTGGCTGGTTTGAATAAATATCTGTCAGTTTAGATAAAACAAAGTAACAAATCTGTAGCGAAATTTGCATCATTAATTAACAGATATGATTTTTTTAAAGCGTAAAAGAATGTTTTTGCTAGGTATAGGCTTTCTTTTATCATCAGTTTTTGTACATGCACAGGCCATTCCTGATCAAAGTAATTTTACCATCAGCCAGGTTTGGGCACTGGCCGATAGCAACAATAAAAAGATGCAGATGCAGGGGCTTAATGTGCAGGCAACCGATGTACATGTAAAAGTAAGTAAGGCAGAAAGATTGCCTGAAATTGCTGCCGAAGGCCTTTATGCACACGTTTTTCCCTTACCCATTTACGAAAACGGGTTGTTCCATACCCCAAGCCAGTTTCCTGTTGCGCCTACTTATTATAAAGCCGGTGCCGATGCTTATTTCAATATCTATAACGGCGGAAAAACCACTATCGAAATTAATGCTTCGAAAGTAGAAAGTGAATTGAGCAGAATCCAAAAAAGCCAGAGCAAGCAGGAAATCCATTATACGGCTGCCGTTTATTTTTATGATGTATTCCGCAATATTTCTTACAGGGCTTTATTGGAGCAGGACATCCGCGACCGCGAAAAGCAATTGGCTGAAATTAACCAGCTCTATAAAAACGGTACGATATTAAAAAGTGATGTGTTAAGGGCCGAATTACGTCTTTCGAAACAAAAGATGTTGCTTACCGAAATCGAAAACAGTATCGGCATTGCCAAACAGAAACTCAATATCTTGATCGGTAGGGCAGATGATGCGCCTTTAAATCCACAGATCTCAGACCAGGAAACAGATGCTATTGCCTTAAAACAGGTTGATGAATATTTTAATGATGCAAAAATATCGTCGTATAAGATTCAGATTTCGGAAAAAGAGCAGGCATTAGCTAAACTGAAACTTAAAAATGTAAAGTCGAACATCATGCCTTCTCTGGGTTTCTTCGGTGAATATGCTTTTGCCTATCCGCAGATCCAGTTTTACCCTTATGCACTTTCGCTTTACAGTAATGGTATGGTGGGGCTTAAGATTAAAATTCCGATTTCATCGTGGTACACCAATCAGCATAAAGTAAAAGAAGCGGAAATTAAAGTACATCAGCAGGAAATAGAAGATGAAGATGTGAAAGATCATATCCGCCAGGAAGTGCAGGAAAATTATATCCGCTACAAAGAATCGGTGCAGCGCATCACCTTGGCCGAAGAGAACATTAAACAGGCTGCAGAAAGTTACCGCATTGTGCAGAATACCTATTTCAACCAGTTGTCGCTTTTAACCGATCTGCTTGATGCCGAAACCCAGTTACTGCAATCGAGGTTCGAACTTACCACTGCAAAAGTGAATGCCAAAATGCAATATTATCAATTACAAAAAGCCGTAGGAAATTTATAAAATGAACACACAGAAACAAAGCAAAGCCGATAAAATTATCAGTAGAATTACCACCATCATCGCGCTCATCGTTTTAGTAGTACTGATGGTATGGGGAGGAAAAACACTTTTCGGCTACATGAAATTTGAAGAAACCAACGATGCGCAGGTGGATGAGTACATTAATCCCGTAACGGCAAGGGTAAGCGGTTATATTAAAGCAGTAAAATTTGAAGAAAACCAGGAAGTGAAAAAAGGTGATACACTGGTACTTATTGATGATGATGATTATACCGTACAGCAGGATGAGGCTTCGGCTTCGTTGTTGAATGCTAAAGCACAGGTTTCGGTACAGCAAAGTAACATTAAAACCGCACAGAGTACCGCATTGGTTGCTGCAGCTAAAATTGCAGCGGCAAAAGCAAAACTCTGGAAACAGCAAACAGAATATAACCGCTATAAAAAACTGTTCGATGCAGAATCGGCTACACGCCAGCAGTTAGAAACGATAGAAAGTTTATTGCAGGTGGCACAGGCCGACTACCTGGCTGCCAAAGAAGATTATGCAACAGCCATTTCGAGAACGAACGATATTAAAGCGCAGCGCGAAGTACTGGCATCTGAAATAAAAAGAAGAACGGCAGTAGTAAAAAGAAATAACCTAAATACTTCTTACACAGTTATTGTAGCACCTTACGATGGCAAAATGGGCAGAAGAACGATACAGGTGGGGCAATTGGTTCAAACCGGCCAAACTATCGCCTATCTGGTTGATCGCAGCGCCGGGAAATGGGTAGTGGCCAATTTTAAGGAAACGCAAATTGCCAGGATGCATGTTGGTGAAAAGGTAAATGTAGAAGTAGATGCTTTCCCCGGGCAGTCATTTCAGGGTGAAATAGAATCCCTTTCCGGTGCAACAGGTTCGCGGTTTTCTTTATTGCCCCCAGATAATTCGACCGGAAATTTCGTGAAAATTGCACAAAGAATTCCCGTACGTATCCGCCTGGATAAGCAGGATAAAGGGATTGATGCTTTAAGTGCGGGCATGAGCGCCATTGTTAAAGTGAAAAAAAATGACTGATCGTTTGCCGATATTTAAAACAAAAGTACCTGAATGGCTGGTGATATTGAGCATTTTTGCAGTGCTTCTATCATCCGTATTGCTTTTTGCACTATCTACCGCTGATGGTACCGCTGCGGCGGGTTATTATGGGGCCAGTGCCTCCGACATCCAGTTTTCGATGTTGATGTTTTACGCAGCCGTAGCCAGTTTTGCCGTAGTAGAGCGGCGGTTTTTTGCCCGGGTGGTTACCAAAGATTACCTGCTGATCTGTATTATTTTAGAAATCCTGATTGCCTATTGGTGTTACCATACGCGCGAAATATGGCTCATTTTTACGCTTCGATTTTTACAGGGAATTGTAAACTGTGGTTTAACAAGCATTTCGCTGAATCTGCTTTTTAGCCGCTTAAAATCAGAACATGCAAAAGAAACCGGTTATACCATTTTTTATGGTATGATCCTTTGTGTATCGCCACTTACTGCATTATTTTCGGTACCCATTGTAGAAAATTATGAATATAATGTGGTTTATAAGGCCATTATTTTCTGCTTTTTACCAAGTGCCATTCTGCTTTTCAGTGTAATGAACCGGGTACATGTTTTACGTAAAACACCACTCTATAAAATAGATTGGATGAGTTTTGTGCTTTTTTCGACCATGTTGGTGCTAATTGCTTACGTATTGGTTTATGGGCAGGAATACGATTGGCTTGATGACGAAAGCATTGTTTATTCCATATTGGCCATTTTATTTCTGTTTGCGGTTTCGATAGCACGGCAGCGTACATTGAAAAGACCTGCAGTTGATCTGGCGGTGTTTAAATCGAGGAATTTTGCCATCGGGATTGTTTTTTTAGTAATCCTCTACATTATCCGCGGTGCTTTCGGCTTAACTTCTTCTTATTTTATCACCGTTTTAGGTATGGATTCGCTGCATGCCAACGAAATGATGATTTTTAACATCGCCGGGGTAGTGGCAGGTTCCATCATTGCCATCCGCTTTATGGTGCGCCAAAAACATTTAAGGGTGCTTTGGGTAATGGGTTTTATATTCCTTTTTGTATTCTTTTTGTGGATGTGCCAGTTGTTCGCTACCGAAGCCGGAACAGTTAATTTCTACCTGCCGTTATTTATGCAGGGTTTGGGTGCTGGGATGGTAATGTCGCCCATTGTGATGTTTATTATGTCGTCGGTACCCGAAAATATGAGCCAGTCGGCATCTTCTGTGGGCATTTTTGTGCGTTTTTCGACTTTTAGCCTGAGTTTAGCCTTTATTAATTTCTATCAGCTATACTTTAAAGGAAAACATAATGATGATTTACGGAGCAATCTAACATTGCTCGATTTTAACCTGCCGGATAGGTTAAAAATGTATCAATCGCTATTAAGCAGCAAGGGCATGCCCCACGATGAAGCTGGTAAGGCGGCAATTGGCTTGCTCAATAAAGCTGTGCAAAAGCAAACATTTCTACAGTTCTGTGTAAGTTATTATGAATGGATTGCGGTGCTTTGTTTACTATCAATTATTCTGATTGCCCTGCAACCGGTTATTAGCCGAACAGTGATTAATTTAAGGAACAGGCAGCCTGCTGCGGTAGGGTTTTAGTAGGCGAAACGTCACTGCTACTATTCAATATCGTCATTTCGACTGTAGCGTACCAATTTTTCATTGGTAGCGAAATGGAGAAATCTATATCTCGAGATAGATTTAGCTTCGCTGAGCCTTCGGGTTCTCGACTTCGGTGCACCCGATATCGGATTCATTTCAGGGTCTTTATAGCATGAAGGATGCTGAAATAAATTCAGCATGACGATCGAGTTACACGAAGTGTAAGCAAAAAAAACCGCAGGTTTAGAAGAAATTCATCTCTTAAACCTGCGGTTCGTTTATCTTCAATTGCCAATTGTCAACTGAAAACTACCAATTGAAAACTGACTAAGCTTCAATCGTAAATGCGCTTAAGCTTACAAACTGTTGAATCCTTGCGGCAACTTCTTCGTCGGTTAAGTTTAATAACTTTTCAGTTCCGAATTTTTCTACGCAGAAAGAAGCCAGTGCCGATCCATAAATGATCGCATTTTTCATGTTATTGAAGTTGATGGTACCCACTTTTGCTAAATAACCGATAAAACCACCTGCAAAGGTATCGCCTGCACCAGTTGGATCGAATACTTCAGCCAAAGGTAAAGCAGGAGCAGAGAAAATCTGATCTTCGTGGAACAGTAATGCACCATGTTCGCCTTTTTTAATAATCAAATATTTTGGCCCCATGGCAAGGATTTTTTTAGCTGCTTTAACTAACGAGTATTCGCCTGATAACTGACGGGCTTCTGCATCATTAATCGTTAATACATCAACCAGTTTAATGGTTTCCAGTAAATCATCCATCATAATGTCCATCCAGAAGTTCATGGTATCCATTACGATCAGTTTTGGGCGGTTTTTAAGACGTTTAATTACGGTTTGCTGTACCTGTGGGGTTAAATTGCCCAACATCAGGTATTCGCAGTCCTGATAGCTTTCAGGGATAATCGGATCGAAGTTTTCCAATACATTTAATTCAGTAATTAAAGTATCACGGCTATTCATGTCGTTATGGTATTTTCCCGACCAGAAAAATGATTTTTCGCCTGCTTTAATCTGTAATCCTTCGGTATCAATGCCGTGATTGGTAAAGGTATCGATGTCTGACTGATGGAAATCGTCACCAACAACTGCTACAATTTTTGCTTTATTATAAAAGTAAGAAGCAGCTAAACTTGCGTAGGTTGCTGCCCCACCAACAATTTTATCCGTTTTTCCGAAAGGAGTTTCAATAGCATCAAAAGCTACAGTACCTATGATTATCAGGCTCATATCTTTGTATTAATTTTTTTTCTAAATTTTTTCACTGCAAATATTGCATAAATAATTTAAAAGCCCTAATATTGCATTCCCAAAACGAACAAGCGGATATTTGCTGAAAAGCTTAAAAAGCCTGTTTTTTTGGACAGCCGGATTCCTTCTTAGCTCAGCCNCTTAAAAAGCCTGTTTTTTTGGACAGCCGGATTCCTTCTTAGCTCAGCCGGTTAGAGCATCTGACTGTTAATCAGAGGGTCGCTGGTTCGAGCCCAGCAGAAGGAGCTTCAAAAGCCACAACGAAAGTTGTGGCTTTTTGTTTAAAGACTGTTTTTGGGCGAGAAGTTTATCCCGATTTTACATCGGGGAGCCCAGCAGAAGGAGCTTCAAAAGCCACAACGAAAGTTGTGGTTTTTTGTTTAAAGACTGTTTTTGGGCGAGAAGTTTATCCCGATTTTACATCGGGGAGCCCAGCAGAAGGAGCTTCAAAAGCCACAACGAAAGTTGTGGTTTTTTGTTTAAAGACTGTTTTTGGGCGAGAAGTTTATCCCGATTTTACATCGGGGAGCCCAGCAGAAGGAGCTTCAAAAGCCACAACGAAAGTTGTGGTTTTTTGTTTAAAGACTGTTTTTGGGCGAGAAGTTTATCCCGATTTCACATCGGGGAGCCCTGCAGAAGGAGCATAATTGAAGCCTTACGACATTCTTTGGAAGCTTTTTTTTTATACTTCTTACCGGGCCATAAATTCAACCTGAGGGCAGCAGCAAGAAATCTATTTATTTCCTTTGCTTAATATGTAATCAACTGTTTCATCAACCCAGTTGTTACTTGTAAGTTCTACATCGGGTTTAACACCAACACCTTCTAACGAATGTCCTGCACGAGTGGTGATTTGGCAGTTTGGTGTAAACATCCAAACCACGTTATCAGAGCCTGGCAAATAAGCATTCATACTATTGCCTGGGTTTCCTGCCCCGGCAGTGGTTTTTCCTAAAATAGTTGCCCTTTTCATTTCTTTTGCAGTAAAAGCAAAATATTCGGCTGCCGAAAAGGTTTTTTCAGAGAGAATAATATACAAAGGTGTGTTAAAGAATTTAGGTCCCTGCGAATAATTGAAAATTACTTCGCTCTGATGCCAGTTGGTTTCGTCCGTACATTTTTTGATCAGAAGCGTTTGATAATCTTTTGATTCATAAAAAAACTGATTGATAAAGGCACTGCTGGCGCCATCTCCACCAGGGTTTTCGGTAATGTCGAAGATTATCTGCTTACACCCTGCTACTGAATCCAGTGCGCTCCGAATTTTTTTAAATGCTTCTTCTCCGGCAATACAGGCATCCCACTTGATGTATCCAATATTGTTCTTCAAAATCTTAATGCTGGTAATACCTGCCGTAAAGGGTGGTTGTTTTTGTGGCTGAGACTGTGGTTTAGTTTCAGTTTGAGGCTCGATGGTATACGCAATTACGTTAAAATGTTTATCGCTTGTTTCTTTACGGAGCATATCTGTAATCATTTTTGCTGCAACCTGTACCGATACGTTTTCAAATAACTTTTCGCGCTCCATTTCTGTTACTTTTTTGACCAGCTTATCGGCTTTCTTTTTATCAAAGTACTTTTGTTTGAGATTGGTTTTTACAACAGTTGTCAGAAAACGGATGTCTTCCTGTACCGATGGCTTATGTTGCGAACAAGCTGTTAATGTGATTACAGATACAAGAAATAAAGATAGAATTGCAGTGAAATTTTTGACCATTGATGAAAGCGTTAAAGGTTTATCGTTGATATCAAAAATATAAAAATTATCATGAACTAATGATTTATTATAGTTGAAATTAGCCTTTTACAAGGATTTAAAACGTTTTAGTAAATAGGCTAGAATTGCCTGAAATGAGGCACAAGTATAATGCGGATAACCATTTTATCCGCATCTATTTCATTAAAAGAAATTTTAATTTCTGATCAAAGGTATCTGAAGATTGCTTGGCCTGTTTTCTTCTGTATCAAAACCTCGTCCATCAACATTTCTTGCACCCCAGAACAAAAGATTATCCAATGGGTATATCAGATCATATTCGGCAAATACTTGTCCTTCTGCCAACCCAAACGGTGCAAATGTTTTTTTAAGGATATCCTGTGTTTTATTTACTTCCCAATGTTCGTAGCCGTTAAGTGCAATTTTATTGAGCAGATCGGCAAAGGGCTGATTAAGTGCAGTAACCTGGTAGCCCTCATCGGCGATAAACTTTACCTTTTGGGCGCCGGCAGCAATAGGGTGTTCTCCCTGCCATACCATGTGTCCCTTAAGTTCTATTTTAGATAATGGTGTTTCGCCATAAGGATCTGCCGAATTGATGATTTCGAGTTCAAATTTGTCGTTTGCTAGATAACTAAACTTCCTTTTCAGGTAAAAAGGTTTAAGTGAGCCATCTTCGTTTTTAAGGCTACTCGGACGGATCTCGAATGCGATGCTTATCCATTCTCCTAAAATATGCTCTTTAATTTCTGCTGGTGTCATAGTTTTAATCCTTTAAATGGTTGTATATTAAGTATGAACAAATTTACTACCTTCGGTTCCTATCCGGAATAGTCGTAAATATTGTGCTTAGTACATCATTTTAGACCAATGGCAAATAAAAGAAAGAACAAAGATTTTAACCCTAATAATTGTGGGGTAACACACTTTTTGAATAAAATTGGCGGCAAATGGAAAGTGCTGATTATTTATGCCATCAGCCTAAACTGCAACCGTTTTAGCTTGTTGAAAAAAGGTATCCCAACCATTAGTAAACAAACGTTGGTAAACCTGCTTAAAGAACTGGAAGAAGACCACATTATAGCGCGTACTGTGTTCCCTGAAATACCGCCACGTGTTGAATATAAAATTACACCCTACGGACTTTCGCTCCTTCCACTGATCAAAACAATTGAACAATGGGGCAGGGATGATATGGCAGCAGTAATAAAAAAATAGGTATGTTTCAATCTAACTGTTAGCAATTAGATGCATTGATTATTTGGTGAAATTATCAATTAACGTACCTAAAATCCCTATAGCAATGGAAAATGTAATCATGCCTAAAGTATAGGCAATAAATGCTTTTATATAACTTCCTGCTTTCTTTTTGTTAAAGAACTGGGCCATGGCCCAGGTACAGTAGGCTACTCCTAGTGGTCCGGAAACTTTCATCAGGCTGTATTTGGTTAATCCTTCTATAATGGCAAAAAAAGAAAAAATCAACATGCCCACGCCCATTACAAAGCACAAGAGGATCAGTATCTCAAAAAAGTTATAGCTATACTTTTTAAAAAACAGTTTCAGCCAAAAGGAAATAAATATGCCCATAATAATATTGCCATAACCATAATGGTTCTGCACCCAATCAACAATTGAGCCTACAGCAGATTTTTCGGTGCCTGTATACACTATATATCCTTTTTCGATATGAAAGAAATGATTGATTATGGTGTAAATTAAAGAAGTAATGATAATGAACAATATGGGTTTTACCAATCTGCTGCGGTTATCGCTGATAAATTCTTTAATGTTTTGTCCGGGCCTGATCAATAATTCTTTTATCGTATATAAAATACCTTTTTCGAAATGTAAAACATGCTGTATTTCGTGCAGGATATAGTGCGAATCGACCCTTTTAATATTTACGGGCTGACCACACTGGCCACAAAAGTTGCTGTTTACGGTATGGCTGCAGTTTCTGCAATTTGTGAGATCAGGGTACATCATACAATTCGATTTGTGTTAAACCACTACAGGAATAAATAAATAAGTTTTGTGTGAAGAAAAAATAACGAGAAAACAATAAATAAACCCACTATAAAAAATGCAATTAAGGCATCCCTGAAAGTTACTTTACGTTTATTTAGCTCGTTTGATCTTAATTCAGACGGTTTTTTCATTATTAAATTATTTTCTGTAAAAGTGGCTACAAAAATATTTTCAGTGACTACACTTTAGTGTAAATTTGTGATTAAGCCATCCTTTACATGAAAGATCATATCAACTCCAGCCTGCTTACCAAGAATAAAATCGCGAAAATATCAGATGAAGCATACTTTCAGCAGCACGATTATCTGGAAGCTGTAAGTGCTTTTGCAAGGCTGACTTACGAAAGTGTGTATGTAATTGATTATGAAAAGATGGCTTTCGAATATGTTTCGGAAAACCCGTTGTTTTTATGTGGCTATTCGCCAGCCGAGGTGCTTAATTTGGGCTATGCGTTTTATTTCAAAAATGTGCCCGAAAAAGATCTCGCTTTATTAAACCTGATTAATGAAGCTGGTTTTGATTTCTTTGCTAAATTACCTGTTAATGAGAAAAAGTTATATAGTATTTCTTACGATTTCCATCTGATCAATCAGGAAGGTAAGCCCATGCTGATTAACCACCGGCTTACACCTTTATTTCTATCTCCGGAAGGAAAAATGTGGAAAGCGATGTGTATAGTTTCCATTTCGAACCACCAGGAAGCGGGCAATATTTTTATTTATAAACAAGGAACCGATGAGGTATGGGCGCTGGATATCAAAGATAATATCTGGCGTAAATCAGAGAAACCAAAACTCAGCCACAGGGAAATAGAAGTATTGCGGTTACATGCGCAGGGTTTAACCATTAACCAGATTGCTGAAAAAATATTTGTTGCTCCTGATACCGTGAAATACTACAGACGTCGGATTTTTGACCGTTTAAGGGTGAGCAACATGGTAGAAGCACTTTCTTATGCCGTTAACAGCAGGATTATTTAGGCAAAATTTTGCTACGCTCGTTTCTAGCGGGCGTTGAATAATTTATCGTTTAACTATTTACGCACTCGTTTACAACGAGCGCAAACGGCATGTTTTATAGACCTCGCAGGTTTCAAAAACCTGCGAGGTCTGAAATCCTGCTAACGAGCATTGAATAATTTATCGTTTACAAACGATTAATATTATTTGGAAATGAGGGTTCAGCTTTTCATCGGATTTTCAATCCCGCTTTCCGTTTTATTCCGATGAAGAATCGGAATGTTCACTTCAATCGGGTTTAGTTACAATGGGTAGTAGCACAGACGTTGACACCCGCGCCATGGTTCGTTTCGTCATGAACCATTTTCTTCATACCTCGCAGGTTTTTAAAACCTGCGAGGTATGAAACCAAATATCCCCTAACATTCAATAAAATAACTCGTGTAACATTATTAATAGTTAGTCTATGGATTTTGTAGATTAAATATTTATCAATATGTTTGCGCTGATCATGAATGCAACAATAATACCCCAAACATCCTCTACCTCTGATATTAATCTTAAACGCTCTGTTTTAAATATCTATTTCCATGGAAATATGTGCTGTTGTTGATTATGATTTTTCCCCCGAAAAGTTATAGGTTAAACCTATGATACCTTAAAACCTGACCACCAAGCCCCCTCAAATATGTGTTGAAATTATTGCCAAAAAAGAACCGGCAAGGAAGCCTCGCCGGTTATCACGGAATATCAGTTCTGTAACGCCAATCACGCACTGATACCCATTCAGCTTTATCCAATGAATTGAATCATTAACATAAAACCCGTTAAATATGGAAATATTTCTCCATAAGAAAAAACCATTCTTATTGGCCAGCCTCATTTTGCTCCTCACTGTGCTGGCCGTACCCCTTAAAATTTTTGCCCAGGTTGAGCCTCCGCCACTGATTAATTCCAAACTGACAGGTACAGTAATCGACTCTTTAACCAAACAACCATTGCCTGGCGTTGTAGTGCGAATTAAAGGCGTTACACACGTAGTTTCGACAGACGGCGACGGTAAATTTGTTTTTATTACAGGACAGAAATTGCCTTATACTTTAATTTTAAGCTCTGTAGGTTACGAAACCAAAGAAATTGTAGTGGGCACCAGTCCAGTTACCATCCGGTTAAAAGAAGTAAACAGCCAGTTAAATGATGTTGTGGTAGTTGGTTACGGTACCCAGACCAGAAAATCGTTAACAGGCTCGGTTTCTACCATTGCTGTTGATGAAGTAAGGGCTAAACCAACAGCCACTTTTGCCGAGCAGCTTCAAGGTAAAGCTCCCGGCTTGCAGGTAAGCACTTCCACCGGTGTTCCTGGCGACGGAATGTTTATCCGCATCCGTGGTACAACTTCTATCAATGCCAGCAACGATCCTTTATATGTAATTGATGGTGTTTATGTAAACAGCGGATCGCTACAACGTATTACTACCCAGGGGCAGGCCAATAACCCTTTATCAGATATCAGTCCGGATGATATAGAAAGTGTTACCGTTTTAAAAGATGCAGATGCAACAGCCATTTACGGTGCCCGTGCAGCAAACGGGGTAATCTTGATTACCACCAAGCGCGGTAAATACAATACGGCACCAAAAGTAAGTTTAAGTGCTTACGTAGGTGTGGCAAAAGCGCCTAAATTATGGGATCTGGTAACAGGGCCACAACATGCCGAACTGATTAACGAATTTTACCGCAACTCTTATGCCGAAGCTTTAGCAACTGCAGCTGCAAGAGGAACAGCTCCTGATACCACTTATAAACATCAGCCCTTCCGCGCACTGACTGATATTCCAAGAGCTAATCCGGCCCCACGTGGTTTGCCACAGGATCAAAACACCTACGACCGTTTAAATAAAGCTTTCCGCACCGGACTGTTGCAAAACTACGATGTTTCTGTTTCGGGTGGTAACGATAAAACCACCTATTATATTGGCGGAGGTTTAAATAAACAGGAAGCGACGCTTAAAACAAACGATTTTAGAAGGGGAAGTTTTAAACTGAACCTCGATCAGAAAATCAACGATTACGTAAAAATCGGAACCAGTAATATCCTTACCCAAACTTACCGCACTAATGCACGTGTAGGCGATGGTCCACAGGGTGGGATTTTACAGTCGGCTTTGCATACCCCAACTTATCTGCCAGAATTTAATGCTGATGGAACCCCGGGTAAATGGGCAGGTTTTGATAACCTTGATGTGCTGCTAAACAATACCAATATGAACAGCACCAGTAACAGGTTAATCAGTAACCTGTATGGTGAGGTGAATATCACCAAAGATTTAACCTTCAAAACCAGCTGGAGTGTTGATTATAACCAATATAACGAATTCCAGTACTGGAACAGTTTAACCAACCTGGGTATTGCGAACAAAAACCTGGGTACCTCAAGTGTAAGCAATAACACCATCTGGACAAACGAGCAAACCTTAAATTATAACCACGTTGCCGGTAAACATACTTTTGGTGCTTTGATCGGTAATTCCTTACAGGGATCAGTATCCAACCAGACCCTGGCGCAGGGTACCAATTTCCCGAACGATTCGTTCCAGCAGATTGCCTCTGCCGCTAACACCACTTCATCTGCATCTGAATCTAAATATACACTGTCGTCATTTTTTGCCCGTTTAAATTATAATTACGGTGGAAAATATTATGCAGTTTTCAGTATCCGTGCCGATGGTTCTTCGCGTTTTGGTGCCAACCATCAATGGGGATATTTCCCTTCTGCAGGTTTGGCCTGGCGTGTTAAACAGGAAAATTTCCTGAAAGATGTTGCCGTAATTTCAGACTTCAAACTCCGCGGAAGTATTGGTGTAACCGGAAATCAGAACGGGATCAACGATTTTGCCTCGCGTGGTTTATGGGGTGCTGGAGCCAACTATCAGAACAATCCGGGTACGGTGCCGTCGCAATTGGCCAATCCTGACCTGAAATGGGAAAGTACCCGTCAGGCCAATATCGGTTTCGATTTGAGTTTCTTTAAAGACCGTTTGACTTTAAGCGGTGATGTTTACGATAAATACACCAGCAACCTGTTGCTTAATCTGCCGCTGGCCTCGAGTAAAGGTTTTTCTTCTATCCTTACCAATGCCGGTGAAATGAGCAATAAAGGATTGGAACTGAATATCAGCAGTGTTAACCTCGATGGTGCGTTTAAATGGAGTACCAATTTTAATATTTCGCGCAACATCAATAAAATTGAAAAACTACCTACACCAGTGGTTGCCGCTTATGCTGCCGAACGTATGGTGCAAGGTTTATCGATGTATACTTTTTATGTGTACAACCAGCTTTATGTTGATCCACAGACCGGAAATGCCGTGTACGAAGATGCCGACAAAAATGGCGTAATCAACTCAAACGATATTGTTCCTGTGGGTAATGCGCTACCGAAATTTAACGGGGGTTTAACAAATAACCTCAGCTATAAAGGCTTCGATTTATCGGTGTTCTTCAATTTTGTTTATGGCAATAAGGTTTACAATAACAACAATTATTTTCTTGAAGGTGGCGGAACCCGCGATGCCAACAGGGCCATGGATGTTTACCAGTTAGACCGCTGGCAGAAACCTGGCGATATTACCAATATGCCAAGGTTAACCGCTTACGGACAAAACTACACCCTGAGCCCAACCAGTCGTAATATTGAGGACGGATCTTTCCTTCGCCTGAGTAATGTAACCCTCGGTTATAACCTGCCGAAAGACTTTATCAAAAAAGCCAGGATAAATTCTGTCAGGATTTATGCAAGTGGATCAAACCTTTGGTTGTGGACTAAATACAAAGGTCCCGATCCGGAGATCAATGTATCATCATCGGCTACCGTACTCGGCTACGATTTAGGTACGCCACCTGTGCCACGTACTTTCCAGATAGGTGCAAACATTACCTTTTAAACCGAATAATCAATCATGAAAAAAGTTATATACATATTCGCAGTCATCATCCTGTTTACTTCCTGCAAAAAGTTTCTGGAGGTACAGCCCCAGTTGCAGGTAGATCAGGATCAGGCCATTATCAATGCCGGTACTGCGGCTACTGCCGTAAATGGTTTATTTAACCTTTTGGCGGCCAACAGTTATTATGGCTCAAACTTCCCGGCACTTTCTTATTTATCTGCCGGAGATATTCAGTGGTCGGGCTCGCAGTCTGATCCCAACGAAATTACTAAACACCTTACTTCTGCTACCAATGGTTATGTGCAGTCGGCATGGACGGCTATTTACAAAACCATATCTCAGGCCAATTATATCATTGATAAGGTGCCAACTGTTAGTGATCCTTTATTGACCACAACGTTGAAAAACCAATACCTTGGCGAAGCTTATTTCGTGCGTGCTCTGGCTTATTTCGATTTGGCACGCGGTTGGGGTGGTGTACAGCTGATCTTAAAACCGACTAATAACTCATCAGATAACAGCAATATTCCACGCAGCAGCCTGGCCGATACCTATGCACAGGTATTAAAAGATTTAAACGCTGCCGAAACTTTGGTGCCAACAGCCGTAAGCCGTAACCGGGTAAGTTTGCGTACTGTGCAGGCGCTTAAAGCCAGGTTTTACCTTTACCAGAAAAACTGGGTGTTGGCCGAGCAATTTGCTACATCAGTAATTAATGATAATGCAAATTATTCACTTGTGGCACCTTACAGCGCTTTTTTTGCCAATAATGCTGTAACCACAAACGAATCGGTACTGGAGCTGGCTTATACCACTTCGAACACCAACGGACACAGCAACTGGTGGTTGCCACCTGCTTTGGGCGGACGTAGAGAATGGTCGCCGAATGATGCTTTGGTTGCTTTGTTAAATAACCCCGCTATTGGGGGTAACCGTAATACTTTAATTGCTCAAACAGCGCCTCCGGGCAATTTATGGTATGGAAAATTATATTACCGTAATCCATTGGGTACCGATCCGGCTTACGTTATCCGCATTGCCGAATTATACCTGATCCGTTCAGAAGCAAGGGCGCAACAGGGCAACCTCATTGGTGCTAACAGCGCGCAAACCGATTTAAATTCGGTTCGTAGCCGTGCCGGACTTGGTGCAACTACTGCGGCTACGTTAAGTGAGATTTTACTGGCACTCGAAAAAGAACGTCAGGTAGAGTTCCCTTTCGAAGCCGATCGCTGGTTTAACCTGGTACGTACAGACCGTGCACAAACCGTGTTGGCCCTGCCTGATAAACACCTGTATCTTTTCCCGATTCCTTATAACGAAACATTGGTTGATCCGCAATTGGCAGGAGCAAACCGTAACCCTGGTTATTAAAAAATTGATTATGAAAAAACTAAGCATTTTTCTTTTGGCCTTAACCGCATTCGGTTATTCGGCTTTTGCCCAATCATCGCCCATTACCGTAAAAAAATCTGATACCAGACATGGACCAGAAAAAGGCAGTCTGCTGATTATTGGGGGCAATGTGGGTTCGCAACGCGATATCTGGGAGAAATTTACTGAACTGGCCGGCGGTAAAGATAAAGCCGTACTGGTGGTGGTTACCACCGCATCGGGCGATTCGGCAGCTTATGATAAAAAAGGGGTTGAAGAAGTAAAACGTCAGACCGGTATCAAAAATGTAACCCTTTTCCACACCAGCGATTTCAAAGAAGCCAATAGCGAGAAATTTATCGCTCCGCTAAAAAATGCAACCGCAGTTTATTTTGAAGGTGGCCGCCAATGGCGCATTGCCGATTCTTACCTCAACACCCTTACGCATCAGGCTTTTATCGATGTGCTGAACAGGGGAGGAGTAATTGCGGGCAGCTCGGCCGGGGCAAGTATTATTGGTTCTTTTCTGTGGAGGGGCGATACCAAAGGCGCACAGGTTTTGGTAGGCGACCATACACAGGGTTTAGGTTTTCTTAAATATTCGGCCATCGATCAGCATTTATTGGTCCGTAACCGCCAGTATGATCTGGTTGATTTTATCCGTAAAGCCCCTGATTTTATCGGCATTGGCCTGAACGAGGCAACCGCCATTTTGGTACAACGTGATACGTTGCAGGTGCTCGGACATTCATTTGTGGCCATTTACGATTACAATACCATTGTAAACAGTGGCGAAAAACATGTGCTAAATAACCGCGAAGATTTTACGGCTTCAAACGGACCGTTTTTCTTCCTTGGTGCAGGCCAGAAATACGACCTGGCCAAAAGGCAGGTGATTAAAGAACCACGGAAATCAGGTAATACCGCTTCAAATTAATCCTTAGAAATTAAAGCAATGAGTAATACCAACATACCATCGCCACCTGTATGGACCAATAGGGAAAAGCTGATTTTCAGGTTCTTCTTTCTCTTTTTTATCCTTCAGGCCATTCCTTTAAGTGTAGATTTTTTTAAAATAGTTTTTGGCTTTAACTGGCTTCACATCAGCTATGGCGATATTTTTAACCTTAGCCGTTTATCAGCCAAATTTCTGCCCGGTGCCGATAGTTTTATCAATTGGATCATCGTTGCGGTAATTGCAATAATTGGTGCGGTAATTTGGGGTAAATCGAAATATAAGGACATCAATTATGACCAGTTTTATTACTGGTTAAGGGTGGTAGTGCGTTACCGTTTGGCCATTGGCATCATCGGTTACGGATTTATCAAATTTTTCCCTTTGCAGGCACCTTTTCCATCTATCAGTAATTTAAATACCAGTTATGGCGATTTTACCGACTGGAAAATATTTTCGATGAGTTTGGGCATTGTGCCATCTTACGAGTCATTTTTAGGCGCAATAGAAATCCTTGCAGGTTTATTATTGTTCTTCCGTAAAACAGCAACCATCGGTGCAGCAATTATCCTGGTATTTACCGGAAATGTATTTATTTCCAACCTGGCTTACGAAGGCGGCGAATTTGTATATGCCACTTACCTGGTTACTTTCGCGCTTTTTGTGCTCTGGTTCGATGCACAGCGAATTTATAACCTGGTATCGCTCGAGCGGCCAACCGCACCCAACAGTTTTAAACCAAATTTTGTAGGGAAAACCAAAACCTTACGTTTGGTGCTTAAAACACTGGTTATTTTCTTTTTTGTTTTCCTTTATGGTTTTAAAACCTATTCTGGTTTTCATCACGATCCTTATCAGTTTCCACGCACCAAAGGTTTGACCAAAACTGCCGGTATTTACAATGTAGGCGAGTTCAGGATCAATGGCCGCGTGTTACCTTATGCTGTCGCAGATTCGATCCGTTGGAAAGATGTAGTATTCGAGAAATGGGCCACCATCAGTGTGCGCTCCGATCGGAAAGTAATTGTTGATTCGGCAAATTACGAACAGGTATTTAAAAATGATAAAGACCGCGATTATGAACTGGCTGGTACCGCCGGAAGGCATTATTACAGTTATACTGTCGATTCGGCAAACCATGTATTGTTATTGGATAACAAAAATCCACACTACAAGGGCGAGCAGTTGCGGTTAAATTATAGCCGCCCTGATAGTGCAACCATCATCCTTTCGGGTACCAATCAGCAACGCGATTCAATTTACGTGGTGCTGAACAAAATCGATAAAAAATATCCTTTAAAGCTTAGCCGTCGCAAAGCACTTAAACTATAAAAAAGCTAATGTTATGTCTGAAATAAAACAGCAGGATATAGAAAACGAAACAACAGCGCAACAGGCCGCAGCTAAAAAGCCATGGTCGTGGCAAAAGAAATTTGGCTTCCGCGTGCTGTTTATTTTCTTCCTCGCTATGTCTATCCCATTTTCGGCCAATTGGTATAAAAACGTATTTACCTTAGATTGGTCGCGACCGCATTACCGAGATCTGTACGATATTGCTCGTTTCCAGCCCAGCTTTTTATCGCTTTTTGGCGGACAGCGCTCGCGTGATATTACCGATTCACCATCAGGTGATGAATCGTCTAAAAAAGATGGTGTCAAAAAGAATAAGGCAGAAAAAGTTGGCGCCAAAAAAGCAGAAGCCAAAAACGAAAATGGAGCAGCTTTACCGCCCAAAAGAAGTTTTCTGGCCGATTATGTAGATTGGGGCATCGCACTGGTATTTGCACTCGTAGGTGCATTAATCTGGACGGCCTTTGACCGCAAGCGCAAATCCTATCACATTCTTTATTACTGGATCAGGGTGGTGGTGCGTTACCGCGCCGGAATCGGCATTATTGGCTTCGGTTTTACCAAACTTTTCCCTACGCAGATGCCATACCCATCGCTGGGTTTGCTCAACAGTAATTTTGGCGATTTTACCGCACAAAAAATATACTGGCTTTCGGTTGGTGTAGTGCCCTGGTACCAGGTTTTTGGCGGTGTGGTCGAAATTGTTGCCGGTGCCATGCTTTTCTTCCGGAAAACCAGCACTTTTGGCGCTATACTTTTAGCGGCTGCGCTAGGTGATATCACTTTCGTAAACTATGCTTACGATGGCGGTGTACATGTGTACGCATTTTATTTTGTGTTGCTCGGGCTGTTTATCGCTGCCGACGATTTTCCTAAATTATACAACCTGCTCATTCTCGAACGTTATACCGTTCCATTCAGGGTATACCCCGATTTTCGGAAACCATGGCTTAAATACACCCGCATTACCTTAAAAGTGCTCACTTTTGTGATCTTTTTCGGCGTGCTTACCTATACCGAGGTGATTAACTTTAAATACGATCCCTACAAACAGCCTGCAACCGCTGGCGTTAAAAAACTAAGGGGAAATTACCGTGTAAGTGAGTTTAAAATTAACGGAGAAGTTATTCCGTTTAATCCGCTCGATTCTACCCGGTGGCAGGAAGCTACTTTCGAAAACTGGACCACGCTAACCTTCAAAATCAATCGACCAGTACTCATTGATCCATCAAACGGAGGGGGTAGCCCGATGCGCGATATCCAGCGTACTTTCGAAATCAGCGGTGTTGCCGGTGGCCAAAGGGCATTTCATTATTATGCCGATACCGTAGATAAAGTGCTGTACCTGCAGGATAAAAATGTGATGGCTTTAAGGGGCGGACGCAAAGGTGCAGACAAGGCCAAAGAAGCCAAACCAAAAGAAGACAACTGGATCAGTAAAACGGCTTGGCAACACATCGGCGATGAAAATAAAATGATCGATAAAGCCGCATGGTCTACCCGCAGAGACCGCGAATTTGAAGAAAAACCAAGGGAAGTAAAACGCCATCGTATGGTACTGCGGTATGATACCACCGATGGTTCGAGGGTTATCCTTTCGGGTATCAATGAGCGAAAAGATTCTATTTACGTCGTGCTCGATCGTTACGACCGACAATATGTATTGCCAAAAAGCACTTTGAGCGCAGGTAAATATTAAGGAGATGAACAAAAAAACGGTACTCATACTCGCATGCCCTGTAATGTTGTTATTGATGTCGCTTAAAACGGCATTTATACCATTACAAGGAAAAAAGCCTTTAACGGATAGCTTAAAGCGGCCGGCTAAATTCGGTTTTGGTCGCCCGGCTACCGCACAGGAAATTGCAGCATGGGATATTGATGTCCGTCCCGATGGGAAAGGATTGCCGGCAGGACAGGGCGATGTAAAAAAAGGAAAGTTATTGTACGCTCAAAAATGTGCAATGTGCCATGGTGTGGATGGTACCGAAAAGCCTGGTGTAAAACTCCCAGGCAACGCATTGGTGGGCGATACATCGGCTACCAGCAAGCCCAAAACCATTGGCAATTACTGGCCTTATGCCACCACTTTGTTCGATTATATGCGCCGTGCCATGCCCTACAATCTTCCCGGCTCTTTAAGCAATGATGAAGTATACAGCATAACAGCCTACCTGCTCAATGCCAACAAAATTATCAAAGCAGATGTGGTACTCGATGCCAAAAACCTATATAAAGTGGTCATGCCGGCTAAAAAACTGTTTATTATGGATGACCGCAAAGGAGGGCCTGAAATAAAGTAATGGAAAAACGCGGAAACAAAGATCAGAAAAAAGCGACTGGTAAAATCAGCAGGCGAACTTTACTGGGAGGGGTACTTGCTGCGGCAGTTTTACCTGTACAATCGTTATTTGCTGATGAAGTGCAACCTGAAACGCCGGTTCTTCCTGAAATTGCAGATGATCCGACTAAAATTGTTGGTCCAGGGCCTGGTCCGCTGGGGAAACGTTCACCATTTGAGCAACCCGTACGCAAACCTTCCGATATTTCTTCGCGTACTCCTTTGCAGGATTTGCACAGCACCATAACGCCGGCCGATTTGCATTTCGAACGCCATCATGCCGGTGTTCCAACCATCGATCCGGCAAAACACGAATTGCTTATTCACGGATTGGTTGATAACCCGATGAAATTTACCCTTGCCGATATCAAAAGGTTCCCAGCTGTTACCCGTACCTGTTTTATCGAATGTGCCGGTAATTTCCGCACAGGTAAAGCCGAAATGACTCCACAGGATATCCTCGGACTTACCAGTCAGAGCGAGTGGACAGGTGTAATGCTCTCTACCCTATTTAATGAAGTGGGCATCAGCGATAAGGCAAAATGGTTTCTGGCCGAAGGTTCGGATGCAGCAATAATGACCCGTACCATCCCCATCGCAAAAGCCTGGGATGATGCCATGATTGTTTATGCCCAGAATGGTGAAGCCATACGGCCTGAGCAGGGTTATCCAATCCGGTTACTTTTGCCTGGTTTCGAAGGCAATATGAATATCAAGTGGTTAAGGCGCATCGAACTTTCTGAAGAACCTTACATGACCAGGGAAGAAACGTCAAAATATACTTACCCTGTAAAAGATAAAATCAGAATGTTTAGCTTTGAGTTGGATGCGCGTTCCATCATCACCTATCCTTCTTATCCCCAAAAGGTAAATAAGGGCTGGGTAGAAATACGTGGAATTGCCTGGAGCGGCAGGGGAAAGGTAGAAAAAGTAGAAGTAAGTACCGATGCCGGCAAAACATGGCAACTGGCTAATTTACAGGAACCCGTATTGAGCAAGGCACATACCTATTTCAGGTATTTGTGGGACTGGAAGGGTGAAGCAACAGAAATATTAAGCCGTGTGACCGACGAAACCGGCTATTTACAGCCAACTTTGGCACAATTGGCAGAGGCCCGTGGAGTAAACCTGGGCGGATACCACATGAACCCCATCACTGCATGGCAGATTAAAAATGACGGGACCGTTTTATTTAAACCGGAAACCATAAAATAACCAGATGAAACTAGAAAAACGGGATTATGATGCAATTGTAGTAGGATCAGGGCCAAACGGATTGGCTGCGGCCATCCTTTTGCAGCAACAGGGACTTTCCGTTTTAATTATAGAAGGTAAAGATGTAATTGGGGGCGGATTGAGCTCGGCCGAACTCACTTTGCCCGGTTTTACGCACGATGTATGCTCGGCCATCCACCCGATGGCACTGGCTTCGCCGTTTTTTAAAACATTGCCACTGGCAGATTTTGGCTTGGAATATTTACAGCCTGTTTTGGCTGCGGCACATCCTTTTGATGATGGTACCGCTGCTATACTGGATCATTCTATCCATAAAACAGCTGATTATTTGGGTGGCGATGCAAAAACCTATACTTCCTTAATGGAAAATATCACCACTGCATGGCCGTTGATTGATAAAGATGCATTAGGACCTTTACATTTCCCCAAACACCCATTGGCAATGGCAGGTTTTGGCCTAAAAGCATTAACCAGCGCTACAGGTTTTGTTAAACGTTTTAAAGAAAAACATGCCCGCGGGCTTTTTGGCGGGATGGCGGCACATGCCATACAACCTTTAAGCAATTTAAGCACTACAGCCATTGGTTTGGTATTATTGGCTGGTGGACACCTTAAAGGCTGGCCGATACCCAAAGGCGGATCAAAATTTATTGCAGAAGCATTGGCCGGTTATTTTAAATCGCTTGGCGGGAAAATCGAAACCGGAATCTTTGTAACTTCTTTAGATCAATTGCCTTCTGCCCATGCGGTGCTTTTTGATGTTACCCCGAAACAGTTATTACAAATTGCCGGGCATAAATTCTCCAGTATTTACAAATGGCAACTCGAACGTTACCGTTATGGTATGGGTGTGTTTAAGGTAGATTGGGCATTGGATGGTCCGATTCCATTTATTGCCGAAGAATGCCGGGGGGCGGGTACCATACATCTGGGCAATACTTTCGAAGAGATAGCCGCAGGTGAACTCATGACCAGTAAAGGCCAGCAGGCCGAAAAACCTTATGTGCTTTTGGCACAGCAGAGTTTGTTCGACCCATCGCGTGCACCCGAAGGAAAACAAACAGCCTGGGCTTACTGCCATGTTCCAAACGGATCAAAACAGGATATGACAACCCTAATCGAAAATCAGGTGGAGCGTTTTGCACCTGGTTTTAAAGATCAGATTTTGGCCAAACACACCATGAATACCGAACAGATGGAAGCGCATAACCGTAACTATATCGGCGGCGATATTAATGGTGGAATACTAGACCTTGGGCAATTATTTACCCGTCCGGCTTTAAGGTGGTCGCCATATAAAACCTCGGCTAAAGGATTATACATCTGCTCTTCATCCACTCCGCCGGGTGGTGGCGTACACGGAATGTGCGGCTACAATGCCGGAAAAAGAGTATTAAAAGATATTTTCAACATAAAAATCAGATAACCACAAAGAAAAAACGATGTCAACACAAAACAATGCTTCAGGCACTACGGGAGCTTTAACAGATGCCGGAATAACATCCGATAAAAAAACATTTTTACAATCGCTTACCGAAGATTGGTGGGCGGTAATTTTAGGAACAATTATTATTGCCACCGTACTTTATTTAACCAATAACGGCACAACCATTACTTTACCTGCTTATAAATGGGCTACTTCCGACGATCTTTTTGGTAAAATCCTTTCAGGTTCAAATTTATTACTCATTTTAGAAACTGGTGTGATTTTTCTGGCACTTGCATCCACAGCCATCGGCCTTTCTGGTGGTAACGTAGCGAGGTTTGCCACAGGTTTTTCGCTGATCTACTTTTTTGCCATTATCTCTTTCATCATTGGCGGCAATAAAAGTGTATCGTATTTCGGACTGGAATATGTGGTTTTTGCTTTGCTAATCGGGATCTTTTTAGGGAACGTAATAAAACTACCCGAATGGTTAAAAGAAGCCGTACGGTCTGAATTTTATATTAAAACCGGTCTGGTAATTTTAGGAACCACCATTTTATCGGCCGATTTAATCAAAGCAGGTTTACCCGGAATTGTGCAGGCGGTTATCGTGGTAACGGCAGTATGGTTTTTCTCCCTATGGTTAAGCCGCAGGCTGAAAGTGGATGATGAATTTGGTGTGATTTTAGCATCTGCAGTATCCATTTGTGGTGTTTCAGCAGCAATAGTTGCAGCAGGGGCCATTAACGGCGATAAACGTAAATTATCTTACGTAACCACATTGGTGTTGATTATGGCCATCCCCATGATGATTATCCAGCCCTGGGCCGTGAGGTATTTCCACATTCCGGATGTAATTGGTGGCGCCTGGCTGGGCGGAACATTAGATACTACTGCAACAGTTACAGCAGCAGGGGATTTGGTTGGACCAATTGCGGTTAAAGCCGGGGTAATTGCTAAATTCTCGCAAAATGTTTTTATCGGTGTAGCCGCATTTTTTATCGCCATCTGGTGGGCTTATAAAAAACCAAAAGGCGAAAATGGTGAGGTTTTGGTTAAAGCAGAAAGTCCGGGACTTAAAATCGTATGGGAACGTTTCCCGAAATTTGTATTGGGATTTGTTGCTGCATCACTGGTGTTTTCTTTCTTATTATCGCCTGCAACTGCAAAAAGTGTGGCGCCAACCTTAAACGGATTGCGTACCGTTTGGTTCGCCATTGCTTTTATTTCGATTGGTATGGAAGCCAAGTTTTCATCACTGGTAAAACTGCAGGGTGGCCGGCCGGCATTTACTTTTGTTACAGCCCAGATTTTTAACATCTTCTGGACGTTGTTATGGGCCTATATCTTATTTGGCGGGTATTTGTTCCCTGTGCCCGATTTTAAGTAAATGAAGGCATTTTAGGTCATTCAATAAAGCAGCGCTTCGGAACATCCGGAGCGCTGTCTTTTTATCCCATCCGATAAAAGAACTCGTCGGCGACGATTTTACCGTCTTTTACTTCGTAAACGCAGATCTCGCTCATTTTCATTCTTCCATGCTCTTTATAGGTGGCATCAATATCCATGACTAAAGAAAAATGATGCTCGGCAACAATCGGGTCAGAAAGCGATGCATTATGGATTTCCTGCACGCTCTCTTCCCATCGTAACGTTTTGTTTTTTACTGCGGCTTTACCTTCAGTCAGTTCCATGTCCGATCCCTTCGGCTCCCTGCTCACCACGTTATCAGCGTAGAGTTCTTCAATCGCCTGATCGTTTTTGCCTTCACGGCAAAGCTGTACCAATTGGTCAGCAACTTCTTGTGTGGTCATATCATTAAATTTTAGTTATTATAATATAGACGTTTACTGCTGGCAAATTGTTTAGTGTTGATAATCATTGTGTTAGTAGAGCAAAAAAAATAGTGCCGTAAAAAAAAGCCATGCAAAAATGCACGACTTTACTTTATTAAAAGTGTGAGAATCATTAAGCTATCTGTAGCAGGTTAAGCATCAGGCATTTCAGGTTCTACCAGTTTAATCAGTTTTTCGATAGATTCCTGCCAACCCAGGTAACACATTTCGGCCGGTATTACTGCAGGTATATTTTCCTGTACTACCGTTAGCTCGGTACCCACTATGGTTTTATTAAACCATACAGAAGTAATCATTCCGCCCGGAAGGTTCGGATCATCAAATTTATCGGTATACTTTAAAAATTCGTTGGGCTTTATTTCCAGAAACTCTCCGGTCCAGCCGTGGCTGTTTCCGGTAGTAAAATTCTGGAACGACATTTTATAAGTAATTCCTAACCCTACCTTGCGTTCGTGAACAGTGCAAAGAAAGCCATAAGGTGGTAACCATGCCGCAATTGCAGTATTGTCGGTAAAAGCACGGTATAATTTTTCTGGTGATGCCTTGATAATCCTGTGTAATGAAACTTTATTGTCAGACATAAAATAGATCTTTATTATTCCTACTCTTGTGGCTTTTCGGTTCGCCCGTTTTTTAAGTGTTTACTGCTCCACTGTTGCTTAAAACAAATATGGAGGTTAAAAAGTGAAATTAACAGGGAGAAAAACGACTTTCTGACGGTGCGTATACGACATATTGCGCACACCACACCTTCGCAAAAAAAAAACCTTAAAAATTTGCGTAGTTAAATGACTACACTTATATTTGTAGTCATTTAACTACATAATGAATTTAAGAAGAGATGTATTTCAGGCTATTGCCGACCCCACCCGCAGGGCCATATTGGTGTTGGTAGCCACACAATCGATGACGGCTGGCGCTATAGCCGCAAATTTCGATACGGCCAGACCAACAGTTTCTAAACACCTGCAGATTTTGACCGAGTGCGAATTACTGGAGCAGAAACAGAACGGGAGGGAAGTGCATTACCACACCAACGCCAAAAAAATGAAAGAAATAGCTGATTTTATCGAACCTTTCCGCCAGATGTGGGACGATAGGTTTAACAAACTGGAAGATATCATGAAAAATTATAAACCAAGCAAATAAAACCAAATGGAGCAGAAAACAAAAATTGATGCTGAAAATGGCAAACAGGAAATTGTGATTACCAGGGAGTTTGACCTGCCTGTTGAATTGCTTTTTAAAGCTTATGTAGAACCCGAAATTGTAGCGCAATGGATGGGGACGAAAGTGCTGAAACTCGAAAATAAAAAACACGGCAGTTATGCTTTCGAAACTTCGGATAATAAAGGGAACGTAGCTTTTGTGGCCAGTGGTGTAATCCATGAATTTGTACCCGAAGAAAAAATTACGAGGACATTCGAAATGGAAAATACACCATTTGCCGCGCAGCTTGAATTTTTAACTTTCGAAAAACTAAGCAATGACAGGAGCAAGCTCACCATGCATGTGATATATAAATCGGTTGGATTGAGAGACCAGATTCTCTCGTTACCTTTTGCCCAGGGCATTAACATGGCGCATAACCGTTTGCAAAATATTGTTACTCAATTAAAATAAAAAACCATGACAAAGAGAAACAAAATTATCTATTGGATCGCCACCGTTTGGCTTTCCCTGGGCATGTTATCAACCGGTATTGTACAGTTACTGAAAATGAAAGAAGAAGTTGCACTTTTTAAGCAATTGGGTTATCCGGTTTATTTTCTCACGCTATTAGGTATTTGGAAAATTCTGGGGGTTATTGCTGTGCTTATTCCTAAATTTACTTTACTCAAAGAATGGGCTTATGCAGGTTTTTTCTTTGCCATGTCTGGTGCTGTTTTTTCGCATATTTCGGTGGCCGATCAGAGTTTTTCGGCATATTTCGGGCCGATGTTATTATTGATGTTAACCGTACTTTCGTGGTATTTCAGACCTGCTGAAAGAAGAATTGTTTCAACTAATCCGTAAATAAGATGAATCCAAAAGTTGATTTTTATTTTAACAAAGCCAAAAAGTGGCAGGAGGCAGTAAACTTATTAAGAACAATTGCCCTCGATTGCGGACTTACCGAAGAATTGAAATGGGGCTGTCCGTGTTACACGCTTAATGGAAACAATATCGTTTTAATACACGATTTTAAAGAATACTGTGCTTTTTTATTTTTTAAAGGCGCTTTATTGAAAGATAAGGAAGCTATCTTGATCCAGCAAACGGAGAATGTTCAATCATCAAGGCAGATCCGCTTTACCAATGCATTACAGATTGTAGAAATGAAGCCAATTTTAAAAGCCTATATTTTGGAAGCCATTGAGGTAGAAAAAGCCGGATTGAAAGTTGAATTAAAGAAAACGACTGAATATGCAATTCCGGCGGAGTTTCAAACCAAACTGGACCAAATTCCGGATTTAAAAGTAGCTTTCGAAGCCTTGACACCAGGGCGACAGCGCGGATATCTTTTGTATTTTTCGTCTGCTAAGCAGCCCAAAACCCGCGAAGCCAGGGTGGAGAAATATATGCCGCAGATTTTGAATGGTAAAGGATTGGATGATTAGTTTTTACACGGTTTGTCACCCTGAGCGTAGTCGAAGGGTCTTTTTTTCTTGTGTAGTCTTGCCTTTTCACTACATTTATTTGTGGTGTCGGGTGTTGTCATCCTACACTGAAGTTCTTTTTTTAAATTAATCTATAGTCAGATGGTAAGATCTGACTGCACAACTACAATTAGAAAATGAACGGCTTGTGGTTCTTGGCGGTTTTTAGTCCCGCCATTCGCTATAGCTCCGATAAAAAAAATCGGAGGCTGTCGCTGCTGTCGGGTTTAAAAACAAGGGTTTGTGCGCCTTGTAACTCAATAATGAAAGGCTGGTTTGGCCATTTAGCCCCGCTATAAAACGTCATCTCGACTGTTGCACTCCGGTCGAGACGATATTTTGAAAATAAATTAATCACTTTATGAGCAAAATAAATAAAAAAGAACTTTCCACCGAACAAACGGCAGAGCTACTCCATACCTTAAAAGTTCGTTTTGAAAAAAATATGAACCTGCATAAAGATTTAGTGTGGAGTAAAGTTGAAGAAAGCTTAATAACCAAACCAGAAAAACTGTGGGTGCTTGATGAAATGGAAGTTACAGGCGGCGAACCCGATGTGGTAGATTATGATGGAACTACCGGCGAATATATTTTTTACGATTGCTCGGCCGAAAGTCCTAAAGGACGCAGGAGTGTTTGCTACGACCGCGAAGGGCTTGAATCGAGAAAAGAGCACCAACCCGAAAATAACGCGGTTGATATGGCTGCTGCAATGGGCATCGAATTATTGACTGAAGCGCAATATCGTTACTTACAGCAATTCGGAAAATTCGATACGAAAACCTCAAGCTGGCTGGTTACCCCACCTGCAATCAGGAAATTGGGCGGTGCCCTTTTTGGCGATCGGCGGTACGACCATGTATTTATTTACCATAATGGTGCACAATCGTATTATGCTGCAAGGGCTTTCCGCGGTTTATTAAGGGTATAATTACTATAACAGCTTTTCGTAACAGAAAAACCGCAAACCCGGGCGTTTAGCTAAACCGATTTCGCCACTAAAAGTATAGCCAAGTTTTGGAAAAAGCGCTTGCGTAGCCTTATTTTCACTATTGGTATCTACCCTTAAAATCTTAACTCCTGTTGCTTCGGCAACCACTTCTGCCTGTTGCATTAAAGCTTTGGCAATGCCTTTGCCCTGGCAATCGGAATCAACGGCCAAACGGTGTGTTACAATCGCTTTTTCGGTAATGTCCCAGCCGGCATCCGCATATTCTTCATCCTGATCGTTGGTAATGGCCGAAACCCCAACAACCTGATCTTCCAATATAGCAACCCATAACTGCCCGATGATTATATCTTTCGCAAAAACTTCCGGATTGGGATAATCATCTCCCCATTGAAAATTCCCGGCGGCACGCATTAAGGGTACAACCTTCTTCACCAGCTGCATAATTTGAGGGATATCTGCTGTAACGGCTAATCTTATTGTCATGGGTGCAAAGATAGGGAATAGGTTCATTCGTTCATTGGTCATTTGTTTATTTGTCATTTGTTCATTGGTCACTTGTTCATTGGTTTGCATGGAGCAAAAAGGTTACTGTTTACCTTTCGGCTACGCTCATGGGGTTAATTGCTTAATTGTTCGATTGTTAAATGGTTAACTGCAAGTTGCCAATTGAAAACTGTTGCGAATGATTACGTTTAATAGGAGAATTGCTTAATTGTTCGATTGTTAAATGTTAACTGCAAATTGAAAACTGTTGTGAATGCTTAACAGGTTAATTGTAATGAGAGAATTGTTGCATTGTTAAACCGATCGCTGGATTTTGAATGTTGTGATTTGAATATTGATAATTATATCCGGATTGCTACATTATTAAATTGCTTTACCAATCGCTGGTAACAACAATAGAACAATCAAACAGTATAACAATAAAATACCATGCAACATCATATATGGAAACTTCATAAAATCTTCATCTTTATGTTTGACATTTGAGCATATCGCTCGTCTTATTATTCCGGCTTCAGAAAGGCTGTTAAGGAATTGTTTTTCTATTATTTAATCCTCATTTTCTTATTGTTAATTCAAGGTTAAAGTTAATCTGCTGTTAATATTGAATTAACATTAGTGCTGTTGTTTTGTACCAAAATAAAATAACAGAAAATGAAATCACGTATACTATCCCTAGTAAGTATCCTCGTGCTCCTGGTTACATTTGCCCAGGCGCAGGTTACAACGTCTAGCATTAATGGAAAAGTAAAGGATAATAAAGGTGCTATCCCCGGGGCAACCATCGTTATGGTACATGTGCCAACTGGTACAGTATCTAAAGGTTCTTCAAACGAAAACGGCCTTTACCGTATTGGCAACTTAAACCCGGGCGGACCATACAAAATCACCGTAACCTTTGTAGGTTATAGTCCGGTGGTAAAAGAAAACATTTATTTAACCCTGGGTAACGATGTAAAACTCGATATCGATCTTCAGGAGCAGGGCAATCAACTGGCCGAAGTAAGTGTTAAAGGCCAGAAAGGCGGAACAAAATCAGGTGCCGGTACCAGCATTGGCGAAGGTCAGATTAAAACCCTGCCTACCATGAACCGCAGCTTGCAGGATGTTACCCGCGTAACGCCGCAGGGCAGTAAAGATAATACCTTTGGTGGTACCAACTTCAGGTACAATAACGTAACTATCGATGGTGCAATTAATAACGATGCCATTGGTTTCAGTCCTTCTTTAGGTGGTCAGAGCGGAAGTTCGGGCATGCCGGGAAGCAGTACCCGTACCAATCCGGTTTCGCTTGATGCCATCCAGGATGTTACCGTTTTACTTTCTCCTTACGATGTTAAAGTAGGTAACTTTTTAGGTGGAAGTATCAATGCCGTAACCCGTGGGGGTACAAACGAAGTAGTTGGATCGGTTTATGGTTATGGTCGTAACGCTTCATTAATTGGCAGGAACAAAACTGGCGATAACAGCAAAGAGCCTTCTGCTTTCCACGATTACCAAACCGGTTTCCGCGTAGGTTTCCCGATCATTAAGGATAAATTATTCTTCTTTACCAATGAGGAGATCACCCGCCGTCAGGATCCGGTAATTTTAGGTGCAGGCTCATCAGATATGAAACTGCTTACCTTATCAGAAGCTCAGCAGATTTCTGACCGCATGAAAAATGCTTATGGTATAGATGCGGGTTCGTTTGGCGATTACAACATTTATTCACAATCGAACAAATTCTTTAACCGTTTAGATTGGAATATCAACGAAAATAACCAGTTAACGATCAGAAATAACACCATTATTTCGAAAGCAACAAACCTGGAAAGAGATCAGTTTAACTTCAGGTTCGGTGGTATCGATTTCAAACAAAACAACAATCAAACTTCAACTGTTGCGGATCTGAAAACCCGTTTCGGAAATTCGGCTACCAACAACCTGATTGTTGGTTATTCTACCGTTCACGATTACCGTGATCCACTTTCTAATCCGGCTGTACCGCAGATCGAAATTGCGGCTAACGGCGGAACATTGTTTTTAGGTACCGACCGTGAAGCGAGTATCTTTAACATGAAACAGAATACTTTCGAATTTACCGATAACTATACTTACAGCTCAGGTATCCATACTTTTACTGTTGGTACACACAACGAGTTCTACAAAATTAATTATGGTTTTGTAAACTCATGGAATGGCCGCGTAGCTTATAGCAGCATTGCCGATTTCTTAGCCAACCAACCTAACCGTGTGCGTACCAGCTATAATTATGGCGACAATAGCCGCGATAACATTATTGCAAACCCAACTGCTGAATTTAATGTGAACATGTACAGTGTTTACGGCCAGGATGAAATCCGTATTGGCGACCGTTTTAAATTAACACCGGGTTTACGTTTTGATATGGCCGATTTACCAAATATGCCATCATTGAGTTCAAAAACAACCAATTCTCCGGTTGATCCAAACTATGGTACAACTTATACCTATACACAGCCATCTGCAATCACAGGAAAATTCCTGAATAAAATCCAGATTTCTCCACGTATCGGTTTTAACTTCGATGTATTGGGTAACCAGAGTTTGGTGATGCGTGGCGGTACCGGTTTATTTACCAGCCGTGTTCCTTTCGCATGGATCGGTTATGCTTATTACAATAACGGTGTAAACTATGGTGCTTTTGATAAATCGTATGTTTATACAAATGCTGATCCTAGCAAAATCGTGAAACCGGCTGCGGGTTCAGATCCGATTAAAGATGCTTTAACCGGTAATGGCGAAGCTGGTTATGTAACCAAACAAGGTGTTAATGTTAAAGATGCAAGCGGTGCTACACAGGTAGATTTAGTTGACAATAACTTTAAAATGCCAAAAGCATGGAGAAGCAACTTGGCTTTCGATTATAAAACAGACGATCAGTGGAAATTTACGGTTGAAGGAATTTTTAGTCAGGTGATTAAAGATGTGCAGTTCCAGCAGATCAACTATGTAGATAATCCTACTTACATGGTTTACGATACGCAAAAACAACAGCCGATTTATTCAGGTGCTAAAATCAATCCATTGTATACTAATGCCTATTTATTATCGAACACTGATAAAGGCTATAAATACAGTTTAACTGCCCAGGTAAGTAAATCACTTCCTATCGGTTTAGATATGATGGTAGCTTATACCTACGGAAGATCGAAAGATATTGCCAACGGTATCCGTAACTCGATGGAGTCTAACTGGCAGTTAAACCAGTCGCTTAGTCCAAACAATGCAGGTTTGGCTTACTCTAACTTCGATATCCGTAACAGGATTATCTCAACCATTAATTACAGGTTAGATTGGGCTAAAAACGGTAAATATGTATCTAACTTCTCGTTGTTCTTCAGCGGTCAGTCGGGTTCTCCATATTCATTGGGTTTAGTAAACACCAGGATCAATGGAACCGGACAAACAGTAAGTTTAATGTATGTGCCGGCGGTAGGCGAAACACAGAAATTCTTTGCCAATACACCTGATGGAATTGCACAGGCAGCAGCATTTGATAACTATATCAACGGTGATAAATACCTGAGCAGCCGTCGTGGCGATTTTACAGAACGTAACGGTGCACGTACGCCATGGAATGTTCAGGCAGATTTCCGTTTCTCTCAGGATTTACAGGTTGCTAAAGGAAAACACCCGCACGTACTTACTTTAACTTACGATATCATCAACCTAACCAATCTGGTTAATAAAGATTGGGGTGTTCAGTATTTTTCTCCTAATACTTATAACTCTATGGCCAGCATGGGTATCAAAGTTCAAACTGCAGGTACACCAACGGCATATCCGGTATATACCTTTGCGCAAAAAGATGTAACCTCTTACTCAAAAGATTTCTTTGCATCACGTTACCAGATGCAACTGGGATTGAGATATAGCTTCTAATCTTTTTTTAAAACTAATATATATACGGTCTGATCTTAAAAAGGTCAGGCCGTTTTTTGTTTTATATATAGTCGTCACCCTGAAATAAATTCAGCATGATGTGTCTTTTAAGCAATACTATTTAAACTTTTCATTTCGCAACCTGTCATCCTTAGGGAATCGTAGGATAGTTTTGTCTAACCATTCAGCCACCGATACACAGAAAAAGCAGGTTTTTAATCGATTACAGGTAATTAACCAATTAACCTTTTGATCCATGCTAACCAATAACAAATGACCAATGACCAATGAACAAATGACCAATGAACCAATTAAACTTTTTTGTTCATCATTCGTCCAAATTAAACACACAGCGTAAAGCTTGAATTATTTTTTCACTTAAAAAGGTTAGGTTATGAAAAAGATTGTTAATGCGTTGCTCTTATTGGTTATGGCGTTTAATTTTAGTGCATGCGTAGTTAGTGCACGTGCGCCCCGTGCCCATTGGGTACCCGGACATTATAATGTTGGCCCTTACGGCGGCCGCCATTGGGTACCGGGCCATTACCGCTAAAACTCCTATCGGTCGGTGTCTCACCGACCGATTTTATAATGTTATATTTTATAAATCATTACTGCATTTTTATTTCTCTGCGAAAATTTTCTTAAATCCGCGGGAAATTCTGCTCTTTGGTTCCCATCGATCGAGCTGCTCAACGCAGGATTTACACCGTGCCTTCTCTGTTTTCTCTGTGGTAAAAAGAATGCCATTTTTTGCCTGTTTACGCTGTAACTAATGTGATGTATCATTTATATTATTGGAATAAAATGATACATTAGCGCTATTAATATCTATTTAACCATGCAGGAAGAAATCCTTTTACAGATCAGCGGAAAAATTAAAGAAAGACGTAAAGAACTTGGTATTACCGTACAGGAACTGGCAGATAAGGCAGAAGTGAGTAAGGGTTTAATCTCCCAGATCGAAAACAGCAGAACTATCCCTTCGCTAATGGTGTTAATGGACATTATCAAAAGTCTGGAGATCGATTTAAACAGCTTTTTTAAAGATATCAACTTTCATAAAAAAGATGCCCCCGTGCTGGTAAAACGAAAAGATAATTACCAGAAATTTGAAAAAGAACAGGCTGTTGGCTTTAACTATTCGCGTATTTTAACCAAAAACATTAAATTTTCTACCGCCGATTTTGTACTGTTGGAGCTGGAAGTAAATGCACACCGCCCAATGGTTAAAACCGAAGCTTTCGAGTTTAAGTACATGATAGAAGGTAAGGTGGAATACCAGTTTTCGAAAAAGAAAATTATCCTCGAAAAAGGTGATTCGATGCTTTTCGACGGCAGGCTCTCTCATACCCCGGTAAACATTGGCGATACCAAAGCCTTAATGCTTGTGGTTTATTTTTTCGAGTAACATTTTAGTAAACAAAGTTTATTTATACTTAACAATTTTTTACCTTCATGTTCATAAATCAATCCTACCTTAACCGGTAAAATATGAATATGAAAAAATTTCTAAAAAGCACTGTCCTGCTGCTTTGCCTGGCTGTTGTTGCACAGGCGCAATCAAAAAAAATCAAACATGTAATCCTCATTGGCTGCGATGGTTTTGGCGGTTACGCGCTGCAGGAGGCCAATATGCCCAATCTTAAAGCTTTAATGGCCAATGGCTCATGGACGGATAAAGCACGCTGTGTATTGCCGTCATCAAGTGCTGTTAACTGGGCTTCATTACTCATGGGCGCCGGACCAACTGAACATGGTTATACCGAATGGAACAGTAAAGTGCCCGAAATCCCTTCTGTAACCAAAACGGGCTATGGTTTATTTCCGGGTATATTCAGCGTGGTCAGAGATCAGAAGAAAACCGCTAAAACAGCAATTATTTACAGCTGGAACGGCATCGGCCATCTGTTCGAAAAAGATGCTGTAAATATTGTTGTTGACGGCAAAGAAAAAGACGATTTCTGCGTGGATACTGCTGCGGCGATCATCAAAAACGAAAAGCCTTATTTTACTTTCCTGCATCTTGATGAACCTGATAACACCGGCCATTCCATTGGCCACCGCACCCCTGCATATTATAAACAACTGGAACTGGTAGATCAACGTATCGGAAAAATTATAAAGGCGGTAAATGATGCAGGTATTGCGGATGAAACCATCATCCTGGTTACGGCCGATCATGGTGGAACCGGTAAAGGTCATGGTGGTAAATCGCTTGATGAAGTGCAGATCCCCTGGATTATTTCTGGCCCTGGCGTACGTAAAAACCACGAACTTAAAGATGTGATTATAACTTACGATACAGCAGCAACACTTGCATGGTTAATGGGCTTAACGGCACCTCAGAGTTGGCGTGGTAAACCTGTATCAGAGGCTTTTGCAAAATAAAACTGGTCGCGTTTCGTTAAACTTAACAATTTGATAACTTACCGTTTGTTTATAAATAATAAACAATGTTTACTATTGTTTATATTTTAACAGTTATGACGATTAAGTTGATCATGCTTCGTCCCGTGGGCAAAATCTGCGGGAACGAGAATAATAAACCGGTGTTCTTTGGTAAAGTAAGGATACAGGATATAAGAACCAAATAGATGAGCTTGCTACAAATTGTCCGTAAAAAAGCATTAAACTGGCCATACTGGCTGGTTACGGTGCTTGGTGGTGTTGCAGCGTTCGGTTGTTATACCAGTATGTATGCCTTTAGAAAAGCTTTTGCTTCGGCTACATTCGATCACCAGGAGTTTCTGCATATAGATTATAAAGTTTGGCTGGTGATTGCGCAGATGGTGGGTTATACCCTCAGTAAGTTTTATGGCATCCGTTTTATTTCCGAATCGGGAAAAAGTAACCGTGCCCGGAGTATCATTTTTCTGATTCTTTTTTCATGGCTGGCCCTGCTCGGTTTTGCACTGGTTCCTGCACCTTACAATATCGTATTTCTTTTGCTCAATGGTTTTCCTTTAGGCATGATTTGGGGTTTGGTATTCAGTTACCTTGAAGGAAGAAAAACAACTGAGTTTATGGGCGCATTAATGTCTATCAGTTTAATTTTTGCTTCCGGTTTTGTTAAAACGGTGGCCAGGATGCTGATGTCGTTTGCATCCGTAAGCGATTATTGGATGCCTTTTCTCACCGGATTGGTTTTTTTGCCTGCATTGTTCCTCTTTGTATTTGCGTTGGAGGTCATTCCGCCGCCATCCAAAGAAGACCAGGAACTGAGAACCAAGAGGGTGCCTATGGATGCGAAACAGCGGAAAGCTTTTATCACCACTTTTTTGCCCGGCATTATTTTAACTATTATCATTTATGTACTGCTTACCTGTATCCGCGATATGCGCGATAATTTTGAAGTCGAGATCTGGAACGGCCTCGGCATTCATAATAACCACATTTACACACAAATTGATACTTTGATTTCGGTTGTGGTGCTGGTGCTGATGGGACTTCTGATCCTGATTAAAGATAACCTCAAGGCTTTTACCGTAATCCACCTTATGGTTATTGGCGGTTGTTTATTAATTGGTTTAAGTACCTTCTTTTTTGATAAAGGTTACATTAGCCCTGTCAGTTGGATGGCTTTATTGGGTATGGGATTGTATATGGCGTACATTCCTTACAATGCCATTTTCTTTGAGCGGATGATTGCCAATTTCCATTACAAAAGCAATATTGGGTTCATTATGTACGTGGCCGATTCAATCGGTTACGTGGGTAGTTTTTCGGTATTGATGATGCACGAATTTGGCGAAACCCATATCAGCTGGATGCATTTCTTTAAACAGTGTTTATATATTGTACCATTAGCAGGCGGAGCGTGCGGCGTGCTCTCGCTTATTTATTTCAGGAGAAAAAGTTTGGCCACGAATAAAAAAATGCAGGCAACGGGGGATATGGTTTTAACAGGAGAATGAAAGAGGTAAGTTTTTTTTGTCTTTTTACTATATAAGAAATATGATACCATATGGTCGTCACCCTGAATTTATTTCAGGGTCTATCTGGCAGGAAAGATGCTGAAACAAGTTCAGCATGACGATCGCGTTATGTTATGGGACTAAAAATGGCTACTATAATAAATATTAATGGTGTAAGTAATTTTTTAAGCATCTAAAAAAAATAAACAAACATGAATAAACATTTCGATCTTATTGTAATTGGTGGTGGCATATTGGGAACTTTTCATGCCTACCATACCTTACTTTTAGGGAAATCGGTATTACAGCTCGAAAAAGATAATTTCCCCGTTGGTGCCACTGTGCGCAACTTCGGCCAGGTGGTGCCATCTGGTATGGAAGCCGAATGGTTTGAATATGGAGTAGCCGGACTGGATATCTATAAATCTATCCAAAAAGAATTTGATATTTCGGTAGCCGCCAATGGGAGTGTGTACATTGCATCAGATGAAGACGAATGTACTTTGATCAATGAGCTAAAAGCACATTACGATACCATTGGTTACGAAACAGAATTACTCAATCAGGCTGCTATTTTAAAAAAGTATCCGGCCATTAAACCCTCTTACGCCAAAGAAGCTATTTTTTTTCCACAGGAAATCAGCGTTGCACCCGATTTAATGATCCACCGTCTGCACCAATATATGCAGGCCAAATTTGAATTATATACCTTAAAATACAATAGTCCCGTTACGGCTTGCGAGAGCAAAGGTGCCGGAGTAGAAGTTGGGTTAAGAAACAACACCGAACTTTTTACCGCCGAAAAAGCCATTATCTGTAACGGTTATGAGTTTAAATTGCTTTACCCCGAACTTTTTAGCGAAAGCGGTATTGTAGTGAGTAAATTACAGATGATGCGAAGCATCCCCATGCCCGATGTAAAACTCGAAGGCAATATTTTAACCGGTTTAACTACCCGCCGTTACGAGAGTTTTGAGCATTATTGTCCTTCGGTCAAAACCATTAAAACCCCCGATCATTACGAGGAACTTAAAAAATGGGGCATCCACATCCTGTTTAAAAAAGCGGCCGATAACAGCATTATCATCGGCGATTCGCATGTGTATGCTGATGTAAATCATTTCGATGAGCTGGGCTTCGATTTAAGCCATTACATTAATGAGCTGATGCTCGAAGAAGCGGCAAGAATTGTTGATTTCGATGTGCGTAAACTGCAAACTACCTGGGCCGGTTTTTACCCGCAACACCCCACAAAACATATTGTAACTTATGATCTGGACGATCGCATCCACATCCGTACGGCCATTGGCGGTAAAGGGATGACAGCAAGTGCAGGTTACGCTGCCGAAAGCATTAAGAAAATATTTTGTTAACAAATGCTAAACAAAAATATGGTTTTTTGTTAACTTAAAGTTGGTGTTGAGCTAACATGCACATCTTATCATTGCATCTATAAAACCTAAAAAAATTATAGATAAATGAAACATCTCTACAAGATGAAGATGTGCATGGTAGCCTTGCTGTTACTATGCATAACGCCTTATTTTACGTGGGCGCAAACAAAAATAGCCGGTCTTGTTAAAGACGATGCACAGCAACCCATTCCTGGTGTAAGTGTGCTGGTAAAAGGAACTAAAAAAGCAACCTCTACCGATCAGTCGGGCCGCTTTACCCTCGATGCCAAAACTGGCGAAACCTTAGTGGTAAGTTCTATTGGCTTTATTAGTCAGGAAGTACAGGTTACGGGTGCCAATCTCTCTGTTACTTTAAAAACTGATTCTAAAAACCTGAACGATGTGGTGGTTACCGCGCTTGGTATCCGCAAGGAGAAAAGAAACCTTGGTTATGCCATTCAGGAAGTTAAAGGAGCCGATCTGGTAAAAGCAAGGGAAGCCAACCCTGTAAATGGTTTGGTGGGTAAAGTTGCAGGTTTAACTGTGGGTGTATCTTCTGAGCTTTTGGGCCGTTCGTCTCTTTACCTGCGTGGTAATGATGTAAACCTGGTGGTGGTAGATGGGGTGCCGATCAATTCGGATACCTGGAACATCAACCCCGATGATATCGATACCTATACCGTGCTAAAAGGTCCTGCTGCTGCTGCATTGTACGGTTATCAGGCTTATAACGGTGCCTTGTTGATTACCACCAAAAGAGGTAAATTAAGCGATAAAGGTTTTACCGTTGAGCTAAACTCGAGCACGCAGTTTAACAAAGGGTTTATTGCATTGCCAAAAAGCCAGGACGAATACGGCCCGGGCGAGCACAGTGCCTATTCTTTCGGTGATGGTAAAGGCGGTGGTTTAAATGATGGTGATTATGATATCTGGGGACCGAAATTCGAAGGCCAGTTAATTCCTCAATATGATAGCCCTGTGGTAAACGGTGTCCGTCAGGGTACCCCATGGGTGGCGCGTGGAAAGGATAATTTAAAACGTTTTATCGAAACAGGTTTGCTTTCTGCCAACAACATTGCTTTATCTTCAGCTACCGATAAGTACAATTTAAGGGTCTCTATTTCAAATAACTATCAGAAAGGAATTATCCCTAACACACAGTTGAATATTAATAATTTTAATGTGAGCGGTTCTTATAATATCAGTCCGAAGTTAAGGGCAGAAGCTTATATCAATTACAGCCGTCAGTTTTCTGATAATATTCCTGATGTAAACTATGGCCCGAATAGTGTGATCTACAACATGACGCTTTGGGGTGGTGCCGACTGGAATATCGATGACATGAAAAACTACTGGCAGCCAGGCAAAGAAGGCATCCAGTCTGTTTATGCCGAATACCAGCGCTACCATAACCCTTATTTTATGTCGTACGAGTGGTTGCGCGGACACAAAAAGAACGACATTAACGGTTATGCCTCATTAAATTATAACATTGATAAAGGTTTGGATGTATTGCTGAAAACGCAGATTTCTACCTACGATCAGCTAAGGACAGAAAAAATGCCTTTTTCGGCACACCCTTATGGCCGTGAAGAAGGTTTGGGCGATTACAGGGAAGACCGCCGCAGCATGTTCGAAAACAATACCCAGTTAATTTTAAAATACAATAAAAACGTTAGCGATTTATTCGAGATCAGCGCTTTTGGTGGCGGTAATGCCCGTAACTTCAGTTATAATTCCAGCTTTACTACTACCGATTACCTCAACGTTCCGAATGTATATAATTTCTCAAACTCTAAAAATCCGGTAAAAGCATTCGATTTTAATTCGCAGATGCTGGTTTTAAGTGCTTTTTATTCGGTTGATTTAAGCTTTAAAAAATACCTCAATATCAACACCACCGGTCGTGTAGATAAAAACTCCGCACTTCCTCCGGGCAATAACTCGGCATTTTATCCTTCGGTTTCATTGAGCTCGGTAGTTTCTGATTATGTAAAAATGCCTGCTTTTATTTCTTTTGCAAAAGCAAGGATATCGTATGCCAACGTTAAAGATCCTGGTTTGGGTACGCTCGAATATATCGGGGCAACACCATTACAAACTTATCCTTTGGGTTATGGTGCCGAATATACTTCTTCTTACGGCGGTCCGGGTTATGGCCTTTCTTCTCCATACAGTATCAGGCCAACCTATAACAATCAAACCGGTGCCTATTACACCAATAACCTGATCGATCTGAATGCGGTAAAAGCACAGAGCAGGACTAATTATGAAGGTGGTATCGACCTTAAATTCTTAAAGAACAGGTTAGGTTTTGAGGCAACTTATTTCAGGTATATTGATGGGCCAAAAATCATCAAACAGAACATTTCTCCGGCAACGGGTTATCAAACCAATACCATCAATGGCCGTAAAACGCAGAACAGTGGGGTAGAGTTAAGTTTATCAGGTGCACCAATCATGACCGATAAATTCAGCTGGGATGTGATGATTAACTGGTCTACTTACAAACAGGTTTATAAAGAATTGGCTCCGGGCGAAACTTCGGTTGATCAGTTCTTCAAAGCCGGCGACCGTATTGATAATATCTATGGTTCGGTTTTGGCCAAAACACCCGGTGGGCAGGTGATCCACACTTCGAGTGGAACCCCGATTTCGTTACCGGTTAACCAGTTATTGGGCCACGCAGATCCGAATTGGGTGTGGAGTATCGGCAATAAATTCAGGTACGGAAATTTCTCCTTCAGCTTCCAGTTAGATGGTAAAGTAGGTGGCGTAATGCAGGATTATGTCAGGTTGAAATCGTTCCAGGGCGGTCGCCAGATCGAAACCATCCAGGGTAAAATGGGCGAGGCCAGATATCAGGATTATATCCACGTAAACGATCCCAACTACAAAGGTACATGGGTAGGTGATGGTGTGGTAATTGCCAATAACGGTAAACTTAATTTCGATCCGGTTACCGGCGTAATTACCAACTATGGCGACCTTACTTTTGCGCCGAATACCACTCCGCAATTATTGCAGGATTATTTGGGCGTTTTTTATGGTGCCAAAGAAAATACCATGATGAGCCGTACCTATGCAAAACTGCGCGAAGTAACACTTGGTTACCAGTTGCCTAAAAAATTACTGGAAGGTAGTTTTATTAAATCGGCCAACTTTTCGGTTGTGGGCCGTAACCTGCTGTATTTCATCAACTCGAAATATAACGATGTGGATGTAGATCAGTATTCAGGCAGAGAAGGTACTTCTACACTGCAAACACCAACCACCAGAAGTGTAGGTTTTAACCTGAATGTTACTTTTTAACCTTTAGCAATAAGAATTATGAAATCAATATATAAAATCCTGTTTTTCTTCATTGTGGTTGCAATATGTGCCGGATGTAAGAAACAGTTCGAAGAAAACTTTAAAAACCCCAACCAGGCCGAAACTGTGCCACCAAATTTATTGCTGAATGGCATTTTGTACGACATGTACGAAGCTCCGTTTTCGGGTTCTGAAAGGTGGAACCAGTATACCGCAGCAAATTATTTTTATTACGCAACCAATAATTACGATTGGACAGGTGCCTCATTAGATTATACCACCCTGAAAAATGTGGTGAAAATGGAAGAAGAAGCCAACCGTTTAGGAGCTGCTGTAGGTAAACCTTACCTGGCCCTGGCCAAATTCTTTAAGGCTTATTTCTTCGTGAAAATGAGTTTAAAGGTAGGCGATTTACCGATGACGGAAGCCTTAAAAGGTTTTGCTAACCTAACGCCTAAGTACGATACGCAGAAAGATATCTTTAAACAGTCGTTAACCTGGTTAGAGGAATCGAACAATGATTTAACCACTTTAATTGCTGCCGGTAATAAAGAGCTAAAGGGCGATATTTACCTTAAAAATGATCTTATCGCCTGGCAAAAAGTGGTAAATACTTTTAAATTGCGGACTTTGATTCAGCTAAGCAACAAAGTTGATGACGCTGATCTGCAGGTTAAACAACAGTTTGCTGCTGTTTTGGCCAACCCCGCCAAATACCCGGTAATGGACAGCATGGCCGATAATCTTCAGTTTGTGTATAACGAAAGTTTTAACAAATACCCTAACAACAAAGATAATTTTGGTAACGACGCTTTACGTTACAACATGGCCGGTACCTATTTAAATACCTTATCGGGCCTTAAAGATCCGCGTGCCTATATGGTAGCAGAACCGGCGAGGGGCATTTCCGAAGCCAATGGTTACGCCATTACCGATTATCGCAATTTTGTGGGTGCACCTACCGGCGAAGATCAGGGGGTGATGCTGGATAAGGTACAGAAAGGCTTGTATTCGCTTATCGGTCGTTTCAGGTATTACAGTGGTTATACAGCCGAAAATACGTTCATTATTTCTTATCCGGAGCTGTGTTTTATCAAGGCAGAGGGTATTAACCGTGGCTGGACAACCGGCGACGCTGAAAGCTGGTACAAAAAAGGTATCCAGGCCTCTATCGGTTTCTATGGCATTAAAGATGGTGTTAATGTGGTTACCTTTCTTAAAAAAGATGGCAAACTGGGCGAATTTGAAAGCTTCAACGTTAATTTTAATTTCGAAACCGATTATTATGCACAAACTGCAATTAAATATGCGGGTAATACAGCCGACGGTTTAAAACAGATCCTCACACAGAAATATCTTGCTTATTTCCGTAATTCGGGTTTTGAAGCTTATTATCAGTACCGCCGCACAGGTGTGCCAACTTTTGATGTCGGTCCCGGTGTAGGTAACAGTAACAGGATTCCTAAACGTTTTCAGTACCCCGATATTGAGCGTACAACCAATGGCGATAACCTTAAAGTTGCCTTGCAGCGTCAGTACAATGGTGTAGATGATATTAACCAACTGCCCTGGATTGTTAAATAGAAATTGGTAATTAGCTGAAATTCAGTGCTGAAAATAATAACTGTTCCTCCGCACTAAACGGAGGAACAGTTTATTAAATAATATTTAAATTATTTTTTGCATAAATAATTTAAAAGCGCTAATATTGCACTCCCAAAACAAACAAGCGGATATTTGCCTTAAAGCTTAAAGAAACTTGTTTTTTGGATAGCCGGATTCCTTCTTAGCTCAGCCGGTTAGAGTCCCGCAGGTGCGGGATTAATCAGAGGTAAAGGAAACGATCAAAGGATTTTGATCATTAATAGTGAAATAACCAGAATAAATAAATATTCCTTCTTAGCTCAGCTGGTTAGAGTCCCGCAGGTGCGGGATTAATCAGAGGCAAAGGAAACGATCAAAGGATTTTGATCATTAATAGTGAAACAACCAGAATAAATAAATATTCCTTCTTAGCTCAGCTGGTTAGAGTCCCGCAGGTGCGGGATTAATCAGAGGCAAAGGAAACGATCAAAGGATTTTGATCATTAATAGTGAAACAACCAGAATAAATAAATATTCCTTCTTAGCTCAGCTGGTTAGAGCATCTGACTGTTAATCAGAGGGTCGCTGGTTCGAGCCCAGCAGAAGGAGCACATCTGAAGCCTCACAATATTATTGTGAGGCTTTTTTGTACATTTAATGATGTACTATCTCTATATTTTATATTCACCCACTTCTGATAAGTATTATGTTGGGTATAGTAATGATCCCCACAGCCGCCTGCTCGCACATAATTCTACAGATAGAGTTACTTATACTTCAAAATACCGACCGTGGGTTTTAAAGGCTATATTCTCCTGTGGCAAGGTGGAAGGAGAGGCCATGCGGATTGAAAAGTTTATCAAAAAGCAAAAAAGTAGAAAGCTGCTAGAAAAACTTATCAGCGGAGAACTGTTGACAGGAATACTTGCGCAACTGGTTAGAATTCCACAGGTGCAGAATTAATCAGAATATCGCTGCGGAGTGCGGTCCCGCACTTGCAGGAAGCCCAGCAGAGGGAGCTTCAAAACCAAAATGAAACTTGAGCAAATTTGTTTTAACCATTTGCCTTTATAATTCTTCGAGCTGTGAATATTTTGCCACATAAGGAATATAAGCCCATTTAAGCTGATAAGTCTATCTTATATGGTTCAGCAGAGAAGTATTTACACTTAATTGTTTCACATTATTTATCTCTGGTTTTAAAGTCGATCAGGTATGGCTTCATCTCTACACCACTCGCATCCTTAAACCCTTCTCCAAGTACAAGCTGATATTGCCTGCCGGGTTCTAATTCCGTTTCGAATGTAGCAGCGCTGCCGTCAACAGAGAAACCAACAAATTTTTTAACATACATGGCATTTTCTTTACCTAATGGCCCGTATTCAAAGTTTCTTAAGCGTTTATCCATAGGTTTTGAAAAGAGGATTTTCACTGTATATTTTAAAGAACCCACTGAATCTGTAAATTTCTCAGGTGTGGCACTTACCACAAAAGGGCGGTTCTTTTCATATTCATCGCGTAATTGCTTAACCTTTTGATTAAAATAACCCGACTGATCCACATAGGCCGATAAAGCTTCCATATTATTGTAATCAAGCTCAATCATTTCAGCAATTGCCCTGGCTTTATCTGTTGCTTTTGCATAATATTGTTCGGCAATGGCATAACCCACATAATAGCCGAGATCCCTCAGCCCAAATTGATTTTCAGCATTACTGTATAACCAAAAACCATTTCCGGTATTGAACATTTGTAGTATAAATACCTGCTTAATACTTTCGGTATGTGCTTTTCCATAGGTAAGCGCGGGAAGGGTAGAAGGAATGGCCATCACTTTCTCGGAAACAAATTCGGCAACCCCTTCCATTACACATTGCGCCAATAGATTGTCGCCCATATTTGTTTTTTGCTGAGTATGCACATATTCGTGAACATTGGTAAAAACCAGGTTGTCAAGGTGCTCGCCAGCCATGGCAATTTCACTTCCAATCAGAACCATTTTACCTGTGGTGGTTCCGCCGCTTCTAAAGGCACCTACGGTAAAGTAGATTTCTGCGGGCTTTAAAGCCGGGTAAAGTTGCTTTAGTTTTTCTACTTTAATCGCGATGGCCTTTGCATAATCTTTTGCTTTTAAAGTATTGGCGCGGATGGAATTAAAATAAGGTTGTCGCTCGCTGATAACCCTGAGGTAATCTTTTGAGGTATAGTTTCTGGCATTTATCATTGCTTTCTGGCCTGCTGTGCTTTTCTCCAGAAATAAAGTGTTGAGGTAAGTATACTGCGCACTCGTATCTTTTGTAGAAATGATTTTATCGTAAGCCTGCCAGAAATGGTCAATATCTGTGGTGATCAGGTTTACAGATTTTTGCGCCCAAATACTTTGAGTAATGGAAGCGCATAAAAGGGTTGCAAAAAGTATGGCTTTCTTCATATCAGTAAAAGACACAGGAAAAGTTGGAATGTGACAGGATAATTGCTTTTTCTTAATAAAAAAGGTTTGGAAAAAAATCCCAGGAAAAAAAATATGAACATATTAAAAGGAGTCCGCCGGAATTGTTGGAGCGATTATAAATACTTTCGTTCTTAGATACAACATGCTGTTAAAAACAGGAATTAATCTGTCATTAAAAAAGTTTAACATAGATATTAAAGCTTTAACTTTACCCTAAAAAAACAACATGAAATTATCTATTTTAACTTTGCTATTCGCATTTGCAACAACATTTTCTTTTTGTCAGGAAAATACCCGCTACAAATCTTCATTAACTAAAATGATACAGGTGTCAGGCTCAGAAGTGGCTTATAAAGGAGTCGTAAATCAAATGATTGTTATGTTTAAACAGCAGCAATCAAATGTTCCACAGGAATTTTGGGATGAGTTTACTGTTGAGCTCAATAAAAATGTAATCAATCAGCTTGTTGACCTTGTTTTGCCAATATATCAGAAACATTTAACAGAAGCTGATCTTCAAGGAGTAATTGCGTTTTATGAAACACCTGTAGGTAAAAAATTTGCTGAAAAAACGCCATTGATTACTCAAGAATCTATGATGGCAGGTCAGGAGTGGGGTAAGCAAATAGGTCAAAAAGTTGTAGATAAACTAAAGGCCAAAGGATATTTAAAACAATAACAGCAACTTGCTGTAGCCGAACGCTTAAAGCGCCCGTGTGGAAATAAAAAGGCAGGCAACGAATTTCTCGTGCATGCCTTTTTTTTAATATCAATAAGTTTTTGCCAATAGTATCTATTTCCAAACTATCCCTGATGCTCAGGCATACCGTTCGGGTCCATCCAAACATATTCCCAGTGGTGCCCGTCCAGGTCATCAAAACTATGCTGGTACATAAAACCATAATCAGTAGCAGGGTTTGGTACTGTGGCACCTGCGGCTACGGCTTTATCTACCATTTCGTTAACCGCATCCTTACTATCGGCCGATAAGGCAATGGAACATTCTATTGCTTTGCTGGTATCTACAATTTCTTTAGTGGTAAAAGTCTGAAAAAAGGTTTTGGTCAACAGCATCACATAAATGGTATCGCTGATGATCATACAGGTTGCTTTTTCGTCGGTAAATTGAGGGTTAAAAGTATAACCAAGTTTAGTGAAAAATTCTACTGACTTATTAAGATCGCTAACAGCCAGGTTTACAAAAATTTGAGTTGCCATATTTGTTTTTCTTTTTAGTTTATTCAAAGATACAGGCATTACCTATAGGTGCTAACGTGCAAAAACGACAAGTTAAGGGGTGAAACGCGACTACCTGTTGCCACATTATTTAAGCTATAATAAATTGAATCATCGGGCATAACGCACCAGAATTGCCCACGATTACTGCCAATCGTTAAAATAAAAATATTTCACAAAATTTATTTATTTTCAGTCATTTACTTATATTTAAATCACGGTATTTCCCTATTTGCCGTACCATTAGCTGGCCAGCTGTCCCATGGTTATAATGGTTAATTCGTCCCACATTTTATATACCACTACAAGTTCATCAATGGCCGGTATAGCTATATGTTGAGGCTTGCGGTTTTGAAACGGATTATCAATTAACCTTAATATTTAACTAAAAACCATTTACCATGAGTTTAAGTAACAGGATTTCAACAGAAATTACCACCGGGCAATCAGCAGCTATCTCTGCCGCTATTGAAGCATTAAAAGCAGCCTTAGCGCCAGTTTTAGTGATCAGTTTAAGCGCAGAAGAAAGAATATCGACCCTTAAAATGGGCGACAGGACATTGGCTTTTGTAGAAAAAACACTTGAGTATGCCACGCAAAATCCAACACTGGTGCCGGGTTACATCGATTTAAGCGAAGCCAAAAAAGATAACGAACTCGCTTCTCATATTTATACCATTTACCAGCAGTTAAGTACAATTTTACGGGGTATAGAAGATACTGGCATGGTTGCAGGCAGCGAAGCTTACGAGGCTGCTTTGATTATTTACCATTCTATTAAAGGGGCAAGCCGTTCTAATGTGCCAGGCACACAGGCCATGCATGATGACCTGAAACAGCGCTTTCCAAGATCAGGCAAGCGTGTTGATCCCATTCAATAATGAATTAAAGAATATCCCCAGGCTAAATTGGCCGGTGGATATTTTTTTGACCTTAAAGATATAGCGTCAGCGCTTTTAGCTTAAATGATTAAGCCCGGAGCTTAAAAAATAGGGATCCAAAGCTAAACGATCAGGCTATTTGGTTAAATGATTAAGCCCGGAGCTTAAAAAATAGGGCTCCTGGGGGAAACGATCAGGCTATTTGGTTAAATGATTAAGCCGGGAGTTTGAAGAATTGGCCTCCCAGGCTAAATGATCAGGCTATTTGGTTAAATGATTAAGCCCGGAGCTTAAAGAATTGGGTTTCCGGGTTAAACGATTGAGCTATTTGGTTAAATGATTAAGCCCGGAGCTTAAAAATTTGGGGGTCCTGGTTAAACGATCAGGCTATTTGGTTAAATGATTAAGCCCGGAGCTTAAAGAATTGGGTTTCCGGGTTAAACGATTGAGCTATTTGGTTAAATGATTAAGCCCGGAGCTTAAAAATTTGGGGGTCCTGGTTAAACGATCAGGCTATTTGGTTAAATGATTAAGCCCGGAGCTTAAAGAATTGGGTTTCCGGGTTAAACGATTGAGCTATTTGGTTAAATGATTAAGCCCGGAGCTTAAAAATTTGGGGGTCCTGGTTAAACGATCAGGATATTTGGTAAAATGATTAAGCCCGGAGCTTAAAGAATTGGGTTTCCGGGTTAAACGATTGAGCTATTTGGTTAAATGATTAAGCCCGGAGCTTAAAAATTTGGGGGTCCTGGTTAAACGATCAGGATATTTGGTAAAATGATTAAGCCCGGAGCTTAAAGAATTGGGTTTCCGGGTTAAACGATTGAGCTATTTGGTTAAATGATTAAGCCGGGAGGTTAAAAAATAGGATTCCCGGGCTAAACGATCAGGCTATTTGGTTAAATGATTAAACCCGGAGCTTAAAAAATTGGGTTCCCGGGTTAAACGATCAGGCTATTTGGTTAAATGATTAAGCCCCAAGCTTAAAGAATTGGGTTCCCGGATTAAGCGATTGAGCTTTGATATTAAACAATCCGTACTGGAGCTTAAACAGCAGGCCTTTAGGCGGATTACTTTGACCCCTGGCGAATTTATTTAACAAACTGTGTCAAAATAAATAGGTATGTTTTATGATAGTACATTCAATGACTTTTACTGAGATTCATAATGAGTTATACAATGATCTGCCCACACTTACCAATAAAATTCTTTATTGCCAGAAGGAATTCAGGAGGAAGCTTTTAAAAACCAGCCGGTATCCTTTTGTATACACTTATGATTGTTACTCCCGGATAAAGAAAAATCATTTTATTCTAACATTTGTTGCCCTGAAAAGAGGTAATATGAATAATCCTCTTATTGGCGTGTGCGGCATATACACCCGTGCAGAAGGTATTTATGTTGCCCACCTGGCTACAGGAAATAACGCTATAACAATATATCCACCACATTTTTTTAAACGGTATAGAGAACGGATTTCAAAAGATTTTTTGATTTCTTGTAGTGATATGATCAAGCATTATTTTACTGTACACAGGGGCTTTATGTATATTATTCTGACTAAAGAAATGAAAGCGGTTTATCGTAGCCTTGAAAAAATTGAAGATGATTCGGATTGTTTTGTTTGTGTAACCACTGATGGGTATTGTTTTGGAGAACGCCAGGGTAATATATTCATCATGAAAACCATCGTATCTGACGATATGCTTTTCGAAAGTCAAAAGGAGGCTTTTGGCAATCTCCGGGATGATTTTATCAAAAAGCATAAAGAATTATATGGGATTAATATTTAACTGAAGAATTTGATGTTTCATTTCTGCCCCACCTTCCACAATATCAAATTTGTAATCTAAATGATAAAATAATTTTCTGATGCCAATAATATGTTGAGACCGGTTAATTTTGCGAAAAAATAAATCCCGCATCAACTCATGACTGTATTCGACCTCTTAATCACCGATAAGGAACAGGTAAACTTAACCGACATTCATTTAAATGATTCCGAAAGGGAAACAGTTGTAGGCTTGCTCCGCGAACACCGTTTTGTTGATGAACTGAAAACATTCGGACTCCTGGTAAACAATAAAATATTATTGTACGGCAGTTCGGGCTGCGGTAAAACGATGACAGCAAAGGCCATTGCAAAAGCCCTCAATAAAACTATTCTGATCCTCAACCTCAGCAATATTATCTCGGCAAGGGTTGGCGAAACCTCGCAGCACCTTAAAATGGTATTTGATAAGGCAGCACGCGAAAAAGCAGTTTTATTTCTGGATGAGTTCGACCAGATTGGGAAGGCCCGCGAAAATGATTCGAAAGATGTGGGTGAAATGAGGAGACTGGTAAACACCATTATTCAGCTCTTCGATTATTTTCCTGAAAATGCACTGCTGATCTGTGCCACCAACCACATCGATATCATCGATCCGGCCCTGGTTAGAAGGTTCCAGCTGAAGCTCAAATACGAAATGCCCCGAAATACTGATCTGGATGTATTTTATGATGGCCTTTTGGCCAAATTCCCTGAGCGGTTCCAACAAACTGTACGCCGTTATGATATCTCATTTGCAGAAGCAAAGGATTATATTTTTACCAGGCTTAAAAACGAGATCCTGGATGAGCTGGAAAGCAAAGTGCTAAAGGAAATGGTTGTATAACTGTAAGCGCTAAAATTTCCCGCAGATTACGGTGAACATCGCAGAATGTTATTCCATCATCCGTTTTACATCTTCCATCAAACTACTATCTCAGGTTAAATAAAGCCTTATAATTATTCATTTATCTAATCGCTAAAATATCCCGCAGATTACGCTGAATACCGCAGAATGTTATTCCATCATCCGTTTTACCTCTTCCATCACACTATTATCCCAGGTTAAATAAAGTCTTATAATTATTCATTTATCTAATCGCTAAAATATCCCGCAGATTACGCTGAATACCGCAGAATGTTATTCCATCATCCGTTTTACCTCTTCCATCACACTATTATCCCAGGTTAAATAAAGTCTTATAATTATTCATTTATCTAATCGCTAAAATATCCCGCAGATTACGGTGAATACCGCAGAAGGTTATTCCATCATCCATTTTACCTCTTCCATCACACTACTATCCCAGGTTAAATAAAGCCTTATAATTATTCATTTATCTAATCGCTAAAATATCCCGCAGATTACGGTGAACACCGCAGAATGTTATTCCATCATCCCTTTTACCTCTTCCATCAAACTACTATCCCCGGTTAAATAGCCCTGATGGACAGTGAAATCCCTTTTGGGAAACAATAATTTTTCTTTCTTAAACGAACTTTCCAAAAGGATTGAACAAACAGCAGGACGGAACCCAGCCCATAAGCACAACAACTGCGCTTCAAAAAATATAAAGCATTATAATTATTCAATCGCTAAAATATCCCGCAGATTACGCTGAACATCGCAGAATGTTATTCCATCATCCCTTTTACCTCTTCCATTACACTATTATCCCAGGTTAAATAAAGCCTTATAATTATTCAATTGCTAAAATATCCCGCAGATTATGCTGAATACCGCAGAAGGTTATTCCATCATCCCTTTCACCTCTTACATCACACTATTATCCCAGGTTAAATAAAGCCTTATACTTATTCATTTATCTAATCGCTAAAATATCCCGCAGATTATGCTGAACACCGCAGAATGTTATACCATCGTCCGTTTTACATCTTCCATCACCCCCTTCGTTACGCCACTATCCTTAAAATGTGCTAATACTTCCGTGTTCTGTATAAACTGCGCTCCGGCATCTGCAATACCTTTGTTATCAATATTTAAACAAAGAAAAAATGTCGAAAATAATCTTAATTACCGGTGCTTCACGTGGCTTTGGTAAAATCTGGGCAAAGGCCCTTTTAGAACGTGGCGATAAAGTTGCTGCAACAGCAAGAAACATTAATGATTTGAATGACCTGGTTGAAACTTATGGCGATGCCGTACTTCCCCTTCAACTGGATGTAACCAACAAGGATGCTGCCTTTGCAACAATAGCTAAAGTTAAACAGCACTTTGGCCGTATTGATGTGTTGATTAACAATGCCGGCTTTGGTTTATTTGGTGCAATTGAAGAAACAACCGAAGAGCAGGCCCGTGCACAAATGGAAACCAACTTTTTTGGTTTACTATGGGTAACACAGGCGGTGGTTCCGGTAATGCGCGAACAAAAATCGGGACATATTATCCAGGTATCGAGCTTTTTAGGATTGGTAACCTTGCCGGTACTGGGCTTGTACAATGCCTCTAAATATGCCGTTAATGGTTTAAGCGAAACCCTGGCTGCCGAAGTAAAAGGTTTTGGTATCAATGTAAGTTTAATCGAGCCAAATGGTTTCTCAACCGACTGGTCGGGCGCTTCCGCTTTCCAGACAGAAGCTTTGGAAGTTTATGCACCGGTTAAACAGGCTTTTGCAGCAGGCGCAACTCCTGATACCTGGGGTAAACCAGAAGCCACAGCACCTGCGGTATTGGCTTTGATCGACAGCGAAAATCCTCCTTTACATTTCCTTTTAGGTAAAGTTGCCTATCCTGGTGTTAAAAAAGTTTATGCAGAACGTTTGGCTGAGTTTGAGGAATGGGCAACCGTATCGGCCGATGCGCATGGTCATTAATCAATCATATTAAAGCTTTAAACTACAAGCTATGCAGGTAATTGTGTAGCTTGTATTACTTTTTTTTAAGAATGAAACATTATAAAAGTTTAATCGAACTACATACTGCCAACGGCTTTCCGCCGCCTGCACACCCGCAGTTTAGCATTTATCAGTGTAACAACCAATGTTCTATCGGGGATAGGGAGTTTACGAGCGATTTTTATATGATCGGCTTTAAAAAGGTAAGGGCTGGGCACATTCTTTACGGGCGGACTAAATACGACCACGAAAGCGGCTCGATGATGTTTTTTAAACCCCACCAGCTTATTGAAATGAAAAACCTCGAGCTGGAAGAAGATGGTTTTTTGATTTTTATCCACGAAGATTACCTGAACGGGCATATCCTGCACGATGTGATTAAAAAATACCACTATTTTGATTACGAAGCCAACGAGGCATTACACCTCTCGCCGATGGAAGAAACCACGGTATGGGAGCTGTACCATAAAATAGAAACTGAGTACAACAATAACCAGGATGAATATAGCCGCGAACTGATTTTGGCCAATGTGGATACCATGTTGAAATATAGTCAGCGGTTTTACAAACGGCAGTTCCTTAACCGTACCGAAGTTTCGGGCAAAACGGTAACCAAATTTAACGAGGAGATTAACCGCTACATTAATAATGGATTGTTGATGAGTAAAGGTTTGCCTTCTGTACAGTATATGGCCGAACGACTGAATATTTCGGCAGGTTATTTATCTGATGTATTGAAACAGGAGAGTGGAAAAACGGCTTTGGAACATATCCATATCTATTTAATATCGGAAGCGAAAAACCGTTTGATAGGCGAAGACAGATCGGTTTCGGAAATTGCTTATGCGCTGGGATTTGAAAACCTGTCGTACTTTTCGCGTTTGTTTAAAAAAGAAGTGGGAATTAGCCCGAATGTGTTTAAGAAGCAGTTGTTGAATTAGTTGCGGTGTTTAACCGCAGAGAGCGCTGAGATTTTAGCGCAAAGAATGTAATGTATGGAGTAAAACTTCCAAATTCCCAGTTTCATGACCATTAAGAAATTAAGGTAGTTAAGAGAGGTTTGCTTTTTACTGTATATCTTCGGACCTCGGTCTTCCAACTATTCCATCGTCCATTTCACATTTTCCAACATCCATCATTTACCGGGATGAGTTTTTATTGTAAGCAATACTTCTGACATTTGTCTTCCGACTTTTCAGACTCCCCCATCACCCATCTCACATTTTCCATTAAAAAAAACGCTCATCCCCTAAAAACCTGCACTCCTGTATTTTATCTTTTATCTTAAAATTACTTTTCGTTGCTTTGTTTTAAGCAGATAATTTTGGGAAAGAAAAACTACATATCGCTTTATTGGAAATGCCAGCTCATTGGCTGGTCGGTTGCGGCCCTGTACTGGGCTTTTCAGGGCTGGAATAACGAAGGGTTTAGATTGGATTTAGCCATTATACAGTTTGTGCTGGATGTAGCCATGTATATTTTGATTACCCACTTATACCGTAATTTCGCGAAAAGAAACCGTTGGCAGGATCTCAGCCTTGAAAAATTGATCTGGCGGATGTTGATTGCCATTCCGGCGATGGGTATTTTTTATGCGGTAATTACCATCTCAAAACTTTATTTGGTGCAACCGTTGTTTTCAGGCTATAGATCGCAAACCTTGGCTGATTTTGTTGATTTCAACGGAACGGGTATTTTAATGGCAGGGATCCGCTTAATGGCGATATGGCTTTTGGCTTATCATCTTTACCATTATGCCAAAAGGGAAATTCGCTTATCGGTTCAAAATGCACAATTAGAAGTGAGTTTTAAACAGGCACAATTGGATAACCTTTCGGCACAGCTCAATCCACATTTTTTATTCAATGCACTTAATACGATAAAATCTCTTGCTTATACGCATCCTGATCGTGCAGGGCGGGGGATTGATTTATTAAGTGAGCTTTTAAGAAGCGGACTTTACAGGGGCCGCGATATGTTGATCAGGTTAAAGGAAGAAATAGAAATGGTGAGGGATTACCTTGAACTCGAAGGTTTGAGGATGGAGGAACGTTTACAATACGAGCTAGATATCGATGTGTCTTTATCCGGAATGATGGTGCCGCGGTTATGCATCCAAACATTGGTAGAAAATGCGGTTAAACACGGTGTTGCATTAGAAAAACAGGGTGGCAGGATTGATGTGATTATTGTTGAAGAAGATGGATTTCTCTGTATCCGGGTATTAAATCCGGGCAGGTTGGTGCATGGTGAAACTATTAAAGGTATAGGCATTCGGAATCTTCAGGAAAGGTTAAATTTGAGTTATCAGCAGCGGTCTGTTTTTAGTTTGTATGAGGTAGAAGAAAAAGTTTGTGCAGAAATCAAAATCCCAATCAGATGAAAACGATACGGACATTGATTATAGATGATGAACGTGGGGCACGGCAGGAATTGATGAGGATGCTGAAAAACTACCCACACATTATGGTACTGGCCGAAGCTGACGATGCAGATGAGGCCGAACAGCTTATCGAGATGTTAAAGCCTGATCTTATTTTTTTGGATATCCAGATGCCTGGCCGCTCGGGCTTTGATCTGTTGGAAAGTTTGGATCATCTCCCGGAAATAATTTTTGTAACGGCTTTCGATCATTTTGCCGTACAGGCTTTTGAAGTGAGTGCCATGGATTACCTGATGAAACCCGTGCGTGAAGAACGCTTTAAAAATGCAATAGATAAAGCAGTTGAAAAAATAAATGGCGACAATCAAGCCTCCATATTTGTAAAGGACCGTGGCAAACATTACTTTATTAAGTGGAACGATGTATACCTGATCGAATCGGTTGACAATTATGCAAGGCTGTTTTTCGGACAGGAGCAGGTTTTGCTTAAAAGCTCATTGAACAAACTGGAAGAAAACCCTGATTGCAGTCGCTTTTTCAGGGCAAACAGAAATGTTTTATTTAACCTCGATTATGTTAACCTGGTGAAAAAAGATGATGAAGGTACATTGGTAATGCTTAAAACAGGAGAATTAATCAGGCTATCAGAACGGCGGGCCATAAAATTAAGGAACCTCATAAAAACATAACATTATAAAACTTTTGATTATGAAAAAAAACTTAGTAAAACTAGGTCTGGCTATGCTATGCCTCATGATGGGCACTACAATTTTTGCACAGCAGAAATCAACCTTGCCTGATACTGCTCAATATATTATTAACGATAGTGTGATGATTAAAACCAAATATGGCATTACGCTGTCGGCAGTTGTGGTAAGAAAAAAAGGTACGCAAAAGCTGCCGGCCGCCCTTTTTTATTTTATTTATTCCAATACCGATAGGAGCCTGAAGGAAGCAAAATATGCCGCAGATCATGGTTATGTTGGCATTGTTGCTGATGCAAGAGGTAAACGCCTCAGTCCCGATCCAATTGAACCTTATGAGCACGAAGCACAGGATGTAAATGAGGTTATCGATTGGATTATTAACCAACCGTGGAGTGATGGCAGGGTTGGTATGTATGGCGGGAGTTATTCTGGTTTTGCGCAATGGGCAGCAGCCAAACACCTTCATCCGGCCCTTAAAACAATTGTGCCCTATGTGGCCGCAATTCCAGGGCTTGGATTGCCTATGGAAAATAATGTTTTTTTAGCAGCCAACTATCAATGGGCATTTTATATTACCAATAACAAATATACCGACGATGCATTGAATAATGACAATGCACGTTGGCGCAACATGCGCAACAATTGGTGGGAAAGCGGTGCGGCTTATAACAAAATCGATAGTGTTGACGGTACGCCAAATCCATGGTTGCAGAAATGGCTTTCCCATCCCGATTATGATACATACTGGCAGTCGATGGTACCTTACCAGCAAGATTATAAACAAATTAATATTCCGGTATTAAGTATTACAGGTTATTACGATGATGGACAGGTTTCGGCACTCGAATACTTTAGGGAGCATTATAAATATAACCCATCGGCACAACATTATTTAATTATAGGTCCTTATGATCATTCTGGATCGCAGGTTGGTGGCATACCAAAATTGAGGGGATATCAGGTAGATCCCGATGCTTTGATCAATACCCGCGAAATCACCTTCCAATGGCTTGATTATGTTTTAAAAGGCGGAAAGAAACCAGTTTTATTAAAAGATAAGATCAATTTTGAGGTAATGGGCGCAAATAAGTGGAAACATGCACCTAATCTGCAAAAAATGGAAAACAACCAGATCCGTTTTTATCTGGATCGCATTGAAGGAGGAAAAATGGTATTGTCTGATCAAAGGCCTGCTAAGGAAACTTTTATACACCAGCAGGTTAATCTTGCCGATAGAACCTCAATTTATAACGATTATTACCCTAATCCGATTATTAAAAAAGAACTGGATACCACCAACGGACTTTTCTTTATTACCAAACCATTTAAACAGGCCGTTTCGGTATCGGGAACCCTGCAGGGAGAACTTAAAGCAATTATCAACAAAAAGGATATGGATGTAGGTCTCTCGTTATACGAAATTACACCTGAGGGCGAATATTTTCAACTTTCTTATTTTTTGGGAAGGGCCAGTTATGCAAATGATATGGGCAAAAGGAAATTACTGATGCCCGGAAAACTAGAGACTATTCCTTTTTACCGATCGAGGATGTTTAGCAAACAGCTTCAAAAAGGAAGCAGGTTGCTTGTGGTGCTCAATATTAATAAAAACCCCTTTTCGCAGATCAATTACGGAACGGGTAAGGATGTGAGTAAAGAAACCGTAAAAGATGCCGGTGCTCCACTCGAAATTAAGTGGTCTACTGGGAGTTATATCAATCTTGGTTTGTCTGCTAAGGAGGAGGTGTTTTAACTAATTTTTTACCACGAAGGCACGAAGACACAAAACTTCGGACTTCCGACTATTCTACAATTAAGGAGTTAAGATAATTAAGGAGGTTTTTGCTTGTTGATTTAGACTACCTGTCTTCGGACCCCGGTCTTCCGACTTTCGGACTATTTTAACCACAGAGGGCGCAGAGTTTTACACGGAGGAACATTGAGAAAGGTTTTATTGTAAATTATACTTTGAACTAGGGACTGTAGACTGGGGACTAAACTTCGGACCTCGGTCATCCGATTTTCGGACTTTACGCATCATCCATTTCACATCATCAAAAGGAAAGCGACCATTAGCTAAATGATCGCTTTTCTTAATTAGTTTACACTGTTTTCTGTGTACTTAACCACAATAGGAGGGTAGCGCATAAAAAAGCAGTTACGCCCATGATGAAGAATTTATAATCTCCGTTTAAGGCAATTCCCAGTTTAAAAATATGGATCAGGATTACACCTGCCATTAATACAGCCCCAAGCGTAGCCCCGTATTTTAAAGTTGCAGGGTACAAGAGTAGTAATGCCGCGCTTAGTTCTAAAAAGCCAAGCAAAATGCGCCCATAAGGCTCCATGCCTAAACTGGTAAATAGTGTTATTGCTCCGGCATTAGCACTAAGTTTTAAGTAGGCATTATAAATCAGGATTGTAGAAACAATGATGATTAATACCCAACCAATTATAAATTTAATGGTCATTACCTTATTTTTTAGCATTTGCAGCTTCTTCGATAATGGCAAGTACCTCTTTTGGATGTGATACCATTACCACATGGCTGGCCTCTATTTCGGTGGTTTTGGCATTTGCCCTTTTGGCCATAAAACGTTCCAGTTCGGGGTTAATGGCTTTGTCGCTTTTTGCCAGGATATACCAGCTTGGTTTTGTTTTCCATGCAGGTTCGCCACTTTTATCGCCGAATACCTGTTGTGCCGCCGGGGTTTGGGTAGCATGGATAAGATCTTGTTCTTTTGCCGGCAAATCCTGTGCAAATACTTTTTTCACGCCTTCTTTAGACAGGTATATAAAACCATCAACCGGCTCGAAATAATTGCTCAGTGTTACGGCCGGACCCTTTGCTGATAGTGTTGGTAAGGTTTCGCCTGCATCTGGTACCAGGGCTGCCACATAAACCAATCCGGTTACTTTAGGATTGTTGCCTGCCTGTGTAATTACGAAGCCTCCCCACGAGTGGCCTACAAGTATTACATCTCCTTTTGCCTGATCGATGGCCCTTTTAGTTGCTGCAACATCATCTGCTAAAGAAGTAATCGGGTTTTGTACCGAAATTACGGGATAACCTTTTGCCTGTAAAGCTAAAATCTGGCTGTTCCATGATGAGCCGTCGGCCCAGATACCATGTACAAAAATAATAGTTGGTTTTGTTGCTGCTTCTTTTTGAGCATGTACATTAACAGTACCCAATAGTACCATTACCGATAGGATTAAAAATTTAATTGTTTTCATTTGTGATAATTTTATGTTCTTATTTCTTACTACAAAGGTGCTTCGCCTGAGTCCTAAAAGAAATGGACATTTTTCCCAAACGCTTGACTAATTTTCCCATTTCCTGATTTTGATAATGGGATGACTATTGGAGTGTACGATAAAGCTGTAGATTTGTAACTAAAAATCAACGTTTTAATAGGGAATACATTTATGCATCTTACCCATATCGCTCCAAAAACAAAGGGCAAACTTATATTCACGCATCGCGAACCCGCTTCGGTTCATTTTGATAAGGTAGATTTGGGCAATGAACAAATGTTAACCATTGTACTTAATGGCGAGGAAAGTCAGAACGTAACGATTAATGGTGTGGTGTACGAATTTCCTGCATTTCATATTGTTCCATTGGTCTCGGGACAGGTCTTTAAGTTCGAAAAGCCCGAAATTATTACGGCATGGCAGTATTCGAGAGATTTTTACTGTTTGGTTGATAATTATTTTGAAATCAGTTGTCTGGGCTTATTGTTCTCAGGCTTTACAGGTAACCTGTTTTTAAGCCTTAACGATGATTATCGCGAAAAACTGCGTGGTTTGCAACAATTATTCCTCGAAGAATTTAATACAGTTGATACGATACAGACCGATATGCTGCAAATGCTGCTTAAACGTTTGATTATCCTGGTTACCAGACTTGCGAAAGAGCAATACCTCAGCGGAAAAGTTTACGAGGAAGAAAAATTCGACATTATCAGGAAGTTTAACCTACTGGTAGATAAAGAATATAAGAGGCAGCATCAGGTAAATTATTATGCAGATCTGCTGAATAAATCGCCTAAAACTTTAACGCGCATTTTTACCGGATTTAATTATTGTACACCATCCATGCTGATACAAGAAAGGATTATTATGGAAGCCAAAAGGCTTTTCTGTTATACTAATTTATCGGTGAAAGAAATTGCCTATGATCTTGGCTTTACCGATGCAGCACATTTTAGCCGATTTTTTAAAAATACTGCAAAACAGAATCCATCTGATTACAGGAAGCAGCAAGTTTCAGCTTAGGCGTTTTTTGATAAGGTTAAACTTCAGGCTATTTTCATTTTTTACCAGCGAGGTAGTTTTTTCCCGTAAGCTAGGCTTCGGACTTCTGTCCTCCGACTTTCGGACTAAAAAAAGCGTCCCGATTTCTACCTCGGGACGCTTTTTTGCTAATAACCTTTGGCCGATTGGGCCGGTTTTAAATTCGGGTTGCCATCCAGGGCGGCTTGCGGATAAGGCATCAGCACAAATTTTGATTGCCATACACGCTCCTGCACCGGACTGTTGGTAATATCGTAAGTAGTTTTCATTACATCTTTGGCAATGTTCCAGCGTCTGATATCGAAGAAACGCTGACCTTCTGCCGCAAGTTCTATCCGGCGTTCCTGATGGATCAGTTCTCTTAACTTTTCTTTTGTATTGTAAGTAGCCTGAACTACAGCTGGCATTCCTGCCCTATCCCTGATGTCATCAAGTGCGGCATAAATACTTGCATCCGGGCCGCTCAATTCATTTTTTGCTTCCGCATAAGCCAGGAGGATTTCGGCATATCGGATTATGGGGAAATCCTGTGCGCCATCCCAATCGTTTTGTGTAAAGGCCGGATCTACGAGTTTTTTAAAGTTATAACCGGTTACGCTGTTGTTTCCACCACCTTTACCCCACGAGAATTTATAACCACTATCAAAGCGGCTCCACGGGGTGCCCGGAAACAATATGCTGGCGTAAAGCCTGGTATCGCGGTTTTTAAATTCATCTGCATAAGCTGCATTTGGTGTACCGTTATTGTAATTGCTTGCCCTTGTAGTTGCGCTGGGCGGAGTAAATGGATTACCGTTTTTATCCCAGTAAGCATTTACCATTTCCTGTGTAGGGGTAATAGAACTCCATCCACCTAAATTGCCCGGAGGGAACAGGGTTCTTAAACCGTTACCATATTCGTATGATGAGTTGGTGATGTTCTGCGAGACCAAAATATTTTCTTTACTGGTTTGTTCATTCGCTTGCCAAAACTGTTGCTCATAACTGGCTAAACCTTTATAAAATTTCTCTTTTTCAGCATCGTTTGCAAAATTTACGTAGGTGCCAAAGTCGTCTTGAGTATCGGCAGGAGCCAGGGTATTTACCCTGAACAATTGATAACCTGCACCCATTACTTTCTGCGCACTGGTAACTGCCTCCGCATACTTGCCATACTGTAGCTGTATCCTGGTTAAAATGGCCCAGGCCGCGCCGCTGGTAATTCTTCCTGTTTCTGTTGTTGATCCGCCCGGATAACTTGCCGGAAGATCAGTAACTGCGCTCTGGATTTCAGCAATGGCAAAGTTAATCACTTCGGCCTCTGGTGTTGGTGCTACTCCGGTTTCGTGCGGATCACTATAAGCAACCTTTAATAATGGCACTGAACCGAATGTTCGGGCCAGATCGAAATAGGTTAATGCCCGTAAAACCCTTGCTTCGGCAATAAACCTTTTCATTAAATCGGCACCCATCGGGGTTTTGCTCACATTATCCAGGAAATAGTTGTACCGGCGGATGTATGTATACCTGCTGCCATAACCCTGATCGAGTGTGGCATTTATATTTCCCGCGGCAATAGGGGTAGCATTACTTTCCCATGGATACTGCGCATAGGCATTATCAGAACTGCCGTCATCATAGGCATTATTAAAAGCATTATTTAAATAACCATAACAGCCATTGAGAGCTAAAGTGGCATCTTTTTGTGATTTCCAGAAGGTTGTGTTCGAAGCCTGATCCTGTGGAACAAAATCGATTGCCGATTTTTTGCAGCTGCTTATCGCAAAGCTGGCAAAAGTTAAACACGATATATATATTAATTTTTTCATAAAAAGCTTTTGTTAAAGGGTAAGGTTGATACCAAACGAATAGGTTTTTAATTGCGGATATGCTGCACGCTGAGAAGCAGCCTCCGGATCGAAATCCTTTAACCTTTTATCGCCACGGATGGTAAACGGATTATTGCTCGAAGCATAAATCCTCAATCCCCTGATTTTAATTTTATCCAGTACCGATTTGGGTAAGCTGTAGCCCAGGGTTAACGATTTAATTCTTAAATAATCAGCATTGAACAACCAGAAATCAGACTGTTTTAAGTTCTGTGTATTATCGCCGGATACCAAAACCCTTGGGTAAGCTGCATTTGGATTAGGATTGGCGGCAGTCCATCGGTCTAATACATATTCTTTTGCACCGGCACCGTTAAAGAACGCCTGCGATGCTTCGTTTTCCAGATATACCTTAACATCGCTTACCCCATTTGCTAATACCGAAAAATCGAAGTTTTTATAATTGGCCGAAAAGTTAAGTCCGTAAATCAGGTAAGGTACATCGTTACCTACAATTACGCGGTCGTCGCCATCAATTTTGTTGTCGTCATTCTGATCCACATATTTAATGTCGCCAGCTTTGGTTCCGTTGGCCTGGAATGCATGCTGGGCAACTTCCGCATCGCTTGCAAATAAACCGTCGGATTGCCACATATAAAATGAACCGATTGGCTGACCAACCCTGTTGATATAATACCCGCTTGGAGGTGTTTCTGAAGCACCACCTAGGCTTACCACTTTGTTCCAGATTTTGCTCAGGTTACCACCGATTGAATATTTAAAATCGTTGATTTGTCCGTTGTATGTTAACGAAAGTTCGAAACCCCTGTTTCTCACCTGACCAAGGTTAACAGAAGGATATTGGGTTTTAAGTGGATCAGTATCACTTACTAAACCTGCTTCTGTTGGTATAGTTGGGTCGGGCAATAAGATATCATTGGTTAAACGGTCAAAAGCATCTACCTGGATACTTAGTTTTTTGAACAGGTTAACATCCAAACCAATATTGGTCATGTCGATTTTTTCCCATGATAATCTTGGATTATAGATTTTATTCGGAAAAACACCATCCTGTTTAGATTCGTCGAGGATAACTGCGGTTCCGGTTTTTAAACCATCAAAATAATCGTAATTGCCCACGTTATTTACATTACCCAGTTTACCCCACGATGCACGGAGTTTTAATTCCGATATCCAGCTGATGTTTTTCATGAAATCTTCCTGTGAGATTCTCCATGCACCCGAAAATGATGGATATGCCCCCCAGCGATGACCCGGTGCAAACTGAGAAGATGCATCTAACCTTACACTGGCTTCGAATAAATAACGATCGTTATAAGCATAGTTAAACCTGCCGAACACCGATTCGAAAGCTTTTTGCTGGATACTGCCCGTTGAAGTAGTGTTTAGGGGGTCACTTGAGCCGCCATCTATCGCATTAAGATCATTACTCACAAAATTCTTGCGGATGGTTTTGATCACCCTGGTATTATTGTTCTCGTAAGATGCACCTGCCAGTAACTTGGCATAGTGTTTATCAATAGTTTTTTCGTAGCTGGCGGTTGCCTGGGTTAACAAGCGACCAATGTTTTGCCATTCTTCGGTAAGCTGATTGGTATTAACTGCCGTTCCGCTAAGTGGAGCACCGGTATTAAAATCCAGAATAGGATCAATGGTACTGATAAACGCACTGTTTACCGTATTATAGAAATTGTACGAAACCAAACCACTGATTTCTAAACCTTTTATTGGTGTATAGGTTCCGTTTAAGTTACCGATAAAACGGTTGGTGTTGTAAGAGTTGCGGCCACCTTCTTCCAGTTTTCTGAGGGTATTGGTTGCAGCCGAGGTTCCATCTATTTTACCCCCGTTCATACTGCCCCAGTTACCGTTGGTTTGTTTATTTACCACTAAAGGTGTAAGCCTGTTTAAACTGGTAAAATCTATGGTACCGTTTTCATTGTCGAAACCATCGCGGATAAACGAGATGTTAGTACCTACCTTAAATTTATCGCTTACCTGTGTTTCTGTATTGGCCCTTAACGAGTAACGTGTCAAATCTTTTCCCGGAATAAGGGAGTTTTGATTAAAATAAGCCCCACTTAAATAATACCTGGTTTTATCACCGCCAGAAATATTAATGGCATGTTCCATTACCGGAGCCGTGTTCCTTAAAGTTAGGGCATACCAATCGTTATCCGGAAAACGGTCGGGATCCGATTGGTTCTGTATTTTGGTTAAATCATTTGCCGAATAAACCGGAGCCTTACCCGCATTGGCAGCAGCCTCGTTACGCAATGTGGCATAATCATAAGCACCAACCCAGTTTGGTAAAACCGTTGCAGACTGGATACCATAATAAGCATTGTAATTAATGGTCATGGCACCTTGTTTACCTCTTTTGGTGGTAATCAGTATTACGCCATAAGCAGCTCTCGAACCATAAATGGCAGATGCCGAAGCATCTTTCAGGATCGAGATATTTTCTACATCATTGGTATTGATGCGGGCAAAATCACCCGAATTTACAATTACCCCATCTACCACGAAAAGTGGCTCTGAAGTACCTAAATTACCTCGTCCGCGTACATTGATGGTACCAATATCGCCACCCACATCACCCGGTGTAGCTTTAATGGCCATACCAGGTACGGCGCCCTGCAAAGCATTGGTAAGTGAAGTAACCGGGCGGTTAACAATGTTTTTGGTATCTACCGTGTTTACCGAACCCGAGAGGTTTACTTTTTTCTGTGTACCGTAACCTACTACTACCACATCATTCAACGATTTTGAAGAAGAAGTAAGTATCACATTTAACGTGGTTTTTCCGTTAACAGGCACATCCTGCGGATTGTAACCAATAAAAGAGATTGTTAATACGGCATCTGCCGGAGCGTTAATCGAAAATTTGCCATCGGGCGTGGTACTTACTGCATTGGTAGTACCCTTAATCATTACAGTTGCACCCGGCACAGTTCCTCCTTCGCTATCCTTTACAACGCCGGTGATTTTTACCTGCGAGAAGGCGAACAAAGAGAACATTAAAAACAAGCCGGTTAGAAGCACTTGCCTTTTCTTAAAATTACTCATGGTTTTGGGATTGGGATATTTGTTAGTTAATTGTTTAAATGCCATTCTGAATAGCAAAAGCCGTAATTTAGAAAGGATAGCAGCTAGACTGAAATAAGTGGGGGGCCAAACTCAACGCAAACGTTTGTGGTAATTATAAAATATGGTGCTGGGCATAACTGTGGCCTGAAAGAATGGCAAAGCAGCACTATAAAATGTAAAACTGACAATTAATAGCTTGTGGTTTTGTTTACAAATACTAAAAATTAGTACGTTTAAAGTAGGATAATGAATACGTTTTTCTTTAGAATATCAGTTAATTGGAATAGGAAAACCATAAAGCCTGTTAAAACACCGCGCAACCGTTTGATTACTGATTTATCGAAAAGCCATTGCGTGTTTTGTTTCCCACACATGCGAAGAAAAGGGAGCAGATTTATGAAGTTTTTATTACAACTTATATTATTAAGCAATTGCCAACATTATCAACTGTATTCTGTTATAAAATCGGATATTTACCCCTTCAAAATATTATCCCAAACATGAAACCCTACCTGCAGCTTTTCGATTTTTCAAAAAAAATCAACTATAACACCGAAATCCTTGCAGGCTTAACGGTTGCGATGACCATGATCCCTGAATCATTATCATTTGCAATCCTTGCCGGTTTCCCTCCGTTAACGGGTTTGTATGCGGCATTTATCATGGGTTTGGTCACTGCTGTTTTGGGCGGGCGGCCCGGCCTGGTATCGGGTGGGGCAGGGGCAACAGTAATTGTACTTATTGCATTGATGAAAACCCAGGGCATTGAATATGTTTTTGCTGCGGTTGCGCTGGCAGGGCTTATTCAGATAGTGGTAGGTTTATTTAAACTGGGTAAATTTGTAAGGCTTGTTCCGCAGCCCGTAATGTTTGGTTTTGTGAACGGTTTGGCCGTGATTATTTTTATGTCGCAGCTAGAACAGTTTAAGACCCTGGTTAACGGCAAGGTAGCTTGGTTAAGTGGTACACCTTTATATATTATGCTTGGTCTTGTTTTACTTACGGTAGCCATTGTAATTATCCTGCCCAAAATAACAAAAGCTGTTCCTGCATCATTGGTAGCTATTATTGTGGTTTTTTTGATCGTATTTTGCTTTGGTATCGATACCAAACTGGTTAAGAATATATCTTCGGTAAGCGGTGGTTTCCCTCCGTTTCATATTCCTAAAGTGCCATTTAACTTAGAAATGTTAAAGATCATTTTCCCTTATTCGCTCATTATGGCCGGTGTGGGCTTAACCGAAGGATTGCTTACTTTAAACCTGGTTGATGAAATTACCGAAACCAAGGGCAACCGGAACAGGGAAAGCATTGCGCAGGGAATTGCCAATATGTTAAACGGTTTTTTTACGGGTATGGGCGGATGCCCGATGATTGCGCAAACCCTGGTAAACCTCTCGGCTGGGGCAAGGGCCAGGTTATCGGGTATTATTGCTGCATTAACCATACTGGTGATTATATTAATAGGTGCACCGGTGATTGATCGTGTACCCATGGCAGCTTTGGTTGGGGTAATGATGATGGTAGCCATTGGTACCTTTGAGTGGATGAGCTTTAAGGTGATTAATAAAATGCCCAAACAGGATATTATTATCGGTATCCTCGTAGCTGTAATTACTGTTTGGCTGCATAACCTTGCGCTGGCGGTATTAATTGGTGTTATTATTTCGGCACTGGTTTTTGCATGGCAGAGTTCGAAACGGATCAGGGCCAACAGGTACACCGATGCAGACGGCATTAAACACTATGAAATATTCGGTCCTTTGTTTTTTGGTTCGGTTGCCAATTTTAACGAGCTGTTTAATATAGCCGACGATCCTGCTACGGTAACGGTTGATTTTAAACACAGCCGTGTTTTTGATATGTCGGGCATTGATGCACTCAATAAACTCACCGAGCGATACCGATCGGCCAATAAAAAATTGCTTTTAAAACACCTGAGCGATGATTGCAGGCACCTGCTTAAAAATGCAGACGAAATTATTCAGGTAAATATTATCGAAGATCCCACTTACCGCATTGCTACAGAAAGGTAGGATTTAAAATGCCGGGTTGCACAATATCTTTAATGATTGAAGTTGTCTTTAATATTAAATTTATATTAAGGTATTGCAGTCATTGCCATATTTTTAAAGTAACCCGTCTATTTTAAGCTGAATAAACCAATTAGTAGTAAAACGTTTAACTAGATTTATTTTCTACAACATAAAATGCCTTGATTTATTGTATCAGGGCTGCTTAAATGTTGCTATGTGCTGTTTTATAGCATGTTAAAATGATTATATATTTTAATAAAATTTGATTTTTTTACATGTCTTATTGACAATTATTATAAAAAATGGAATATTATTATCTGATTTAATAAAAATTTCATAAAAATGACAATTTGTTGTTAAAACGATTTAGTATATATATATTTGATTTAACCAAATGCTAAATTTTATGAGAATCCCTAACTATTACTCCAGAAGTACCCATTCCCCTTATCAGGGACATTTATTGCCGTTTCCGAAAAAATAAGTTTTAGAAATCATTTTTTTACCAATTAAAGATCCATTAACTATGCGATACTTATGGGCGTGCCTTGTCTTTTTTGCCGCGTTTTCATTAAACGTTTTACCAGTTTTTTCTGCTGGCAAAAAACTTCATAAAGGCCTAACAATTAACTATTTGATCTTTCAGGATACGACAAAAATTAAGTTCGTTCCGGCAAAAGATTCATTGCGGAAAGATAGTTTGGAGCAGATCAAGCGAAAAACAATTTACAACAGGTTATCTGGTGGTGTTCAGAAAGACACGAAAGAACTGTCGCTTTTTCCGGCTATTTCCCTTCAGCAGAATTTAAAGGGTAATTTTGCAGGCTTGTATGTGCAGGAGCCATCGGGCGAACCGGGTACCATACAAAACATGTTTTTAAGAGGAGCACCAATGCCGCTGCTCTCTAAAAAAGATGTATACGCATCTCAGCCATTGGTGGTGCTGGATGGTGTTCCCCTGATTGGAGAGCATCCTTTTGCTTTTGATATCCAGCAATACGATTTTAACAGGATTGGTCCTGCTACCAATTTATTAACCACTATCGATATCAATAATATTGCATCGGTAGAGGTGCTAAGCGATTTGGCCAGTACAGCAGTTTATGGTCCAAGGGGTGTTAACGGGGTAATTGTAATCAAAACAAAAGCTCCTGATGGTGTTTCGCGCGGTATCAGTTTCAATTCTTATATAGGTATGGTGCAAAAACCTACTGTTAATACCATTAATGGTAAATATGAAAACGAATTCAGACAGCGCTTTTACGATATATATACTACAAACGGCAGATATTCGGATGATGAGGCTTATCCGGTGTATTTAAGCGATTCGTTGAATAATGTATATAGCGGTAAATCCAACTGGACTGATTTATATTATAAAAACGCACTTATATATGGGATAAACCTGGGTTTAACCGGTGGATCAGACAGGGCCAGTTTCAGGTTTTCGTTAGGGAATACCAAGAGCCAGGGTGTGGCTGACGGAACTGGGATCGATCGCTACAGTGCAATGTTCAACATCAATATGAAACCGGTAAAATGGCTGCTTTTTTCGGCAATGATAAATGGTAACCGCTTAAACAGAGATAGAAACAGAAGTTTAAGAGACAGGTTTGCCCAGATCAACTATTTCCCTGATTTAAGCGCTCCACTGGCCCCGAACAAAGATTATTATGCGAGTTACCTGAATAACTATACCAGGGGGTTCGACGATAATAAAACCAACAGTATACAGGGATTTGCCAGGTTAGTAGCCAATTTGGGTAAATTTAAATTAAGCTCTTCGTTCAACGTAGATTACAACGAAGGTTACAGGGATATTTTTTATGCAAAAACCTTATTGCAGGGCAATAGTTATGCATCTAACTATTACGGTTTTAACCAGCGTTTAATGCTTGATAATAAAGCAACTTACGATTTAAACCTTAAAAATGTTCACGATTTTCATTTCGAACTGGGTCAATCGATGATGTGGGATATTTATAAGTATAGCAATGCCTATGCCTATAAAGGCGCCAACGATTATATCAAGATTAACTTGTTGGATTCTAAACCCAAAAATGATGATGGAACCGATAATCCAAACTATCTGGTGCCTACAGCCTTCCCGAGGGAGTTAACCTATCGTTTCCTTGATAAAACAGCCGATAACCTGTTATCCGTATATGGTAAGGTAAACTATTCTTATAACGATAAGTACTTCGTGTCCGGAGTATTACGTCTGGATGGCTCATCAAATGCGCAACCAACCAAACGCTGGTTTTATTCGCCAACCGTTTCGGCAGCGTGGAATATCAAAAACGAACTGTTAAAAGACGAAAAATTTATTGATGACCTGGTATTACGCGCCAGTGCCGGCCGTTTGGGCAGGGCATTTACTTTTGATAATTATGCACAGGGCCCGCAATACACCGCATCCGTTGGTTACACCGGAAATTTAACCGTTCCGGGTTACAATGCAATCGGGGTATTAACCAGGCCATATTCATTCGGTTGGGTTGGTTATGGTGTGCCATGGTCGTATTCCGATCAGTTAAATATCGGTGCAGATGTGGCCATGCTTAAAAACCGTTTGCATGTATCGGTTGATTTTTACAGCAAGGCAGAAAAAAACCAGTTATTGGGTATCCCATCTTATGCCGAATACGGTTACAAACAATCGATAGAAAGCGGTTTAAACATGACGAATACCGGGGTAGATTTATCAATCAGCGCTTTGGTTATTTCGAGGAGCAAATTCTCGTGGAATTCTTCGCTTAACCTAAACCACAACAGCAATAAATTAAAAGCCTTACCAAGGGGATTGGATCAGATTATCATCGGCAACAGCTTTTTAAAGGTTGGAGAACCGGTAGATCAATATTGGTTACTCGAAAATGATGGTATTTATACCGCAAACAGCCAGGTGCCGGTAATCAACGGACAGCCAGTAAAATACAATGGTACGCCATTAAAAGCCGGCGATCCTAAATGGAAAGATCAAAATGGCGATAATATTATTGATGAAAAAGATAAAGTACTAAAAGGACATTCATTACCTGTTTTGGCCGGAGGATTTGATAACTCCTTTAAATATGGTAACTGGACTTTAAACACCAACTTATATTTCAACCTGGGCAGAAAGATCATCAATGAGGAAATGGCCGCCCGTTTCGATTTTGTAAACCATGAGGGCAATACTGATGTATCATCGGTAAAAGAAATCACTTTCTGGGAAAAAAGGGGCGATTATAGCAAATATCCATTGTACAACCCCTGGAGTACTGTAATCCCTTACCGTACCGATCAGGATTTATTCCTTGAAAACGGATCATTCTTAAAACTAAGATCAGTTTCTGTTGGCTATGATTTTGGCAGTTTCCTGAAGAGAAAAAATATCAAAATCAATAAAATCTTTTTATACGGTTCGGTAAATAATGTGTTTGTAATTACCAAATATACCGGTCAGGACCCTGAGCTGGTGGGTTACGATGGTATTGATACAGGCTATGGTCAACCGATCCCAAGAACTTATACTCTGGGTGTTAAAATGGAATTATAATATGGAAAGAAATACGAACAAAACATCAACAATGATGAAGAATATATTATACTCATTTCTGCTCTCTGTAGTGGTTTTATCAGGCTGTAATAAAGCTTTGGAAACCGATTCTACCCGTGTTGTAGGCGAAAAAAATATGTGGAATACGGTGGAGGATGCACGTGCGGGTATTATGGGCGTTTATGCGCTAACACGTGCTGCACTCTCGGATAATAATGGCCACTGGATTTACGGTGATGTAAGAACAGGCGAATTTACCAGTCCTAAGCGGCAGGATTTAAAAGCCATCATCAGCAATAACCTAAATGCATCTTACCCTGTGGTAGAATCGCTTTCTGATTGGACCAGGTTTTATGCCATTGTAAACGGAGCCAATGTTTTTCTCGAAAATGTTGCCCACGTTAAAGCTACCGATAAACGTTATTCGGATAACAACATGACGGTAGATATTGCACAGGCCAGGTTTTTAAGGGCTTTTGCCTATTTCTACATGGTGCGTATCTGGGGCGATGTACCTTTCATTATTTCTTCTAACGAAGGTGTATTTGAAAACAAACCAAGAGAGAGCCAGACAAAAATACTGGCCTGGGTAGAAAGTGAAATGTTAAGGGCAGCAGCCGATTTGCCATACATATATAGTGCCGGCGATATACAACAGCCCAGTAATTATTATAATGAAGACAGGACCCGTTGGGGGGGTGCACTGGCAACCAAGGTTACAGCTTATGCGGTTTTAGCGCACGTGGCAGCCTGGAATGCCGATTACTCAAACGTGGCCAAATACGCCAAATTTGTGGAAGATAATTACGGCAGAAGCGGTGGAGGTTATACTTCTACAATAGACCTAACTAATTCGAATGGATTTTTCTATAATAAAAACTTCAGGCAAATGTTTGGTTTTAACTCTGATTATGGCCATATAGATGGTTCATCAACCGGCCATATCGAAGAATTAACCCTTGCAGAACCCATTATAACCAAGGCCATCCCTGATATTTACCTGCCGAAAGATTCGATTTTAAAATATTTCAATCTGCCAAAAGATGACAGGTTCTCGGTTGATACCCTGGGTCAGTCAAAATTCGACAGGTATTTCACTAATCTAAATGGTAAATACCCAATTTTCAGCAAAATCAAGGTAATCCAGGGTGGTGGTAACGATCCCAACTTCAGGTATTTTACCAGCGCATTGATTTTTACCCGTTTAGAGGATATCGTACTACTACGTGCAGAGGCATTATCAGTACTTGGCGATCAGCTTGGTGCCGTAAATGAATTGGTACAGGTAATCGGTAGGCGGGTAAGTTCTACCGAACTAAGTTTTAATCTCGACAACGATGATATCCTTAAAATGATCTTCGAAGAAAGGCACCGCGAACTGATGGGCGAGGGACAGAGGTGGTACGATATGATCCGTTTTAACAAGATCAGGCAAAACGATCCCAAATTTATGAATCTGATTAAAACCGGGGGGATTTATTGGCCGATTTCGCGTAAGCTCTTGTCGCAGAATAGCTTACTTACCCAAAATCCTTACTGGCGCTAAATAATTGAGATATGAAAACATTATGGCCTTTAAAGCTGGATATCAATAACCAACACCATAATCGTTTCATCACCACTAAAATATAATCATAAGCAGATGAAAAAAATTGTAAAATATATAGGGACAGTAACTATGCTTTTATTGCTCACCCTGGTGTATTCGGCCTGTAGAAAAAACGGAGGTTATTACGATGCGCCCGATAACACAGCCCCATTTGCCGGTAATACGTATGAATATTTAAAAAGTAAACCGGGTGTTTACGACTCGCTATTGGTGGCAATTGATAGAATGGGTTTGAAGAAAACACTTACCGATAGCAGTGTAACCCTGTTTGCGGTAACCAACCCAAGTTTTCAACTGGCCTTGCGGAACCTAAATACTTTGCGCAGACAATCGGATAAAGATCCTTTGTTCCTTTCCAATATTGATGGCGTACAATTAGATACCATGGTTTCATATTACATTATCAGGGGTATAAAACCGACAGATTCGTTAAAACTTCAGGATGGCTTAAACTTAACCAGTGTAAAAGTGGCTTACCCGATGCATGCAAAATCAGTTAAAGGTTCTGCATCAGGTGAGGTTGGCGCAGGTCCCGAAGTAATTGAATTCAGCAATACCAAAAAAAGTAAGTTCATCAGAAACTGGTCTACCAGTGTAACAGGTTCAAATAACATTAAAACAAAAAATGGAATTATTCATGTAATCAGTCCCGACCATATTTTCGGCTTTGACGGTTTTGTTACCCGCTTAACCTTTGTTCCGCCTCCGCCAAATTTAATGGTTACCATAGGCGGTGTTTTCTCTACCAACCGCGAAAACGGAGGTGGCCCTACAAGTGGCGAAAACTCTAAAAAAGTAATCGATGGCGACGACCATACCAAGTTTTTATGCGATTTGCAGGGATTTTTAACCATGCAGTTTAAACTTAAAACACCAGAGGTTTCGTCGGTATATACTTTAACATCGGCAAACGATGCAAACGAAAGGGATCCGAAAGCCTGGACTTACGAAGGTTCGCAGGATGGCCAAACCTGGACAGAACTGGATAGGGTTTCGAATTTCTTTTTCGAAGAAAGATACCAGCAAAAAGTTTTCCGGTGTACCAATACGGTTGCCTACCAGTATTACCGGATTAATATTACAGAATTAAGGAGTGGAGGTACATTCCAGCTAGCAGAATGGACAATTAATAAATCGAAATAGGTGATGGATTACGGAAAAAATAAATTAGAAAAACTTATGAAATCAGTAATTAAAAAGGAGCTCCTTTTAGTATTGCTTGTGCCGGTTGTTTTAAGTGGCTGTAAAAAGCTCTACAATTTGCCCGATGACAAAGATTATTTAAGTAACAATGTAAACTATAGCAATAAAGTTCTTGAACCAATATTGGGAAGAAACAATCTTATTGGTGGTTTTAACGCTGATAATTCTACCGCGCCATTTACTTTCGAAATTGTAAATGCACGTTTTGGCGATGGAAGACCGGTAACTGATATTTTTCAAACTGCACCAACCTACGTTTGGACCGCGCCTTATACCGGTTTAGAGAAAAGTTTGGCAGAGATAGAAGCTAAAAGGAAGATAGAAACCCATAAACTTTTCGAAATGCGTTCGTCGGGCGAATTCATTTTCTGGGCCTCTACCAACAACCAGCTAATTACCCCAAGGCCAACAGATAGTACCAATTTTGCACAGGATACCCGTTTTTTTGATCTGAAGGTGAAAAATACCGGTGGAGAAAGGCTGATTAAAGATTTTCAGATCAGGCCCTGGCGCGAGCGCCCCTATGAGCCTGCTGATGATGTAAACCTGTATTCTGGTTTACCGGCACCAGATCCGAACAATCCTTTTGATAAACGTTACAAAAATTACATCAGACCATATTTAAACAATGTAATCAGTGCAACTACCAACGAAGACATTAATAAAGAAAATAAAAATTTGAAAGTCAATAATGTGGTAATCTATATCAGGCCATTCACTGGTGGCAATGGACATTCTTTAAGGATTAAAGTTTTAAATAAAGATTCAGTTGAAATCAATCCTGCAGCATTTAACGAAACGGCCTGGGATAAAATGATACATGGCTTTAACATGCAAAAAACCGAAAAGTATGTGCAATACGATGTTGCCTATCCAATTCCTTTGGTCGAAATACCGACATTTTATGCACCGGGTGGTACCAGGGCAAAAATAAACCTGAGCTATTCGAGGGGCTCGTTCGGAGGTGGAAGAACATTCGCCAATTTCGGTGTCGAGTTTGCCATTTATAGGGCTGGCGATTGGGAGGTCGTTTTCCACTTCAGAAATGAGAATCCAAAATTCGCGAGCGAGTAGGTAACGATTTAAAGCTATTAAGATGAGAAGAAATATACTTTTTTATGCATTACTTATTGTATGTATAATTTGCGGCACGAGTGCTCATTCGCAGGAGAAATACATCATTGTGAATGGTACCGTGGTTGATAAAGATTCAAAACAGGGGGTTCCGGGCGTATCCGTAATCCTCGAGCAAACCAATAAAGGTTTAACCCAAACCAATGGTAAAGGCCAGTTTACCGTTAACGTACCCATAGGCGGAACTTTACTGTTTAAATTTTTAGGTTTTAATACCCAAAGGACTAAAATTACCGGGGCCACCAACATTACCGTAACCATTACAGAAGATAAAAAAGATTTAGAGGATGTAATTATTGTGGCCTATCAAAAAAGAAATAAGGAAACCACCACCGGTTCGGCTGTATTGATACAGGCCAAAGAAGTTCAGGATATTCCCGTATCCAATGTAGAGCAACTTTTGCAGGGTAAGGTTCCGGGTTTAAATATCCAGAACAACACCGGTGCTCCGGGTTTTAGGGGCTCGGTACAGGTACGTGGTCTTTCCAGTTTAAGCATTTCGGGCAGTGGTAACGAATCGTTTTTACAGCCTACATCGCCTTTGTACATTATTGACGGGGTACCATTAGATGCAGATAAAGCTGCTGAGTTTGGCTTTCAAACCCAAGGACCAGGTGTAAGTCCGCTCTCGCTGATCCCGCAGGAAGATGTAGAAAATATCCAGATCCTTAAAGATGCCCAGGCTACTTCCATGTACGGCTCGAGAGGTGCTTATGGTGTAATTATAATCACCACAAAAAGGGGTAATTCTAAAGTGCCGAGGATTAAGTACGTAACCAATGCCTTTGTTAATGCACCACCTAAACTACGCGAAACATTGGGCGGGAATTCTGAGCGCTCGTTAAAAATACAGCAGATTATCCTTAATGCGCAGAATGTAACCGATATAAGGAGAATTTCACTTACGCCTTTCCTGGCCGATAGTTTAAATGCTTACTACAACAATTCTACCGATTGGCAGGATGTATTTTTCCAAACCACCTATAACCAGAGCCATAACCTGGCATTGGATGGTGGTGATCCGAAATTTAACTATAAAGCCAACCTGGGTTATTATACCGAAAAGGGGGTAATTAAAAATACAGGCTACGACCGCTATAACCTAAACATGAATATGGAGTTTAAACCAAACGAAAAATTCAGGTTCTTTGGTTTCATCAACGGCTCGGTTGGTAAGCAGAATAAAGGTAATGGTGTGGGCTTAATTCAGTCGGGTGTGGCAGAAAACGGACAGGCCTCTACCTTATTACCACCTCCATCCTTTTACCAGGCATCGGGCGGTGTTTTATCAGCTTTGCAAACCGCAAATGATAACAACTCCCGTAACATACGTACCAACGTAGAAGCCCGTTACGAATTTATCCCAGGTTTGGCCGTATCCTCTACTTTAAGTTACGATTATACTTCCGATACCGAATCTACTTTTACGCCGGCTGCAGCCAATGGCCAGTATGCCAAACTTTACGATTATGTTGGGCGTAACTACCAGTTGTACAACCGTAACGGTATTACCTACGCTAAAACATTCGGCGATAAACACAACATTTTTATAAACACCTTTAACGAAATTTATAAACAGGGCGCCCAGGCAGGTATTACACGCCAGGAAAGGTTACCGAACGATCAGTTACAGGGGCCTGTAGGTTACGATGATTACAACTCGAGGGGCGGTGGTGTTTTAAGCAATTACCGTAATGCAACCATTGCGTCATTTGCGGGTTCGTTATCCTACGATTACGACAAAAAATATGTTGCCGAGTTTTCATACCGTTTGGATGGAACCTCATCAAGCGGTTTGGAAAATCCATATTCTAAAAATCCATCAGTAGGTTTAAGGTGGAACTTTAATAAAGAAAACTGGTTAACTGATAAAAAATGGCTGTCGTATGGTAGTTTAAGGTTAACATGGGGTCAGAACATTGTTCCTACCGGTAATCTCGAAAGTATTTACGGCAAGTATAACCTGTACGGTAATTTTAACAATAACCCAACTATTGGCATTGATTACGATCTTATTCCAAATCCGAATTTAAAACCAACTACTACAACACAGTATAACCTCGGTTTGGATCTTGGATTCTTTAACGATCGCATATCATTAAACTTCGATACCTACTTTAAAAAAGTGGATAACCTGTTATTCGATAGGGATTTATCAAATACAACAGGTTTTAATAAGCTGGCTAGTAATGATTTGGGTATTGCCAATTACGGTACCGAGTTAATGGTAACCTTTAGGCCTTTGGTAAGTAAAGATCTGGATATATCGGTATCTCTTAACGGAGCCATTAACCGCGATGTACTGTTAAAACTTCCGGCAGAATATAATGGCCAGTTTATTAAGTTCGATAATTCGGGCTATTTACAGCACGTTGTTTACCGTGTTGGAAGAAATACCCTTTCCAATTATTTAAGGATTAACCAGGGGGTTTATAAAACCGATGCCGATGTACCTGTAGATCCGGTTACAGGGAAAAGATACCAGAGCAACGGTCAGTTTTTCTTAGGTGGCGATCCGATTATGAAAGACGTAAACGGCGATTATATTTTAGATGGCAGGGACTACGAGGTTACCGGCAATTCGCAGCCTTTGGCAACCGGTGGTATCTCAACTAACATCAGGTACAAAAACTGGGGATTGAATGTATATGCTGTTTATACTGCCGACAGGACCATCTTAAACAATGCCCTTGCTGATAGAATTGCCATTATGCGTGATCCCTTCTCCCTAAAATCAGTGGTTCCGTTAAACGACCTCGATATCTGGCGGGCACCAGGTGATGTAGCAAAATATCCATATCCTTATGATTATGCCCGTTATAATCAGATCCAGCCTTTAAGGGCCGATCAAACCCTGTGGCAGGAGAGTGGAAGTTATTTAAAAATAAACAATGTAACCCTTTCTTACATGTTCAACAAAAAGACGATTGCAAGGTACGGATTGAGCAATTTAAGAATTTATGCCTCAACGAATAATCTGGTTACTTTCTCAAAATACAGTGGACCAAACCCTGAAAACGTAACCTCATTAGGTCGCGATATTTCAACAGGTTATCCGGTACCACGTACTTTCAACATTGGTTTAAACTTAGAACTTGCTACAGGCAACTAATTGATATTGTTATGAAAAAAGTAATTATTTATACTATAATCCTGGCAGCAACTTTTTGTTTGCCTGCCTGCAAAAAGTTTTTGGATATACAGCCATTGGATAAGTTAACTGGTAACAACTTCTTCAAATCAAAAGAAGATGTGGTGGCCAACATTTACAACCTGTCGAGAATGGTTTTTGGTAAATATAACGAAACACATTTTGTTGGTGCCACCGGCGAATACCGCTCAGGTGAAGTGTTATACGAAAGCCAGTCAGACAACGCACCATCACGCGAGTATGTAGAATATTTGGGGAAAAACAACCTCCTGACCCTGATTTCTAGGGGTAAACCATGGGATTATTACAATTTCGACAGGATTACAGATTGGACTACGTATTACCAAACCATTCAGGGGGCCAATATATTAATTGCTAAACTTGATGAAGGGATCCCCGGCGTATCAGAAGCAGAAAAGAATTCGTTTAAAGCCGAAGCTGCATTTATCCGCGCTTTTAGCTACTTCACCATGGTGCGTTTATACGGTAACGTAGTGTATTATACCGATGCCTTTCACTCTACCGCACTGCCAAGAGAAAACTTCGTTTCTGTACTCAACAAGTGTATTGCCGATCTTAAAAACTATAAAAATTCTATTGCATGGACTTATACCGACCCATCGTTAAGAGGGGTGCGTGCCAGCAGGGGCAGTATTGTAGCCTTAATGATGGAAATGAATATGTGGAATGCAGGTTTCGATTCGGCTAATGCCAGAAAATACTACGAGGAAACCGCCGATCTGGGTAAGGAACTCATTGCCAGCAACGCTTTCAGGTTATTGCCAATTAACGAATGGGCAACTGTAATAAAAGGGCGATCTGAAGAGAGTTTGTTCGAATTTTACCGCAGCATCAATTATGGCGATGCTAACTTAAATGTTGCGCCAATTGCCGATATGTTTTTGCATTATCCATATAAACGCCCCGAATATACCCATCGTGTAAGTTTTGCTTATTACAGAGGGGAGTACATGCAAAAACTTTTTCAGGATGGTAGTGATAAACGTATTACCGCCTGGTTTAACGAAGATATTTTTGCAGATAACGGAAAGTTTATGATGCTGAAATTTGCGCAGAATTCATTTTCTACCGGCGAAGAAGATGCGAATCCTGATAACACATTTATGATTTTCAGATATGGAGGCGAAATTCTGCTGGCGGCCGAGGCCCTTGCGAATATAAATGAAGATACCGATGCCGTAAAACTTTTAAATATGGTAAGGGGCCGTGCCGGTGCAACTCCATATACACCAGCAAGTGGAAATCTTAAAGATTTTATTTTTTATGAACGTTCAAGGGAGCTTATTGGCGAAGGCCACCACTATTTCGACCTCGTACGCACCAAAAGGATTTTGAGCAGCCAGTGGTCGTACAACGTACTCACGTCCGATAAATTTAACCGTGGTGGATGGACCTGGCCTTTAAGCTCAAATGCACTATATAACAATCCATACATGGTATTAAATGAGTACTGGGTTAATGGAGGTAATTAATTTTATTAAGCGATCAAGAAAAGATATGAAAAAGCTAATGATGATATGCGCAGCCTGCCTGGTCTTATTTAATGCGTGTAAACGTGATGAGTACTATATTGATGGTGGCAAGGCAAATCCCGATTATCCGGGCAATATGTACCAGTACCTGCAGGCAAAAAAGGTCCCTTTTGATAGTGTGGCCAAAATTATAAAGCTGGCTGGAATGGAAGAACAGTTTAGTAAAGAGGATTTTACCTTTTTTGCTTTTGATGATGAAGTAATCAAAAAAACCATCGGGGATATACATTCTTACGATCAGGGCCGTCAGCCCAGGGTTCTTTCTTTAAATCAAATGCTTTACAGCTCAGGAAAAGATACCATTAAAACACTCGATCAGGTTAACCCTGCAATATGGAAAAAGTATATTCAACGCTATATGTTTAAAGGTATAAACAGGTTAAAGGATTATCCGCAGATTGATATGGATCTGAGAAGTATTTACCCTGGTTCACTTCATTACGATTACAACAACGAAGTATCCAATATAGGGGTTGTTTTTTACGATGCCAACGGTGTAAAATATATTGGCTATAGGCAACTGGTAATGACTTACATTCCGGATATTTCAAAACCAAACGACAGCTGGAACCCAAGTTATGTAGCATCGTCTGATGTTAAACCAACCAATGGCGTTGTGCATACCCTGCGCTTTCAGGATAGTTACCTGGGGTTTAACATTTCTGAGATTTTTAGTGATGTATACAGTACCGGATTATTGCCAAGTCAGGGCGCAAATTAACACGGGGAATTAATTGAAAAAAACTGAATGATGAAAAGAATCATATACACGTTAAGCATATTTTTCCTGCTTGCCCTGGTAATTCAGGGTTGTAAGAAAGAAGAAGAGTTGGGTGAAGACCCTTATGGGGTAGGAAAATCACCACTTGGGATAACAATAAGTCAAACTTTGCCGCCTGTGCCTTCTGAGGGTATTGTAGGTACTACAGTGGTAGTAAAAGCAACAGGATTACTACCTTATAAAGATCAGTTGAGCTTTATGTTTAATGGCGAAAAAGCGCAGGTTATAAGTGTTACCGAAAGCGAAATTACAGTGAAGGTGCCAGAGGCTGGTAGTACAGGTATTACATCAATTTCTATTGGCGATCAGCTGATTCTCGGGCCTTCTTTTACCGTTTCGGGTATCATCAAAAACGATATCACCTGGAAAGCAATTGCTGGTACAAACGATTATGTAAACCAGTTTTATCAGCTGGCTGACGGAAGGGCTCTGGTAATTGGAAGTTTTAATAACTACGATAATAAGGGATTGATTGTACCTGTTAACAGGATTGCCAGAACATCCCTAGATGGTGATTATGACCGTACCTTCAGAACGGGCCGGGGAGCCAATGGTTCACTTTCAACTGCGATTGAAATTGGTGGCAGACTGATCATAGCCGGAGGTTTTAGCGGTTACAACCAGCGTACCGAAAATATCAGTAACATTACCAGTTTATATCCTAATGGTGCCATTGATACAGTTATCATAAAAACCAAAAAGAAACCCACTGTTACCGATACGGTTACCCAGAAATGGTTCCCTAAATTTAATGGCGGAGCTAACGATTATATCCACCGAATTTACCCTCATCAGGGAAAAATTTTGGCTACGGGTAATTTTAGGTATTATGTAAAACGTACATACGATAAAGATAATTACGATTTTACCCGAGATACTGTTATTTTGGATAGTACCGAGATCCGCCAGATTTTGAGGTTCAACCTGGATGGCTCACTGGATAAAACATTTCGTTTTAATACCACAACAAATAAAGGTAACGTAAGTGCCAATGGACCTATTGATACCTATATGCATACCGATGCCCCTAATAATGAGAAACTAATGGTTTTTGGTAACTTTATTACGTTTGATGGTCAACCTGCAGTTCGTATACTAAGGCTGGCCGTTAATGGAACTATTGATCCAAGTTTTAACCCTGGAAGCGGCGCCAATGATGGCATCAACTCCTTAACCTATAATGCCACTACCAGAAAATACCTGATTACTGGAGTATTTACCAGGTACAATGGCAAACCTGCAAATGGCATAGCCCTGATTAATGAAGATGGAAGTTTAGACGAATCATTTAGTGCAAAATCATTCGAAGGTGGTTACCCTACCTTTGCAAGGCAAATTTCGAACGGCTTGATTATAGTAAGCGGTTATTATCGAAAATATAATAATGTAACCAGAAATGGCTTTATGGTGCTTAACCCGGCCGGTTTACTCGAACCCGGTTACAATGCTACAGGTCCTTTTTCAGGAGATTTAACAGATATAGTGGAAACAAAATCTGCTGATGGTAAAAAAGCCCTCTTGCTGATCGGTAGGTTTTATCGTTTTGATAACCTGCCGGTAAACAATATTATTAGAGTAACCATTGAATAAGAAGCCTAACCAAAGATAAATTAAGATGAGTACGATGAAAAAATATAAGTTATTGATCGGTCTGATGGCCGCAATAATTACAACGGCCATATTTTCTTGCAATAAGGATTTCGATAGAAAACTAACCGATAAAGATGGTACCGATACTACAAAAGTGAGGTATGGAAGTCGCAAAGTTTTGTACCTCATTGTTGATGGTGCAAGGGGCCAATCGGTAGCTGCTGCAAACATTCCAAATATTAATGCTTTACTGCCGCATTCTATTTACAGCTGGGTAGCTTTAAATCAACCCGAAGCTACACAGAATGCCAGTAACTGGGGCAGTATGCTTACCGGTGTAAAAAAAGAAAAACATCTGGTAAACGACGATAATTTAACCAATAATAACCTGCAAAACTATCCTGTTATTTTTAAGCGGATAAAAGAAAACAGGCCAAATACCAAAATTGCGTCTTACACATCATCAGCAGTGTTTAAGTCATTAACCACTACTGCAGATATCAACGATCTGGTAGCTGGCGATGATCAGGTTAAAGCAGCCGTAATTAATCAGCTCAACACCGATACCGCATCTGTAATTGTTGGTCATTTTACCGATGTAGATAAAGCGGGTATTGCTTCAGGTTACGATAATTCGTTTAGTGCCTACAAAGCTGCCATCGAAAAATTTGATACCAGCGTGGGCGATATTTTAGCAGCCATGAAAAAGAGGGCCAATTTTATCAACGAAGATTGGTTGGTCGTAATTGCATCGAGCGATGGTGGTGCATATACCCTCCCGCCAAATGCCGATGATCAAACCATTTTTAGTAAACCTGCCAACAATGCCTTCATCATTTATTACAGTCCAACATATACCAAAAGAATCCTGGTAAAGCCCTTTACCGGAAACAGGTATCTCGGCAAAACCATAAAAATGCAGGGTACACAGGTAAGGGCTGAAATTGCAGGAGTAGATGCCGATGCTTACAATATAGACGATACAACCAAAATGACTATAGAGCTAAAGGTAAAAAAAAATACGGAGCAGATATTTTATCCAAGTATTTTGGGCAAACGTAACGAATGGTCGAGTGGCCACCCGAGCGTAGGATGGGTGATTTATTTAGAAGACCGTTACTGGTATTTTGAATGGAGAGGTACAAAAGATGGCGACTACCGTCAATGCAGGGGAGCCGATTTGGTAAAGGGAAGATGGGAAAACCTTTCGGTAAAATTAGAAAAACGTGGTGAGCAGCGATTCATCCGAACTTACACGAATGGCATTTTTAACAACGAACTCGAAATTACAGGTTCAGGTTCATTGGCCAATTCAAATGCACTTAAACTGGGCTTCTTAAACGGACAGGGACATGGAGAACCCGATTACTATGTTTCAGATATCAGGTTCTTTAAGCTTCCGGTGCCCGATGGCGTAATTAGTAATTATGCCTGCGAAACCTCTATCGATCAAAATCACCCTTCCTATAATTTCCTGGTAGGTTATTGGCCTGGTACCGATGGTAATGGCGATAAAATGGTCGATCTGTCCTCACAGGCACACGATTTTAACCTTCAGGGCCCTTATGTATGGGAAAATTTTAACGACTTAATTTGTCCGCCACCTACAGAGTTATTGGCCATGATGGTTCCACAAACCACCGATATACCCAGCCAGATGCTCAATTGGTTAAAAGTAGCTAACAAACAAACCTGGTCGCTAGATGGCAGGGTTTGGTTGGATCAATAAACAACAGTTTCTGATAATTTAAGATATCGAAAATGAAAAGAATTATATATTCAGTATTGATAGGTTTAACCCTTGCAATGGGTGCCTATTCTTGTAAAGAATCGCAGGTTGAAGATCTGAAACTGCCCGATCCCAACGGTAAAAGTATAACAGGAGAGGGAATTGTTGTTGGCAATGTTACACTCGATAACCAGTTTGTGAGGGTGCCTTTCAAAATTTCCCTTTCCGGAATGGCCGAGCAGGCATTTCAGGTAGGTTTAACCCTCAATAACGACACCGTAACACAATTAATAACCAATGGCGGTTTAACCAATGCGGTTTTAATGCCATCTGCAGCAGTAGAATATCCAACAGTAATCAATGTTGCCTATGGTACCGATAATGCAGAAGGCGTAGCTATTGTAAGAAGGGCTACCTTAGAACGTTATCTTGGCAAAAAAGTAGTATTTGCACTAAAACTTACCACACCTGCCAAAGGTAATAAAATTGCCAATGGTAAATCAAATATCCTGGTGGTGATCAATACCGACGATCTGCTTAAACCTGCTGATGTTCATTATCTGAGTTTGCAGGGTGGTGGTACTTATAACGTAGCTTATCAGGGTAATTATATTGTGGGCCCGGCGGGCATTACCATTCCTCTTATCGTGAGTTTGGATAATACACCTACAACGGCATTTAATGTAAAAATCAAAGATAATATCGATACCATTGCCACTTTAGTTGCAAACGGTGGATTGCCCGCTAATGCCATTCATCTGGCGGCCAAAGATTTCAGTCTCGATACCCTGGTAAGGTTTAATACTGGTGCAAGCAGTGCCACGGTACGTTTGTCTATTCCATGGCCCGTATTTGATGCCAATATCAGTGCAAATAAAAAATTCGCTTTTGCTTTAAGTCTTAGTGATAACACCAATCACGTAATCCATCCTACAAAAGGAAAAGTAATCGTAGTTATTGATCCTAATGTAAACCTGGATAACAATTCGCCAATTATCGGTAACGGAACCGGTTTAATTGCCAGGTATTATACCAATACTCAACTCGCACCCGATGATGGCCGTGCACCTTTTGTTACCCGGGTTGATGGAACCATAGAATTTTCGGGCGATGGCTGGCCTGATGGTGTTAAAAATGCCGCAGGCGAATCGTTAAGCAGGGATAATTTTGCTACAAAATGGACAGGCGAATTCTTGGCGCCAGTAAGGGGCGATTATATCTTCTACCAAACCCGCTGGGATGATGGATCAAGGTTATATATTAATGGAAAGGCCATTATCGACGATTATACCACTTCCTGGGATAGGCCCGAACGGAATGCAACCATACATTTAGAACGTGGTATCAGATATAAAATTGAAGCACATCACCGCGAAAATGTGGGTGGGCAGCAGGCCTTCCTCGAATATGAAGTGCCATCAGCTGGGATTACCGGCCGACGTGCAGTACCAAGAACACAATTATTCCCAACTCCTTAAACATCAATAGAGATGAAAAGTAATATGAAAAGATTATTGAGCATCTGCTCACTTTTACTGCTTATCGTTGTGTTAACGGTAAAATGTAAAAAAGATAAAACCGAAGAGGTGATTCCCGAAGTTGAAGAACCAAAACCATTGGTTGCATTTGATTATGCCATTCCGAATCCTGTAAAATACCAGGAGGTTCAGTTTACAGCCAGCTTACAAAATTATAAAAGCTTGCTGTGGCAATTTGGTGATGACAGTACTTCGGTTGAGGTTTCGCCAAAACATGTATATAGATTCCCTGGTACGTACCGTGTGGTGCTTACCATCAGGAACGGGCAGGGTTATTCGGCAACAAAAGAGATCAACTTAAAAGTTGTTGATCCCAATTTCGATCCTACTAAATATGGCGAAAACTATATGGTTACAGTAGGAGGTACATTTTCTGTAAATCTGGAGGCCGGGCCAGGGCCAGATTCTGATGAGGGCTCTAAAAAACTGGTCGATCAGAATGTAAATACGAAATTTTTGCAGGCTGGTTTCGATGGAACGCAGAAATGTACTTTCGAATTAAAAACGCCGCAGGTAGTTGGAGCATACACCTTAACTTCGGGCAATGATGCGGCAGACCGGGATCCAAGGTACTGGATTTTGCAGGGATCAATAGATGGTATTCAATATACCGATCTGCATACAGTTACCTCTTGCCCATGGGAAAACACAAACGAAGGGCCGAGCAGAAAGCAAACCAAGCTTTTCCACTTTGATAATTATATCGCTTATAAATTTTACCGTTTGTATATTAAATCTAACAGGGGAAGCCGGGTGTTCCAGCTTGCCGAGTGGACCATCAATAAGAAACAACCTTAATCATATTCGCTCCACACAATTTGAAGAATACATGAGGCCTGAAAACTTCATGTATTTTTTTTGGAAAGAAGTCAGGTTTGTACCCCAATTGTATACAAGTAAATTTAAAAACTTGACTTCTTTGGAGTTAAGTTTAGATTTTTTAAACTACTTGCCGTCACCCTGAATTTAGTTCAGGGTCTATTATACGGGAAAGATGCTGATCCCGAAGATTCGGAACAGCGTGACGATCGCGTTAGGAAAAGGAGTCTAAAATCGGTTAAATGTATAAATATTAATCGAACTCAGGTTACAACGTAAATTTAAAACTTGACTTCTTTATAGTTTCTTATTAAATGTCAAACAGACAATTAATTTTAGCTTTTTTGACAAAAACTAAATTATATTTTATACTTTAGTAAAACGTTTAACCGGCGTTTAAAATCTAACCAGGATATATTCAAATTTCAATACACACACAAATTATGAACAAAACCAACATTTTTAAATTCTTAGGCATACTCGGCTGCATGTTTGCAGGCAGTTTGCTCAAAGCGCAGGATCGAAAGGCTCCCGCATATCCCTTAATTACACACAATACCTATTTTAGTATCTGGTCTACTACCGATAAATTAACCGAATCTTCTACCCAGCACTGGACCGGCGCAGACCATTCTCTTCTGGGGATGATCAGTGTTGATGGAGGTATTTATCGCTTTTTAGGTAAAGAAACCACAAATTATAAAACCATTGTACCTGCGTCTGACGAAAAAGCTTACGAAGTAAAGTACACCGAAAACGAACCACAGGGCGATTGGAAAGCCGAAAATTATAACGCCTCTAACTGGCAAACAGGTGCTGCACCAATTGGTGATGACGCTAAAAACGTAAAAACATTATGGAAATCGCACGATATCTGGGTAAGAAGAACCATTAATGTGGCTAACCCAGCTTCAATAAACGAACTGTTTCTAAAAATAAACCATGATGATAATATAGAAGTTTACCTGAACGGGAAAAAGGTTTACACGAAAGAAGGCTGGACAAACAGTTTCCAGTACATTGCCCTGAGCAATAGCGATAAAAGTGCTTTAAAAGCAGGTTCAAATGTTATCGCTATCCACCTGATTAATACTGCCGGTGGCCGTTTCCTTGATTTTGGTTTGGTAGACAAGTTAAAAGACAATGCCGAAAAAGTACAGATAGCGAAACAAAAAAGTGTTGATATCAATGCTACGCAAACCATTTATAATTTTACCTGTGGCAAGGTAGACCTGAAATTAACTTTTACCTCGCCCTTGTTAATGAACGATTTAGGTTTGTTTGCACGTCCTGTTTCTTATGTTTCTTATCAGGTTAAAGCCAACGATGGTAAAACACATCAGGTTAAGGTTTATTTAAGTGCTTCATCTAATATTGCAGTTTACCGTCCTACGCAGGAAGTTACTGCCACCAAATATGCAACAGCTAAATTATCAGTGTTAAAAACGGGCACTGTAGAGCAACCCATCCTGCAAAAAGCCAGCGATGATATGCGTATAGATTGGGGCTATTTTTATGTAGCTGCTCCAAAAACCAGCAATGCCATCCAGTTTGTAACTTCCGAAAAAGATGCTGCGGATGCTTTTAGAAAAGGTAATTCAGCTTCAACCGCTAAACAGGGCAAAATGTTGGCACTTAATACCATTATTCCTTTTGGCGCAGTGGGTAAAACTGCGGTTGAAAAATATGTAGAACTGGCTTACGATGAAATTTATTCTGTTCAATATTTTAATAAAAATTTAAGGCCATGGTGGAATACTTCGGGTAAAGAAACCATCGAAAATCAATTAACCGCTGCGGCTAACGAATACAAAACCGTAATCCAGAAATGTGAAGCTTTTAACAAAACCTTATATGCCGATGCCCTAAAATCGGGTGGTAAAGAATATGCCGCTCTTTGTGTTTTAGGCTACCGTCAGAGCATTGCAGCGCATACCTTGGTTAAAAGCCAGCAGGGCGAAATTTTATGGTTATCAAAAGAAAACAACAGTGGCGGTTTCATCAATACTGTTGATGTTACTTATCCATCAGCTCCGTTATACCTCATTTATAACCCGCAATTATTGCAGGGTATGCTCAACGGTATTTTCTATTTCAGCGAAAGCGGAAAATATCCACATCCTTGGGCGGCACACGATTTAGGTACCTACCCATTGGCCAACGGACAAACCTATGGCGAACCAATGCCGGTTGAAGAATCGGGTAACATGATTATTTTAACCACTGCAATTGCCAAAGCACAGGGAAATGCTGAGTATGCCAAATTGCACTGGAAAACCCTAACCATCTGGGTTGATTACCTAACCAAAGAAGGTTTAGATCCGAAAACGCAGTTATGTACCGATGATTTTGCCGGTCACCTGGCGCGTAATGCAAATTTATCGGTAAAAGCAATTGTAGGCATCGCTTGTTATGCCCAAATGGCCAAGACCCTGGGTTACGATGATGTATCTAAAAAATACAGGGATATTGCTGAAAGTATGGTGCCAAAATGGATCGAAATGGCCGATGCCGGTGATCATTATGCCTTAACTTTCGATAATAAAGATACCTGGAGCCAGAAATATAACCTGGTTTGGGATAAAGTTTTAAACTTAAACCTGTTCCCTCAGAAAATCTACGATACGGAAACCAAATATTACCTTACTAAACAAAACAGGTACGGTATTCCATTGGATAGCAGAAAAGCTTACACTAAAAACGACTGGATTTTATGGACAGCTACTTTTGCTCCAACCCGGAAAGAGTTTGAAGCATTGGTACATCCTGTTTATAAACACGCTATTGAAACCGAATCGAGAGTACCATTGAACGATTTTTATGATTCGAACACTGGTATCCGCGATAACTTTAAAGCACGTAGTGTTGTTGGCGGTTTTTATATGAAAATGCTCGCTGATAAATTAAACAGCAAATAAGAACTTACCCCTTTAAATTAACAATCAAAGGTCCTGTATTTATGCAGGGCCTTTTTTATGTCGTGGTATGTGTCCTGATTACATAATTCCAGCTTATATGTTCCTTATATGTCTTACATGGTTAAAAAAAATACAGGAGCTTTATTCCCCTCTTTTAGAGTGCCTGCTCCGATCCTTTTCGGAGGGTGCCCGCAAGACGGGGTGTTTTTTATCAATTACCGTCATTTCGACCGCAGCGAAGAAATCTGTCTCGAGGTAGATCTCTCCATTCCACTGCGTTACAGTCGAGATGACGGTTTTTATTCAGAATCTGTCAATGGTAGCGAAGCTAAATCTACCTCGAGATAGATCTCTCCATTTCGCTGCACTTCAGTCGAAATGACGACATTATTTATAGCCATGGTATGTGGCCATCGTGCATGTCCCCACGCACCAGCAATTTTAAAACTCAAACTCCAGTTGGTTGTTTTCCGTTTTTTCAATTTCAACATCATCATAAAACCGTGATAAGGTGATCCCCAAAAGCCTTACTTTGTTCAACCCAATGCCGGCTTCTTCCAGTAATTTCATTGCTTCTGCATAAATTACTTCCGCTTTATTAATTGGTGTAGCAAAAGATCTGCTGCGGGTAATAATTTTAAAATCAGCAAATTTTATTTTTAAAGTAACCGTTTTTCCGAGTAGCTGGTGTTTTTCTAACCGGTTGGCCACAATCTCACTAATCTGTTTTAACAGGTCGTGCATTACCGAATCTTCGTTAGTGTCTTCAGCCAAAGTATCTTCTGCACCCACCGATTTGGCTTCGCGGTTGGCCCTTACCGGCCGGTCGTCAATTCCGCGAACAATCTTATAATAAAATATTCCCGATTTACCGAACTGGGCAACAAGCTGTGCCTCTGTTAGCTTTTTCAGATCAGCTCCGGTGTTAATCTGCATGGCCTTCATTTTGGCTGCTGTAACTTTGCCCACGCCAAAAAACTTCTCTACCGGGAGTTTTTCCATAAAGGCCTTAATCTTCGACGGGCCAATAAATGTTAAACCATCGGGTTTATTCATGTCAGAAGCTACCTTAGCTACAAACTTATTGGTCGATACCCCTGCCGAAGCGGTTAAATTTAATTCGTTCTTAATCGCATCCTTAATCGATTGTGCAATATCAATGGCCGAGCCAATGCCCAATTTATCTTCCGTAACATCAAGGTAAGCCTCATCGAGCGATAAAGGTTCGATAATATCAGTGTAACGGCTAAAAATCTCCCTGATGGCCCTTGAAGCAGCAGTATAAGCATCAAAGCGGGGATATACAAAAATAGCTGTCGGACAAAGCTGATAGGCTTTACTTGATGGCATTGCCGAACGGATGCCATACTGCCTTGCTTCGTAACTGGCAGTAGATACTACCCCGCGACTATCGGGCTTTCCTCCAACTACAAGCGGTTTTCCGCGGTATTCAGGAAAATCGCGTTGCTCTACCGACGCATAAAAAGCATCCATATCGATGTGGATGATCTTTCTTAAAGCTATGGTGGTTTCTTCAGACATTGGAAATAGCTAAATTTCGCTATTTTTTTTAGCATTATTGAAATAGATTATTTTTCTTTACAAAATATGGAAAGAGTAATCCGCTTTTATAAGAATGCCAAACACGAATGGTACGCCGATATACCCGAATGGGGCGGAGCTATTGAAGATTTACAAATGGTAGAAGGGGCAGATGATTTACTGAACTGGATTGCTGCAGATAGAAATGAGTGCAAATTGCTGATGGCAAATGAACGGATTGAAAATGCTGAAATTTTGAGCCTGGTTTATATCCGCGAAGAAAACCTGGGTGGAGGTGGAGATTACCTGTTAGAAAACTTTAGGGGCGAATTTAAAGACCATAAACTCTGGCTTTGTAACGTAACCGAATTCGTTTTTAAACAGCTGCCTGAAAGGATTTATTTTAGGGAGATTGAGCAGTAGAATTTTTGACTAATAATGGGTCGTCATCTCGACTGAAGCGAAGCGAAATGGAGTGATCTATCTCGAGGTAGATTTCTCGGCTACGTTGCGCTACGCTCGAAATGACGGTGTGGTGTGGAACTCAACTACCAATAAGTGATCGTTCTCGAGAGCTTTACACCCTAAACCTCACGCCTTTAATTCAACAAAAATTCTACCTTTTCCAGCAGCGAATCCATTTCGAATGGTTTTTCCATAAAATCGTTAGCTCCTGCATCCAGCGCCGATTGCCTGATATCGCGGCTTGCAGAAATCATTAAAATGGGGATTTCCTTAAATTCCGGGTCGTTTTTTAACTGTTTACAGATATCCCTGCCATCGTAGCCGCTCATCCAGATATCGAGCAAAATCAAATCTGGCCTGTTTTTAACCGCTTCAATAACTGCTCCTCCATCATAAGTGTAGTCAACATCGTAGCCCATCACCTCCAAAATCATCGTTACAGCGTCAACAATGCCCTCGTCATCATCTGCAATGAGTATTTTTTTATTTCCCATTTTGTAAATTTATTTCCATTCAGTTCAGTTTGCTTATGTGGATGAGAAAATGATCAACAGCGCATAATGATTAATGCCGTAAAGATGCTTTTTGTTTTAAAAAAAACGAATAATTATTAAAAGAATTTTCCATCAAATATTGATATATGTCAATATTTTAAACTGAGCTGTTTAGTCTCATTGTGTTGAAATGGTATAATTTATCCAGCATTGCGCAAATTCGTACATTTATACTTTATATTTACAGCGTTAATTCAGATCGAATTAGGTTTAATAGCCAAAAATGGATAGTATCAATATAAAGAAGTTAGCAGAAGCTTTAAATCTATCTACTTCAACAATTTCGCGTGCCTTTAGGGATAATAGTGATATTAATGGTGCTACCAAGGCACGCATACTGGCCAAAGCGAAAGAATTAAACTACCAGCCCAACCATTACGCCAGTAATTTAAGAGAGCAGAAAAGTAAAACCATAGCGGTTATTGTGCCTGAGCTGGCCAATAATTATTTTTCGCAGGCCATCCACGGTATTGAGCGCGTAGCCAGAGAGAACGGTTATCACATCCTCATTTACGTAACCGACGATGACTATCAAAAAGAAGTAACCTTTATCCGTCACCTGCACAATGGCAGGGCCGATGGCATTGTAATGTCGGTTTCGGGCGAAGCCAACGATCATAATTACCTCAATAAATTCGGTTCGAAAAGATTGCCACTGGTATTTTTCGACAGGATTTACGAAGACATTAAAACCCCCCGGGTAATTACAAACGATTACAACAGCAGTTTTCTGGCCACAGAACATTTAATAGAACAAGGCTGTAAACGAATTGCCTATTTAGTGGTAAACAAAAGCCTTTCTATCGGTAAAACCCGTATGCAGGGCTATATTGATGCATTGGCAAAACATAACCTGCCTTTTGAAGAAAACCTGATTGTTGATTGCAGCAACAGCTACGAAGAAAACAGCATCATTATTAAAGATGCACTAACACACTTAAAACCCGATGGCATTTTTACTTCGGTAGAGCGTTTGGCTTTTGCCACCTATTATGCCTGTTACGACCTCAATATCAATATTCCTAAAGATTTAAAAGTAATCAGTTTCTCCAGTTTGGAAATTGCCCCTTTATTAAATCCTTCACTCACCACCATTACCCAGCCCGCAACCGAAATAGGAGAGCAGGCAGCCAAATTATTGTTCACGATACTGGATGATAAAGCGGATAAAAACCAGCCAAATGAAGTGGTTTTAACGTCGGCAATTATCAAGCGGAATTCGACCCTGAAAAGCTAGAAAAACAGCTCAAAAACCGGCTGCATTTTCAGACAGAATTTTTCAAAAAATTTCATCACTTAGTGTAAAATACGCAGAATTTTGACTGATTTTCGGGAACGTTCCCGAAATGTGACGGAATTTTGATCTATTTTTTTCGGGAACGTTCCCGAAAAATACCCCAAAAAAGGCTTAGTGTAATAATTACACTTTAAATTGAAATTTAACATTTGTATATTATTGATAATGAAATAATTATAAAATTAACAATTATTTAATGTGATTTTTTAGATTCGTCTAAAACGCAGTATTCTGGCTAATTTTTAACAGCAAATTTTCTCCTGAAATATATTTTTTAAATAAATTTTGAAATATCATTAACAGCTGTAAATTAGGCCTATGTGTAAATCACTATAATATTTAACCAAATTTTTATACTTAAACGAGCTTCAAATATGAGAGTATTTTACCTGTTAAAACAGGGGCTTTTGGTGCTGTTGGTTTTTTCAGCATTAATGGTAAAAGCACAAACCGGATCGGTATCTGGTAAGGTGCTTGACGAAACCGGTTTGCCATTACCCGGTGCTTCTGTTATTGTAAAAGGTACAACCAGAAGTACATCAACAGATGGCAACGGTAATTTTAAACTCGCAGGTTTAGCTGACGGTTCGGTTACCTTATCTGCAAGTTTTATCGGCTACCAAACCCTTGATAAATCAGTTAGTGTTTCAGCAAACGCAACTGTAAATTTTCAGCTGGTGCCTGATGCACAAAAGCTGAACGAGGTAGTTGTAATTGGTTATGGTACGGCAGAAAAGAAAAACCTTACCGGATCTATTACCACTGTTAATTCAAAAGATTTTCAGAAAGGAACCATTACTACCCCGGAGCAGTTAATACAGGGTAAAGTTGCCGGTGTTAATATCGTTTCGGGTGGTGGCGCTCCGGGTGGTGGTAGTACTATCCGTATCCGTGGTGGTGCTTCGCTTAATGCCAGTAACGATCCGTTAATTGTGGTAGATGGTGTGCCATTTAGTGGTAACAGCATTGGTAATGCGCCAAGTCCGCTTTCACTAATCAACCCTAACGATATCGAAACTTTTACCGTTTTAAAAGATGCGAATGCCACCGCCATTTATGGATCACGTGCATCAAATGGAGTAATTTTAATTACTACCAAAAAAGGTGCATCTGGCGAGCCGGTAATCAATTTCAGTACCAATAATTCAATTGCTACGGTTGCTAAAAAAGTAGATGTACTTTCGGGCGATCAGGTGCGTGCTTTTGTTAATGCAAATGGTACTTCAGCCCAAAAGGCTTTATTGGGTACTGCAAGTACCGATTGGCAGGATGAAATTTACCAAACGGCATTTTCTACAGATAATAACTTAAGCATCTCCGGTTCGTTTAAAGGGGTGCCTTACCGTGTTTCTGGTGGTTATTTAGATCAGGATGGTGTGGTAATTACCAGTAAACTGAAAAGGGCTACAGGGGCTTTATCACTTTCGCCAAAATTATTTTCTGACCACCTAAAATTAGAATTGAACGTAAAAGGTTCATTAAGCGAATCGCAATATCCTAATGATGGAGCTATTGGTGCAGCCATTCAGTTCGATCCAACCCAACCGGTATATGCCAATAATAATTATGGTGGTTATTCCGAATGGTTAAACTCAAATGGCCTACCAAATCCTAATGCGCCACGTAACCCGGTTGCCTTAATCAGGCAGCAGGATAACCGCGGTAATGCAGCAAGAAGTTTCGGTAATTTAAAACTGGATTATTCTTTCCATTTTCTGCCCGAGTTACACGCTGTGGTAAATGTTGGTTACGATTATTCGAAAGGATACGGACGTACCATTGTGCCTACGTATGCAGCCCAGAGTGCTTCAACAAGCGGATCGTACTCGAACAGGTTAAATACAGAAATGAACAAATTCTCTGAAGCTTATTTAAGTTATGCCAAAACGGTGGAGAGTATCAAAAGTAAATTTGATGTAACAGCTGGTTATGGTTATTACGATGATGCGGTTACCAGCTACAACTTTGCTACCTACAAAGGTACTGGCGAATTGTTAACTACTCCGGTTTTTCCTTTCTCGGTAGACCAGAATAAGTTACTTTCTTATTATGGCCGTTTTAACTATACTTTAAACGAAAAGTATATCTTATCGGGTACCATGCGTGCTGATGCTTCTTCTAAATTCGCAGAGAATAACCGCTGGGGTTATTTCCCTTCAGTTGGTTTTACCTGGAGAATTATCGGAGAGAATTTCTTAAAGAACAGCGAAACCCTATCTGATCTGAAATTGCGTTTAAGTTATGGCGAAACCGGTAATAAAGATGGTATCGGTAACTACGATTACTTATCAAAATACTATGCCAACAGCAATAACGGTCAATACCAGATCGGTAATAATTTTTACAACTATTACAGTCCTGCAGGTTACGATCCCGACCTGAAATGGGAAACTACCACCACTTATAATGCTGGTTTGGATTACGGTTTCTTAAAAGGAAAATTATACGGTAGTATTGATGTTTACTACAAAAAAACCAAAGATTTATTAAGCACGGTAACTATCCCGGTAGGTACAAACTTTACCAATGTATTAACCACTAACGTTGGTAATATGGATGTAAGGGGTGCAGAGGTAAGCTTAAATTATGTGGCCATTAAAACCGCTAACACAAGCTGGGAACTGGGTGTAAACGCAGCTTACAACAAAAGAAAGGTGACCAACCTAACGTTAAATCCTAACTCTGGTTTTAAAATCGATGCAGGCGACATTACCGGTGGTACTGGTATCCACTTAAAGTATAATGCTGTTAACGAACTGCCTGGCTCATTCTATGTATATAAACAGGTTTACAATGCCGATGGAAAACCATTAGAGGGTGTTTATCAGGATTTAAACGGCGATGGAGCAGTGAATGCCGCAGATCAGTATTTCTACAAATCACCTGATCCGGTGGTTATTTTAGGCTTCAATACCTCATTCACCTATAAAAAATGGACTGCAAGTACGGTTTTAAGGGCAAATATCGGTAACTACATTTACGATAACATTTCTTCAAACTTTGGTATCAGAAACAATGTATTAAGTACGCAGGGTATTTTAAATAACTCTACCACTGATTTATATGTAACCAATTTCTCGGGCGGTTCAGGTAACCAATATTTAAGCGATTATTTTATCAAAAATGCATCGTTCGTAAAAATGGATAACCTTGGCCTGTCTTACAATGTGGGCAAATTATCTAAAACGGGTAATACATCAATGCGTATATCGGCAAACTGCCAGAACGTATTTGTTATTTCTAAATACAAAGGCATAGACCCTGAACTGGTTTCGGGTATCGATTATAATCTTTACCCTCGCCCCAGAACGTATACTTTGGGTTTAAATGTTGGTTTTTAATACATAACAGGAAGAATTAACGGTTATTAAACTTCAGGTTTTATACCTATCAAAGAAATAGAGAAAATGAAAAATTCATTTAAAACAATATTGGCATTGGGGTTTTTAGTTGTGGGTTTAAATGCTTGTAAAAAAGACGATTTAAACTTAAAACCAACCAATGATGTAACTGCCGAAAGTGTTTATGCAACACCGGCCGGATACAAAAACAGTTTAGTAAAACTATACGCAACTTACGCTTTAACCAGTTCTACAGGATCTGATAACAGTGATGTGGGTGGATTAAACTCTGGTTTTGCAGATTTTTTAAGGTTATTCTGGACTTCGCAGGAGCTGGTAACCGATGAGGCGATCTGTGCCTGGGGCGATGTGGGTATTCCGGAACTGGATTACAGCACGCCAACCCCTGATAACCAGTTTTTACGTGGTTTATATTCAAGGAGTATTTTACAGATCACTTTGTGTAATGAGTTTCTGCGCGAAAGCACAGCCGATAAACTGGCAAGCAGAAATATTACCGGAGCCGATGCTACTGCGGTTACAAAGTACCGTGCCGAAGCCCGTTTTTTACGTGCTTATCAGTACTGGGTATTGTTGGATGCTTTCGGAAATCCACCATTTGTTACCGAAGATGATGCAATTGGTAAAGTAAATCCTAAACAGATTCAAAGGGCAGCTTTGTTTTCTTATGTAGAGTCTGAACTGAAAGCAATTGAAGGTGATTTAGCCGATGCACGTACAAACGAATATGGTCGTGCCGATAAGGGTGCCGACTGGGCTTTGTTAGCCAGGTTATACTTAAATGCACAGGTTTATACCGGAACAGCAAAATATACCGAAGCCATCACCTACTCAGGCAAAGTGATCAATGCAAGTTATAAATTAAAAGATAACTACATGGATCTGTTTAAAGCTGATAACGATCTTAACAATACCGAAAACATTTTAACCATTAACTACGATGGTATAAATGGAACCAATTATGGTGGTACAACATTTTTAATCAATGCAGCGGTAGGTTTTACCGATAAATACATGAACAGAAGTCCATCCGATTATGGTGTGCCAAATGGTGGCTGGTCTGGAAACAGAACCCGTCAGAATTTACCTGCATTATTTCCTGATACTTTAGGGAAATTAGATAAAAGGGGTGTATTTGTAGGTGATAAAGCTACAGTTAATGAGGTTGGTGTTTTTAAAGATGGTTTACGGGTAACCAAATTTAAAAATATAACTTCTACCGGTGCCATGGGCCGTTCGCTTAACGGAACCTTTAGCTCTGTTGATTTTCCGTTGTTCCGTTTGGCCGAACAATATTTAATTTATGGTGAGGCAGTAGCCCGTGGTGGTTCTGGCGGTAGTGTTGCACAGGCATTAACTTACGTAAACTTATTGCGCCAGCGTGCTTACGGAAATGCCAGCGGAAATGTTTCTGCTGCAGCTTTAACAGTTGATTTTTACCTGGATGAGCGTGCCCGCGAATTGTATTGGGAAGGTCACCGCCGTACTGATTTAATCCGTTACGGTAAATTTACAGGTTCAACTTATTTGTGGCCTTTTAAAGGTGGCGTACAGGCAGGTGCATCATTGCCAGCTTACCGTAATCTCTATCCACTTCCTTTGGCCGATTTAATTGCCAATCCGAATTTGGTTCAAAACACAGGTTATTAATCTTAATTTTTAATAAGAGATGAAATCAATATTTTTCAAATCCCTGGCAGTTGGCCTTATGGCAATCTCGCTTTGGTCGTGTAAAAAAGACGAAACCCAAACCGTTTCGAACATTACACCTGCAGGCACTTTAACAGCATCTGCAACAACGTTAAACCTGGTACAATCTAATGGTGCACAGGCTGCACTTACGCTGAGTTATCCTTTATCAACATCAACAGGATATGTGGTGCCGGTAAATACCAGTTTACAATTTGGTTTAAAAGGAACTAATTTCTCTCCGGTAAGGGAAATTGCCGTAACTGCTAAAACTTATGCCCCAACCATAACCGAAGTGAACAATATGATTTTAGCGTTGGGAGGCAAAGTTGGAACAGCGGCACAGATAGAAGTAAGGTTAAAATCAGGTGCTGCAGTTAACGATTTAACTTACTCAAACGTAATCACATTAACCGCCACCCCTTATTTAGCTTCAGCATGGGTTTACGTTCCTGGTGCTTATCAGGGTTGGGATCCAGCAACAGCCGATAGTTTGATATCAGCATCGAGCAACGGTATTTATACCGGTATGATTGCTTTTACACCTGGAAACCTTGAATTTAAAATTACCCCTGCAAAAAAATGGGATATTGCCTATGGTGATGCAGGTTCGGGTAAAATCAGTACTGCTGCCGGCGACAACCTAAAATCTCCGGATGCTTTGGTAAAACAGGTAACTGTTAACTTAAATACCGGTACCTATACTTTTGGTACACCGAGCGAGTGGTCGATTATTGGTGATGCAACAGCAGGTGGCTGGGGAACCGATACTGATATGAAGGTAACCAACGATGGTAAATCAAACTTCTATACCATAAAAGCAACTTTAACTACCGGTGCATTCAAATTTAGGTTTGCCCACGATTGGGGAACCAACCTTGGTGGTAGTTTAGCTACCTTAACCAATGGTGGCGATAATATTGCCGTTACCGCTGCCGGAACTTACACCATTACCCTGGATGTAGCGGCTAAAAAGGCTACAATGGTTAAAAATTAATCCTTATTATCTGCCCTGCGGTTTAACCGCGGGGCTTTTTAAATCCTTAAAGTTTTAGCATGAACAGATCTCATACCTTTTCAATTTCTCAGTTGCCATTTAATGCTCATACTAACGCTTCTTTTTTAAAAAGGACATTTTTAGCCGTCCTGATTATGCTTTTGTCAGGCATTAATCTCTTTGCTCAAAAATTAGAACGCATTGAGCCGATGTTCTGGTTTACAGGGATGCATAATCCAAAATTGCAGTTGCTCGTTCATGGCGAAAACATTGCTTCAAGTTCAGTTTCTTTAACTTATCCGGGGGTAAAACTCGTAAAAGTTAATAAAGTTGAAAATCCGAATTACCTCTTTCTCGATTTAACTATTGCTCCGTCTGCCAGGGCCGGAAAATTCCCTGTTAACTTTTCGGTTAACGGAAAAAAGATATTTACTTACACCTACGAATTAAAGAACCGCGATAAAAGTGCAGGCCGTAATCAGGGCGTAACCAACAAAGATTTTATTTACCTTTTAATGCCCGATCGTTTTTCGAACGGCGATAAAAGCAATGATGTGGTACAGGGTTTAACTGAAACCGCATTAAACCGCGATAGCATGTACTACCGTCATGGTGGCGATATTCAGGGTGTAATCAATCACCTCGATTACCTGAAAGATTTAGGCGTAACTACCGTTTGGATGACCCCGGAGATAGAAAACGATATGCCACATGCTTCTTACCATGGTTATGCGGTAACCGATCACTACAAAATAGACCCGCGTTACGGCACAAATGCACTTTACAAAAAATATGTAGAGGTTGCCCACGCCAGGGGTTTAAAAGTAATTAAAGATATTGTACACAACCACATTGGTACCCAACATTGGTTTTATAAAGATTTACCAATGAAAAGCTGGTTAAACCAATGGCCAAAATATACACAGACCAGTTACCGCGACCAGGCGGTGATGGATATCCATGCTTCTGCAGCCGACCGCAAACAGATGCTAGATGGCTGGTTCGTCCCTTCAATGCCCGATTTAAATCAGCGTAATCCTTACGTGCAAAATTACCTTACTCAAAACCACATCTGGTGGATCGAGTATGCCGGTATTGATGGTTTACGTTTAGATACTTATGGTTATAACGATCCTGTTTACATGGCCGACTGGGCTTTAAAAGTTCAGGCAGAATTTCCGCATTTATCGGTTTTTGGCGAAACATTGGTAACTGCGGTGGCCAATCAGGCTTTTTTTACCGGTGGCAATACGGTTAACCGTGGATTTGATACGCACCTTCAGGGTATTACCGATGCTACCTTAAAAGATGCAATTTACGAGGGCATAAATGGTAAAAACGGCTGGGTTGATGGCGTTAACCGCTTGTATGCAACCCTGGCGCACGATTTTCTGTATAAAAACCCAAATACCAACTGCATTTTTCTAGATAACCACGATATGAGCCGTTTTTACTCGATGGTGGGCGAAGATTTCGACAAATATAAAATGGGAATGAGTATTCTGTTAACCATGCGGGGCATTCCACAGATGTATTACGGAACCGAAATCCTGATGAAAAACTTTTCCAACCCAGATGGTTTAATCCGTTCTGATTTTCCGGGCGGATGGGAAGGTGATAAAAAAGACAAATTTGTTGCTGATGGTCGTACAAATAAAGAAAACGAGGCTTTCAACTTTGTAAAAACGCTTGCTAATTTCCGTAAAAACAGCGCAGCCCTGCAAACTGGTAAGCTGATGCAATTTGTACCACAGGATGATATTTATGTTTATTTCCGCTACAATGCCGAACCAAAAGGCACTGTAATGGTTATTGTAAACAACACAGAAAAAGAAAAAACATTAAATACCAATCGCTTTGCAGAAAGAACAACCGGAATTACAACTGCTAAAAATGTAATCTTGGGCGAAAACATCGATTTTAAAAACATTAAAGTACCTGCAAAAACAACATTGGTACTCGAATTAAATTAATTTATTGCCGTCGACTTCAGTCGACGGCTAGTTATAAAAACATGCAAAATAATACATCTAACATATTACCTCCTACATCTTCCATTAAAGCTTGTTTATTCGATTTAGACGGCGTACTGGTTGATACTGCAGTTTATCATTATAAAGCCTGGAAACGTTTGGCCAATACCATGGGCTTCGATTTTACAGAAGAGCAGAACGAACAGTTAAAAGGAGTGAGCCGCGTAGAAAGTTTGAATAAGATTTTGGCCTGGGGCGGAGTGGATAAAACCGATGCAGAAAAAGAAGAATTGGCTACCTTAAAAAATAGCTGGTATGTAGATATGATCACCAAAATGACACCTGCAGAAGTTTTGCCCGGAACGGTTGATTTTTTAACCGCAATACACAAAGCCGGCTACAAACTGGCTTTAGGTTCGGCAAGTAAAAACTCCGGAATTATTTTAGAAAAAACAGAGCTTGCCCATTTCTTCGATGAAATTGTAGACGGCAATATGGTTACCAAATCTAAACCCGATCCCGAAGTATTTTTAAAAGGAGCCGAACTTCTAGGTTTTAAACCCGATGAATGTGTGGTTTTTGAAGATGCTGTTGCAGGTGTGGAAGCCGCAAAAAGAGGTGGCATGAAAGCCATTGGTATCGGCGAAAAAAACATACTCACCCAGGCAGATGTGGTAGTAAGCGGATTAGATAAATTAACAGTTAAAGATTTAGAAGAGTTGTAAAGGAGTATCAAGTATCAACAATAAAGTATGAAGAATCAAGTATCAACAATGAATTTATCTTGATACCTGATACTAATTACCTGATACCAACTACTTGATACCAGTTACTCCTACTTGATACTATATTATGAAAAATTACATTAAAGCAGATGAGTGGAATATTATCGAAGAAGGCTTTGATCCACATTTAAATAAAATTTCAGAAAGTATTTTCAGCCTGGGCAACGGCCGTATGGGGCAGCGTGCCAATTTTGAAGAAACCTATACCGGAGAAACCTTACCAGGTAATTATGTTGCAGGCGTTTACTACCCCGACAAAACCCGTGTGGGCTGGTGGAAAAATGGCTATCCCGAATATTTTGCAAAAGTTTTAAATGCGGCCAACTGGATAGGAATTGAAGTGAAAATAGGCGATGAAATTCTTGATTTGGCAACGGCCGAAGTAAGCGATTTTAAACGTATACTGAACATGCACGCCGGATACCTGGAGCGTAGCTTTACGGCAAAATTAAAAAGCGGTAAAACTTTAAAGGTAAAATCAACCCGTTTTTGCAGCATAGCCGATGATGAAGTTGGGGCCATTCGTTATAGCATCAGTCCTTTAAATTTTGATGGAAAATTAACTTTAACACCCTTTATTGATGGTGATGTTAAAAATCAGGATAGTAATTACGATGAAAAATTCTGGGATAAAGTATCTGATGAAATCAGTGGAACTGAAGCTTATATCAAATTAAGGACAAAGAAAACCGAATTTGAAGTTTGCACCGGAAGTAACACCGGATTATATAAAAACGGCCAGAAACTGGATATTAATCCGGAAGAGGTACGTAGGGAGAAATTCGTTGGACAAACTTTTGTTGTGGAAGTTAAAGCAAACGAAGAAATTACTTTGGTTAAAATCGCCGCCAATTTATCTTCCGAAAATTATGCAAAAGAATCACTTTTAAAAGAAACCAAATCCGTAATTGCAAAAGCATCTGCCAAAGGTTTCGATACTTTATTGAAAGAACAAACTGAAGCATGGGCAAACAAATGGGAAGAAAGCGATATCATTATCGAAGGCGATGTTTCTGCCCAGCAGGCTATTCGTTTCAATATCTTTCAGCTTTTCCAAACCTATACAGGTAAAGACGACCGTTTGAACATTGGCCCAAAAGGTTTTACCGGCGAAAAATACGGAGGCTCTACCTATTGGGATACCGAGGCTTATTGTGTGCCTTTTTACCTCGCTACTGCACCTCAGGAAGTAAGCAAAAACCTGTTGGTTTACCGCCATAAACAATTGGGTAAGGCCATCGAAAATGCAGCAAAATTAGGCTTTAAAGATGGGGCTGCGCTTTATCCGATGGTAACGATGAACGGCGAAGAATGCCACAACGAATGGGAAATTACCTTCGAGGAAATCCACCGTAACGGGGCCATTGCTTTTGCCATTTTTAATTACATCCGTTACACCGGAGATGAAAGCTACCTGTCTGATTTCGGCCTAGAGGTACTGATTGGTATTGCCCGTTTCTGGAAACAGCGCGTTAACTGGAGCAGCGATAAACAGCAATATGTAATGCTTGGCGTAACTGGTCCAAATGAATATGAAAACAACGTAAATAATAACTGGTACACCAATATTCTGGCCACATGGTGCATGAAATATGCCACCGAAGCGGCAAAAATTGTAGAAACACTACAACCAGAAAAATATAACAGCCTGCTAAAAAGCTTAAATTTCGAGCAAAAGGAATTTGCGGACTGGGCCGATATCATCGAGAAGATGTATTATCCGCAGGACGAAAAATTAGGTATTTTCTTACAACAGGATGGTTATTTAGATAAAGAACAGGTTCTGGTTAAAGATTTACCTGCCAGCGAACGCCCGATTAACCAGAAATGGAGTTGGGACAGGATTTTACGTTCCAACTTTATTAAACAGGCCGATGTATTACAGGGCTTATATTTCTTTGAAGAAGATTACGACCTCGAAACGCTGAAACGTAATTTCGATTTCTACGAGCCGCGTACCGTGCACGAAAGTTCTTTATCGCCCTGCGTACACAGTATTTTGGCTGCTAAATTAAACGATGAGGCCCGTGCTTACGAATTTTATTTACGTACCGCCCGTTTAGATCTCGATGATTATAACAACGATACCGAAGATGGTTTGCACATCACTTCTATGGCCGGTACCTGGATGAGCGTGGTAGAAGGTTTTGCGGGTATGCGTGTTCGCGATGGTAAACTGCAGTTCAACCCGTTTTTGCCTGGCAAATGGAAATCATTTTCGTTTACCATAGGTTTCAGGGGAGCAACTTTGAAAATCAATATCGCTGAAAACGGAATCAGCATTAAAAACCATGCAGCTATAGATTTAGAAATCGGCATCAGGAACCAGTTTTATAAATTGGCCGGAAATACCGAACTTGAAGTAAATAACGCTGAGTTGGTATGATTGTAGAGGTAAAATGTAAAATGGAAAATGTCACTTCCTCAACATTTCGTCTGTCCCAGTTTGGAGGGGGCAGGGGGAGGATAGGAGCGCTTTTTTCTATCTTTATTATACTCTCCATATCATCCTTTGCACAAAAACGTCCCAAAATGAACGATAAACAGATCGTTATTTATCAGTTATTGCCCCGTTTGTTCGGGAATAAAAATACCACCAATATCCCCTACGGAACCATTGAACAAAATGGTTCCGGTAAGTTTAATGATATTACCGATAAAGCACTTGATGGCATAAAAGAACTGCATGTAAATTATGTCTGGTATACTGGGGCCATTGCCCATGCCAGCCTAACCGATTATTCTGCTTATGGAATTAAAGTTGATGATGCCGATGTGGTAAAGGGCAGGGCGGGTTCGCCTTATGCCATCCGCGATTATTATGATGTCGATCCCGATCTGGCAGTAGATGTTAAAAACAGGATGAAAGAGTTTGAGGCACTGGTTAAAAGAACGCATGCCAAAAACTTAAAGGTGATAATCGATTTTGTACCCAACCATGTAGCACGGAGTTATCATTCTTATTCAAAACCATCAGGAGTTATTGATTTTGGCGCACAGGATGAGGTAACTAAAGCATTTAGTCCTAAAAACGACTTTTATTATATCCCCGGTCAGGCTTTAACGGTTCCAACCAATGGACAAAAAACACCACTTTCCGAACTTCAGGACGGAAAGTTTGAGGAAAATCCGGCAAAAGCCACCGGAAACAATGTATTTTCTGCCCAGCCCAAATATGATGACTGGTACGAAACCATCAAGTTAAATTATGGGGTAGATTATCAGAACGGAGAGAAAACTTATTTCGAGCCCATTCCGCCGGTATGGCTTAAAATGAGGGATATTTTAACCTACTGGACACGTAAAGGCGTTGATGGATTTAGGTGTGATATGGCCGAAATGGTACCTATTGCATTCTGGAACTGGGTAATTCCACAGGTTAAAAAAGTAAACCCTGACCTGATTTTCCTGGGAGAAGCCTATAACCCAAAAGTATACCAGCAATATTTAGAAGAGGGTAAATTCGATTACCTGTACGATAAAGTAGGTTTATACGATGGCCTTAAAAAATTAATCAGAAATGAACCAACTGCAGATGTAGGGGCGATTAAACACGTGTGGCAGGTAGAGAGTGCTGGTTTTGGCAAACACATGTTACGCTTTTTAGAAAACCACGATGAAGAACGCATCGCATCGGCAGGATTTGCAGGTAAAGCTGAACTGGCTTTACCTGCAATGGTTGTTTCGGCAACATTGGGCGCTGGTCCGGTAATGCTTTATTTCGGACAGGAAGTTGGCGAACCGGGTAAAGGTAAGGAGGGTTTTGGTGGCGACGATAACCGCACCACAATTTTCGATTATTGGGGTGTTCCCAATCATCAGAAATGGATGAACGGCGGATTGTTTGATGGCCATAAATTAAATGCTGCACAGCAAAGTTTGAGGACTTATTATAAACAACTATTAAAAGTAACTTCAACAAGTGATGCCGTTGTTAATGGTGAAATTTATGAAGTGCCCCTTAGCGGCAATATGAATAACCGCATGTATGCTTTTGTCCGTTACTCTGGTAAACAACGCTTATTAGTGGTTGCCAATTTTGATAGAACGCAAACTTTAAATGCTGATATACAAATTCCAGATCAGGTTTTAAAGGTTAAAAGTTCATCGCCGGTTACCGAGCTGTTAACAGATAAAAAATTAAATATCCCTGCAGGAACAAGTATACCTGTAACCTTGGCGCCGGTTAGCGCTCAGGTGATTGAGTTTTAATCGACTTGGCTATGCGCCTAGCGATATGCGTTGAGCGAAATGATATGATATTAACCACAGAGAACACCGAGGGAAATTCACAGAGATACACAGAGTATATTTCTCAGTGTACTCCGTGTTAAACTCTGCGATCTCTGTGGTAGAAAAATTAATCGCTAAACGCCCAACGCCATGCGCCTAGCAATTAAATTGAACCAAAACTATAATGCCTTGCGCCTAGCGCTAAGCGCTTAAACTATACGAAATGAGCTTAAAAACAATATTCGAGAACCCCAAATTAACACTCGCACAAATCATCAATATGAGCGTGGGGTTTTTCGGGATCCAGTTCGGTTGGGATTTACAACGGGCCAACATGGGGCGTATTTACGAAAACCTGGGCGCCAACCCTGATCAGGTTCCTTTGTTGTTTTTGGCTGCACCTTTAACCGGATTGTTAGTTCAGCCCATTATCGGCTATCTGAGCGACCGTACCTGGCACCCGAAATGGGGTAGAAGAAGGCCTTATTTTATGATCGGTGCGATTGTGAGTAGTATCGCGCTCATTTTCATGCCACATAGCAGTGCCTTATGGATGGCTGCGGGATTACTCTGGATTTTAGATGTTTTCGGCAACATTGCCATGGAACCTTTCCGTGCTTTTGTTACCGATAAATTACCCGATAGTCAGGTTAATCGTGGTTTTATTATGCAGAGTATGATGATCGGTTTGGGCGGAAGTGTGGCTTCCTCATTGCCAATTATTATGAATAAATTATTTGGAAAAGTTAATACAGCAACGCAGGGAAATATCCCGGATAATGTTAAATTTTCTTTTTATATCGGCGCATTTTTCTTCTTTGCCGCCGTATTATGGACGGTTTTTACCACCAAAGAATATCCTCCGCAGGATGTAGATTTTAAAGAAAAAGTAAAAGAAAGTAACAAAGGTTTTGGTGGCGGGGCAAGAGAAATTTTTCATGCCTTAAAGAATATGCCGAAAAGGATGCAGATTGTTTCTTTGGTTCAGTTTTTTACCTGGCCGGGTTTGTTTTTAATGTGGTTTTATTATACCACAGCTGTAGCTGTAAATGTTTTTGGAGGTAAAAATGCAGCAGACACAGCGTATGCTAATGGTGCCGATTTTGGAAGTTTAACCCTTGCTTATTATAGTGTAATTACCTTTCTATTCGCTTTGGTTTTACCTAAAATTGCTGATGCGCTGGGACGTAAAACCACACATGCACTCTGTTTAATCTGTGGCGCAATCGGTTTGATCAGCGTAGCCTGGGTGCACGATAAAAACATGCTTTATCTCTGTATGACGGGGGTTGGTATTGCTTGGGCCAGCATCCTTTCTATGCCTTATGCCATGTTAAGCGGTTCGCTGCCCAAAGATAAAATCGGGATTTACATGGGGATTTTCAACTTCTTTATTGTATTGCCCGAAATTATCGCTTCACTGGGTTTTGGCTGGTTAATGCGGAATGTGCTCAATAACGACAGACTCTTGGCTGTACAATTAGGAGGTGGCTTGATGATTCTTGCCGCTGTAATCTGTTATGTGTTTATTAGAGAAACTAAAAATACAAATGATGCTTTAGCTTCGAAACTCGAAGTAGAAGAAAATAGATCAGTCTAAAACATTAACTCCATGGTCTGTGTCCTCACAGACCATTCCCATATTCGGCCTGTGGCGACACAGACCGATGACATACATATTTATTTTAGTGCACGCTGTGAAAAACCCAGTGTTCTCTCTGGTAAAAAACTCGTTCTGGTTCGTGGCGACACGAACCCGTATAAGCTAAATCTTGAAATTTTAACCAAATGAAAAAAATAATCAACCGCATTGCTTCGTGTCTTCACGAAACAAAAAGAGCCAAAACGATCATTTATCTATTGCTATTGATAACAGCGTTTAGTACCGCCTGTAAAAAAGCATCAGATGGTGGTGTTGAGCCAACGCCAACCAACCAAAAAGCCGATTTACCTGCAGGTGCAAAAGATGGTGTAGTATTTATCAATAACGGAACATCGGCCATTGTAACCTTGTATGCACCGAATAAAACATCGGTTGCACTGATCGGGGAATTTAACAACTGGTCTGTAACTGCATCACCAATGAAAAATACCACGGATGGCAATTATTGGTGGGTGCAGATTGATAACCTAAATCCTGCTACCGAATATGCCTATCAGTTTTATGTGGATGGAAACTTAAAAGTTGCCGATCCATATTGCGAAAAAGTGCTCGATCCTGATAACGATCAGTACATTTCGGCAGCAACTTACCCAAATTTAAAAACTTATCCCACAGGTAAAACTACAGGTATTGTTAGTGTAATGCAGGCAAATCAGCCCACCTATACCTGGAAAAATAGCAGTTTTACCCGTCCGGATAGAAATAACCTGGTGATTTACGAATTGCTGATCCGCGATTTTACCAGCGACCATAATTATGCTTCAACACTGGCCAAACTCGATTATTTAACCGGCCTGGGTATAAATGCCATTGAGTTAATGCCCGTAAGCGAATTTGAAGGCAATCTTAGCTGGGGTTATAATCCCTCATTTTATTTTGCACCCGATAAATATTACGGAACCAAAACCGCTTTACAGAATTTTATTGATGAATGCCATGGCCGGGGTATAGCGGTGATTATGGATATGGTGCTGAACCATTCATTCGGACAATCGCCGATGGTACAATTGTATTTTGATGGTTTAAAACCCACAGCAAACAGTCCGTGGTTTAATGTTGATGCCAAACATCCTTTTAACGTAAGCTACGATTTTAATCACGAAAGTGCCGCCACTAAAAAATTCTCAAAGGATGTGATGAAATTCTGGATGCAACAGTACAAAATTGATGGTTTTCGCTTCGACCTTTCTAAAGGTTTTACCCAGAAAGCATCTACTGACGATGCGCAATTCAGGTTATACGATGCCAGCCGCATTGCGATATGGAAAGACTATAATGCTTACATCAAAAGTTTAGATCCTAATTTTTACGTGATTTTAGAGCATTTTGCAGAACAATCAGAAGAAAAAGTATTGGCCGATGATGGTATGATGCTTTGGAACAACCTGAATTATAATATGAATGAAGCGACGATGGGCTGGCTGGATAATTCAAATTTCCAGTGGGGCTTTTATGCCAATCACGGCTTTACTAAATCTGACGGTTTGGTTACTTATGGCGAAAGTCACGATGAAGAACGTTTAAACTTTAAGAACATCACTTATGGGAATGCTTCTGGCAGTTATATTATAAAAGGAAATCTGGCCACCTCATTAAAAAGGGAAGAACTTGCAGCTGCGTTTCTGTTTAGCATCCCCGGACCTAAAATGGTTTGGCAATTTGGAGAGCTGGGTTACGATATCAATATCGACTTTAATGGTAGAACAGGAGAAAAACCAATTAAATGGGATTATTACAGCGATCCTAACCGCAAGGCATTGTACGATGCCTATGCAAAATTTATCCGGTTAAAAAAGAACAACAGCATTTTTAATTCAGCTATTTCAACGTATGATCTGGCTGGCGGAATTAAATACATCAAATTAACCGAAGGCAGCAATACCGTTGTGGTGGTGGGTAATTTTGATGTGGTTAGCCAAACTGCTAATATCGATTTCGGATCGGCTGGGGCCTGGGTTGATGCTGTTGGTACCAGCATTAATTTAAGTACGAGTATTTATGCCAGAACGTTAGCTCCCGGAGAATACCATGTTTTTAGTAAAACTGCTTTGAAGTAATTTGTATAAAAGACCTCGCAGGTTTCCGAAACCTGCGAGGAGTCGTCATTGCGAGAAGGCTTTTTCAGCCGACGAAGCAATCTTACAACGATCGCTATTAAAGCTTGCTTTAAGATTTTTCGCTAACGCTCGTTTCTTAACGAGCGTTGAATAGTTTATCGTTTACAAACGATATAATCGTTTAGCTATTTTTGCACTCGTTTGGAAACGAGTGCAAAAATTTTTCTCCTCGGTTCGTGGCGCCACGAACCGAAAGTTAAAAATTACTCCATTTCCGCCAGCAAGCCTTTCAACCTTTTTAAGTACTGGCCGAAATATCGGTTAAAGGTATACCTGCTCACTATATAATGTACGCCTATTACCCCAGCATAAATCAATAAACGTAATGGCAGCATAAGCGATTTCATCATCTCTATCCCTGGTATTAAACCCATATTGCTATTTTGAATTAGTATTTCCGTAGTCACAACGAGTATCAAAATTGCGGCTCTTGTAAGGTTAAGATATAAGTTGTTATTGCTGATCAGCTGTTTTACCTTTTTTTGAAAATCGTTTTTAACTGCACCCTCACTTTTTTCCAGGCTATTGATCAGTTTAAGATTGAAATAATAATAAATCGTTGTTAGTGGAAGTATAATAAATGCCATCCAAACCAATAACTGGTTTTTCATATCAGGTAATATAGTGGTCATTACGGCTAAAAAAATAATTAACAGGGGTAATGTAATCAGTTGTCTTTTCGACATGGCTTTCAGATCGTTTAACGGCGATTCCATTTCTTTTTTAGTTGCTGTTAAAACATCAAATTCGTTACTGTTTAAATCAGCAGATATGCTGTTCCAGCTATTTTTTAAGTGATCTAGTTCCATATTATTTATTGTTGGTAAAGGTTCTTAATTTATCTTTTATCCGGTTCATTTTTACCCTTAGGTTGGCATTGCTGATACCCAGGATTTCTTCCATTTCATCGTACGATTTATCTTCGAGGTATAACATTACGATCGATTTTTCTACATCGTTCAATTGCTGGATAGCGGCATATAGTTGTTGATGCTGCTCTTCTTTCAAGCCTATGTCTTCCTCGTAGGGTATCTGAATGTTTTGCAGCTCCACATCGCTGGTTTGAATGTTTCGTTTTTGTTTGCGGAAATTGGTAAGCGCAGTATTAATGGCTATACGGTACAACCAGGTGCTGAATTTGGCCTCGCCCCTAAATTTAGCGTACGATTTCCAAAGCTGGATGATAATATCCTGGTACAGGTCCTGAATGTCATCGTGGCTGTTTGCATACATGCGGCAAACTTTATAAATCAAAAGTTTATAATCTTTTAATTTGGTTTCGAATTCTATTTCTAAGTCTGTCTTTTTCAAAATCTAATTTTTGCCCGATAAGTATACCATTCCCAAAAAATGTTACAGCATTAAAAGTTTTTTATACAAATAGGGCGAGAAATTCACTTTCATCAAAATCTGTAGGTAATAATCTTGTTGTTTTTAGTTAATATTGTGATAACAACTAACAACTTAATGGATAACAAATTAGCGCATCACTTATTATGGGAACGACTACGGACTGGCGATAAAGATGCGTTTTTTGACCTGTATTCAGCACTTTATTATCCTTTGGTTAATTTCGGGATCAGGGTTTGTGCCGATGCCGATACCGCCAGCGAAGCCACCGATCTGGTTTTTACCACCATTTGGGAGAAACATGAAAGCCTAACCCGCGTTGATAATGTTGAAGCCTACCTGCGTACTTTCTTAAAACGGAAATTGCTGCGCATCCTCGAACGGAAACGCAAAATTAACGATGCGCTTTGTAATGCAGGGGCCGATGGCGATTGGATGGAGATGAGTTACGAAGAGTTTATTGTAAAGGTACAGAGCGATGAACTGGTGAAACACCAACTTAAAAATGCGCTGGAGAAATTAACCTTTCGGCAGAAACAACTGATCCATTTAAAATTTTTTGATGGCTTAAGTTACGAACAGATTGCCGAGCAGAGCAACCAAACGATAAAAACAGCCTATAATACCATTTACGATGCACTTAAAATTCTTCGGAAGGAATTTAATTCGTAGTGCCATTTACGAAGTCTAACGGGGCCTGAGCGAGAGGATGACTTCGTAAATCTATTCGCCCCGTCATCATCTCGATTAGAGCATAGCGGAATAGAGAGAGCTATAAGAGATCAGTTGTGGCATCTTTTTTTGTGTTATTCAGCGTCTAATAAAATGGTGACATTTTTTATCTGAAAACCAGCGGTCTGTTTCTCATTGGTGCTGTAGTCCTGCCATCGCTTGTAGTCCTCGTTCCGCTGCGCTTCACTGCGGGCTACCCGCTCTGTCAGGTTTAATTAACAACAGTCTGTTCCTGCAAATCTAATCGCCCCGTCCTCTCGATTGGAGCGTAGCGGAATAGAGAGAGCTATAAGAGATCAGTTGTGGTATCTTTTTTTTGTGTTATTCAGCGTCTAATAGAATGGTGACATATTTTTTATCTGAAAAACAACCGTCTGTTTTTCATTGGTGCTGTAGTCCTGCCATCGCTTGTAGTCCTCGTTCCGCTGCGCTTTACTGCGGGCTACCCGCTCTGTCAGGTTTATTTAACAAGGTCCTGTTCCAGTGCGATAGCCAAAAACCTTTAATAGTTCTGCTCACCCTGCAGGCTAAACCCGGGTGCAGTGGAAAACCCACAGCCCGAAGTATGAGGGCGAGGATTTGTAACGCAGCACGGGGCGGGTGAAACCGAAAAGTGATACACTTGCTTTCCAGATCATGAAAAATTAGGTTTCTCATTAAGTGGGATAGGGATTGCCTGTCACCCTGCGCGGAATCGAGGATAATCGTCAAAAAAGTAATCAGAAACTTCCGAAGCGTTCCCTGCGCTCATATCTTTTAAGCTTCGGAAGTTTTTCCGGCAAAATAACCCTTTCAGACTTCGAAAGTTCGCTTTCTGCAAATTAAATTTCTCTATTTAAAGCTATTTCAGGGTATATATTCGGTGATGTTAAAAAAAAGTTAAAATTTCCTTAGGAAAAAGTGAAGCTTTTGGGCACTGATATATAAAAGGCAAACGAGAATGGTTGACAGAAGTAAATTCAATGCGGAAGACTTTTTAGTCGATAGCACTTTCCAGCAATATTGCGCCGGAACAGATAAGCTATGCATTGGATATTGGGAGAAGTATATTAATGCACATCCCGAACAGGCGGACGTAATAGCAGAAGCAAAAAAACTCTATACGATATTAAGTGGAAATAAGCGTCCGCTGGTTAAACAGGTAGAAAACTTTAAAGAAAACATGTTCCCTGTTGCTGCAGAAAGGGTGGTAAAACTACAGCGTTATTTATGGCTGAAAATTGCAGCTGCTATAGTTTTGGTACTCGGGGCAGTTCTGGTTTATAATACCTACAATAAAAATAACAGCAAAAATAGGGCAGTACAAATAGTTTACACGTTTGCCACAAAAAGCGGCGAACGTAAAAAAATAATTTTACCTGATGGCACTTCGGTACTTTTAAATGCCAAGAGTGTTTTATCGCTGGCAAAAGATTTTAACGATAAATGCAGGGAAGTTACCCTAACCGGCGAAGCTTTTTTCGATGTTAAACATAACAAGGATAAAGCTTTTAAGGTACATACCGGCGATTTTAACATTAATGTGTTAGGCACTGCATTTAACGTAAAAGCTTATCCTGATGAAGCCAGCTCGGAAGCAACGCTCATCCGTGGTTTAATTACCATGGAAGGCGTAAACGGAAACGGTGGTGTAATTACTTTAAAGCCAAGTCAGAAAGTTACCTTTTACAAAGTGGTACCCCAGCAGCAAAAAAGCAGATTGCTTAAACCTGCAACGGCACAGCCCGAAATAACCATTAACCACTACACCAAAATTAAGGATAGTACCATTGTAGAAACAGCCTGGACGCAAAACCGCATCGAGATTTACGACCAGGATTTTGATGAAATAAAAAACGTATTGGAGAAATGGTACAATGTGGAGATTAGTTTTACCGATCCGGCATTAGAAAAATACCGTTTTACGGCAACCATTACCAACGAAAGTATAGAAGAGGTATTACACGCCTTAAAAGCAACCGAAAATAATTTTAAATATGAGATAAAGGGAAAACAGGTAATCATCTCAAAGTAGGAAAAAAAAGGACGGTGTTGGAGCACCGCCCTTAACAATTTCTTTTTTGATCAATTAATGGCAGTTTATGCGCAAACAGATTGCTGCCAATAACTTATGCAACCAAAAAAACAAAAATATGATTTATTATTACTTACTGCAAGGGCGCCCAAAATATAAAGCGCTCCTAAAATTCATTATGCTAATGAAACTAGCCTGTATTATGGTGTTCATTACCTGCCTTAATGTTTCCGCATCAGTTTTTTCCCAGGAAAAAATTTCTTTAGATGTCAAAAAAACAAAACTGGCCAGGGTTTTACAGATTATTGAGCAGCAAAGCAGTTACCATTTTGTTTACAGCTCTTCTTACGTTCCTGTTAATAAGGATGTAAGCATTACTGTAACCAATACTTTGGTTACCGATGTTTTGGCAGCCATTTTAAACAGAACAAACCTGAAATATTCTGTTTCGGATGGTGGCTTGATTGTCATTAGCAAAAATAAAGAAGTTCCGATCTCCGGAACGGTAAAGGATGCCCAGGGTGGCAACTTACCGGGTGCCAGTGTAAGGGTTAAAGGCACCGGAATTGGTACTTCTACCGATATAAACGGGAAATTTGCCTTAAACGCGCCTGAAAATGCAACTTTGGTGGTTTCTTATGCCGGTTTTCAGACCAAAGAAGTAGCCATTGGCTCACAAACAAGCATTAACATTGTTTTAACAGAAGATACCAAACAACTTACCGATGTGGTGGTTACCGCTTTGGGTATTAAAAAAGAAAGAAGGGCTTTAGGTTATTCGGTTACGCAGATTGGTGGCGAAACCTTAACCCAGGCGAGAGAAAATAATGTGACCAACTCTTTAGTGGGTAAAGTAGCAGGTTTGGATATTGCCGGTACTTCTGGTGGTGCCGGTGCCGCAACAAACGTAACCATCCGCGGGGTATCGAGCATGGGGCCATCAAAACAGCCATTATATGTGGTAAATGGTATTCCGATGGAAAGCGCTCCCGTTGGTTTTGGAAGTACAATTGGTATTGGAAATAACGGCGGTCAATATGATAATGCTCCAGATCTTGGAGATGCGATCAGTAACCTGAATCCTGATGATATCGAAAGTATTTCGGTGTTAAAAGGTGCTGCAGCCTCTGCATTGTATGGTAACAGGGCAAAGGCAGGTGTAATTTTGATTACCACTAAAAGCGGAAAAGGGAACAGCATCGAATTTAGCAGTAACTATGTTGCCGAACAGGTAATGGACCGCACCAACTGGCAATATGTTTATGGCCAGGGAGCCAACGGTGTAAAGCCTGCTGATGCAACAGCAGCTGCCCAGGTAGGTGGTTCGAGCTGGGGAGCAAAATTAGACGGATCTAATGTGGTTCAGTTCGATGGAGTAAGCAGGCCATACGCTGCACAGAAAAATAACATCGAGGATTTTTACCGTACAGGTGGCAGCTGGACCAATACTTTAGCCTTGAATAAATCATTTACAGGTGGAGTAATGCGTTTATCGGCAAGCGATTTGACCAACAGATCGGTAGTACCAAATTCGGGTTTAAACAGACAGAATTTTACCTTATCGGGTACTTTCGATCCGATTAAAAATTTAGTGATTGATGCGCGCGTTAACTACATTTTAGAACAGGCAAATAATCGCCCAATGGTTTCAGATGGTGCCGGTAATGCCAATTACAATGCAGCATTTTTACCAACCAGTGTAAATATTGAAAGTTTAAAGCCAGGTAAAAAGCCAGACGGATCTGAACTGTCGTATAATGCAGGTAATACCTATGCCACCAACCCCTGGTTTGCTGCTTACGATTTTATCCACAATACCAAAAGAGAACGTTTAATCAGTTCGGTAAATGCTAAATATACCTTTGATAACGGTTTGTTTTTACAGGCACGTGCAGGCAGGGATTCTTATAATGATAATTATCTGGGCATTACCCCATCAGGAACTGCTTATGATGCTGACGGAGGATATACCGAACAGATCAGTAAGTTTTCTGATATTAATGCGGATGCGTTAATTGGTAAATCTTTTAAAATCGATGATTTTTCAATCACACCGAATTTTGGTGCCAGTTACCGCCGGACCAAAGGTGCCGGAACTACAAATACAGGTGGTTCTTTCCAGATTTTTGGCGTTTATAATTTAGCCAATACAGGAGGTAAAGCAGTTGGTATTTATCAAACAGATCAGGAAACACAATCGGTATATGGTACTTTGGAGTTAACCTATAAAGATGTTTTATATTTAACCGGAAGTGTACGTAACGACTGGTTTTCTACATTGGCAACTCCTGGTAAAGATAATAAACTCAATAGTATCTATCCTTCTGTAAGTGGTTCATTTGTTTTCTCGGAGTTATGGAAACCATCTTTTTTGAGTTTTGGTAAACTTAGGGCGGGTTATGCAATGGTTGGACAGGCTACAGATCCGTTCCAAACCCAGCTATACTATAATTTACGTAGTGAAACCGTTAATGGAAATTCATTGGGTAATATTGTTAATCCCGCAATTCCAAATGCTTCATTAAAAGCATCAAGCGCTACAGAATTAGAGATTGGTACGGAGATGAAATTCTTTGGCGATAGATTAAGTGTAGATTTTACCTGGTACAATAAAAAATCGAAAGATGAAATTCTCGCTGTTCCTGCTTCTACAACAACAGGTTATAATGCTGCAATTCTAAATATTGGTCGGTTACAGAATAAGGGTGTGGAAGCTTTAATATCCGGTGTGGTTTTAAAGAATAAAGATTTTAGCTGGACCTCTACTTTAAACGGCTCATATAACGATAATAAAGTATTAACGCTTGCTCCTGGTACCGCCTCGCAGCCATTGGCAACCTCAAGAAGCAATGTAGGCTTTTTGCAAAACCTCGAAGGACTGGCTATTGCACAGGTTATGGCTTACGATTATAAGTACGATGCAAATGGCAATATTGTAAAAGGTGCAGACGGGATTCCGGAAAGGGGAGAACTGAAACCTTATGGTTCGGCATATAATAAATGGACTGCAGGCTGGAACAATGAGTTCAACTATAAGGGGGTTAATCTTTCATTCTTAATCGACGGTAAATGGGGAGGCAAAATTTTCTCAGCCACCGATTATTATGGTTATGTATTTGGTTTGCATCAGGCAACGCTCGAAAACCGTGATGCATTGGATGCAGCAGCAGTTGCTGATCCTACTAAACCAAATGCGGCAACTTATTATAGTAATTTCGCTAATAATGTATCTAAACAGTTTGTACAAGATGCAAGTTTTATCAAATTCCGTCAGGTTATTTTAGGTTATACTTTCCCGGCAAAACTATTTAATAATAAGATTAAAGGCTTAAATGTAAGTTTCGTTGGGCGTAACTTATTTATCCTCATGAAGAAAACCGATAACATCGATCCCGAATCGAGTTATAACGCCACCATTCCGGGCATGGAGTTGGGCGGTGTGCCACCAGTGCGTACCTATGGTTTAAATTTAAGTGTTAAGTTATAATCCTTTAAACGAATTTGAAAATGAAAACGATCATAAAATTATACGTACCACTTTTATTATCTGGATTAACCCTGATAACTGGTTGTACAAAAGACTTTGAAAAAATTAATACAAATCCAACAGCTATCAGTCAGGACCAATATAACCCAAATTTCCTTTTATCTACTGCCCAGTTAAATTATACCGGGAGCATCGATTTTGCTTACGAAACCTGGAGGGGGAATTTAATCTATGCCTCAACCATGATGCAGGGCATGTCGTCTGTTATCAGTTACTGGGCCGGTGATAAATATTTGCTGAACGAAGGTTACACTGCGGCTTATTGGGAAAAAGCTTATCCCGATCAGGTTAAATATGCTGCTGATCTGGTTGAATTTACCAAAGGGAAAGCACAGTACAACAATGTTTATCAGATGGGCAGGATCTGGAAAGCCTTAATTTTTGAAAGGTTAACCGATCTTTATGGTGACGTACCTTACTTTGATGCGGGAAGAGGCTATTATACTGCAAATTTATATCCAAAATATGATTCGCAACAGGCTATCTATGCCGATCTGTTAAAAGAGGTTGATGAAGCCAGCACAGCATTAAATGCAAGTGGTGATAAAGTTACGGGTGATCTTGTTTTTGCAGGAGACATTGCCAAATGGAAACGTTTTGGCAATAGTTTAATGTTGCGTATGGCCATGAGGCTTACTAAAGCCGATGCAACAATGGCACAAACCTATATTAACAAAGCGGTAGGCAAAACCATGACCAGCGACGCCGATAATGCATTTTTTAAACACGATGCCAGTGGCGACCGTGTAACAAAAAACAGAAATTCGCAGGTGCTTTTAGGAGATGGTGGACAAGAGAATTTTTATACCCGTTGGAGCAGCACCTTTATCAATTATTTAAAAACAAATAACGACCCGCGTTTAGGTAAGGTTGCTGTAACTAAGCTATATTTAACCGATGGAACTAAGGACCAAAACCCTGCTTTCATTACAACGGCTGCAGTACAAAAGGGCATGCCGAATGGCAAAGATTTAAGCGGGATTGCAGGCAGGGATGTGCGTCAGGATCCTTCTTACACCGATTTTACCGATTATTCATCACCAAATCCCGGTATGTTGAAAAAGGATGGTAATACTTTTATTTTAACCTACGCTGAAACAGAGCTGCTTTGGGCAGAGGCTGCACAGCGTTATAATATCGGGGGATCTGCTGCTACGCATTACAATGCAGGTGTAACTTCGGCAATGACGTATTTATCGCAATACGACCCATCAATGGCCGTAAGTGCTACTGATGCTGCTGCATATCTGGTGGCCCATCCTTATGTACCCGCAAATGGTTTGGATATGATTGCTAGCCAATACTGGGCACATACCATTACCATGTTGGATTTTTACGAAACATGGTCTAACTGGCGCAGAACAGGCCTGCCTGCTTTAACCCCAGTAGTTTATAGTGGTAATGCAACCAACGGAACCATTCCACGCAGGTTCCCATACCCATTATTTGAAGGTGTTACTAACGCAACCAATTACAAAGCAGCTTCAGCAGCTGTTCCTGGCGGCGATAAGCTGGTAGGTAAAGTGTGGTGGGATAAATAACACATAAATCATCCCGGTTTATAACTCAGCCGACAATGCATTACTGCGTTGTCGGCTTTTTGATGTGATCGGATTGTGGGCAAACGTTTGCGCATTATTTGTTGTAAAAATCTGGCAACGGAAAGATTATCTTTATAATAAAAGAACCTATTGCTTCAATCGAAGGAGTTTTTTTGCGCAACCGGTATAGCCAAAAGCAGTACCGGTTTTTTTTATGGTAACATTTACATTGTTGTTTTTGATTAACGCCGCATTAATTTGATATTTATGCACCAAACTAACTTTAAATGAAATTCAGATTTATACTTACCACATTTCTGTGTGCCACCTTGTTCGTAAGTGCACAACAGGGACCTAAAAAAAATCAATCGAAAGAAACAGTAACGACTACACAGGTTACGGTTAAAGACGAACCGAAATCAGCAGCTAACGAAAGAACCATCAAAGTAGAAAGCTCGGTGGTAACTAACCATTCGGTAACCATTGATGGTAAAACCGTTCCCTATAAAGCTACCACGGGTACACTGCCGGTTTGGGATGAAGATGGAAAACCCATTGCAGGTTTATTTTATACCTATTACGAACGTAGCGATGTGCAGAACCGTGATAAGCGCCCGTTGGTGATCTCTTTTAACGGCGGCCCTGGTTCTGCTTCAGTCTGGATGCACATTGCCTATACCGGTCCGGTGGTATTGAATATCGATGATGAAGGTTATCCTGTTCAGCCTTACGGTTATAAAGAAAACCCGTATTCTATATTAGATGTAGCCGATGTAGTGTATATTGATCCCGTTAATACCGGTTATTCCAGAGCGGTGAGCAAAGATATTCCCGGGAGTAAATTTTTTGGCGTACGTGCCGATATTAAATACCTGGCTGAGTGGATCAATACTTTTGTCACGCGGAATAACCGCTGGGCCTCGCCAAAATTTTTAATTGGCGAAAGTTATGGTACCACCCGCGTTTCGGGTTTGGCTTTAGAGTTGCAGAACAATCAATGGATGTATTTAAACGGTGTGGTGCTCGTATCGCCAACTGAGCTGGGTATTGAGCGTAGTGGCCCCATTGATGCGGCACTGCGTTTGCCTTATTTTGCAGCTACCGCATGGTACCACAAGGCTTTGGCTGCCGATTTACAGGGCAAAGATTTGACAGCGATGTTGCCCGAAGTAGAAAGTTTTACCATCAACGAACTAATTCCGGCCATTTCGCAGGGCGGAATGTTAAGCGCCGATAAAAAGAAAGCCATTGCCGTAAAAATGGCCCGTTACTCAGGCCTTTCAGAAAAAGTGATTTTAGATTACAACCTCAATGTACCTACCGATTTCTTCTGGAAAGAATTGTTGAGAGATAAAGGTTTTACGGTTGGCCGTTTAGATTCGCGCTACCGTGGTATCGATAAAATGGGCGCAGGCGAAGGACCAGATTATAACGCCGAACTTACGTCGTGGCTGCATTCGTTTACGCCGGCTATTAATATGTACATCCGCAACGAACTTAATTATAAAACCGATTTAAAATATAATATGTTCGGTTCTGTATACCCCTGGGATAAAACAGGCGACCAAACAGGCGATAATCTCCGTCAGGCTATGGCACAAAACCCATATCTGCATTTATTGGTGCAATCAGGCTATTATGATGGTGCCTGCGATTATTTTAATGCGAAATACAGCATGTGGCAGCTGGATGCTGCGGGTAAACTACAGGATAGGATGAGCTGGGAAGGCTATCGTAGCGGACACATGATGTACCTGCGTAAAGATGACCTGAAAACGGCTAATAACCACATCCGTGAATTTATTAAAAAAGCATTGCCAAAACCAGGCGAGGCGGCTAAGTTCTGATCAGGATTAGGAAGATTTAAGGATTTTAAGATTAGGGCATATTAAAAACATTACCGGGGTTCGTGTTGTCACGGACCCTTTTTTTTGATATTGGCCTTGCGGCATTGAAATCCTGCATATCGCTAATATCACCTGTGCGTCCCATCGGGACGCTTCGTGGGTAGCCAATTGTACAATTGGTGTTAACGTTCCGTAGGAACGTTTGGTAGGTTAATTAAGGGCGGCAGCAGAAAAGCCCTTGATAATAGCAAAAAATTGCAATTTAAACCTGATCGTACGGATGCCAATTTTTCATTGGCAGGAGGGAGAGCAGGACAGAACCCAGCCCAATAACCACTGCAACTGCTTTCCAAAAAAAAGAAATAAATCGTATTTGTAACGCTCTTTTATCAACCCTGCTAAAGCGATTTATCCCCTCTAAAAACGCAAACAAAAAACTGTTCGCTACAAACTAAAAATAATTACTTATTTTTGTGGTTCAATTATGCAGCAGATAAAAACATCATTCGATTTTGAAAAACCTATTGCCGATTTAGTTCAGCAGATAGAAAAGGTTAAGCAAGTTGCCGAAAAAACAAAGGTAGATATGTCTGCCACGTTAGATGAGCTTGATGGTAAATTAGAAGAAACTACCAATAACTTATATAAAAAATTAACCGGTTGGAACAAGGTTCAGATGAGCCGTCACCCTGATCGCCCGCAAACTCTTGACTATATTAACATGATTTGCGATGATTTCATCGAAATGCATGGCGATAGAACCGTGAAGGATGATAAGGCAATTATTGGTGGTTTTGCTTCCATTAACGGTCAAACCGTTATGGTTATCGGTCACCAGAAAGGAAAAAATACCAAAGAGCGTCAATATCGCAACTTTGGTATGGCCAACCCTGAGGGTTACCGTAAAGCTTTACGTTTGATGCGTTTGGCCGAGAAATTTAACAAACCTGTAATTTCTTTTATCGATACAATGGGTGCTTACCCGGGTTTAGAAGCAGAAGAGCGTGGCCAGGGTGAGGCAATTGCCAGAAACCTGCTGGAAATGTCGGTGTTGCGTGTGCCAATCATCTGTATTGTTGTTGGCGAAGGTGCTTCGGGCGGTGCTTTAGGTATTGGTATCGGTGATAAAGTATATATGCTGGAGCATACCTGGTATTCGGTAATCTCTCCAGAATCGTGCTCATCTATTTTGTGGAGAAGCTGGGATTTTAAAGAGAAAGCTGCTGAGTGCCTGAAATTAACTTCTGATGATATGTTTGGCAACAAACTGATTGATGGCATTATCCCTGAACCGCTTGGTGGTGCGCACCAGGATCCGGAATTGATGGGCAAAACCTTGAAAGAGTATATTGTAAAAGATTTAACTGCTCTGGGTAAATTAAAAACGGATAAAATGATTGAGCAGCGGATTGAAAAATTCTGCGAAATGGGCGTTGTAAACGAATAATTATTTTAAAAAAATAAAATTGGAAATCCTGTTCGGTATGCTGAACAGGATTTTTTTTGTGTTGCTGGGGCTGACTAAAAAGGGTATAAAAAAATACAGCCGTT
>NZ_QNQU01000002.1 GCF_003315595.1 Pedobacter miscanthi | reverse complement strand
TGTCGCCACGAACCACTACGTTACTCCCAGGATATCGTCATTTCGAACGTAGCTGAGAAATCTATCTCGGGATAGATCTCCCCATTCCACTGCTTTCCTTTCGATAGTTATCGGAACAAGGTGATGACTTTTTTTATAAAGTCTGTCAATAGTAGTGAATCGTAACTGATATTACCTCATACTCCATGCCCTCTGCTCCCTGCATCACACAATAAAAACTAAAAATGTTAGTATTTTGTTTAAAAATAGGTAAATTTAATCTGGTTTAAAAACTAAAAATATTAGTAATTTTGATTTCAATTATCCCTGATAGCAATGGAAAAAGAAAGGCAGATTATTCACATGGATCAAGATGCATTTTTTGTGTCGGTAGAAATTAGAAAAAATCCCAAACTCACAGGCAAACCCGTTATCATCGGCGGCGGTGGCGATAGGGGTGTGGTGGCTTCCTGTAGTTACGAAGCTCGAAAGTATGGTATTCACTCCGCTATGCCCGGGCGTACCGCAAAACTGCTCTGTCCGCAGGCCATATTTTTAAAGGGTAATATGGAAGAATATTCCAAGGCCTCGCACGAGATTACCGAAATTATTGCCGATAAAGTGCCTTTATTCGAAAAAGCCAGTATTGATGAGCATTATATCGATATGACGGGTATGGACCGTTTTTTCGGCTGCATGAAATTCGCTTCAGAACTTAGGCAAACGATTATCAGGGAGATGAATTTACCCATTTCCTTTGGTTTATCCATTAATAAAACCGTAGCCAAAATTGCCACTAACGAATCCAAACCCGGTGGCGAACTACAGGTTACTTACCCCGAGCTAAGGCCTTTTCTCGATCCATTGGCCATTCATAAAATTCCGGGTATTGGACATGCCACCTATAAAAAACTGAGCGAAATGGGCGTGCGCGAAATCCTCACCCTCACGCAAATTCCGCAACAGCTGATGTTTAAAATCTTAGGTCAGCACGGACTGAGCCTTTGGCAAAAAGCAAACGGAATCGATCTCGCACCCGTAGTACCGTACCGTGAAAGGAAATCAATCGGTACGCAGGCCACTTTCGAGAGCGATACCATGGACATGGCCAAATTAAAAGCCATCATTACCGGCATGGTTACCGGTTTAACCTTTCAGCTCCGCAACCAGAAAAAATTAACCGCCTGCATTACCGTAACCGTGCGTTACACCAATTTCGAAACCGTTACCCAGCAGGAACGCATTCCTTATACCTCGCTCGATTCGTTCCTGATCAGCAAGGCTCACAGCCTGTTCGAAAAAGTATATTCCAAGCGGATGCTGCTGCGCCTGGTAGGCGTAAAATTATCGCATCTGGTAAGTGGTTACGAACAAATCGGCCTGTATAACATCGCCGAAGAAGAATACAGCCTTTACCAGGCCATGGATAAGGTGCGGAATAATTTTGGTGCCGAAGCCGTGGTAAAGGCCTGTATTGTTACCCAGCCGCCCCGCGATGAAAAAGGTAAAGTAATTAAATACAATCCACGCAAGAAGAAAGTATTGATCGAAAATACCAGCAGCGAAGAAGAAGAAAAAGAGCCGGAAATCAGGAAACGTTCAAAAATCAGAAGTTTGATGAGCGAAAAAGGAACCATTGGAACTAAATCTTACGACTGATGTTTTTGAACGTGCATTCTTCTTACAGCCTGAAATATGGTACGCAAAGCATTAATCAGCTTATTGCAACTGCAAGGCATTTGGGTATACATCAAATGGTGCTTACTGATATCAATAACTCAACCGGGGCAGTAGAATTTATCCGCGAGTGTTACAAACAGGGCATTGCCAAAGAGGCCGACGAGATCCACAGGGGCAATATCCCGTATCAGATTAAACCTGTAGCAGGTATCGAATTCAGGATCAATAACAGGCTGCTGTATGTGGGTATTGCCAGAAACAGGGAAGGCATGCGTGAGCTGAATGAATTTTTAAGTCACCATAACATTTGTAATATTCCGCTGCCGGAGCTTCCGCCCGAAATGGAAAACGTGTATATTATTTATCCTTTTCACAAGTCTTTTAATCAGGTATTAAAACCAAATGAATATGTTGGTATCCGAGCTAAACAGCTTAATCTATTGTATAAACATCCGCTTTTAAAACAGAAAGAAAAGTTATTGGTATGGCATCCTGTTACCGTAAGTAATAAAATTACCTATCGGCTGCACGGATATTTGAGGGCAATAGAGCAGAATACCCTTTTAAGTAAAGTACCCGATGAATATAAATGTGAAGCCGATGAATTTCTCATCCCCGAAGAACAACTTACACAGCAGTTTGAACAGTATCCTTTTATTGTACAGAATACACAGAAACTATTAAATAGTTGCGATTTAAGCGTTTATTTCGAAGATGCGCCTGTACCTTCCTCAAAAAATAAGTTTTTTTATACCGGTGATTTTGAAGGTGACAAAAAGATGCTGCGAGAATTGTCCGAAAAAGGTTTGAGATACCGTTATGGTGAGAATAACGTGATTGCTATAGAACGTTTGGAAAAAGAATTACGGATCATCGAACTTAAAAACTTCTGTGCTTACTTCCTGATTACTTACGATATTGTACGTTATGCCATGGAAGATTGCGGTTTTTATCATGTAGGTCGTGGCTCGGGGGCTAATAGCATTGTAGCTTACTGTTTACGCATTACCGATGTAGATCCGATAGATCTCGACCTGTATTTTGAACGTTTTCTGCATGAAAAAAGAACCAGCCCGCCAGACTTTGATATTGATTTTTCATGGGACGAAAGAGAAACAATACAAAAGTATATTTTTGACCGTTATCCCAAATGGCATGTGGCTTTTTTGGGCACCATGAGCACCTTTAAAGACCGTGCAATTATCCGTGAGATTGGTAAGGTAATGGGCTTGCCCAAAGAAGAAATAGATAGTTTTACCGACCCCACCAAAGAACGCGAAAATTCGGAAAATGCCACTTACCAGAAATTATTGGCCGTATACCACTACATGAAGGGCATGCCCAATCAGCGCTCTATCCATGCCGGGGGGATTTTGATTTCGCAAGATCCGATTACCTATTATACCGCGTTGGATATGCCGCCAAAAGGTTTCCCAACCGTGCAATGGGATATGTACGAAGCCGAGGCTATTGGTTACGAGAAATTCGATATTTTAAGTCAGCGGGGCATTGGGCATATCCGCGAGGCCGTACAACTCATTAAAAAGAACAAGGGCAGGAATATCGATATCCACGATTTTAAAACCTTTAAAGCAGACCGGAAACTGAATGCTATCCTTAAAGAAGGTCAGCCCATCGGATGTTTTTACATCGAATCGCCAGCCATGCGGCAACTGCTCAAAAAACTAAAATGCGATAATTACCTTACCCTTGTGGCGGCCAGTTCTATTATCCGTCCAGGGGTGGCCAGTTCGGGCATGATGAAATCATATATCGAACGCTATCATGCACCCGATAAAGTGGTGTACCTCTGCGAGGTGATGAAAGAACGGCTGAGCGAAACCTATGGCGTAATGGTTTACCAGGAAGATGTAATTAAAGTTTGCCATTATTTTGCAGGGCTGGACCTGGCCGATGCCGATGTTCTTCGTAAGGCCATGAGTGGTAAATACCGCTCAAAACTCGCTTTTGAAGAGTTGGTGAACAAATTTAAAGTTTCAGCTAGGAATCAGGGACATTCCGAAGAACTGGTTAACGAAGTATGGCGGCAGATTTCGTCTTTTGCAGGTTACAGTTTCTCAAAGGCCCATTCTGCTTCTTTTGCTGTAGAAAGTTATCAGAGCCTCTACCTAAAAACCTATTACCCTAAGGAGTTTATGGTAGCCGTACTCAATAATTATGGTGGTTTTTATAGCCGGTGGGTTTATGTACACGAACTGCAGAAAACAGGGACAAGGGTACATCTGCCCTGTGTTAACCGTAGCGATGAGGTGGTGAATATTAACGGCGAAGATGCTTACCTGGGTTTTATTGGCATACAGGGACTCGAAGAAAAAAACATTAAAACCATTCCGCACGAACGCAGGGTAAATGGTCCTTATCTCGATCTCGAAGATTTTGTAAAACGTACCTGCATTTCCCTCGAACAGGCCATTATCCTGATCCGTTTAGGTGCACTACGTTTTACCGGAAAAGACCGTAAAACGCTGCTTTGGGATGTGCACAATTACCTTGGCTTTAAACAGAAACAGGTAAAACATGCCGAACTTTTTAAGTTAAGTTATAAAACCTATCAGCTCCCCGAACTCGCCGATTCTAAACTGGAAAATGCTTATACTGAATTAGAATTGCTGGGTTATCCGCTCAATTATAAAATGTTCGATTTTTTAAGAACAACGTATCGGGGGGATGTAATGACGGCCGATCTGCATAAATATTTAGGCAAAACCGTGAGGATGGTAGGCAACTATGTATGCGAAAAAACGGTGCACACCATTAAAAATACCAAAATGTGGTTCGGTACCTTTTTAGATGCCAACGGCGATTTCTTTGATACTACACATTTCCCGAACACCACACCGATGTATCCTTTTAAAGGAAAAGGCTGCTACCTCATTCTTGGTAAAGTGGTCGAAGATTTTGGATTTCAGAGCATCGAGGTATTAAAGTTCGCTAAACTGGATATCCAGATGAATCCTGTAGCAATTGATTAAAATAAACATATATGGATTTAAAATTAAAAAGAGCGTTGTATTCAATAGTTGTTTACCCTCAGAAAGAAGTAATTAATGACGTTAAAATTTTAAAAGATGTACTTGCAGCTAAAATAGTGAAGTATGCCAGTAGAAACTCAGAAGCACATATCACCATTATTGAGTTTTGGGCAGATCAATACGAACTAGAATTTTACAAAAAACGAATAGAGAAAATTTGTCGTTCACAAAGACCGCAAGAAGTAACTTTTGATTCTTTAAGTTTATCGAAATTTAGCCATGCTATTGTTTTACTTCCTGATGATTCATCGAAATACTACTTAAATGATCTTTTGAAAAATTTTCGTAATGGACTTAAAACTAATCATACTGTAAATGGGACTAGCGCGCATATATCAATAGGGCGTGAACTGAGTTTGGCTCAAATTGATAAGGCACAAAACCTATATGACAATATAAACCTAGAATTCAATTGTGATACCATAGCCATACGTGAATTTAACAAATCTAAAGGGCAATTTGACGTAATTTCGATGTTTAAATTATTAGGTGGCCCTTTAAGCCATCATCAATATTCTTTATTATAACTGGTTTATTCCAAATATGAGCCGATTAATTTCGCTAATCGGCTCATAAAATAGCTTTTTTTTGAGCCGATTAAGATTTTCTTTAAGATATCGTCATTGCGAGAAGGCTTTTTCAGCCGACGAAGCAATCTTACAACGGTCGCTACTAGCTCGAGGTTTAAGATTTCCGGTTGCACGGGAATGACGGGGAGACCGATAAATTCTCTCTAGTTACAGATCTCTCCACTCCACTGCGTTTCGGTCGAGATGACGTTTTGTTTTGTTACGGGAATTGTCAATCCTGAGCGTAACCTGTACCGATTTTTCATAGGTAGCGATGGGTCTTTTATAGCATGAGTATAATTTATATGTTCATCAAATGCCTTATATCATCATGAAAAACGTTTGCGCTCGTTTTTAACGAGTGCATCAATAGCCAAACGATTTAATCGTTTAGGTGTTAAAACATATTTTTTATCTTTAAACCATGATCCACTTTAAAGCAGAAATAGAGCGTTTCGAAACGATGGGCGAAAAAACCGGCTGGAGTTACGTATTTATCCCCGAGGCTTTAGCCAATAAAATTAAAGTCGGTTGTAAAAAGAGTTTCAGGGTAAAGGGAAAAATAGACGAGCTGGAAGTAGCTGGTTTGGCAACCATCCCGATGGGAGAGGGTGATTTTATTATTGCCTTAAAAGGCGAACTCCGTAAAAAACTAAGGAAAGAGGCAGGAGCTAGCGTAGAACTGTATTTAGAAGAAGATAAAGATTTTAAAATTGAAATGCCCGAAGACCTCGAAATCTGCCTTTCGGGAGAAGAACACCTGATACAGAATTTCTTAAAACAGCCCAAATCACATCAAAACTATTACATCAACTGGATTAATCAGGCCAAAACCGAACCCACCCGCACCAAAAGAATTGTAATGACAGTTAAAGCAATGGATAAAGGACAGGATTTTGGAGCAATGATAAGGGAATCACAAGGTAAGTCTTGAATTGAGTCTTTAGTCTCCAGTCCTTAGTCTTGAGTCTGGGAAATATCGGTTTGATGGTATGGTGGTTGATGGTTCATGGCCAGATAGCCTAAAATGGCCAAATATCATTATCGCAGACAGCTCTTAATGTCTTATAAGTCAGGTTTACCAGCTATAAGCCATCAACCATGAGCCATTAAACTATGAATGATACGCCTTAGACTTTGAACAAAAACAACTACTTCGGACTTCCGACTTCGGACTCCCGACTATAGTTCCTGAACCAACTCCAAACTTTCATCTGGATGACCCCTAAAAAGGCTTCCCTGAAAATACGGGTACTCATTTTAGAAGTTCCTTCAGTTCTGTCGGTAAAGATAATGGGTACTTCTACTACTTTAAAACCAAATTTAATTGCGGTGAATTTCATTTCGATCTGAAAGGCGTAACCTACAAACTTGATTTTGTTAAGCGGAATGGTTTCTAAAACGATTCTGCGGTAACATTTAAAACCTGCAGTAGCATCCTGGATATTGATCCTGGTAATAAAGCGTACATACATCGAAGCAAAGTACGACATTAAAACCCTGCCCATTGGCCAGTTTACCACGTTTACACCTTTTACATAACGTGAACCTATGGCTACATCGGCACCATTAACACAGGCTTCACGCAAACGTGCCAAATCATCAGGATTGTGTGAAAAATCGGCATCCATTTCAAAAATATAAGCATATTCCCTTTGCAGTGCCCAGTTAAAGCCATAAATATAAGCGGTACCCAAACCCTGTTTACCTGCACGTTCTTCGATAAACAAATGGCCATCGTATTCGCCCTGTAACGATTTTACGATTTCAGCCGTTCCATCCGGAGAACCATCGTCGATAATTAAGACATGAAAAGGCTGGGTTAAAGAAAAAACCTTTCTGATGATCTTTTCGATATTTTCCTTTTCGTTGTAAGTGGGTATAATGACTAAACTATCTGACACGTTTGTTATGGTTTTTTTATAATGTAAGCTTGAGGTATCAATATAATATACTATATTTTGCTTTCAAACTGCGAAAGTAAATATTTAATGTGAAACCATCATGAATTTTCATCAATTCCGGATGATTCGTCTCTGCATTCCGTAATCCTGAACTTGTTTCAGGATCTTTCCTGCTAAATAGACCCTGAAATAAATTCAGGGTGACGACTTTGGGATTTTGATCAAATATTTTCCCCCAGATCGGTGCAAAGGCTACCTTCAGGGGCATATCCATTGTTCCTAAACCCGATCGCTGTGTAAAGCCCGCAGACCGAAGCATGAGGGTGAGGACTTGCAATGAAGAGCGGGACTGTAGTTCTCCAAAAACTACTGTCCCCGCGTTTTCAAATACTAACGATTGGCAGTCGAAATGACGAATCTTTTATTATTTCCCGCTGATTTTTCAGATCACCGCAGAGGCTTTTCTCAGGGCAGAAAAACCTTGTTCCTAAACCCGACAGTAGCGGCAGCCCCCGATTGAAAAGAGGGGCTATAGCGAATGGCGGGGCAGGAGGCATCCAAGAAACACAGCCCGTTCATTTTCTAAACTTAAACAACTGTCAGTCTGAGCCTCTCGAAGACTTTTGTAACATGGAGAAATCTATCTAATTAGATTTCTCCACTCCCGAAGATTCGGGACAGGTTACGGTCGAAATGACGGACTGTTTTACCTCACCTCTTGCATCAGACGCTTAACCAGTTGCGAAAACAGAATGAGTGCCAAACCTGCAATTAAAGAGTACAAAGCCAGGGCTTTATAACCTTCGGTATAGGCCATTAATTTTGTGGTTAACGAGGCATTATCAATGCTCGACATCTCAGCACCGAGTTTACCTGCGGCCAACTGCCCGAATGCACTCGATAAAAACCAGAGTCCCATCATCATACCGAACATTTTCTTTGGCGAAAGTTTGGTAATAATCGACATCCCGATAGGGCCCAGGCAAAGTTCGCCCAGTGTTAACAATAAATAAGCAAAGGTAAATACGTTTAATGAGCTAATGCCCTGTGCATTGGCAAAGAACCTGGTGGCATAAAAGGCATAAAAACTCAACGCCAGTAAAAGGAAACCGATACCAAATTTTACCACAGTGTTTGGCTCAATTTTACGTTTATAAAGACCTAACCATAAAAGGCCTACAATAGGACTGAAAACAATTACGAAAAACGAATTGGCACTGTTGTTAACCACATTTGGATCGATATTAAAAAACAGGATTTTATGGTCGAGGTTATCTTTGGCAAATAAGGATAATGAACCACCACTTTGCTCTGATATAGCCATAAAAATAAAATAACAAAAGATGAATACGAAAGCGGCCAGGAGTTTATACTGTGCTTTCTTATCTTGTATGCTAAACGTTTCGTACAAAAAGTAAATCATGGCCACCACACCAATCGTATACATGAAATAATCGGTAAAAGCGGTGTTTTTTACCATGATGTAAATTAATGGAATACATATAATAGAACCCACATAAACGGCTATTTCGGATATTTTTTGCTTTGATTTTTTAAGGTGCAACAATGGTGAATTCCCAATAGGGCCTAAATGTTTTTTAGTGAAAACGAATGTACCTAGCCCGAACATCATAACCAGCGCTGCAGATAAGAAGCATAAGTGCCAGTTGTAGTATTTGCCCAGATAAATACACATGGCACCACCCAGCAAACCGCCTACGTTAATCCCGGCATAAAATAGTCCGTACCCGGCATCCCTTCTGTTATCTTTCTCGTGGTAAAGTTCGCCCACCATCGAAGATACATTGGGTTTAAAAAAACCGGTACCAATAATGGATAAAGTAATGCCTACATAAAACAGATCGTGTGGCGAAAAAGCCAGCACAAGGTTACCGATAATCATCAGTGAGCCACCCCAAAACAGCGATTTCCTGAAACCAAGCACCTTATCGGCAAAAATACCCCCGATAAAGGTAAATGCATACACAAAAGCCTGGATGGCGCCATACTGCAGGTTGGATTTCTGATCACTCAAGCCCAGCTGGTCTACCATAAAAAAAGCCAGTACACCACGCATGCCGTAAAAACAGAAACGTTCCCACATTTCTACCAGCGATAGATGCCAGAGCTGTTTAGGGTATTTTCCCTCAAAATTCTGTATCTGTTCTATTGAAACTGTTTTTTCCATTGAAATTGGTCTAAAAATTAAAAGCCCGATCGGAGCCGGGCTTTCTGTATTGTTGTGTTTTAAATTAGTCTAAAATATCCTGGTGCATCATTTTTTGCAGTTTTTTAGTAATTGCAAATAATATTAAAGATGCGATTCCGGCCATTACCACAAACATCATAAAAAACTCGTAAAGCGAATTGATCTGGATGCCTAAAATAGACTGATATTCGAACGGAATTTTTAAATCTTTCAATTTTGCCAGTTCTGCAGCACTTGGGGTAACCGTTTTAGATAAAATGGGTTGAAGGTTAATGCCTGCATCGGCAGCCTGTTTAATTTCTGCTGTTCCCGGAGGGTATAAACTACTTAAAATACCAGCAAATTTGTTAGCTGCGGCATTGGCTAAAAACCAAACGGCCATTAACAGTGAAGCAAATTTTAATGGAGCCAGTTTATTTACTAAAGATAAACCAATAGGAGAGAGGCAGAGCTCGCCGCAGGTGTGCAGGGCATACATACCGATTAACCACATCATGCTTACTTTGGTTGATGAGGCTACATCTTTTACGCCAAAAGCAATCCACAAATAGCCTAAAGCAAGTAAAAATAAACCCAATGCCATTTTAGTTGGCGATGCAGGTTCGTTTTTACCCAGTTTAATCCATAACCAGGCAAAAATCGGCGCGAATGATACAACGAATATCGAGTTTAACGAAGCGAAAATACTTGCCGGTACGGTGATAAAACCTAAATCTCTTTGTGTTTGTTCGGCAGCAAAGAAAGTTAAAGAAGCACCTGCCTGTTCAAAAGCACTCCAGAAAAAGATTACGAAAAAGGCAACGATAAAAATAACCCCGATGCGCTGTTTTTCTACAATGCTTAATGTTTTATTGGTGAAAATAATAAAGGCAATAAAAAGTACTGATGCCACCAGTAAATAAGTTAAAAAGCTGAATACTTTTGCATCGATGTAAAATAAACCAATCATTAAAGCGGAGAAAGCCGCAAGGCCGATTCCAATTACCAAAGGATTTAAAGCTGCTTTAGGTGTACCTTCGGGAATAAGTCCTAATTCTTTACCATCAGGTGCTACTACATACTTTTTCTGGAAAAAGATCTGTACCAGAACCCCTAAAAGCATGGCTACACCACCAGCAAAAAATGCCCATTTATAGTCCATCACGTTTCCGGTTTCACCCAAAAAGCCACATACAATAGGTCCTAAGGCACCACCCACGTTTATACCCATGTAAAAAATAGTATAAGCCGCATCACTTCTTTTATCGCCTTTAGGATATAACTGACCAACCAATGAAGAAATATTCGGTTTAAAAAAGCCATTTCCTGCAATCATAAAACCAAGACCGGTAAAAAATAAAAAAGTGGATAAAGATTGGTTGGTGTGGAACAATGAAGCACAGAAAAACAAAATAAACTCACCAAGAGCCATCATCAATCCACCGGTAATAATCGATTTTTTGTTTCCCCAGTAACGGTCGGCAATGTAACCCCCGATTAAAGGCGTTAAATACACCAGGCCGGTATAACTACCATAAAGGTTGGAGGCGAAAGCTTTATCAAATAACAGGGCTTTGGTCATAAAGAGCACAAGGATTGCCCGCATGCCGTAATAGTTGAAACGCTCCCACATTTCTGTGGCAAATAACACGTATAAACCCTTAGGATGGCCTTTAGATTGATTTGGTATTGATGTCATATTCAGTGTTTTAGTTTGTTTGTTGTGTTTGATAATATTTTATTTAATGCCGTATTCTTTCATGATGTTGTTCAGCCATTTCAGTAATACCAGGCCAATTACTGCCGAAGCCATTAGCAGCGAGAAGTTTACCCAAAAGAAATTGGCTTTGTCTTCGTAGGTATCCCACAAAGTAGCTAAAACGCCGGAAAGTTTGTTGCCGATAGAGGTAGAAACGAACCAACCACCCATCATTAAAGAAGTTATCCGTGCCGGACTCAGTTTTGAAACAAGCGATAAACCCATCGGACTTAAAAACAGCTCGCCAATGGTAATTACGCCATAAGTGCCCATCAGCCAGAGTACCGAAACTTTTTCCGTTCCATTTTTACCAATATAAACGGCGGTAATCATGACCAGAACAGAAATGGCCGAAATGAAAATCCCGAAAATAATTTTACTTGCTGTACTTGGTTCTTTTCCCCTGCTGCGCAGCCAGGTAAAAAAGGCTACCACCAGTGGTGTGAGGAGGATTACCCAGGCAGGGTTAATAGATTGACTTAAATTGGTTGCCCATAATTCTACATCGCCACCTTCCTTGGGGATTTCGGCTGCAGGTACGTTTTTAAAATAAACAGGGTAATTGAATTCTTTTTGTACTACACCATCTACTTTCTGTAACCTGAAAGCATGGTCGTATTTGGCTACGCTATCTTTTTTATAGATTAAATTCTGTGAGAGGCTTAAATTGGAAAAGGTGTTTTTTGCGGTAGTATTGGTGAGGCTTCTGTCGGTATAGCGATCAGCCCAGGTGGTTAAAGCGGTACCATTTTGTTTAAATACGGCCCAAAATAGGATCACGACTACAAAAATGGTTAATAAGGCTGCAATGGGCCGCTTTTCCTGTTTACTGGCTTTAAAAAATAATGTGCTGTAAAAATAGATAACCGGGAAACAGGCAAATATAAAGGCATCGGTACTGGTAGAACCTACTAAGGGATGACCAATGAGTTTGGTCGGCAAAATCCATCCGATAACCCCTGCAATAATAGAAGGTAACAGGATCAGCAGGCAGATTTTAATAAAAGGCATGTCGCCATCTGCCATACCCTTTTTAATATCGAAAGCCCGGTAATGTCTAAGTCCGGATATAAATACCACCACACCGATAAACATGCCTATGCCGGCAGCTAAAAACGCATATTCCCAGCCCAGCATAATATATAAGGCCGCGCCGAAAAAGTTGCAGATAAAGGCCCCCACATTAATGCCCATGTAAAAAATATTATAACCGTCGTCTTTTTTTGCCTGATATTCGGGTGTGGAGTAAATATTTCCCAGCAGGGTTGAAATATTGGGTTTAAAAAATCCATTGCCCAAAATAACCAGTGTCATGGCCAGATAAAGCATCGGCAAACTGTGTACGCCCATTAAACAATAGCCTACGCCCATCATAATACCGCCGATAACGATCGATTTGGCATAACCCAGGTATCTATCGGCAAGTAAGCCTCCTAAAAAGGGCGTTAGAAATACCAGAGCGATAAATGTTCCGTATAAATCGGCCGATTCTGCTTCTGTCATTGCAAAACCTGCTTTTACATCCTTTAAATAAAGGGTAAAAATGCCAATCATTAAATAGTAACCAAAACGTTCCCACATTTCTGATAAAAAAAGGAATTTTAAGCCTTTAGGGTGTTTAGTTTGGTTTGCTGCGGGCATTTATAATAAGTTTTTAAGGCGCAATATAGCGAGTGGAGGCCATTCTGGCAAATTTTTAAGCGCTATAGCTGGTAAATGATTTGTTAAGTTCTGTTAAAATCAGAACTTTCTGATGGGTTTTACATTTTTCTTAGGATCGGCATACAGCTCGTCGTTTGCATCCGGATCATTATTGAGGGTAATATCTTCCTGAAGTTTTAATTTCCCACCGATAACTTTAAAGCCATCAAAAGTACCGTCTGATCCAAAATATTCGAACTTGTCTTTTATCTCTGGATCGAAAGATGCCAAATGGTCGAACACAATTAAACCTGCTTTCTGATCTGTTTTTAAGGTCATGGCATTAGATTTGGCGTACTCGAAAATCATCCTGTTCTTTCCTTTCAGTTCTTTTCCTTCAAAAACCGGTGCCCCAAAAATAACATTGTCCTTATCAAACGAAAGGATCTCGATTACCTTCTTCGTGGTCATTTGTGTATTGCCTTTCCAGCCTAAAAGCACATAATAAGGCAAGCGGTTTCCACTGGTTATCGGCACAATTTCGTAATACCTGGCACCATACCATTTCTGATTATTGGTAAGGATATTAGGATCCCCAATGTTTTCGGTCTGATCAATCAGTGGATAAAGTTTCAACGGACCACTTTTGGTGTTCATCTGGATGGCACCATAATAACGGTAAGTGCCGTTTTCGAGCTGGACATACCAGCTTAAAATCCTGAAAGCCTGGTCGGGTGATTTAATGACCGATATGTTTTTAAGCGAATCGAACGGAAATGCATAAGAATTTGGTGTTTTTAAAGCTTCAACCAGGGTTTTTACAAATTTTCCATTTAGTTCGAGTTTTTGAACGTCGCTTGTCGCATTCACTACATTTACTGATATTCTGCTCAGCGTATCCTGAAAAACGGGTAACTTACCCGGGTTTTGCTGCGCTTTCAGGTTAAAGCTCAGCAAGCCGAGAACTAAAAAAATATTGAATTGGAAAAACTTCATGCTAACCGAAGATAAATAAAATCAGTTGATTATAGTTTTTCGATGACCAAAGCACTTGCACCGCCGCCGCCGTTGCAGATTCCGGCTACACCGATTTTGCCATCGTTTTGTGCCAGCACCGAAAGCAGGGTAACAACAATCCTTGCACCCGAAGCGCCAAGCGGGTGACCTAAAGAAACCGCACCGCCATTTACATTTACCTGTTTATCATTTAAGTTTAATAACTGGTTGTTTGCTAAAGAAACTACCGAAAAGGCCTCGTTGATCTCGAAAAAGTCAACATCATTAATGTCAATATTTGCTTTATGTAATGCCAATGGAATGGCTTTAGATGGGGCAGTGGTAAACCATTCGGGTGCCTGTTGAGCATCGGCATAACCCAAAATTTTCGCCAATGGTTTTATGCCCAGTTCTTTTGCCTTATCGGCACTCATTAAAACCAGGGCTGCAGCACCATCATTTAGGGTAGAAGCATTTGCCGCGGTTACAGTTCCGTCTTTTTTGAAAACAGGTTTTAACGAAGGTATTTTATCAAATTTAACCGCAGTTGGTTCGTCATCGGTATCTACCAGGGTGATTTCGCCTTTACGGTCTTTTACTTCTACAGCTACAATTTCGCCTGCAAATTTGCCCGTAGTTTGTGCTGATTGTGCTCTTTTGTACGATTCTATTGCGAAATTATCCTGTGCCTCACGACTGATGTTGCATTCGGTAGCGCAAAGTTCGGCTGCGGAGCCCATGTGGTAATCATTATATACATCCCAAAGGCCGTCTTTTACCAGTCCGTCGGTTAATTGTCCGTGACCTAAACGGTAACCATTTCTGGCTTTATCAAGGTAATAGGGGACATTGCTCATGCTTTCCATGCCACCGGCCACAATAATATCGTTGTCGCCATTGGCAATACTCTGGGCGGCAAGCATAATCGCTTTTGTGCCCGATGCACATACTTTATTTATGGTTGTTGCAGGTAAATCAGGTAATCCGGCGGCTTTTGCAGCCTGTGTAGCGGGTGCCTGACCTAAATTGGCTGATAAAACATTGCCCATGTACACTTCCTGGATCTGATCTGGCTTTAAGCCAGCTTTTTCTATAGCCGCCTTAAGTGCGAAGCCACCAAGCTGGGTAGCAGAAAATTGAGCCAACGAGCCTCCAAAACTGCCAATAGGGGTTCTTACAGCTGATACAATTACAACTTCTTTCATGTGCAAAATTTTTTATGAATTTTTGGTTAGGCCGCTAAGTTAATTAAACCGCTCATGTTTCCAAAACCTGCAGGCTTTAAATAACGTACTGCAAATGATTTTTGTACACCTATGAAGTTTTAAACCTCATAGGTTTTGTTAAAAGAACGCTTGCACTCGTTTCTAAACGAGTGCGCAAATAGCTATACGATTCTATCGTGGTAAACGATAAATTATTCAACGCTCGTTAGAAACGAGCGTTAGCGCGGTTTTGTTTAATAGAAAATATTTTTTGGAAATGGGTGGTTCGGTGTTTATGGCTGCTGATCGTCCTGCTATCCCTCCTGCCGATAAAAAAAAAATCGGCATCCGTTCTATCCCTTAGGTTTATTTAACAAAGGCAGGGGGCCTTGGGGGCGATTAAACCTCGCAGGTTTTTAAACGGCGAAGCTCTCAACGAGGCCTTTGAAAACAAATTATACCCACAAGTTAAACCTGCGAGGTTTAAAAAGTTTAATCCTGGCTGTAGGTTTTGCGTTAGGGATTGTAAGGGTTCAGTACCGAATCTTCATCGGTACCGGAGCGCAGCGCAGCCCTGCAAAGCCCGACCCTTTCCTGTGTTTTACGGGAAAGGGGAACGCCCAAATATTAACAAACTTCTGAAGTTTCCTGATGCCATGGGCCTTGAAAACTTTGGAAGTATTGCTGTTACTCCTCTTTCGCTTTACCTTTTTTTCTTGATTTTAGGGCCTGGGTAAGCAGGAATTCAATCTGCCCGTTGGTACTGCGAAACTCGTCTGCTGCCCAGGTTTCTACTTCTTTTAATAAAGCAGGACTAATTCTTAATACAAAAGCTTTTTTATCTTTCTCCGCCATTCTTATTGTATTGCTTGTATATTATACCTCGTTTTTAAATTAATGAGGAACATTTCGAGCTCTTCTATTTTATTTGAAGTAAACAAGAGTTTTCTGCCGTTTTTAAATTCCAGCTGCAAACCCCTGTTTTTATCATTTAAAATGAATGCTTTATCTCTGAATTTAAACCATAACCGCATCTTAATGCCATAGCCGCCATATTCAGAAAATGCATCGAATTTTCTGATGTAAGCTTTTTCGATGCTCATCCAATGGAAATGGCTCGGCTTGAAATGGAAGGGGAAATAGCGGTAAGATAAACCCTGCGCATTTATTTTTAAGGTCAACTTATTTTGCTGAACTATAAAAATGACTAAAAATGGCAGAAATACGGCCAATAATGGAGCAAAATACATTTTTTGCAACTCTGCCAGGCTTGGTCCGTTTTTCTGGAAGATCAATATCGCCAATGTCGGGAATATTGTTACCCCGGTTACGAGATATAACCACCAGATTTTTAAGCCCTGTTTCTCCTCAAATTCCATAACCTAGTTATATAAGGTACCGGTATTTACCACAGGCTGTACATGGCGATCGCCACAAAGTACCACCAATAGGTTGCTTACCATAGCTGCCTTACGTTCTTCATCCAGTTCTACAATGCCTTTTTGCGATAATTTTTCCAGGGCCATTTCTACCATACCAACGGCACCTTCTACTATTAGCTTACGGGCAGCAATAACGGCAGTTGCCTGCTGGCGCTGTAACATGGCGCTGGCAATTTCGGGTGCATAAGCTAAATGCGAAATCCTGGCTTCCAAAACTTCAATTCCTGCTCTTGATAAACGCTCGTTTAGTTCGTTTTCCAATAATTCGCTTACTTTTTCAGCCCCATCTTTTAAGGTAATGCTGGTTTCTTCACCCTCGGCATGATCGTAAGGAAAAATGTTGGCCAGATGCCTTACAGCGGCTTCGCTCTGGATATTTACATACTGCATGTAATTTTCTACCGAGAAAACTGCTTTGGCGGTTTCGTTAACTTTCCACACCACCACCGCTGCAATCTCAATCGGGTTACCCAGTTTATCGTTTACCTTTAATTGCTGTCCGTTTAAGTTGTTTGCTTTTAACGATACCCTTCTTTTAGCGGTTAAGGGGTTTACCCAGAAAAATCCATCGGCCTTAACTGTGCCCATGTACTTTCCAAATAAAGTTAATACCATTGATTGGTTAGGATTAATGATTAAAAAACCCGGGAATATTAAAAATATATCCACCGCAAGTAAAATTCCTCCCCATAAGAAAATTTCTGATACAAAACAGAAAATAGAAGCCGCCAATAAAACGATGCTTATGGCGAAAGTTAAATACCCAGATGGTGGGCTGATGATTTTTTCCTGATACATAATTGATATTAATTTGATATCATAAAGTAAAATATAAAATCTGATAATTGCAAACAAAATCGCTAAAATGTATATTAGATAAAAATGTTATTTTTGACAATACAATAATTACATCGTTTTGGCCAAAATCAAGAGAAATTCCCACAAAATCCTTTACCGTAAATATTCATCAAACCTGAAATATGTGATGATGGCGTTTACGGTTTTCATTATTACCCTATTCCTCCCCAAGCAACCGAGATTTAGATATGAGTTTGAAAAAAATGCGGTTTGGAAAAACAAGGATCTGATTTCGCCTTTTAGTTTTGCTATTTTAAAAACCAATCCACAGGTAAGTACCGATAAAAAGAATGCTTTAAAGGATATACTGCCGGTTTATCAGTTGGATAAGGGGATTACCGCTACGGCGCTTGAAGAATTTGGAAATGAATTTGACATTAAGTGGAAATCGAAACAGCTCGACGAAAAAGAAAAGAATGCTTATAAAGCCACTGCTTACCGCTTACTTCAGGGTATTTACCAAAAGGGGATTATCGGTTTAAACGTAAAACACCAGGCCGGTGGCAAAAATTATGATTTCTCGCTGCTCGAAAACAATGTAGCGCAGGAGAAAAACACGCAGGATGTATTTACTGCAGAAACGGCACTCAACTATTTTAAAGAAAATTTTAAGGCGCCCAACCCGGTAATGGGCGATTTGGTGGCCAATTTGGCCATTGATCATATTACGCCGAATATTGTATTTGATGAACGCCTAACGCAAACGATACAGGATAATACCATCAATAATATTTCGACCACTAAGGGGATGGTGCAGAAAGGAGAGCTGATTGTAGCCAAAAACGATGTGATTGATGAAGAAATTTACCAGAAACTCGAATCGTATAAGGCTACTTACGATGCACAAACCAAAACCATTGGCAGCAGGGCGCTGGTTTACCTCGGTCAGGTGGTGTTGGTGGGTTTTATCCTCACTATATTAATGTCGTTCCTTTTTCTTTTCAGGAAAGATATTTTTGCCGATAACCGCCAGCTATCTTTAATATTAATTGTAACCACGGGAATGTTGCTGGCCCTAACCTGGGCCATTAAAATGGAGATCCCAAGTTTGTATTACATTCCGTTTTGTGTGGTGCCAATTATCATCAGGATCTTATTCGATACGCGTTTGGCGCTTTACCTGCACATGCTGGTGATTTTGATTGCTGGTTTTTTTGTAGCGAACAGTTTCGAATTTGTTTTTTATCAGGTTACTGCCGGTATGGTGGCCATATTCAGCATCAAAAATTTTGTTAAACGCGAAAGGTTTTTGGTTTCGGCCTTATTTATATTGCTGGCTTACTTTGTTTCGTTTGTAGGGATTGCCCTTTTGCGCGAAGGATCTTTCCGGGAAATAGAATGGATTAATTTTATTCCTTTTGTTTTTAGTGTACTCTTATCGTTATTGGCTTATCCGCTGATTTATCTTTTCGAACGGATTTTTGGTATCACATCGGATGTAGCACTGATTGAATTAACCAATACTAATAATAAGTTGTTACGTGAGCTTGCCTTTAAAGCACCAGGAACGTTTCAGCATTCGTTACAGGTGGCTAACCTTGCGGAGGCAGCCATATTTAAAATTGGGGGTAATTCGGTGCTGGTAAGGGCAGGGGCTTTATACCACGATATCGGTAAGGTAGATAATCCGCAATATTTTATCGAGAACCAGAATACTGCCGTGAGTCCGCATGATAAACTGCCTTATGAGCAAAGTGCACAGATTATTATTCAGCACGTACATAAAGGAATTGAGATATTAAGAAAAAACCAGATTCCGGAAGCGATTATCGATTTCATCCGTACGCACCACGGAAATACCCGGGTTGATTATTTTTATCAGTCTTTTCTGAAAAATTCTCCAGAAAAATTTGTTGATGAAAACATTTTCCGCTACCCCGGACCGATACCTTTTAGCAAAGAAACGGGGGTGTTAATGTTGGCAGATTCTGTCGAAGCGGCCTCAAGAAGTCTGAAAAATCCCGATGCGCAGAACATAAATGACCTGGTTGAACGCATAATTAACTACAAATTGGAACAAAATCAGCTTGATGATTGCGATTTAACGTTAAAAGATATTGAAACTATCAAATTGATATTCAAGACGATGCTGATGAGCATCTATCATGTGCGCATAGATTATCAACAATTATCATAATTTTTTTTTGCAGAATAACTTGTTTTACTATATTTGCAGACCTCAAAACAACGCCGGTAGGGCGGAAAAAGGAGGATAAAGGTGAGGTGCCTGAGAGGCCGAAAGGAACAGTTTGCTAAACTGTCGTACTGGTAACGGTACCGCGGGTTCGAATCCCGCCCTCACCGCTGAAATAAAAAAAAAGTTGGTAAAAAAAATGGAAAACCCAATAAAATCCATATCTTTGCCATCCCTTAGAAATAAGGTTAAATAAAGATCGATACCAAAGTTCGGGATGTAGCGTAGCCCGGTATCGCGCCACATTTGGGATGTGGAGGTCGTAGGTTCGAATCCTGCCATCCCGACTAAAAGTTTATCCACTTTAAAAACAGGATACAGATAAAAAAGATCGATACCAAAGTTCGGGATGTAGCGTAGCCCGGTATCGCGCCACATTTGGGATGTGGAGGTCGTAGGTTCGAATCCTGCCATCCCGACTAAAAGTTTATCCACTTTAAAAACAGGATACAGATAAAAAAGATCGATACCAAAGTTCGGGATGTAGCGTAGCCCGGTATCGCGCCACATTTGGGATGTGGAGGTCGTAGGTTCGAATCCTGCCATCCCGACGAAACAAGGATGCAAAATCCGTCAAAAACCCTCTAAATCAATTGATTAGAGGGTTTTTTGTTTTTATCTCATATCAATCTGGTGCTAAGAAAATCAAAGTATTTAGCACCTATTTTAGCACTAAAATCTTATTTCTATCATTGTAAATTTTCCGAGTCGGATATTTTTTTCAATCACTAAAAATTATTTTGCACCAATTTGCTACCACTTGGCTTTTTTACTGTTTTCCAGGTGCTAGAATAGGTGCTCAGCTTAGGAGGAAATTTTATGAAATCTCAGCACACTTTTGCCCTCTCGTTCTATTTAAAGCGGGAAAATGAGGTAAATGGCAAAGCTCCAATTTATGCGAAAATTACTGTCGATGGTAAGTACCTCAGACTGGCGGTAAAAAGGTCCGTAGAACCAAAATTCTGGAACCAGAGGACCCAAAGACTCTTGGGAAACACACCCGAAATTATTTTATTGAGGGAAAAGCTCAGGCAAATGACAAATGAGATCAATGGTGCTTATGATGAACTCAGATACCAGAAAAAAATGATCACAGCTCAGGCAATAAAATCGAAGGTTGAAGGGGAAGACGATGGCAAAACCCTGTTATACCTGATCAAGTACCATTATGAACACCAGGGAGCATTACTTGCAAAGGGGACGATCAAAAACTATTATTCCACAGAACGTTTCCTGAAGGAATTTTTAAAAAAGAAAAAATTGTCCGATATCCAGCTTGCATCGCTCGACTTTCAGTTTATCGCAGAATTTGCAGTCTACCTCAGGAAAAAAGAGCCTGACAAGTCACAGCGGCCATGCACCAACAATACTGTAATGAAGCATCTGGAAAGACTTCAGAAACTAATGGGCATTGCCCGTAAATTCGGCTGGATTACAGTCGATCCGTTTATCAACCACCAGCGCCATATCATCAAGAAAGATCGGGAGTGCCTCGATATGGATGAAGTTTCAGCTTTGTGGTCGCTTGAAATTGAAAATGACCAGATCATGCTTGTGAAGGAAATGTTTCTCTTTAGCTGCTATACTGGATTATCTTATAACGAAATCAGCAGACTGACCGGTGATTACATCAGGAGAGAAGCAGATGGGAGCTTATGGATAGAAATGGTCAGGCAAAAAACACTCAATACCAGTGAACTGAAATTTCATGTACCATTACTGCCAGAGTCCTTAGGTCTGATCGAGAAATATGAGCACTCGACAGCCTCACTTTCTAGAGGGACTATTTTTGCCACTCCCAGTAACCAGTATATGAATCGTTGCCTGAAAATCATAGCGAGATTGGCCAGGATAAACAAACACCTGACCTTTCACATAGCGCGGCATACATTTGCTACCACTATTACTCTTGAAAACGGTGTTTCGATTGAAAGCGTTGCCCACATGCTCGGCCATAGCAACACCAGGACCACGCAGATTTATTCCAAGGTTAAGAAAAAGAAAGTGGCTAACGAAATGAACATGGTTAAACTCAAGCTGCATCCTGTTATCAGGAAGGTGGTTTAACCGGATTTAAGTCTTGGTTTCATCAATCGGTGGAACCAAGACTTTCTCATTCCGCTCACCGTAAAAGTAGCTTATCTAGATGATGCAGTCTAAAATCACAGATGATCTTTTATGCGATATCATCAAATACCAGGTAAGTAACCTTGATTTCCCATATTGACGATCACTGTTTGTTGAACTTTATCGTTCCAGTAACAGAAGTGAATTATGGGAACATTAGAGTTTATTGCCAAGGAAGATCTCGAACAGTTCAAGATGGAACTTTTCGCAGAATTGAGAAGACCTACATTCAAAGCGCCATTAGGGAAGGACAAGCAGAAGCCGTTCATTAAAAGTTACGAGGTTAGGCAGCTATTGGGAATTTCGCCTGGCACGCTCCATCAACTTCGAAAAAGCGGCCAGATCAAATTCAGTAGGATTGGCGGACTGATGTATTATAAGTATGAAGATATTGAAGCGATGGTGAACGGAAGGACATAGGGAAGATACTGGTCATCCCAGATAATAGATATATCATCGCAGTTCAGGGTTATTATCGGTGTGGCTGAAGAGATTTTCGCCCACACTCACAGTGTATAAGGATATGAAGGAAAAAGAAATAACCGATGCCCATTGTTTGTTTAGGCCGAAAAGAAAGCCTCCTCCGAAGGGATCATACATGCGGCTTAAAATCAGGAAACTGTTGGGCTCATTTCCAGAGGTTACAAAGCGAGGTGATCGACACTAAGGAACTGCTGTCCATGGCAAGATTCTGCCCGCCCGTGCGCGCAGCAAGATGTACGTTTGTAGACAAACGAATCTTGCCATCCTTACGGCTGGGGAACCGCGGCGGGACTTGCGGTTCAAAAATCATTCATTAGCTAAAGATGGCAGGTAAGAAAAAGCAACACCAGGAAAAGCTGCTGGTCCATGTTTTAAGGATCAGGATTGACCAGCAAACTTATCAAAGGCTCCAACAATTGGTAAGCACCAGTGATTGCAGGAGCGCTTGCGCTGTAGCCCGGAAAATCATTACCGGGGCAAGGATCAATGTATTCCACCATGATGATACCATGGGGCCTGTGATGGAAGAACTCTCCAGGATCAGAAAGGAAATCCGGTCGATCGGAATCAACATCAACCAGCAGACCCATCATTTTCACGGATCCAAAAGCAGCAGCGAGAAATGGTTCTATGCCAACCGTACACTCCAGGAGTATAAAAAAACAGATCAAAAAATTGATAGGCTTTTATCTATCGTCAATCAACTGGCAAAAAAATGGTTGTCAAAATCAGAACCGGAAAAAAGATAGCTGGCGTGGTGTACTATAACGAGGATAAAGTGTCGGAAGGGAAAGCGGTTTTGCTTGCGGCCAACTGTTTTGCCGCCGATCCCCAGGAGCTCACCATAAGTATGAAGATCAACCGTTTTCACCAGCTCACCAGGCTTAATGAAAGAGCCAAAACCAATGCACTGCACATCAGCCTTAATTTTCATAAAAAGGACGAATGGAATGAGGAAAAAATGGTTGAGATTGCCCGGAAGTACATGGAAGGCATTGGATTTGGTGATCAGCCTTATCTGTTATATGCACATAGTGATGCCCACCATCCGCATTTGCATATTGCGACAACGAACATCCAGGCTGACGGATCGCGCATCAGCCTCCATAATATTGGCAGAAACGTATCGGAATCGGTACGGAAGTCGCTTGAACAAAGTTATGGCCTTATCGTCGCAGAAGGGCGGGAGCCAGTGCATCAAATTGGAAAACAATCACTGAAACAGTTCGAATATGGTGATAAAGCGCTTAAAAAATCACTGTCGAATCTGACCAGAGCGGTTAGGGCGCAATACGCTTACTCAAATCTACACGATTTCATTGCCATATTAAAAACGTATCAAGTTATTGCTATACCAGGAACAGCCGGGTCCAGAATGGAGGCAAACAAGGGCTTGCTTTATGTTGCACTGGATAATACCGGCAAACCTATCGGCGTACCGATAAAAGCGAGTGCCCTGAATGGCGAACCGGTTTTGAGAAACCTGGAGCAAGACTTCATCCAAAAACACGGAATAAAAACCAAGCTAAAGCCAGAAATCAGCAACAAATTGGATATACTACTTGCTGCAGGAGTTAGGTCTATCGCGGATTTCCAGCACAGGCTTTCTAAAATAAATATTGACTTGGTCCTTAGCCGTACTGCCGAGGGTAAAATTTTTGGCATGACCTATATCGACCACGATTGCAAAGCTGTATTTAAAGGGAGTGAACTGGGGAAAGCCTACAGTGCAATGGGAATTGCCTCCAGATTGCAGCCGGACCAAATAGTGGCTCAAAACACTTCGGTGGTATTGGGGGCTGGAGATCCGTTTACCCCTCGATCAGTACAAGAACAAACCGGGATTGATATCAGCCCTTTATATCAGACGGACTACGGGCAACCTGTTAGCCCGCTGCTGAAACGCAGGAAGAAAAAGAAACGTTTTATGGGAAGGGATATACAGCGATGAATACCGGCGAAGATACCAATGGCCTGCGGAAAATTATTGACCTCACCCGCTGGATCAGCCTTTTCATACTGGGACTCCATTTTTACTTATGCTGTTACGCGTTTTTCAGGTCAATCGGACTTCATTCCCTGCTCAGCGACAGGATGCTGACCGGTATAAGCCGGAGTGCATTATTCCGGGACCTTTATTTCGCCAAAGTGGCCAGTCTTATCTTTTTAACGATATCGCTGCTGGGCGTGAAAGGTGGGAAGGATGAAAAGATTCAGCTACGGCCGCTGGTCCTCCAGTTTAGTGCTGGTATGATCCTGTTTTTTACAAGTGTGGTTTTTTTGCGTCTGGTCGATTTCCTGGTCATCAAAACAGTTTGTTATACTGGATTCACCATCGTAGGATACCTTTTGATGATGGGAAGCGGTGCAAAGCTTTCCAGGATTGTCAAAGATAGTCTGGCACCTGATATTTTCAACCGGGATAATGAAACCTTTCCGCAGGAAGAGCGTTTGCTTGAGAACGAGTTTTCAGTCAACTTACCGGCGCTATACAACTATAAGGGAACAAGGAGAAGGAGCTGGATTAACCTGGTGAACATGTTCCGGGGCCTGCTGGTCGTGGGAACGCCCGGTGCGGGCAAAAGTTATTTTGTCATCCGGCATATTATCGCCCAGCACATCAAAAAAGGCTTTAGCATGTTCCTATACGATTTCAAGTATGACGACCTTAGCCGTATTGCCTAGAATATGTTAAACAGGTATGCCGCCCATTATGCGGTCAGACCAAAATTTTTTGTGATCAATTTTGACCAGCCCCTTCACCGCTGTAATCCGCTGGACCCAGGTGGGATGGAAGACATCACTGATGCTACCGAAGCAAGCCGGACGATTATGCTTGGGCTGAACAGGGACTGGATCAAAAAACGGGGTGACTTTTTCGTGGAAAGCCCGATTAATTTCGTGACGGCAATGATCTGGTACTTGAGGAAATATAAAGATGGGATGTATTGCACCTTACCCCATGTGATCGAACTGATGCAGGCAGATTATGGCCAGCTTTTCACCTTGCTGGAAAAGCAGGAAGAAATCAAGGTACTGATCAACCCTTTTATCACGGCCTGGAAAAACAACGCGGTGCAGCAGCTTGAGGGACAGATCGCCTCGGCTAAAATCTGCCTGGCCAGGCTTTCCAGCCCACAGCTTTATTATGTGCTGAGCGGGAATGATTTTACCCTGGACCTGAATAATCCTCGGGACCCAAAGATCATCTGTGTGGGAAACAATCCACTGAAAATCCAGATTTATGGCGCTGTGCTCTCGCTTTACGTCTCGCGAATGATCAAACTTGTCAACCAGAAAGGTAAAGCTAAAAGCAGCCTGATCTTTGATGAGTTCCCTACCATTTATTTCAATAATATGGATAGCCTCATCGCTACTGCTAGAAGCAATAAGGTCGCGACAACGCTTGCCATACAGGATTTCAGCCAGTTAAAGAAAGACTATGGGCAGGAGCAGGCCGATGTGATCACCGGCATTGTGGGCAATATCATCAGTGGCCAGGTAACGGGCGATACCGCAAAGAGGCTCAGTGAGCTCTTTGGCAAGATCATGCAGAACCGGCAGAGCAAGAGCATCAACAGCTCGGATGTGTCGATCAGTAAATCCACGCAGCTGGAAATGGCCATACCGGCCTCTAAAATTGCATCCCTTTCTTCAGGGGAATTTGTAGGCATGGTTGCCGATAACCCCCAGGAAAAGATATCGCTCAAAATGTTCCATTGCGAAATCCAGAATGACCATACTAAAATCGCTGCGGAAGACGCCGGCTTTGGAGATATACCGGATGTGGCATGCGAAGGATTCCGATATACGCACCGCTTATGAGCGTATCAAAGCCGAAGTAGCGCAGATCATTGCCGCTGAAGGTCAGCAGGAAGAGGATGGTAAGGGAGCAGTCGGGAAGAAGAAAAAAAAGAAGAGCAAGGGGAAGGGTAGACGCTCTACGGGGATATCTAATACCCTATCTACTTAAATCCAATTTCATTTTTTTATTTGCCTGGCCACTGACCGGGGGACATCCTGCAGAATATGATTTTGAATCAATGTGCTCCTGTAGCCCGATTTACTTTTCTATTTGCTTTACTGTTGCATTTGGAAGGAACTTTTCAATTTTACGGCCACCTAACCAGCACTTTGCGATCCGACCCGCAGGGTACAAACAGATTTATGAGCAAGAACCCGGGAATGAAAGCCCTGCGCATCGACGTATCTTTTACCACTCGTGAATTTCATTCACTTAACCTGTATTTTGCTGATCTGGCAAAGATCGACCTGCTCAGTGAAGAGGAAGAGGTATTGCTTTGCAAGCGTATCAGGGAAGGGGATCGTTCCGCGGTAGAGCGGCTGGTAAGGGGAAACCTGAGGTTTGTGGTGAGTTGTGCTAAAAAGTACGAACATATGGGACTGCCTTTAGGGGATTTGATCAATGAAGGGAACTTGGGATTGATTACGGCTGCCGGAAAGTTTGATGAAACCTTGGGTTTCAAATTCATCAGTTATGCCGTTTACTGGATCAGGCAGGCCATGCTGCTCGCGCTTGGTGAGTATTCCAGGATGGTGCGGCTGCCGATGAACCAGGTGCGCAATATCACCGTAGCCCAGCAGAAGATGGGCGAGCTGGAGCAGCACCTGGAACGCGCCGCGACAGTTGAAGAACTGGCAGAAGCTGCGGATGTTCCCGTGCGGCAGTTGGCTGAACAGTTGAACCTGGACCGTATACCGCTCTCCATCTACCAGCCCCATGGCATGGATATGGGTGAGCGGCAACTTTGCGATATAATTGAGGATGAAAGCGTGATGCCAACGGATTACCTTTCGGATATCAATGACCGCGCACTGCTAACAGGAAGGCTACTTGCCGCCTTAAATATAAAAGAAAGGAAGGTGATCGAAGGACTTTATGGGATCAACTGCCCGATGGAAGCCAGTTATGGGGTTATTGCAGACAACTGCGGGCTTACATCGGAAAGGATCAAGCAGATCGAGAAAGGGGCAATCAAAAAGTTAAGGGAACTGGTCAGTGCAGGCAGGATCATGAATGGCTGATGTATGGGATGTGGCGCTGGACAGCGTGCTCATTCTTGCGCTGTTTTTCTGGGTTAGGCTCTTATCCCTTAGAGGACCTTTTTTTTGGAAGCACGCACCGGACAGATATCAGACATCGGAAAAGAAATGGGACATGAAAATCACAATTCAGATTTTGGGATTAAAACTTAGCTATTTATGGTTAGCGTTTTTTACCAAACGTAAAAGCAATATAAAACAACAATAAAATAATGACTAATGACATCATGGTCCATGGCGGGGTGCTCTTCGTCCTGGCGCTATCGGCAGGGCTCATCCTGCGAAAAAAAAGATTGCCAAAAGGGAAAGATGAACTGCGGGATGATGATGTACACTGGTTATAGGACGATATGAAAAAGACCAAGATATTATTGATCGGCGCCTGCGGGCAGATCGGATCAGAGCTAACCGGGGCATTAAGGACAAAATATGGACGTGATCAGGTGGTGGCTGCGGATATCAGGGAACGCACTAAGGTTTCAGGGGAAATGCATCCTTATGTGAAACTGGATGTGCTTAACAAATCTGCGTTATTGATGCTCTGCGGGGAAGAAGGCTTCACCCAAATCTACCTGCTCGCAGCTATGCTTTCGGCTAATGGCGAGAAAGAACCAGCTGTAGCCTGGCAGCTGAATATGGACGGCCTGCTAAACGTGTTGGATGTAGCGGTGAAATGTGGCATGCAAAAAGTATTCTGGCCAAGCAGCATAGCTGTATTCGGGCCCAACGCGCCAAAGCTGCTCAGCCCCCAGGCCAATGCCAGTACGCCATCAACGGTATATGGGATCAGCAAGGCAGCAGGGGAATATTGGTGCCAGTATTACTTTGATAAATTTGGATTGGATGTCAGGAGCCTGCGTTACCCCGGGCTGATCAGTTATAAATCGCCCCCCGGTGGCGGGACTACGGATTATGCCGTCGATATCTTCATAAAGCACTTAGCGAAAGGAATTACCTTTGTTTTTTGAAGCCGGGAACAGCCCTTCCGATGATGTATATGTCCGATGCAATCAGGGCAACCCTGGAGCTGATGGAGGCTCCAGCGGAAAAAATAAAGGTGAGGACGTCCTATAATCTTTCAGGAATGAGCTTTACGCCCGAGGCGCTGGGAGAAGAAATAGGGAAGCATATCGAAGGGTTCAGGCTGGACTATCTTCCGGACTTTAGGCAGCAGATTGCAGACAGTTGGCCGGATTCGATCGATGATCATGACGCAAGGGCGGATTGGGGATGGATGGCGAGGTTTGATCTGGAGGATATGGTAGAGGATATGCTGGAGAATTTGGCCAGGCGGGGTATGATTGCTAACGTATAATATTTTTCCTTCCGTTTTTCTGCCGGGTGTTTTGCCGGGTCTTTATATGGCGCCACCAGACTTTTTCCTTACACTGATTTAGGATCGAAGTCAATGGTTTAATAAAAGTCTGTATAAATTTCCAATCTTTGAAGATCCTGCTTTTGGTTTTAGGAAACCAGGATTTAACGCACCTTGTTTTTTTATGATGAATAAACGCTCTTTCTTTAAGCCCTGCTTTCCGCAGGTGGTTTTTTTATTGCTTATATTGTACATTATGGGCTGCAAAAAGGCGGATCATCCGGATCCCGGCCCGATATCACCGACCGATACGGTTGCCGCCCCGGTTTTTGAAACTGAGGTTTATTCCCAGACAACCGACCTGGTCAGCATTTTTGTGAAGTATAAACTTTTGGTACCGGAAACCGAAACAGGCATTTTCTATAACACCGATTCGCTTTCCTTGGTATCCGATCAGGGCAAGAGTGCTGCAGGCTCCAAACTGAGTGGCGGATACGTATCTTATATCAAACTTGATGCCCCTATACCCAATTACCGGGTCTGGTATAAACTCTATTACAGGGACAGTGCGGGGAAACGCGTTTATTCCAAGATTTACCGGCATGATATAGAAGATTTTCATGTCCGCAATAAATATGTGATGCGTGGACTGGCCATCGATAATAATTATGGAAGTGAGCTGCTGATCAATTATGAAAAAGGGCAGTATGGTACTTTCGATAATTCATTTTGCGTCCTCACCCCAAAAAAGGGGCTTAGTTTTGGGCGTTATAAGGTAACCATCAACGGTGCTGAAGTCCCGCTTGGTAAAACCTCCAATTCCCTGATGCCGACAGAACTCACCCAGCTGATATATGATGTGCCTGAAACCATATCATTAGGGCCGGCCAGGGTTGATTTTTATGACCAGGGTAAACTGGTATCCACAACTGAAATTATCATTATTGATGGCGGATTGTTTGACAGGGTATCCCATCCCGTGGCCAATAACAGTTATGGCGACTACTTTGTTTATAATAATGAACTTTACACTTATTATAATCCATGGTCAGAGCAGGGGCTTCCTTCCAATGCCAGGTTCTACAAATGGTCCCCGATATCAAAGGTCTGGACAAAACTTCCCGCTCCCCCGGAGTCACGTCTTTCGAACCACCATGCCGCACAGCATTTGAATGGGATCATTTACTTTGCACCCTCAACAGAAAATGATGGCAACAGGTATCCGTTTATGTATAGAGAGGTTATCTGGTCGTTTGACCCTGCCAGCAGCTTGTGGACCAAAAATGTGGTGTTCAGCACCGCAGATCCGCTTAAAATCAGGACCGTGGTATTTGGCGATTGTTTTATCCAGCAGGGAAAGATGTATTGTATTGTCAACGTGTATAAAAGTGGCACTATCAGTTATGAAATGGACGTGTACAATCCGGAGGATAAAAGCTGGAGGAAGTTTATGGACCTTCCTGATGATGAAGATACCATGGTACACCAGGCGATAATTAATGATGGAAAGGCGTATCTGCTCATTTCCAAAACCGTTTACCAGCTAGGGACGGGTGATGTGACCAGGAATGAGTTTTCGCAGATAGACATGGAACGTAAAACGCTGGTCAGGAAAAACTGGGTACCGGGCGTTGGGGTGTTTTTGCCGAACCTGGCAAGCCACAAAGGGAAGTTATATGCGTATGGTGGAGGAGATGGCCAATATTCTGTAATCTATTCATCGCTATCGGCAGTTTACGATACAGCCGCTGATAAGTGGAACCCGGCAAGTCCCCCAGGATTTTATACGGCTTGGGCGAGCCAGACGGGTGGTTTTTTGCTATCGATGAATGACCAGCTTTATGTTGGACTGGGGGTTGACCGCCATGTGCCCAATACGACAGACCAGACCAATAGCAATATTTACCGCTTATTGATAAGATAACAATGCATTCCAGCACTCTTTTTAATGGGGATACAGGAAAGATTCCCTTTATGCGGTAGCTAGTTGAAGAAATGTGTGCTAGACCTATCCTGATCCCTGTTCCGCAATTTTGTTGTGTAGACTGGCAAAGCGGTCAAGGGTTTTATGTGCAGTTTTTTTGTCAGATTTTTCATTCTTTGGCCTGGTGAGGGCCTGGTTCCTGGTCCTAATCAGTTTGTGTACAGTTTTTTTGTCAGGTTTTTATTCTTTGTCCTGGTGAGGGCCTGGTTTCTGGTCCTAAGCAGTTTGTTTAGCTATTGAATGTTATTCCGGTAAAGGGAAAAAAGGAGCCGGGCAAAGACCGGCTCCAACTAATTATAACTACTCTTACTAAACTAAAACCTGGCTGCTTCTACCCAGCCAAAATCTTTATCCGGGCTTTATGGCTACAGCCTTACGGATTGTTCTCTGGTGCAAATCTGGGGAGTTTTGAGTAGCAAAAAATATGGATGTTGATCTTTGGTAAATTGGGCGGATTTATGATGATGTTTCAGAATAAAATTTCCTGCCGGACGACCTGTTTTAAAACCGTTGAAATTAAATTTTATATGACCTGGTTTTACCTGGCCTCATGGCCGGATAGGATTTGCAAATAAGGGATCGAATACAATATAATTGCTGCTCATTATAACGGATGAACATGTTTATTAATTTAACTAGCCAAATCAGCTATAATGGAATCCTATTATCCAGACCAAACCGACCTTGCCATATTAAAGCTCCTGCAAAAGGAAGCAAGACTGACTTATAACGAAATTGGCAGGCGCTTGCACAAAAGTAAATCGCCCATCATCGAGCGGATCAAAAGACTCGAACGGCTTGGCTATATCCGCGGTTATGTAGCCCTGCTGGATTATGAACTACTTCGAGATTGTATGATGGCTTATGTCCACATCCGTTTACTGGACCATTCCGGGGCAGCTTTGGAAGAGTTCCAGGCAGCAGTCGCCTCGTATCCCGAGGTACTGGAATGTTGCCATACTACGGGTGAAGATGATTTTATATTGAAGGTGGTGACCAGCAGCCTGCAGAGTTACAATGCCTTTTTGAGGCAGAAGCTGGACAGGTTGCCCAATATCGGGCAGGTGAGCTCTTCAATGGTACTCGCGCAGGCCAAGCATTCAACAGCAGTGCCGTTTTGATCCTGGGATGATCATGTGTATTTTTTTCTTTGCCTGGTCGGGGGCCGGATGCTGAGGCATTTGTGGTAGGGGTGGGAAGTTGGGCAGGCTGATTATGGTAAACCGTAAACGGGTCCAATCTGCGTAGCGTATTTTGTGCACATGCGTATAAAGAACAAGGGCCGGCGGAGGATCAAGGAGGCTGCAAACTACGGGATACACATGTGGTGGTATTCCTGCAGCGATATCGGAACCTTTTACTCCCTGCGTGGCAAATGGACGCATAGGGGCAGGGTCGTGAATTAATGTGGCGTAGCAGTCAGTCGGGAACAAGATCGTTTTATAGAGTATCATGCAGGCAGTAGGGCTCAACCACTATTACGTTTTGCGCTGGCCAGGCGTCGCCGCTAGAAAACTTCTCAATCTAATCGCTGGCAAACAAAATTTTACTAGCTGTTTTAAAGCTACAAAAGCTTTCAACAGAATATTTGATTGTCCGGCCCCTGATTTACAGCCCGATTTACCGAAGTGATTGCATCTCTGTCACGGATTGCTGATAATTTCGGAATATTGCAGCACGGGCCTGGTCGGAGGGAGCGCCAGCCAGGCCCGGGCAACTGGTCCCGGCAAAATATGTTTCATCGTATTTGTTTTATTCGCATCGCCGGAGCCAGGGGAACTGAACCTCCCGTCAGTGGTTTTAACAGGTACAGGTATCCCTTGACCGGGGCCTGTGCTTTTTTGGTCCTTGATGGGGATTTGGGGTGTGGTTTTATTATTGCCGATCAAGCTTTAAAATTGGTTTTTTTCCGGGTATTGAAGCCCTGGATGATAAGAGGCTATATTTTCTTCATAGGTGGCATCAGTTTAGGTGGCGCGAGGCCATTTTGGTTTAAGGTACAGGGTTTTAGTGACGCCCTGTACCCTTATTGGAACTGAGCTGCCTTTTGAGGGATAAAAGGACTTTTCATAGAAAGAGGAATAGTTATGATTAGCAGGGCAGGCTTTGGATAAAGGTGCCCTGCTTTATTTTTGGGGCCAGCTGTTTTTTAGATGATGTTTATCTTTTCTTTTTTTGCCTGGTGTATTTACCGGGTTCCTGTTTGTTTAGCACCATTATTAGTGTTTGTTTGTCTTTATGCCTGGTACTGCCCGGTATGGTATGCTTGCTTTTAATGTTTTGGGGCAATTCTGTGAACCGATTTTTCATGATAGTGAAAAACGGATTGTCGCTGGAGCAGTACTTTGGAAGTTGAGAAATTATTGTTTAGTTTTTAACCGATTCTTTCCAACTTTCGTTCTTATCCTCCGGGGAAACCGGGATACAGAAAAGGGAACTTTAACGGTTCCCTTTTTCGGGCACAGTTGAAAAGGGTTTTTATGGTTCCGGAGAACCGACATCTACCGATTTATGCTCTCCAATGTATATTATCAGCACATGCTTGACAGGGTGCTGCATTTCCATGCGATATCGCCTGGTTTTATCGCCTTGATGAAACCACTCTTAGGGTTTATCCATGAAGAAAAAGGGAAATTGTTATTGTACAGGGGACAGAAACCGACCAGGGTTTGGTATATCCTGAAGGGTTTTGCGAAGGAAACCAGTTATGATGCTGGGATAGGAAGGACGAGCTGGTTCTGGGGGGAAGGTGATTTTGTGTACGCCTATCCGGGTTTCTTTTCGCAAGGGACGGCAATAAATGATATTGAGCTCATTGATGATGCGTTGCTGATTGAGATCAGTTATGAAAAATTTATGGAATTGCGCAACGGGTTTGGGGAAGTGCCGGTGCTGGTGGAAAAGATCAGGGATTATTATGATGGATTGCGGCTGGCACATGCCTCTGATCTGCTAACATTGAAAGCAGCGGAGAGGTTCAGGAAGTTCATCACGCAAAGCAAAGGACTGTTTGGTATCGCCAAGCGGAGGGATATTGCCAGTTTTTTAGGGATCAAGGATGATAGTCTGAGGAGGTATGGGTAGGTTTATGACCTATTACCGAAACATCATTTTTGCAAAAATTGCCGTAGTCTCTTCTTAAATTTACTCATCGTTTTTAATGACTATTGGCTTGAAGATTTAGATTTTTTTTGTAACATTAGCTTTATGTTAAATTACGACTTTCTAAACCTCTCACCATCTGAATTTGAAAATCTGGTTCGTGATCTACTACAAACCAGGCCAGGCATTTTTATTGAAAGTTTCGCGGATGGTGCAGATGGTGGTATAGATTTCCGATATACTAAAAATGGTGAGCGTGTAATTGTACAGTGCAAGAGATACAAAGCCTTTGATAACCTCTGGGCAGTACTAGGCAAAGAGTTGAAGAACATGCACAAGCAGAAGCCGGACAAATACATTCTGGCTACTTCAGTTGATTTGCTAAAGCATCAAAAGGAACAGATATATCAGTTCTTTAAGGAATTTATGCCTACAGCGCAATATGTCCTTGGAAGAAAGGATATCAACAGTCTTTTAACCCATAATCCTAATATTGAAAAGCAACATTATAAATTATGGCTTTCCAGCACCGCAGTACTGGAGCAGATCATTCAAAGCAAGGTTATTAACCAGAGCGCATTTGAGATTGACAAGATCAAAAAAATGGTAAATCTGTATGTGGAGAACGATAGCTTTAGAGAGGCGCTGGGAATTATCAACAAAAGCAATTATGTGGTTATTTCAGGCATCCCTGGAATAGGTAAAACAACTTTAGCCAGGGTACTTTCCTATTATTTGCTCTCCAATGGTTACCAAGAATTTGTATTCATTTCTGGTACAACAGGTGAAGGGATGAGTAATTTTAAAGAGGGCAGAAAACAGGTGTTTTTCTTTGATGATTTTTTGGGCAAGAATTTTTTGAAGCTAAAACCAAGTATTAATGAAGGAAGTCTACTTTTACGTTTCGTTCACAAGATTGCTGCTGCCAAAGACAAAGTGCTTATCCTTACCACCAGAGAATATATTCTTAACCAAGGAAAGGAAGTATTCGAGGAACTTGAAAATAACTCCATTAATTTCAATAAATGCGTGCTGGATCTGGATAAGTATTCCAGTACGATCAAAGCTAAGATTTTGGTGAACCACCTTTACTTTTCCGATCTTCCTCGTACACATTGTGAGGCTCTATTGGAGAAAAAATATTATCTCAAACTAATCAATCATCGCAATTATAACCCAAGGATTATTGAAACGGTGGTGGAAAATAAATTGTGGGAGCAAACTTTACCCTCTGAATTTGGAGCTGTATTTCTGAATGCCCTTGAAAATCCAGAGAGTATCTGGCAAAAGGCTTATGAGACCCAGATATCCATGCTTTCAAGGTGTATTCTTGCCATCTTAGCTACAACTGGAACCCCTATCTATAACGATTTCCTAGAAGAGGCCGTCAAAAAGTTTTCGAGAGACCACTTTAACGCTTATGGGTTTGTGGTCAACCCTTTTAACTACTCAGAGGCAATACGTGAACTGCATAATAGCTTTATTATAACTCAACAGGATCAGGAGGGGCAGGTGGTGGTGAATTTTATCAATCCATCCATTTCAGATTTTCTTACTGGATATCTGGGACGCGAAACTGCGGTTTTGATCGATGTAATCAAATCCGCACTCTATTTCAATCAGCTTGGAGGTATATATGTTGTTAAAGGAGAGAAAGTAAAATCTCCATCTTGGTTTTTCAAAACTGGAAAGATAGAAATTGATCAAAATATAGCTAAGATAATCAGAGAAAAAGTAACGACTGATTATGATAGTCTAACCTCTTCTGCAATTTCACAATATGATACCCAGTCCGGATTTGCTTACTTTATTACCGATAAAGATCAGTTTAGTAAAATTAGTATTCTGAGTGACCCATCGATTTTTGAAATGCTCCCTGATCAACTTTTTCAGCTTTATCTGGCAGAAAAATTAAGCGGCTTAATTGCCACCGGGCTAAACTCGCTAAGTGAGCGTACATCATTTGTTGACGCAGTGGAAAAACTGAACAACTATCTGATTTATAAGCCTGAAGAGTTGATCAGGACATACCTGCAGGGTGCTTATCACATGCTGGATTTTGATCTTTTGGTCAGGTTGAAAGCAGTGGTTCCAAATGCTGCGCAGCATATAAAAGAAGACGAACGATTTCAGAGCTTTGTAGAACAGGCCTGCAGTTCGGGGTTGACAGATTTCAAGCCCTCTGATTTGAGCTATGTTAATACCCGACTGACATTGCTACAAAAAGAGCTTGATGTAGATGTCTCTCAGCGCCTAGAGGTGTTTGCAAAAAGATCAGAGGACTTGGCGGTAGAGATGCCTGAAGAGGAAAAGGTCAAACTGGATAATCTGAAGATAGAACAGAAAAAGAAAAAATCTCAGCAGGATAATGAGAACTCCAGGATTTTTGAAAGGCTAATGGATAAAGAAGATGGGTAGAATTTCGTAGGACAATTGATGAGTAACAGAGAGTTTATATGAGTGATGATTGAAAAATTTGTCCTACCCAAACAGCCTAATTAGGTGACAACGGGAATAGTAGTTTTCCAATGAAAGCAAACAACCCTATGAGCGTAACTTTTTCTAAAATTGTGTGTAGTTTAGAGTTTAATACATTTAAAGCTTCTGTTTAGTAAAATGAATGAATTTATTGAATGGCTATCCAGCTATCTGGGTATAGACAAAAATCCCACTGCGACCATTATCGTTTCGCTAGCAGTATTTTGCTTGGGTGTTATCGTAAACGAACTGGTTAAGGCGATCAGTAGGTTTAGAGAAAGACGGGCAATAAGGGAACTGGTGCGCAGGAACTACCTGATTTTTAAAAAGTATCTTCACGATCAGTCATCCTCGCTAAGCACCTTTGGGAGTTTTATTACCTTAAAAGGGAGTCCTCCCAACTTCAACCTCTATGTCAAGCTATGCTCAGCACTGGACAATTTCAGGGAGATTTCCTATAGTAGCGCTTTCAAGGCATTTTTTGTTGGTTTTGAAAATTTCAGGCTGAAGGGCAGGGTCAAGCGGATACAGGCTTTTGATAACCTGTACAACAGTCTTTCCGTCGTTAAGGGCGAACAAGAAAGGATGTTCCCAATCCTGCTAGGTTTCCATAAGGAAGATGCCACGATGAGTTCCGCTGTAAATTTGAGCATGAAGGAAGCATTTGAAGCCGCTACCGACGTGTCAGTTACGGTGAATGAAAAGCACGGAGATAGAGATCATCAATCCTGGTTAAAGGAACGGGACGGACTTTTTCAGACATTTTCAAAGGGAAATCCCAACGATCTGATGGAGGTTAAAAAATTCCTGATTTCTATACTGGACTTCGATATGGCTAATGGGAAGCCGATCGCCACGATCTTTAACGCTAAGCAATTTTGGTATTACCAGCTCAAACTGCATACCGCCATAGAAGATATCAAACGGTTGGAAATGCTGGTTAAAACGACCAGTTCATACTGCAGAGGAATATGGGAAAAATTTGAACTTACGGCAAAAGATCTAGAAACCTACTACTGGGCACTTTTCAATAGGAAGCTGGTGTAATAGAACACCTGCATAAACCTTTCGTTCTAGTCGTGCTACTAAAGGCACCAGCGTCGCCTGCTGTAGTTTTTGTTCTGGTACGATGCCGACGGAACCGCTCAAGCTTCCTCGACTAGGAACATTTAATCTGTAAGGTTTGACCGTTGGTTCTAAACATTGGCCTGATAAATTATTGCCCCACATTAGTATTCGTGGCTCAAATCGTCAGGGTTTGTCTCACCACACATTTATACCTCATTGGTTCTACCCGAAAGGTGTGTTTTGCTATTGTCGGTGAGGGGAATTTTGTGATGAAATGGTTGAACTTGCTACAGGTGGATGGAATTGTGTTGAACTAATAGTATATTATTATTAGTACCCGTGCATTTTACTCGATCTGCAGGAACTGTAAATGCTCCTAGCAAATTGAGAATGTGCGATCTTTTGAACCACGTATTCATCAACAGAACAATTTTGTTTAAATTAATATCTTGGATGGATTACTTTGAACGCTTCGAGATTGCATTGATTTCAGACATGAATTGCTCAGCGTCATTTTTTGTACGGATGACTTGGCCAAGGCTGTCCTGATTTCTAGTACTCCGTGAAGCTGAAGTCGATGGGCTGTTCGATACTGCTGCCGCCTTTTTCAAATCCTGGATTTTGTTTTGAATGTGCTGATTCATAATACAAATATAATATAAATTTGTTGGACAAATACAATGCCTATTTTAGCTTGATCATATAATATCGATAAAGATCACGGTTTTCCCTTTCATAATCAAACAGTTCGGGCCGTGGCTTAGCAAAAGGAGTTCCATCTTCATACTGTTCGTAGTTGCCATTGCGGAAGATCCTCACATACCAATCCACTCCAATGGCAGTAAAGTATTCAGCTAGGTATATGCTATTATGCTTAAACATCCGGTGATAGAGCCTCGCCCTGAAGTCATTTGAACCATCGATACCGATGGTGAGGTGACTATTGGTATCAAGAAAGACAAGCGCTAAAAATAGCACGGAGGAAAATACCCTGTTAATATCGAAATGCTGTAAACTGACATCGTCAAGAAAACTGCCGTTCAGATCCGGTGGCCCAAAACCTAGGTTGTATACATCAGGTAGCAAAGGATCAGGGTGTTTAGAAATTTTAACCAGTATTTTAGTTGAACTTCCATCGCGCTGTGGAGAGTCAAATGTCATTTCGGTCAAATCTTCAGAAATGAAAGTTGCAGAATAAGTCTGTTCGAAATTGATGGTAATCTGCATGCCCTAATATATCGGTTACTAACAAAGAAATAAAAATCTGAGCACCCGTGTAAATTTTTTAGAGAATAAATTGATTTCGGCCAAAAAGTTTGTCTTTTAGCTGTCAGAAGGCACAAGCGGGTCGTGTTTTTCGCTGGATTTTTTATTTGAAAAGGATGCTGTTGCAACCCAACAGCTGCTATTGATTATATGCTAGTGTTTTTATCCTTATTCTTCATATTTCTGGCAGATAGTGGGATGTAGCATGCTAATTTTTCCCAGGATTATTAATTGTGTTAGAATGAAATCTCCTCTCATGTTTGACAAGTTTACTATCTTAGCGCCATTGGGCCAGGTCCAATAAACATAAAAAAAACGACTCTCTATGGCAGTAAAATGGAATATTGTTTATCGCGAATTGGCCGAAGCATTTGCGGCATTTAGAAATAGGCACGGACGAGAAGCAGGCGCAGAAATATATAGAATCTTAGATGGTGATGAGCGTTTCCGGATGAGCAATCAATGGTTTTATAAATACAGTAATTATGACGATCAGTATATTGATCCTGTCATTCTATTTTCCAGCCTAAATTCATCTAAAGCCAAATTGGAAAACAGATTGATAAGAATTAACCATCTTTGCCGTATTTTCATGAAAAAAGCTTACAGCGAAGTGGATTTCATTGGATGTCCCACACCGATTACCATAGATCTGATGTCGGTTAGAAATAAATCTACTCAAGAGACACTATGGTCAATTTTTGAAAACGTCATGAAATTTGGACAGTCGTTTTTAGACCAAGATACCTTTGACAAACTGAAGTATGTCAGGGGGATGGATACTGTTTCGTTTACAATATTTTTATTTTGGATTGACGCTGAACACTTTTTGCCACTGGATAAACACACGGTTGGATACCTGATCCAGCTAGGTAAAATGGATAAGATACCTGCAGGCTATAAAGACTATTGGGCAATTCTGAACAATCTGGAGATGTCATTCCTGGAAGTCGCCGAGGTTGCTTACGAAATTTCTAGTGGGCAAACTGACCCTGAATTCCATACGCCTATTAAGGACTCTGAAAAGGACATGAGCCGACCAGTCGGAAATTTCCGTTTACTCGGGGTAAGACCGATGACTGGATTGAGGGAAGAGGTTATCAAGGTACTCGAAGTGGATAAACCATACACATTTTACAATGCATTTGATCTAACTGATTTCAATAACATCATCTATAGCCCTGAGTTGGATGTTCAACTTTATTCGACCAGGGAGATGAAGATAAATATTTCATCAATTGTCGGTAAGAACGGGAGGGGCAAGAGTACCCTAACCGAATTGATCTATAGGGCTATAAATGTCCTTGCCGAAGCACATGGAAATATATATACGGAACTTGAAAAGATTCCCGAACTTAATCTTGAACTCTACTATTTAGGGGATTTTCTTTACTGTATCCGGTTTATAAACAGTGATGTCTGGATATTTAAGTACGAGCAGGTAGATAATACTTTTCTCAATCCCTCAATTGTGCCGATTGAGCAATTTGACCTTGGCCAACTCTTTTATACCATTGCAATAAACTATTCCCTTTATGGGCTTAACAGTGCCAACATCGGTCGTTGGATTAAGTCTCTTTTTGTAAAAAATGATGGCTATCAAGTTCCCATTGTAATGAACCCATATCGGGACAGAGGGAATATAGACGTGAATGTAGAGCAGATTTTGACCCGGCAAAGGCTGATGGTCAATCTACTTTTGCCCTTTACAGAAGGAGAAGGGCAATTTGACTTAAGAAAGCTTACTGATAAGGCGTCTGCAGTCTCAGTGAGCTACAAACTCAACCAAGCGAAATTCAAGAACCTTTATAGCTATAAAAAAAAAACAAACCTGTCAGAAACCATAACAGTAGGATTCGACCGGGCTTCTGAATATTACCTAGAGATCTTGGATTATGTATGTGAGAAGTTTGACTTGGATAATCGGCTCATACCGCGAGATATTACTCGTTTGAATACACTGGTAGATTACGCGTTTGGATATATCCTTCAAAAACTGATCAACATATCCAGAAGCTACGGCTATGGCTGTTTTGACATTGAGTCCGGCGAGTTTTCGGATTATACAACGTTTATTGATCAGCTGTCTGGTAACTATAGCCACATAACCAATAAGCTACGACAGGCCATAAATTTTATTAAATATGATCATATAAGGTCATTTTTACCGGAAAATAGGCTTTCTGATAACGTGCCTGTCTCGATAAAGGAACTTTCCAGCGAAATTGAGAAAACAATTGGAAGTGCTCAGGACTCACAGCTCGATACTATACAAATAGTTCCTCCAGCTTTTTTGGTTCCAAAAATCATACTCGATAATGGCAGTGACCTGGACGACCTAAGTTCAGGTGAAAAGCAGCGTATTTATGCAATAAACTCATTAATCTACCACCTTTATAATTTAAATTCGGTCAGTGTAGTGGAGGATTTAATAACCTATCGATATGTTAATATAATCTTTGATGAAATTGAACTTTATTTCCATCCGGAAATGCAGCAGGATTTTATAAATTATTTGCTATTATATCTGGAAAGGATAAATTTGGATAGGATTGCTGCCATTAACATTCTTATAGTGACACACTCCCCATTTATCCTTTCAGACATTCCCAGTACCAATATTCTTTTCCTTGGCAAAACAGATCAGCATATTCGCACTTTTGGATCAAACATCCATGACCTGTTGGCGAATAGCTTCTTTATGGAGGCATTTATGGGTAATTATGTTAAAAAAATCATTGGTGAACTTGCCGATTATTTGAATCCGAAGGTTAAAGATCCTGATGGATGGTCAGAAGCAAAATCTCTGATTACTATTGAGCAGATTGGCGAACCCCTGATTCAAAGGAGGCTTAAAGAAATGCATTTTGCAAGATTCAAACAAAATATAAACAGGCAAGAACAGATAGCAAAATTAGAAGAAGAACTATTCAGGTTAAGACGTGAGACAAATACTCAATAATCAGCAGCTAAAGGATAGGGTCAAAGATTTCAATGAAAACCTTTTCCGAACCGGAAGGGAGGATGAATTCGAAATGCCTTACCAGCGCTTGCGAATACTCAACAAACATGTTCGTTTTAATGCGGCAGACTACGGCGAAATACAGACAGGTAGGCTTTTTAGATACATCAAAAAGATCAGAAGGCATTATTTAAGGATTCTTAATGCTGATGATGACGAAATTACCAAACTGATTTCCGAGTTTAACAGGATCATACCAGTCGACCGGATCAACGAGAAGTTTTGGAAAGACGTTGTGCGCGCAATGCGTTACAATGCGCTGCGCGATCAGGAGTTCTTAAAGATCCTGCGTCCCTTGGGAATAAAAACATGCGTATACTGCCATTCTCAGCTTACTTTGGTGGTAAAAAAGAAAATTGCAAAAATAAGGAATGAGGCCAGGCAGGTCAATGTGGGAGATGTACTTCAATGGAAGGGCCTTTTGGAACTTGATCACCGCTATCCGAAATCGGAATTCCCGTTTCTTTGTACATCATTTTTTAATCTTTATCCGATCTGCGGTTCTTGCAACAAGGCGAAAAGCGATAACCCTTCAGGGTTTACACTATACCATACTGGGCCATTATTGAATGTTTTTCGCTTTGGGCTAGCTGACAATGCGGTGGTGCAGTATCTTAATGACAAAGATCCTGAAAAAATTAAAATTACTTTTAGCCATGTAGATCCTGGACTACCGGAAAATGAAAAGCTGGCCAGCGATTATGACAAGATGTTCAGTATATCCGGGATATATGGTGCTCAAGTTGATATTGTTGAAGAGCTTATTCATAAGCAGCAGGTATACACAAAACATTATAATAAAGCGCTGCTCGATGATTTTGAAAGCCTGTTTCCAGACCAGGGAATGTTTACAAGACTGGTAATTGGTACTTATGAAAAAGAGGACGATATTTTTAGGCGTCCCCTGACAAAGTTTATACAGGACATTGCCAGAGATATCGAACTGATTGATGACCAAGGTAATCTTTGTCAGCTGCCTGAAAAAGGTTAGACTTAGAAGGGCAAACTAAAAACGGATCAATGATGCAAGTTCCTATTAATGGGCTGAGGTTTGCTATAGGATGCAAAGCAGGGCGGGATTGCATAGGCGGGAGGATTTTTGTTGGGTGGGGGTTATTGTTCTGTAAACAAGCGATGATGCCGAACAAATTTCATTTGTAGGTGATACTTATTTGCTATGTCTGTGGGGTTTAAAATACATATTTATAAGTATTTCCTCCGGGGGCAATTCTAATTAGTTTTGAAAATGAGACCGGCTGTGGAGTTTTCCCGTAGTTAAAAATGGTTCATGTGTAAAAGTTGTATTTTGTGAATAACTAATAGTTTAATTATTGGCGCAATTAAACTAAATTTAAATTTCAGTTAAAACCATTCAAAACCAAATATTGATCATTGGCTGCGTATTTCGGCGAAAGTGACCCCTGCGTTTCGGACCAAACTGGCCGCCAATTTGATTACCGGGCTGTAGCATAAAAGTTCCTTTCCCTCTGAACAAATATAGGCTGACGGTTTTCAAATTTTTCCTCCACGCCTAGCTTTCCAGACTATCTGTTTTCAGGGATGCTCATCCCTTTAAATTTCAGCCTACCAAAGAATCTACCCGAAACACCTTAAAAAAGTGCTCAAAGGCGTTCAAAATGGCCTTTTGACCCAAAGCTTTGCTGAGGCTTGTCTTTTCGAAACTATGACTTTGAACTAGCTTTAAATAAATACTTGGTTAGGAAACACTGTGAGAGGAAAATCTGATCAAGAGATCAGCGCGGCCAGTTTGCTCCGAAACAGGCGGCCACGATGGACCGAAACAGGGGGACACTTTAAAAGCGAAACGCGCGGCCATTTTCGCCGGAATACCCAGCTTGGGATCAAGGTGATTTATTATATAGATCCGTATCCGGGGATTTCAGGAAAACAGATCCTTAAAGCTGGCAGCTTAGAGAATCAGCCTACCGTGCGTTTGTTTAACGGGGCAATTGGAAAGGCATACCACTGGTTGTATGAGCCCATTATGTCATACAAGGATGAACTTGCATTACTTTTTGGGCAGGAAACCACCGATATTGCCTCAACATACAAACGGGAGATGGAAAGCCAGATTGCCACCATCAATGTACAGACCGAAATCATAAACCAGTTGCAAACAAAAATCATATCCTTAGAAGGCAAATTAGAAACTGCTACTGCAAAACCGAAGTGAAGTTGGTTAGTCACCCTGGCTAATTTGATGCTTGAAGATGAAAGCTAACCAAGAGCTTCAAAAAACATGGCCTTGCCTGCTTAGATGAGTGGAGATTATCCAAAAAGTGGCCACTAGTTTTTCATCAAAGTGGCCACTTTTTTCAGCTTAAACTGAGTGCTTTTTTCGCTTAAGAACGGTCTATCGGCTGATTTTAAGTGTTTTAGGCTGCTTTTAGCGGTGACCGGATTCAATTTTCATTTCGGTGGGGAAGCGTCTTTAAAGACCTTAAAATTGATTTTTTCCAGTCTTGTCAATAGGATTTCTAGAATCTGGTTTTTGTCGTTGAATACTGTCCGTGAGTGGCTATTCCAGCCCGAAATCACTATCTGATGTTCAAACTCGGCAAAGCTTGGGAGATTGGACAAAACAGCCGGAATCCGGATAGCTCTGTTTTTAGGAGGAATAAATATCTGGGCATTTTCTTAGCTTGCCATTCTCAAGATTGGGTAAATCCAGGGGGGCACAGTTTGGAACGGATGTGGTGTCTAGTATTACTGAAATCTCCAGTATGACCGGAATGAGTGCCAGGGCTTACCGTTATCAGGCGAGGAGGGATGCTTGTCTGCATTAGAGGTTATTCATCACTAGTTCCGATGTGCCCTTTTTGAATGATCAAAATTGATTAACTACTTATTTGTAATTCTGTATAATGTTCATTATTTTTGATTGTTCACGTAACGTGAACATGAATATTTATGAACAACAACGAGAACATTATTGGTGCTTTAAAAAAATTGGAAACCAATACTGGTTTTAAATGGGCATACAACCATACCGCGGGAGACCTTGACGGAACCACAGATCTTTTTATGGATGGCCATGAAGCGAATTTTATCGTTGAGTTCAAAAAAGAACTCCGTGATTATCAGCTACCAAAATTGATACACTACAATCAGCTGCATGGGGGACTCATGGTTGTTGCAGACAGGATTTTTCCTACTATAAAAGAGAAACTGCGGAATGAGGGCATCAATTACCTTGACAGTGCGGGAAATGTTTACATCAGGACAAAGAATAACACGATCTGGTTAGAGGGCTTCAAATATGAAGAGACGGAAAAGCCTGTGACGAACCGGGCGTTCACCAAGACAGGTTTAAAAATGGTCTTTTATCTGATGGTACACAAAGAGGGCATAAATATGCCGCAACGTACGCTGGCGGGAGCAACCGATGTTGCATTGGGGAATGTAAAAAATGTGATCAATGGTTTGGAGGAAGCAGGTTATGTACTGCAGGTCGGGCCAAAACGGCGACTCTTGCAAAACAAGAGGTTGCTTTTGGACAGATGGATTGCCGGATACGGAGAGACTTTAAAACCAATACTGCATATGGGCAATTTCAAACTGAAGCCAGGACACCCTTTAGAAACGCTAGATAATGACCTGATAGAACCGGGAAAGACGGTTTGGGGTGGTGAGCCTGCCGGTGAGTGGCTGACTGATTACCTTAAGCCCAGGATATTGACCGTGTATACGGCCGAAAAAAGAAACCAGGCCATGGTAAAGTTGAAGCTTATACCTGCCGTGGATGGAGATATCAGGCTTTATGATAAATTCTGGAAAGATGAGCCGGCTGAGGAGCGTCCTTATGCCCCCGCGTTATTGGTGTATGCAGACCTCATGCTGACAGGGGATCCCAGATGCGTGGAAACAGCGATGATGATTTACGATAAACATTTAAAGGATGAATTTGGAGAGTATTAAACAGGGAGGGCTCAAAGCGGTATTTGACACGTTGGAAGATACATTTAAAGCTAATGGAATCGATTTTTATATGATCGGCGCAATAGCAAGGAATATATGGTATGCTAAAGGGGATGTAAAGTTTCTGACCACCAAAGATGTAGATTTCGCCGTGATGATCGGTAGCCGGGAAGATTATAAGAATGTCAGGGAGGAACTTTTTAAAAGAGGGTACACTGAAAGTGGTACCAATGCGTTTGTGGTGATTTCGCCTGAGGGATTACAGATTGATCTACTGCCCTTTGGCGCATTGGAAATCGATGAGGAGGTGAAATTTGAAGGAAAGGGCTTAACAAGTATAAAAGTTAATGGTTTTCAGGAAGTATATAACATGGGTACAGCCGATGTGATACTGGAAACCGGACACCAGTTCAAGATTGCTACCCTGCCTGCGATTGTCCTGCTGAAGTTTATTGCCTATGATGACCGCCCTGAATTACGCTTTAAGGATGCCAGGGATATTATCAACATCATAGACCATTATTTTAATCTCGAAAGCGAATTTATTTATGAAAACCATGCGGATCTTTTTGGAGGGGAAAATGAAGACATTACCCTGGAAGAAATTTCTGCGATGGTAATTGCCAGGGAAATCAAAAAGATGATCAGGGAAAACAAAGATCTGAACCTGCGTTTGGCACGTATTGTTTCTGGAAATATCGGGTTGATGGAAAAAAGCACCTTAATCCGGAACATGGTCAATGAGAGTGGCAAGGATGTGGAAAAGATTGCGGCTATACTGGAAGCGATGTTAAAACACTTAAAAGAGTGACAAAATGAAAACAAAAACCTTTTTAAAGGAGATCATCAGCCATAGAGAAATCTACGGGCAGGATGGGAATCTGGAAGAGGCTGTTAACCTTATCCGGGATATACCATCTGTTACCTTACAAGGAACGCAGGAGTGAGCCTGGGGCAGGGGCAAACCGGTAATTAGGAATTGTCAGCTGAAGGTGATAAGGAAGCTGTGATAAAGAAGATAGGACCTAATTTCCTTCACCAGCGTTAGGCATAGCGCGTTTATCCGCTACGCCTGTTGTCCAAAAAACTTATTTATTCCGGGTTAATCACTACATGGACGGCCATCTTTTCGCTGGCCTGGGATTCAATGTCGCTGGAGAAGCCATGTTTGTTGGTGATAAAATCTCCTTTATCATAGATAAAGATGACCAGGGTTTTGCAGTCTGGATGGCCTTTGTAACGACCGGTATCGGTGAGCAGTTCTTCCCCAAGAGATTTGATAGTTTGGCCTTCTCTGGTCATTTTGGTTTCAATAATTATCTGCTCTTTTTTGAGGACAAAATCAACCTTTGTATTCGCGCCTGAGTGGCTTGGGGAATAGTCTTCTGGACGGATATCGTCGAAGTAGATCTTTAATAGTGCACCCAGAACGTATTGCACATCGTATTCGTCCCTTATTACCAGTGGTTCGCGGTCTGCTCTGCGGGACCTGAATTCCTGGGCCACTTTGTGGAACCTTTTGAGTAAATTTAATAACTGGTCCAGTTTTTTCTCGCCTGCGGCCTTTCGCTGCGCAGGATCAATTTTTACCTTAAGAAGTTCGATCTGCTCGTAAAAGCGCTCCAACTTAGTGACCTGACTGGTCATCTCTGACCTTGTGCTCTCTATCTGTTCATGTTCTGTTGGTTCCTTTCTTCTCTCTCCAGAAAAAAAAATGCCGCCAGCCATCCGGCGGTTTCTGTCATATTTATCCGCGTAAGCATTATCCGGAAACTCAAACGCATTTTTGAGCATCTCGAGGTTATAAAAGTCCCATTTAATGAAGTCTGCCCAGCAGATCTTCATGACTGCTAACGAATTCATTTTCCTGGTGATGATTTCACGTCCGAGCGCCAATCTTTCGAAAACCTTTATGTTTGAATTCCTCCCTGTCTACGCACAGATAGTCAGCTCTTGCGGTTTTATTGGTTGCCATTGATTGATATGATTATTTAATTATTTTTTGATGACTATGTAGTTTGTTCCCCTGCAGAAATTTCGTTGGATTGGGGTTGTTGTGTGTAACAATGCATAAACTGGCGGGCTATATTCAGGTCGGTCTGGTAGGGGCCACCGTATGAATCCCAGATTATTTTTCCCAGGTCTGGACTATCAATGTCGAAATTTTTCAGGATTTCGTTTTTGATCAGTTCAGGATCAATGATTCGGGTAATATAGTTATACCGCTCTTCGTCGATGTTGGTATAATAAGAATTAGGATTGCTGCTGCTGCGGACCTGGCCAGTCAGGGCATAAAGGATTTTAAGGTACCCATCCGGATGGCTTTGGATCAATCCGCTCACGTATTGGGTAAAGCCATCCGGATCATTTTTGTGCCAGATACCAAATAATCTATAGGTGTATTCCGGAAAAGTTTCATATAGTGGGTTTTCTCCCGCCAGTTCCCGTGCCCGGCGGAGGATAATTGTGGATAATTGGTCGATTTGGGATTCTTTAAGTAACTTATGCTGATCTTCTTCTTTAGCAGCCTGTATCCAGCGGAGCAATGCGAAGGCATAATCAATCTCCGCTTTGGAGAACAGTTCGAGGCTTAAAGTAAAAGCTTCGTCTTTGTCCGGGTGTGCCTGGAGCAGCTGGCTGATAAATATTGCTGATTGACTATAGGGACGCATGTAGGCGAAAAAGCCGTCTGACTGATCATTATCCAGTAAATTTGAGTTTCTGGTAAGGGTTCTAGCTATAGCTGAAGAAAATGGCCATGCGTATTCCTTTTCCAGGCTGCGGAGTTTTCGCATGAGGTTTTCAGCTGTTCCTTCCTCCATCAGCTTTTTCAGGATGCTATCCTGTTCGGCCTCATTCCTTGTTGCCAGTGTTTTGATAAATGTTTCGAATATTCCATCTGCTAAATCCCCCTTAATTACGCAATAACTAAAGTAGCGGTTGAAATAGTTCGGGGAGGCAATACGTTTCCGTTTGTACCACTCGTTATCCTGGCAGGGATTGTGGCTGATATTGCGGAATGCTTCTTCCAATCTGGGGAATATGCTTTGCAATAGGTCTTTTAAGGCTTCAGCTATTCTTTTGTCTTCGTTTACGGCCAGTTTTTCCAATTGGTTTTTAAAACGGTTGATTTTGTCCTTATCCGCTGAGCCTGAATAGATGTCCTCAAAGCCTTCGGTAAAAAGGCTGGCATCCGAACGGATATATTCGTAGTGTTGCGGGTATAAGATTTTTATAGCCTCAATAAGCATCAGGTCCACCACGTTCACTTCCCCGAGTAAAAGTGGGATGGAGAAAGAGAGTGTATTACTGTAGCGCAGGATCAGCCGTGGGTTTTTGAGCTTCGGCATAATGGCCTCCTGAAAACCTTTGATAAAGCGGTTGGCTTCTTCTCCCTCAATTTTGATCTCGTGCTGATCCAAGATTTTGTTGATGAGCGAAATACTGTATTCCTGCAGGGCGTTAGCCTGCGCTGCTGGAATCCTTAAGGGTACCTGGATAATTTTTTCCAAAAATTGTTTACCGGCAGCGGCATTTCCTTCCCCAAAACGCTCACCAATTGCAGCTGAAACCATGTCTTCATCAAATGATAGCAGGTACACCGTGTTGGAAAAGTCCGCAGTAAGCTTAACCAGACGGAATATAGAATGGATTTCCGTTTTTTCCAGACGGTCAATATCATCTATAAAAATGACAAGCTTTTTTTCCTTGTCCGTAATAATCTGGTCAATCCTATCTTTTAAGGATTCTACGCTGGTCTGGTCGAGCATTTTCGAAACCGCTATTGCTGCGCCTGATCCGTCACCAACTGCGGGAATGTTGACCAGGCCGCTATACCGGCCTATTAGCTCTCCAAGGTTTTCCTTTTTGGTTTTCAGCGCGGCATCCAGTGTTTGGGCCAGGAGGTTAAAAAACTGTAGGAGCAGCGTATTTTCATCCTGATAGCGCCAGGGATTAAATTTTACAACAACCACTCCAGTATGCTGGTGAAGTTCACGGGCGATAAAGTTCAGTACAGAAGTTTTACCTTCTCCCCAGGCACCATAAATGCCAATGGTAATGCATTCCCTGCTTTGCCTTCCAATGATGGTCTGGGCAATCTGTTTGGAAAACCCGTAACGCTGGAAGCGGTCATCTTCAGGACGGGAGATGGGATTGTCGGAGGAAAAATTCTGGTCCATTTTATAATTGTTGAGCTGTAGGCAATTTAGTATGGCCTAAAAATACACTAATTGTTCAATTCCATCGATTGGATTTATTAACAGTTCCAGCCAGGAAAGACTATTCCGGCTAGTGGAGGCAGAAAACTATTCACCATTTTCAGAAGTAATATAAAAATAGTCGGGAACTTGAACTATTGGTTCATGATCATAGGGGCTGGTCATACTAAAACTCAGCATTAGCAAATAACCATCGGCTTTGGGGTACGGAATACTGGTCCGCCTGAATGCCAAAAGCCTTTTACAACTTTGGTACTCACCCCGCTGAAATCCGGCGGAGCGACTGGATACAACAAAAGAGAGTTTTGCACTGTACAGTTTTTACCCCTGAAAGTGTGCAAGAATCCGATCGGTTAATTTTGGTGGATCTTTTAGGGGCGGAAAACAAATTGCTGTATATTTATTGATCTTTTATGCTCCTTTTATATTAACGTTCGATGTTTAACTGGCTCTTTGGTAAGAAAAAAACTAAACCTGTTTTATCCAAGTGGATTATTGGAAAGCATTTGAATTATATGCGCTTTTCAATGATCTGGACAGGGTAATGGCTGTGGTGGAGCATAGGGATGATACCCGAATCGATTTTATCGCTTTTAAGGACTGGTTTAGAGATGAACTGAGCGAATTGGAAGGGGCAAATGTTCCTGACTTTTCCAGAGTCTGGTTATGGTTTGCACCAGGTTCGGATTGGGATAGGCTTATGGGGAAGCAGGGTTTTGAGCTGGGCAGGTCTGTTTTTAAAAGGGCCGACCGTTGGAAACGTAGTCAGGAGTTTGTTCCGGGCAGTATTGTCTCACTGGGCGGAGAATATGGGTGGTCTTAAAAGATAGCCCTGATGGGCTTTGTGGACGGGTGAGGTGGGATACAGAAAAGGAGCAGGACACCGAAGACTGGAGAGGGATTTGGGGGACTTTTGTTGCAAAGGGTGGAAAGGGTACTGGAGGAATATGAGTTTAAATTTATTGGCCTAGATGGCAGCTTAAAAAGGAACATGGGAATGGAAATAGAAAACAGGGATTTTGAGGCACTTAAAGAGGAAGTAACATGGCTTTTAAGGCCGGGTTCAAGGGTCTCTTTTAAAGAGGAGGCTTTGCGTTTGAGTGAGGAGTTTATGTTGGTATTTCCGGTACTGGCTGCATTGGTGCAAAAGGCACGGGCAACTTACCTGGAGATCGATGGTGTTGATTACCTGCTTTTGGGCTGGGATAACAATAATGGGAGTGTGCGCGGCTGGTTGAACAGGCTAGAAGATCCGGAAAGTCATCCATATGAACTGCTGGCTGAACATGAGCTGTTGCTGCGCAATGTCGGAGGGATAAAAGAAAACTTTAATCTCTTTAGCGAAAGCCTTAGCGATAATCAGGAATGGATGTTCCTTGGATCGGAGTGTTCGTTGGGATTGGGGGATTACGAGGATTATTATGAAATGATGTGCGAAGATGCAGGTTTCGATCAGATTGATAGCTCGGATTATCTGGTTTTTGCGGAGGAGGCTAACGGTGCACGGACGATGTATGACAGGAGGGATGGAAAGGTGTATCTGTTTTCCCATGACCATAGTTTTGATCATGTTGAAGTTTTGAATGGGCAACCAGAATACAGTTTTCAGACTTTTAAAGGCATATCAGGTTTTGTAGATTATATAGAAGAGCTTGCCCTGCAATGGGGCAGGGATGATTGAGGCTGGGGTAGATAAACAGTATGATTATCTTTGGATAATGACAAAAATAGCCCATCGTACAATACAATTAGTCCTTATTGCCCTGTACATCCCAATAGGTGGATTTTATTACTATTATTACAACAAGAGCAGGGAAAGCGATGATTACAGGTTGCAACTGTGGGCGGAATTGAAGAAGGGTTCGGTCACTAAACAAGAATATTACCGTCTCGGGGTGGGGATGATTCCAAAAGCGGCCACTTTGTTCGGTTTAAAATGGCCACCGGTCTCGCCTAAAATCGGTCAATTGGCTGATTTTAAGCGACTTTAAGTCCGGAAAGCATCTGTCCGGCCCGGAGTGCAAGCCGAAGGATATTCTCCGAGGTGGAATGAACACTGAAATTTCTTTCCACCCACTCGCAATGGATTGAGGCGGCACGTATTTTTCATGTGGATTATTTTACTTTTCCTGAATTTGTTACCAATTGGTAATGGTAAGTTCCATTGTGCATCTCAACTTTGGAAAAACAGAATATCATGAACAATAAAAAAGTATTACTTACCGGTGTAACAGGTTTTTTGGGATCTCATGCGGCGATCCAGCTTTTAAATAAGGGTTATGAAGTGAGGGGAACGCTGCGTGACAAGGGGAGGATTGATGCTATCCGGGAGGTCATTGCGGCCCATACCGGACAGATAAATAAACTGGAATTCGCGGTAGCGGAACTCAGCGACGGGGGAGCCTGGAAGGAGTTGACCCAGGGCATCGACTTCATACAACATACGGCCTCACCATTCCCCAGGGAGTTGCCCAGAGATGAGAATGACCTGATCCTTCCAGCAAAAAACGGCACACTGAATATATTGGAAGCGGCAGCGGCAAACCAGGTCAAAAGGATAGTGATGACCTCGTCATTGTCGGCCATTGCTTACGGGAGGGCTAACAGGGAAGATGGCAAAGTTTTCAATGAAAATGACTGGACGGATGTGAACAGCAAAAAGGATATTACCCCTTATTATAAAAGTAAAACGATTGCCGAAAAGGCAGCCTGGGATTTTATCCGCAATAGTGAAACTGATTTAGAATTGGTAACGGTGTGCCCCGGAGCTATACTCGGTCCGGTGATTGAACAGGATTTCGGGAACTCGGCAAATATTGTCGTTTCACTATTAAATGGTAGTTTTCCGGCGCTCCCCAAAATTGGTTTTGACCTTGTGGATGTGCGTTCTGTTGCTGATCTACTGATCAAAGCGATGGAAATTCCGGAAGCTGCAGGAAATCGGTATATTGCAGCATCCGGATATTTGAGCTTAAAAGAAGTTGCGGGGATATTGAAAGCGCATTTTCCTGAGCGGAAAATCCCTTCTGCTGAACTTCCGGATTTTGTTACCAGGATCCTTGCCCTGTTCCGGCCGGAATTGAAACCTGTACTGCTTGAAATGGTGAGGAGAAAAATAGATGTAAACAAAGCAGTGAGGACGCTTAATTGGAAACCGCTTGATGTTAAAGAGGCCGTAATTGCGTGCGCGGAAAGCATACTGGCACATAAAATCGTGAAATAATGGATAGGTTAAAATCAGCTTTGGCTTTCGGTGGCATACTCTCTGGGAATGATATTGAAACCCTTGCTTCACATTTCAGGTATCGCAAGGTAAAAGCGGGGGCATTCGTGCAGGAACTTCACGAAGTGGCCACGGAAATCGTATTTGTGGATCGTGGTATCTTACGTATTTTCGCCCTGGATGAAGACCGTAATGATATCACAAAATATTTTGTACGTGAAAACCAGTTTTTTGCCAACCTGGAAAGTTATTACAATAAACTTCCTGCCAGCGAAGCGATACAGGCTGCAGTCAACAGCGAACTTTATACGATTAACTTTTTCACATTTGAAAAATTTCTGCAGCAAATGCCCAACTTATTCATCTTCTTTAAAAGCATCAGTGAGGCAACATTGCTGAACAAGATCAAAGACAATGATTTTCTGAATTTTGGCGATGCCAAAACGAAGTATCTGGAACTTTTAAAACGCTACCCCATATTGCTACAGCAGGTTCCCCAGCGGTACATTGCATCTTATCTTAAGATCACTCCCCAGTCATTAAGCCGTATCCGGAAGGAATTATCCCATCACTAGGCCATCCGGGTAGGATTTAGCGGACTGGGAAACAGGTAGTGGTTTTTATCGCTTAAATTTGCTTACAGGCGTCGGGGCTATTCGGTCGAGTATCATCTGGAGGTTGGTCCAGGCCCCGCCGTCTTCCACATTTTTATACCCTCTTGCCTTCAGTAACTTTGCTGCCCTGACACTTCGAACGCCGTGGGAACAACAGGTCAGAATTGGCCTGTGGTGATCCAGGGTTAATGGAGTGCCGTTTTCCAGTTCCGTTAAAGGGATATTGATGGAGCCTTTGATGTGGCCGGTACTGTATTCCCCCGGGGTACGCACATCCAGGATAACAGGTTTTTTCGATAGGAGGTTTTCCATGCTGTGATTATCAGTAGCGGTTGCAAAAATCCTGAAAATAAAAAATATACACGTGGCCATGATGCCGGAAAAAACGATATACTTCATCTGATTATAATTATATTCATCCTTTAAACATTCCTTAACGCTTTAAACTGGGGGATATCGGTAGCTGCGGGCAAGGCAAAAAAACTAATGGCTTTTCGCGCACCTGATGTCCTCGACAGCTCTAAGCAGTAAAGCCTTTCCTTCGGGGCCATAATTAAGCAGCAAGGCCACCGCATGACCGTGCTGGTCCATTTTTAGCAGTGATTTATAGAGAATGTTCACCATTTTACCGGGATCATTGATATACTTTTTACGGAGGTCTTCATACTGATATTCCAAAAAAATCAGGCATAATGCATTTTCCATGATCTGTACTTCCACATCCTGTTTGATCCTTTTTTTCAGGATGATCTCCTGCACGCGGCTGATCTTTGGCTGGTCGTATCCAGCCTTTTTCATCAATTCACTGGTGATTTCTGCATGATGGGCCGCCAGGTCTTTACGCCATTTTAAATAATGTTCCCTTCCTTGGGGATAATTGTCTCTGGGGATTTCCCACCTGCCGATGTGCTGGCTGCGGGATGCCAGCAAAAGTTCTTCACTCGAGGCAGGTTGCAAGGAGACTACCCAGTCAGTCAGCATCAGTGAATAAGCATATTCAAGGGGTAGTACGGTATCTTTCCAGGTTACAGATCTGGGATCCCTTAAGTTATATTCATCGAACAGCCTTAGCGCTTCCGCCATCAGATTCGCTGTATCCCCAAATTTGGTTTTATGTGTCATGGTATTAAATTAATTCAGTTTCCATTGATGGTATAGGTAACATCAATTTCCGTTGCCCCAAGGTATTAGCTTTTGGGCCTGGATTTTAGCTTATGGGATTTAGCTCCGGCATGCCTGGAGCATTGATTGGTACGCGGAATGCCCGCCTGTAATCAGAAGGGGTGATCATGAGCAACCGCAGAAAGGTCCGGCGCATCGAACTTGGAGCGCCAAAACCACATCGTTCGGCTATGTTTTCCAGTGAATCGTCAGTGTCTTCAAGTAATTTGCGTGCCTGTTCCACCCTGACCTTTTCAACGAACTTTGCCGGCGGCGTCCCGGTGCGCTTATGGAATACCCTTGTGAAATTGCGGGGGCTCATATTAAGATGGTCAGCGATCCTTTTCACATCGAGTTGTTCGTTCAGATGTTCAAGGACCCAGCTTCGTAACTTCTGGCTCAGCGCTGAACTTTCAATCACCGGAAGAAGGTTTCCGAACTGGCTTTGGTATCCGGGGCGGTAAAGGTAAACAACAAGTTCCCTTGCGACCTGTATCGCTACATCTTTTCCGAAATCTTCTTCCACCATCGCCAAAGCAAGATCGATTCCCGAGGATACCCCGCCAGATGTGTAAATATGCCCGTCCTTTACATAAAAGGGATTGGTATCAACCATTAATAGCGGGTAGCTTTTTTGTAGTTTTTCGTTCTGCTCCCAGTGCGTGGTCACCTTTCTGTTGTTTATAAGCCCTGCTTTTGCCAGCGCGAACGTACCGGCACATACAGAGGCGATCCTCCTGGTGTTTTTTTCTGTCCTTTTGGAAAGCCATTTATAAAATGGTTCAAAAATTTCTGCCGGGGATTCGTGCGACTCGTAGTTGGAAATGATGAGTGTATCGATACTGGACCGGATGTCCAGTACACTTGTGTTGCATAACAGATCTGCGCCTGCTCCTGTGCTTACTTTTTTATCGGCAGTAGGGGCGGCAATAAGGACCTCGTATCCTTCGTCCAGACCGGAATGTTTTAAGAACAGGTTGGTCGTCGTGAAAACATCAGCCGGTCCAACGAAGTCCATCATCATGCGACCGGTCATGGCTACGATGATGACTTTTTTTTTCCGGGAAACAGGAGCTGGTATAAATTCCGAATTCTTCATAACACAAAATTACAGCTTGCACCTGTTGTCTCAAAGGACATAAATAGCGCACTTTAGGCCATTTTTAAAGCGGGCTATTTTTTTAAAGTTTCTGGTGTTTGCTTTTGTATGTAATTGTTGAACTGTGTGTTACCTGTTTTTTAGGCCTTTTAGTTTGTTTTTTTTGACGGAATTTTAGTTGTGGGACTATTCGCCCCGGCCTGGACGAATGATAATTAAAAGGAAAAACCTGGATAACTTTGCGCCGTACCAATCCATATCAAATGACAAATTCACAAATAAACAAGAAAGGATTTCCCGCAAAACCTTCTGCACCGGAAAGCAGCAGCGGGTGCCATGGTGCTAGCGGAATAAACATGGCAATTCTCATCTTCAGACATGCACGGCCCTCTATCTAGCAATCAGACCATGAAGATGCCCTTACTTTATCCTAAAACATACTACATGGTATGTTCTATGGCGTTCGCCGAACGCCTGATCCTGCTATCTTTTGATGATTATATTAACTGGTTGGTCTTCTGTCCCAATGTGTTTGGGAAAACGACCATGAGCATGATTTTTTTAAATTGATGAAAGAAAGAAAATATACCCCAGCGATCTGGATACTGACCATTTTAATTAATGGCCTCATTACCACTGCTTATTTCTTACCTAAAATGCACTTTTTGGAGGGATTTGATTTTTCAAGGCTGCCCTTGTTAAATGCTATATTGAATGGATTGACCTTTATCGCGTTGCTGATTGCACTGCTGGCCATCAGGAAAAAAAATAAAGGGGTTCATAGAGCCTTCGTCTTTTTGGCGTTCTCTTTTACAGCCGCTTTTTTATTTTCCTATCTGCTTTATCATTTCTCAACGCCCTCTACCAGGTTTGCAGGTGAGGGGATTTTAAGAAGTATCTATTTTTTTCTCCTGTTTACCCATATTTTCCTTGCAGCACTGATTGTTCCGATGGCGCTCTTAACCATGGGTTATGGACTGAACGGCAATATCCATAAACACCGCACAGTGGCGTCGTGGACGATGCCACTGTGGTTATACGTCAGTTCTACCGGCGTGATCGTTTACCTCCTGATCTCCCCTTACTATCCGAACTAACCTCCCCCAATGTAAATAACACACTTTTTAACATTTATAATTTAATTTTTATGAAAAAAACGCTGATATATTTTTTGTTGGCCCAAACCATCATCTTATCGGGCTGTTCCTCCAGCGGACCGCAATCATCAAAGGCAACTCCGCCCTCAGTGGCGGTAAGTATAGTTAACCCTAGCGATGAGATCCTTTATACTGAATACCCCGCGAAGATCGAGGGGCAGACCGATGTGGAGATCCGCACGCAGGTTGCTGGGATACTGGAAAAAATCCTGGTTAATGAAGGTGATTACGTAGAAAAAGGGACTGCTTTATTCCAGGTGGATCCAAGCCAATACCGGGAAGTCTACAACGAAGCCCTGGGCGATGTGCTTGCTACAAAAGCAAGCGTAACAAGCGCCAAACTGGAGGTCGATAAATTAAAACCCCTGGTAGAAAATAAGGTGGTTTCGGATTACCAGATCAAAGCGGCGCAGGCCGCCTATGAGGCGGCATTGGCAAAGGAAACCCAGGCCAGGGCGAAAGCAGGAAATGCCAGGATCACACTGGGTTTCACCACCATTAAAGCGCCGGAGAGCGGTTTTATAGGCAGGCTTTCAAAAAAAACGGGGAGTCTGCTGGCTCCTTCAGACACCCAGCCGTTAACATACCTGTCAGACAACCGGGATGTACATGCGTATTTTTCCATAGGTGAGGCGGATTTTGTTTCCTTCAAAGAAGGCTTGAGGGGCCTTTCGATCGGCGAGAAACTAAAGAATGCACCAGGAGTGACGATGATCCTTGCCGGGGGAAAACCATACCGGCAGACAGGTGCATTGGATATGGTTGATGCGGCCTTTGATAAAAATACGGGCGCGATTACCCTGCGTGCAACATTCCACAACCAGCAGGGTTTGCTCCGTTCGGGTAATTCCGGCAGGATCAGGCTAGGCCTCAAACATTCAGGGGTAATCGGTATACCACAGTCCGCAACATTTGAAATGCAGGACAAAATATTTGCCTTTATAGTTGATGAAAACAGCAAAGCCCGTCAGGTGGCCTTAACCATTTCCGGGGCAAGCGGGAATACTTATTATCTCTCCGGTGGACTGAAAAGCGGTGACCGCCTGGTTTTAAAAGGCTTCGAATCGATCAAGGACGGCATGGAAGTAAAGGCGGAGAAGTCCCAGGAAAAGTTAGCCAGTAACTAAATATAATATAGAATCATGTTAAAAATTTTTATCGATAAACCTGTTATTGCCACGGTGGTTTCCATCATGCTGGTTATATTGGGCGCGGTAGGTCTGATGGACCTTCCGATACAACAATTTCCTGATATTGCGCCCCCTGTTGTACAGGTTTCGGCAAATTATCCCGGTGCCAATGCCGAAACAATGGTGCGGGCGGTAGCTCCCGCTTTGGAAGAGGCCATCAATGGTGTAGAAAATATGACTTACATGAGTTCCACCTCAAGTAACGACGGTACACTAACCATATCGGTCTATTTTAAACTGGGTACCGATCCGGACCAGGCGGCAGTAAATGTCCAGAACCGAGTATCGTCTGCCACCGGGCTTTTACCAACCGAGGTAGTACAGGCAGGTATTACCACCCAAAAAGTCCAGAATTCACTGATCATGGCGATCAACCTGATGAGTGAAAAACCGGATCTGTATGATGCCACCTACCTGACCAACTACGCCCAGATTAATATCATCCCGGAGCTTAAACGCATACAAGGGGTTGGACTGGTTAATTTTTATGGTGCCAACAGGGATTATTCCATGCGTATCTGGCTTAATCCTGCGCAGATGGCTGCCTATGATATTACCCCAACAGAGGTGATGGCGGCAGTCAGAAGCAAAAACCAGGAAGCCGCCCCGGGGAGGTTTGGTGAATCCAGTAACCGCTCATTTGAGTATGTGCTCAAATATTCCGGGAAATATACAAAACCGGAAGATTATAGCAATATGATTATCAGGGCAAATGCTGATGGTAGTATACTCAAACTTAAAGATCTTGCAAGGGTTGAATTGGGCAGTTATACCTACAGCTCTTTAAATACCGTCAATGATAAACAGAGTGTACTCTTCCAGGTAATCCAGTTACCCGGGTCCAATTCAAGGGACATACAGACAAAAGTTGGTGAATTCCTTAAAAAAGCAGAAAAAGACTTTCCCCCTGGCATCAGGCAACAGATCCTGTACAATACCAAAGATATGCTGGATCAATCCATCGAGCAGGTTGAGCATACCTTGCTCGAAGCATTTATCCTGGTGTTTATTGTTGTATATATCTTTTTGCAGGACTTCAGGTCGACACTTATTCCTGCTATTGCCGTCCCGGTAGCGATTATCGGTACCTTCTTTTTTATGTCTGTTTTCGGTTTTTCTATCAACTTACTCACCTTGTTTGCGCTTGTTTTGGCTATTGGAATTGTTGTGGACGATGCCATTGTGGTGGTAGAGGCAGTCCATTCCAAACTGGAACATAGAAACCTCAGTCCCAAAAAAGCAACAATTTCCGCGATGCACGAAATCACCGGTGCCATCATATCGATTACCCTGGTTATGGCCGCAGTGTTTCTTCCGGTGGGCTTCATGAAAGGATCAGCGGGAGTTTTCTATAGACAATTTGCCTTTACGCTGGCTATTGCTATCGCGATTTCCGCGCTCAACGCATTAACGCTAAGCCCGGCACTGTGCGCCCTGCTACTGAAAGATGTCAACCATGACCGCCATGAAAACACAAAAAGTTTCAAACAGCGGTTTTTCTTTGCATTTAACCAAGGATTTGAAAATGTGACAGGTAGGTATGTAGGCGCTGTTAAGAAGATGATCAGCTTTAAGTGGGCTAGTATTGGGGGATTAATCCTGATTGTCCTGTTAACGGCCTGGCTGATCAGAAGAACACCTACGGGTTTTATTCCTTCTGAAGATCTTGGCTTTATCGCCATCTCAGTGAACCTGCCTCCTGGCTCCTCGATGAACAGAACACAGGCAATTCTTGATGAAGCCGCAAATAAAGTCCGGGATATGAAAGCAAAATTCGCTTTCAACGAGGTAGCAGGGTTTAATGTATTGACGGGTTCGACCAGTCCTTCCTCAGGTGTAGCTTTCTTCAGGATGAAAAAAGATGGGCAAAGGGGTGAGATGAATAATGTAAGTGAGAATATAGCAGAACTACAGAAGCGCCTGAACACGATAAAGGGTGCCCAGTGTTTCGTATTTTCTTTTCCGACAGTGCCTGGATTCAGCAATGTCGATGCACTTGATTTGGTACTGGAAGATAAGCTTGGTGGAAAACTGGATAAATTTGGTGGCATTGCTAACCGCTTTATCGCTGCGTTAATGAAACGCAAGGAAATTGCTGTTGCCTTTACCACTTTCCGGGCTGATTATCCGCAGTACGAAATGGTCCTGGATCACGAGAAAATTGAACAGTTGGGGGTTGATGAGAAGGAAGTATTGGCTACGATGCAATCCTATTTCGGCAGTGCGCAGGTTTCCGATTTCAATAGGTTCGGAAAGTATTACCGGGTGATGGTGCAGGCAGAGAAAGATGAGCGGGCTGATCCTGCCTCTCTAAATGAAGTGTATGTCAAAAATAAAAACGGCAGTATGGTGCCTGTTAAAACGATGGTAAATTTGAAAAGGGTTTTCGGGCCGGAAGTGATCACCCGTTACAACCTTTTCAATTCTATAGGTGTCAACGCGGTGCCCAAGCCGGGATTTAGCACGGGTGATGCAATCCTGGCTGTCAGGGAAGTTGCTGCTGAAGTGCTGCCCGGTGGGTATTCTTTCGAATTTTCAGGAATGACCAGGGAAGAAATTTCCTCCGGTGGACAGTCTGTGGTCATTTTCATCTTATCGCTATTATTCGTCTATTTTTTGCTATGCGCCCAGTACAATAGTTATATCCTGCCGTTGGCTGTAGTTTTCTCTGTACCGACAGGCATTATCGGCGTATTTTTAGCGATCGGCATGGCGGGAATCGACAACAATATCTATATCCAGGTAGCGCTGGTGATGCTCATCGGTTTGCTTGCAAAAAATGCCATCCTGATTGTGGAATTTGCCCTCCAGCGCAGGCATGCCGGGCATACACTGTTGGAATCGGCACTTGAGGCAGCAAGACTGCGCATCAGGCCGATTATTATGACCTCCATTGCCTTTGTGGCGGGTATAACACCAATGATGCGCGCAACCGGACCATCGGCGATGGGTAACCATTCCATCAGTATCGGAGCCGCTGGTGGAATGCTGAGCGGAGTCATCCTTGGACTATTCATCATTCCGGTCCTATTTGTCATATTTCAGGCATTACATGAGAAAGTCTCCGGAAGAAAAGAAAGTGCCCCGGAAATTGAAAAACCAGGGTATCAAGAACATGTTGCGCTTAATTATTAAAATCCAGACAATGAATAATAAAGTAATCAAATTATATGTATTTTCCTTACTGCTGGCCTTAGCAAGCGCATGTTCGGTTTCAAAGGATATTAAAATGCCTGAGCCCGAACTGCCGCAAACATTTCGCAATGCTACCGTTTCTGACAGTGCCAGTATTGGGGGGATCTCATGGAGATCTTTTTTCCGGGATCAGCTTTTGCAGCAACTGATAGACAGTGCACTTTCCCGGAACTATGACATGCAGATAGCGCTAAAGAACCTGGAGCAGTCGGGCATATTGCTAAGGCAATCAAAATGGAACAATATTCCCCAGATCGGTTTAAACCTTGCCGCCAGCACAACGAATCCATCAAACAACAGCCTGAATGGCCTTACGCTTGGCCAGTTTCTGGGCAGGGACCACCTGGAAGATTACTCGGCTAATTTAAGCCTGAGCTGGGAGGCTGATATCTGGGGGAAAATCCGCAATACCAATAGAACAGCGCTCGCCTCGTACCTGCAGTCACAGGAAGCGCGGAAAACACTGCAGACCGGTCTGATAACAACCATATCCAAGGCTTACTTTGGTTTGCTGATGCTTGATGCCCAGTTAAACGTTGCCCGCAAAAACCTGAACTTAAACGACAATACCCTCCAGATTGTTAAATTGCAGTATGATGCCGGCCAGGTCAGCTTGCTCGGCGTCCAGCAGGCAAGCGGGCAGCGGGAAGTAGCTGCCGGGCTAGTGCCCCAGCTGGAGCAGGACATTGTCATCCGGGAAAATGCCCTGCGAATACTTGCCGGGCAGTTGCCAGAGCGGATAAACAGAAAATCACTTCTCGGGGATATCAGTTTTCCTGACATCTTATCTACCGGCATCCCTTCAGAGATGTTAAGCAGAAGGCCAGATGTAAAAAGCAGAGCACTTGATCTGAGCATTGCAAATGCCCGCGTTGGAATTACTAAAACCCAGATGTATCCTGCCTTACGCATCACTGCATCGGGTGGAGTAAATTCGCTTATGGCCGCCAACTGGTTCAATATTCCCGGATCATTGTTTGCAATTGCAGGAGCGGGTATCCTGCAACCAGTTCTTGAGCATAAGGAATTAAACGCACAATATAAGCTGAGCATGATAGAACGAGAAAAAACAGTCCTTCTTTTCAGGCAAACGGTACTAAAGGCGGTCGGCGAGGTATCTGATGCACTGGCTAATATTGAAAAGCTTCGGGCCAGGGAGATCATTGCGTTGAACCGTATAAAAACGCTTCAGGGCGCTATCATGAATGCAAATGAGCTCTTCAAAAGCGGCATGGCAACTTATTTGGAGGTAATTACCGCCCAAAGCAACGCCTTGGTGAGTGAACTGGATTTAGCCGCGATTAAACGATCGGAACTGGATGCCATTTCGGAGTTATACCGAAGTCTGGGTGGAGGGGTATTTTAGTTAGTTTTTACGGGATGTAACCTTTCTGAAGCTTCCGGGTAGCAAACCCTAGCCAGCTGTTATCTGTGAGGATACAGCTGGCTTTTATAATATTCATCGTTTGCCACTTATCATAAATTTTAAAAGATTTTTTTGCAGAGGTAATGTCAGTGATGATCGTATCGCGTGGCTTAGAGCCTATAGGGCATGATGGAACAGGTTTTTGGGGGCATGAGATATGGGCTGGCTGCCAAAGTTTCTGGTTTATCAAATGGTTTAAATGTTAATGGCAAAGCGGTGCGGTATCCACCAGCACCGCTGGTTGCTGCTAATCATTACTAACTCAATAGCTGCTCTCAACTAACTATCAAGGGATATCCCTGCAAACAATAAAGCCTGATGCTTTTACTTTGGTCCATAAGATGGTACAGGGATTTTTCTAATCTGATACAAAGATGGCGGCAGGAGTGATAAGGGAGAAAGGAATATGATTAATCAGTCAATTGGGCTGTTTCTGGTTATTTATGGGCAATTTAATTTTGCGGGGATTTATTCAGATGGTTTGTTGCAGAATAATTATTTTGTTTTAACCGGGAAAGAACAATTTTGCTAACATTAAGGAGATTCAGGTTAAATAGGATTAACCAGTGTAGAATCGAAAGCCGCACTTGGTGAGGCTTTCGATTATCATGGATAATAATGATTGATTTTAGAAGGAAGCTTTCTGATGATTGAAAACCCGTGCCAACGCTTGCGACATTATTTGTTTATTTTTATCTGGGACCGATTCATGTTTTGCTTGATTTTTTGGGATCCCACTTTTTGTTTGAACTTTTCTGATTCGAGTTTTTGCCTGATTTTTTCGGATTCCAGTTTTTGCACTGGGTTACCATTATCCAATAGCAATTGAAGACGTTCAAGATTTACCAGACTATTTTTACTAATCGCTGTTGCCTCACGTTGGCTCTGAATAGCTTCAGTGAGATTTCCCAGATTCTGATCGGCAATAGATTTGTATTCCCATAACTGAGCCTTATCAGAGAAAGCTGGATTCAAAAGCTGTTCACTTGCGATCTGTTTCACCTCATCGAACTGCCCCATGGACAGTTTGAAGTCGATCACGTGGTAAATAGAAGACCTACCGTTCCTTTTCATCTGTACTTTGGCAACACTATCGATTTTTTTGAACATCGCTATGCTCAAAGGATCTTTAGGATTTTTTGCAGCCTTAAAGCCTTCCTTTACCGCTGCGATGCGGTTCTGCAGGGTTGGATAAATGTTGAATTTTTCTTCTTCCTCATTCCGCGGCCGGTATGTTGCGGGGTCAAGCGTGAGAATTCCCTCAATGGCGTCCTGCTCTGTTGCGCCAGGAAAGCGACTGATGACAAATCCCGTAAAGAAATCAGCACGCCGTTCCCGCTTTCTTCGAATATTGCTATCCCCCCCGGAAGCTGAAGGAAGGGTGTGCCCCATAAAATGATGACCGATCTCATGGGCGATGATACAGCGCACTGCCCAGCGTACCTTTGTGTCCGGTCCTTTGATCTTGTCCAAAAATGCCTGATTGTAGTAGATCACTTCCCTGGAACTCTGATCAAGTGTACTGGCTGCATTACAGGTAGCCTCACATTGCCTGAAGGTATAGCTCAGCGGAAAAGGGTTGGTAGCGTCTGTTTTCAGGGTTGCAATAATCTGGTCGAATTCAGTGAAAGGGTTGATACTAATCAGCGGATCAATTGCCACTTTTCCCAGAAGCGCCGGACTGCATCTTTTCTGAAGTTCCTGATAGGTATTGCTGCAGTTGAATGAACAGACCATCGGTTCCTGTTTTTTTTGTGCCGGCCAGGCTATCTGAGCCGTTGCCTGTGAAACAAGGCCCGGTACCAGGGCAGCTGTTCCAATAAAAATGATTAGTTTTTTCATTTTGCGCTTAGGTTATAGGTGAAGGCCCCAAAGAAGCCGAACCGGCTGAAGGATGCTGTCGGAATCGCTTCTGGTGCACCGGCTTTATCGATCACCTGTCCGTCCTGATATTTATCTGTTATCAGTGTAGCCTTGGTTAGCGTTGCACCTGCACTTAAGATAAAACGTTTGCTGGTTCCAAAGATCAGTGATGCACCTGCATGATAGTTGATCCGTTCCAGGTCACGGGTAGAAAGGCCAAAGGCACCTGCTAATTTAACCTCACTACCCGTGCGCCTGTAGATATGCATCAGCGCACCGACAGAAGGGAATATCGCATTTTTGGAATCGTTTTTCACGATTTTTTGCTGGGTGGTATTACCTTCAATAGGATCGTAACGATAAGTCTGGTCCTTGAAGTCATTTCCGCCATAGTTGATGAAAAGTCCGGTACTGAAATCAATTTTCAGCCCGCCCTTTGGACGTATCTTATAGATATAGCTCCTCATGAGTTGTGAACAGGTAACGGCTTCTTTCGCCTTTATATTTACCGTAATCACCGTCAGGTCGTCCTCAATAGGCTGAGGATCTACAATGTAAGTCCAGTTTCCTTCATTGAAATATTTAAAATCATTTATCACTTCAAATCTGGCGGTTGCATTGAAAGCTTCCATGTCGCTGTTGAGCTTGGTGATATCGATTTTGGCATAGTGGTCCATGTTGTCCTTGTATAGCTGGGAAAGTTTGGAGCCACTTCCTAGGTCTTTCAGTGTTACCACAACGGTTTTGGCTGTTTCCTTAAGTTTTTTGTCCGATTCGATCGGACCGGTAAGTTCACCGATGAGCGCATTGATCTTTGTTATGTTTTTATCAAGCTGGTCGCGTTTACTAGGGGAGAAGTCATTGGTAAGTTCCTTGTAGGGAGCCCTTACGTCGGCCTCGATGATTTTGTCGAAATACCGTTCCAGCACTCCTGGAATAATAGCGTAATCAGGTGCGTCCAGTAGGAGTCTGTCCTCAGGTGCCATGGTTGAGTTTGTGAAAGCATTTTTGGTTTCTTCAAATACTCTGTTGCGAATTTCTGTGAAAGGCCTGTCGCAGTCATTCTGAAGACTTTTTAGGATCATTTGATATCGCAGGATATTCTTGACTTCTTTGTAAGTTTCGCCAAAGGCGATCAGCTTTTTCTCGTTTTCTATCAAAGTTTCTGCGGTATTAGAATATAGCTCATTCAACTCGGTTAGTTTTTTTGCCATTGGGGCCTGCAGTTTGGCATTAGAAATCTGTGAGGACGTGAAGAGTTTAAAATCCTCCGCTGTAAACGCGCTTGAAGGTGGATTTTCGTCCGGCAGTTTAGCCTTGCTGAAGAGTTCAAACAGCGCGGGGGCAGTTTCGTTGTAGCTGGTCTGGGTAACAGTATTGTCAATAGTGTAAAGTTTTTTGTTGATGTTACTGATTTTTAAGCCTAGTCTTGAACCTGTTTTGATCTTTAAAGTATTGATCTGACTGGTATCTTTTTTGAAATCGATCAGTTTGTATTCTACACTTTGGGCCGCGGCAGAAAGTACGGCAAGGCACATTGTGCCAAATAAGATGAAGTGTTTCATGAGTTGGAGATAATTTAAGATGGTTGGTTTGGTTTATTAAATTTATTCCATAAAGTTGTTTTTATCAATACCCAGTATTGGGTATTTTATTTGCAACGCATTTTGTATCAATATTTTACGGATTTTCATTTTTTTGCGTGGTTTGGTATGGCAGCCGGTAACGCCCGGAATGGACAATAAACTGCCACCATTCCTAGAACTTGAATGGATTGACAGGGAAAGTTCGGTATAGCGTTTTGTTTGGATTGCCTGGATGTGCATTTTTAAACTGTTGAGTGTTTCGCGGCCGATACCGAGATAGGAGGCGATGTTGATCTGGGTGGTTTGCCGGATGATGTCCGGATGGTTTCTGATGAGCTGTTCGTAGCGCTCGTAGGGTGTTTTACAGCGCAGGAATATGGCGCGTTCTTCACTTAATATATAATAGCGTTCCATCATGGCCCTACCAATGAGGTTGCCTTCGCGGAAGTCGGCATAATAGCTTTGGAGCTGGAGGTAACTGATCGACTGCAGGGTGCTTTCCTGGAGGACTTCAATGTATTCGTGCGCGGGCTGCTGGGTAAAAAAGCTGTATACCGATATCATCAGGTCGTATTTTCCCATGAACCAGGTGGTACATTCGCGGCCTTCGCGGTCGATGAAATAGGCGCGTAGGAAACCTTCTTTGATAAAGTAGATATTCCTTGCGATCTCTCCCGGCCTGAGCAGGATGTGGCGACGGGGAAATTTCCGGATCAGTAACTGCCCGCACAGCCGCTGCTGGAAGGGCTGTGAGATAGGGGTAATGCGTGAAAATACGGCAAGCAGTTCGGTGGCCTGGTCAGCGTTGTTTTCCATTTGGTTCGATTGTGCTTCAAACCAACTTTTTTCTTAACCGGGGGAAATAGATTTGTCTTATCAGATGGGGGATACAGAAAGTGAATATCGGAAAAATATTGCAAAGCTTTTGCATTCATTTTTGGTTTCCTCTCTGAACGCCGGGGATGGTCTCCGGCGCTTTTTGTTCACTAAACATTTATCCGATGATCAGGGAGTTTTCAAAACGCAGCCTGGAGAGATTAGTTGATGAGCTGCACAGCCTGGATTATTTGGCCAGCGATCCGCTCGAGAAAATGAGCGGCTCTTTAAAAGTAACCAAAACCGCCATCACCAGGCTCCAGCAGATCGTGCTGGAGCATGGCTTTGCTTCAAGGGAAGAAGAGGTTCATTTTTTCAAACACATCAAAACGGACTTTTATGCCTGGCAGGTTTTTGTGGTGGAGCGGTATACCCTGGAAAGGAACATGCCTGTAAGGGATGCAGAGGCTCAGCGGCTGTTTTTGCTTGGGGAAGTGGCTTATGTGGAGCGCTTCTTTTTATCACATCCCTTTGTATTTGAATATTTCAGGATAGGGGCGACTGAACTTGATGAACTTTATTTCTTGCGGGAAAGTGAAGGGCCGGGATTGCTCTTTCCTGAGGGAGTCGAGCGCGACAGGTCTTTTTCAAGTCCGGCTGATTACCTGTTTTCCAAGTTTAAGGCTTACGGGATGTTGAAGGAGTGGATCATGGAAAGACTGGATTACCTGGAGAGGAACCCTTTAATAGCTTATGTGCCGGGAGCAGAGTCAGTGGAGTTGAAATGGACGGGAGATAGCGTAAATTTAGCTGAACTGGGTTATGCGCTCGCCCTGAGCGGGCAGTTGAACCATGGCCAGGCAGCGATTGCGCAGGTATTCCGGTGGCTGGAGGAGAAGTTTTGCATAAGCATAGGTGTGCCGGCGAGGAGGCTGGCTTCGATCCGTAGCAGGAAGCGGTTGAGCAGGGCCAAGTTTTTGGACGAGCTGAAAGAGGCGCTGGAACGGAAAATGGATGAGGATGACGGGAGGTAGGTAGCATAGGGTAGCGCATGATTGCTTGCTTGATTTTTATTTGTGTCAACTTTTAGTTGTGGCAACTACTTTTTTAGCTGATATTTGGATTCAAATAAACATCTATGGACATTAAAGATTTAACGAGGGTTGAAAGCCAATTAATGCAGGTGCTCTGGACATTGCAAAAAGCATTTGTAAAGGAAATTATAAGTGAACTCCCGGATCCAAAACCTGCATACAGTACTGTATCAACCATCATCAGGATTTTAGAGAGCAAAGGGGTAATCGGCTATGAAGCTTTTGGGAAAACCCATCGCTACTTTCCCTTAATTAGCAAAGAAGAATACATGCGCCATGAGGCGGATAAATTTTTGGGCAGTTATTTTTCCAATTCAGTACAAGACATGTTTTCCTTTTTTGTCCGGGAAAAGAAAATTGACCTGAAAGATGTCGAACAGCTGCTTAAAATGATAGATCAAATAAAAGATTAATCATGGCACCCCAATTTTACTTTCTCTGGTCTGGCGTTTCGCTGGTTATGTTTTACCTCTTTTATATACTATTGCTTAAGAGAGAAACTTTTTTTGTTTTTAACAGGGTTTACCTGCTTGTTGCGCTTTGTTTATCTATGCTAATGCCATTCCTGGATCTATCATGGTTAACCGTGCTGCCAAAAGTCCAGCTTATAACCAATACACTGGCAGTTGTTGGGGTAGGGAAATCAGGGAATAATCCAGGGAAAGAATTAAGCTGGTTGGCCATTGTGTATTGGATTGGCGTTGTGCTGGGTGCGATAAGATTATCCATCAAAATAGCAGGTGTGAAAAAACAGTTAACGGTGACTAGGGATGGGGATGCATTCTCTTTTTGGAAAACAAAGGTGATAGACCGGAAGCTTCCTGGCCTAACCGTGATTGATGCACATGAAAATATACACGTTAAACAGCTGCATACATTCGATCTGCTGCTGGTTGAAATATTCGGTGTATTCTGTTGGTTCAATCCCATTGTCTACGCCTATCGAAGAAGCCTGAAGTTGATCCATGAATATTTGGCAGATGAGTATGCGTGTAAATTTACGGAAAGCAAAAAGCAATATGCGATGTTGCTGTTTCTACAGAACCTGAATGCGGGGCCAACATTGGCAAATACTTTCTATGATACCTCCTTGCTAGAATCGAGGATAAAGATGTTACAACGTAATCGATCTAATCCTTCCAGGCTCTGGAAGTATGTTTTATGTTTGCCCCTAATTGCAATTTTATATTCCTTTAATACCCCAGGCATTACTGGTAACAATAACAAAGTTGACCAGGCAGCAAGTTTCCCTGGTGGGTTTAATGCTTTCAGGAAATACTTGATTGGCCATGCAAAAAAAGTTTCTGGTAGAAATGGAAGGGTAACGGTTAGCTTCGTTGTGGAAACCGATGGAGCAATCAGCAATGGAAAAATTGAAAAAAGTTTAGATCAAGCAAGCGATAAAGAAGCGTTGAGGCTTATTAAATCCAGCCAAAAATGGAAACCTGCATTGCAAAATGGAGAAAAGGTACGCTCAGCTTACCAAATTGCTATAAATTTTAATCCTGATAATCAGTGATATGTGTTTTAAACTAATAGATTAGCTACAATAGCTATTTTATTAGTTGTTTGGCTAAATAATTAGTTATATGTTTGGATCGTTCAAATTAATCCAAACGATATGCTTTTTATTTTACTTCAACCAGCCCGCTTTTATTATGGATTGGTGTTCATTTTGTTTTTCAGTACCATGCTTGTCAATGCCCAGCAAAAGTTGGGTAAAATTACTGGGAATGTAGTTGATGAAAAGCTTGCTGAACTCCCCTTTGTACAGATCCTTTTAAAAAGAAATGCGGACTCTAGCGTCGTTAAAACTATATTGGCTAACGATAAGGGGCAATTTAGTTTCGAAGTTGCTGATGGTCAATATTTTATAGAGTTGAGGATGATGGGTTACAGTACGGTGTGCTCGAAAGTTCTTGGCATTGCTAATGCACAAATCCAATCGCTCGGGGCCATACGGCTATCTCCAACGGCAACACAATTGGCTGCTGTAAACGTCACTGCAACACTTCCTTTTGTGGAAAGGCGGGCAGACAAACTCATTGTAAATCTCAACGGTTTAGGTTCTGGTGCACCAATCATGGAAGTGATGAACCAATTGCCCGGTGTTGGTGTTACCCCGGATGACCGGATTACCCTGAACGGTAAATCGGTTCAGGTCTATATTGATGGCAAGGCCACAACACTTTCATCAGAGGCATTGGCCGGTATGCTGAAAGGGATTTCTTCATCTGCCATCCAAAAAGTTGAGCTTATTTCCCAACCTTCAGCAAAATATGACGCTACCGGGAATGGTGCCATCATTAACATTATCCGTAAACGTAATTATAAGGCTGGGCTGAATGGAAATGTTTACGCGGGAGGAGGGAAAGGCGCATTTGGGAAAGCGAATGGGGGGCTTAACCTTAACTACAAAGGAAAAGCTTATAACCTGCTGCTTAACCTGGATTACAATTACAACAAATACTTCTACGACAGTTATATTGCTTCCACTTTTGTCGATGAGCAGGGGATAGCCTTAAGTCAATCAACCACTGCTATCAAAAGCACCAGGACCAATGCGAATTACACGCCAAATCTGGGAATGGATTTTTATCTTTCCAAGCGCACCACACTTTCCGCTACGGTTAGGCCTGGATTCCAGGCTTTCGGTCGCAATAGCACTGCCAATACCGATGATGCCCTTGGGCAATCGCAGTTTATTAACCTCGTTGATATTCATGCGACTGATTTCTCATCGGGACTTCGGCTACAACATCAAGTAGATAGCCTGGGAAGGGATTTAACAGTCGATTTAGATTATTACCGTTATGGCAATTATAACAACCAGGATAACCGGAACATCAATTTTAATCCTTCATCAGATTCTCCCAGTTCATTAGCCCAAGACCGTGTTTTTGATGTTTATGCCTTAAAAATGGATTATACACTTCCTTTAGGGAAAGGCCACCAGTTAGAAACTGGTATAAAATCGAGCTACGTTAATGCTAAAAATTCCAACTTTTATAAGGGTTTTGCTGGTCAGCAAACTAATTTATTTGACTACCAGGAAAGTATTTCAGCACTTTATCTAACCTATGCCCGCAATGGTAAGAAATTTTCCTATCAGTTGGGTATAAGGGGCGAATATACGAATGGGCAGGGTGAACAGGAGTTTGGAAAAGAACGGTTTATCAGGAATTATTTCCAGCCCTTTCCATCTGTACACCTGGACTACAGGTTTACCAAAAACCATAGCCTTAGTTTGGGTATGAACAAAAGGGTAGAGCGCCCAGGTTATGAAAGCCTAAATCCGCTGGTGCGAATTGTCAGCAATAACAACCTGCAACAGGGAAATCCCGCACTGAAACCTTTGGTTGCCTATAATGCGGATTTATGGTATGGTTATAAGAATGCATTTTTCTTTGGTGTAACCTATAGTCACAGCATAAACGATTTTACCAGTATTTCCGTTCCTTTGGCAGATGGTGTGATATCAACACTCCCAGGAAATGCTGATTATGGGAATTACTTTACGCTTCAGGCCATGTATGGCAAGCAGGTATTGCCATGGTGGTATACCAGTTCGAATGCCATTTTATCCAAACGTTCATTTAGGGGAGAATTTAACGGGGCTTTGCTAGAGAGTGATGGAATAGCCAGTCTTTCCGCAACTTCGTATAACAGTTTTTCGCTGGGCAAAAATTTCTCGATTATGTTTCTTTTTAATTATCGAGGCAAAAGTGTAGATAGGACAATTACGAACCGAGCTTTTACTTATGTCACCGCAGGTATCAGGCAGCAGTTGTTAAATAAGAGAGCATCTATTCAGTTGAATGCCATGGACATTTTTAGATCGTACCGTAATGAGTATAACCAGGATAGTGGTACCCTGCAACAGTTGTGGCGAAACCAGTTTGAAACCAGGATGGTGAAGATGAATTTTAATTACAGCTTTGGGGGTACTGTAAAAAATACAAAGAAGAGCAACAGTGCCGACGATGAACGCAGGAGAAGTGCTTTGAGCGAGAATTAATCGTGCGTATTAACGCAGCAGCATCGGTTAATACACTTGACCGGGAATCATTCAAACAAATGGTGGCAGGGACTAAGGATATTCTGGCACATGAGGGCCTGGTAACAAAAACTTAATATACACAACACTGTGATATATATTATTTTAGCCTCATAAACCAAATCAGATGAACACAATGCAATTTCGAACGGCTATTTTAATGGCCTGCCTGATCCTCACAGGGCTCTCGTGTAAGAAAAAAAGCGATAACCCTATAGATCATTTGCCACCGCTTAGCACAACAGGGGCCAATATTTTCGGTTGTCTTGTTAATGGACAGGCGTTTTTACCAAAAGCTGCCGGCGTCAGTGGCAGGGAACCTTTAAATTTCTCATACGGAATAGCAAATAATAAAAATTATATAAGCATTAGTGTAGAAAGCAGTGGATCAAAAAGTTCCGCATATGTCCAGTTGTTCATTAATGCGACAGCATTTAAGCAGGGGGATGAATACACTTTTGGTAGCGGCCCTCGGTTGAACGACAATCCTAGTGCACATTATAATTATAGCGGTCCCAAGGACTCTTACGGGACGGATTACAATACAAATAACCAGGTGAATGGAAAACTGCACTTAATATATTTTGATGGGAAGATTGCTTCTGGAATTTTTTCGTTCGATGCAGTAAATGATGCAGGGGAAAAAGTGGAAATCAGGGAAGGAAGATTTGACCTGAAATTGAGAAATTTTTAACTTATGGTAAAAAAGCTCCCAATAAGGAATTAGGGCTGGTGGTCTTAATGGTTCAGAGGGAAAGGAACTTTAAACACACCATCCGGCAAGCGGTTTAGCGGCCACTTGCAACGAAATAAATACACTACTATTTCGCCGAAATGCCCAAGCAGCAGGAGCAGACCAGTAGGTTTTGATCGCTTGGGGTAGCTCATCGGCGAGTTCAAAAGCTTTTGCCTTTTCCATTCGGTCTTTTATTTAAGCCTGGTTTTATTTAACATCTGTTCTCTGTTTATTGGTTTTTATTTTTGCCTGCTTTGGATAACCCCGTATAATACGGGCCATATATTTTCTGCCGCAATCGCATAACCTTCCTTTAGCGGGTGTACTCCGTCCGGCATATTGAGCGAGCGGATGCCAGCGACATTTTTTAAGAATGAAGGAACCAGTTCGATATTGTTTTTATGGGCCAATGCCGAAAATATTTCGGTGTAATCTCCCTGGTGAAGACCGGTTGCCCAGTCTGGAAGTTCAATGCCCAATAATAATATAGCAGCTCCAGGGCAGGCAAGTTTGACCCTGGAAATGATGTTTTGGAGGTTTGTTAAAATCAGCAGAGGACTTATGCCCCGAAGAAAGTCATTTGCCCCGAGTTCCAGGATGAAAATACCAGGTTTTTCTTTTAAAACTTCATCAAGCCTGGATAAGGCAGAAGAAGTGGTATCGCCGCTGATGCCTGCATTTATTACCTCATAGTTTAGTCCTTGCTGTTTGAGCTTTTCGCTGATTAGCGCAGGAATGGATTCCGTTGAAGGGTTTTGAAGTCCGTAGCCTGCTACCAGGCTATCACCAAAGAAAATAATCTTATTCTCCATTTTAGCATTTTTTTATAAGTGGTGCTGGAAGTGAAGACCCGTGCCAATGGCTATGCTGTTTTTCTATTTTAAATATGCTATCGCCGGTAAAGTCTCTTCCGTACCTTAAGTAACCCGCTTTTTTTGAAATGGTTTGTAGAAAGGATTTTGGTCATGCGCACCTTAGAACCGAAGCTGCGATAACTTCTCATTGTGGATAATTTGTGAGCACCATTAAAAACAAAATAGCAGGTGAGTGGTTGAGCTTAGAAAAATATTTACCTATGGATAAAACAACAGCTACTAAAGACCTCGAAAAATTTATTGAAAAGTTTGAGCCCTCTAAATTTAAATTGCTACAAAGGGGAATCGAAATCCGCGGGATCAAGGACCTTAATAGAAGTATTTCCTTTGCAAAGGAACTCATTGACCAGTTAAAACTAAAACTAACTGTTTCGCATAGTGCTGAAATGGCGATGTATGGAAGTTTTGAGGTAGTGTATCAATAACTACAACCATAATCCGCCTCCATATTGGTTAGCAAAGCCATTGAAAAAATGAATCATAGAAAAGGCCTGGTAATTTTCCAGGCCTTTTACTTGAAACAGGTTCTGGGTTTCTGATTACCTCGAAAACATTGGTGCCCAAACTTAGTAACTTCCAAAGCGGGGGGGGGGAGAAATTTCCATTATTCAATTAAGTGATACCTGACATGCCGCTTGGACAAACTTATAGAAGCCAGAACACCTTTTTCCATTTTAGATTGGAAAAGCCTCTCAATGGTACGCTTCAATTTCTCCAAATCCTCGCGTCCGTCCATGTTGGCTATTAATTTGGCAATTTCAATTAATCTCATGGGTCGTTGAAAAGCAGAAAAAATCTGGCAGACTTTATCCCAGTTACCATTGGAACTATTCCAGTTTGTACCAATTTTTTCCCTAAACTCTTTTTGTAGCGTAATATCTTCCAAGATCTTTAAATGCTCAGGTGTGCATTCAGGTTTAATCAGGTGGTATAGGACATACTTTTTTGAGAGACGTGTAGAAGCCAGAACACCCTTTCTTATTTTTAATTGAAAAATGCTCCTGATTGTAGTCATCAATTTCTTCAAATCTTCCCGTCCATCCATTTTGCCCATTAATTTGGCAATTTCAATTATTCTCATGGGGCGTTGGAAAGCAGATAAAATCTGGTGGATTTTATTCCAGTTACTATTGGAACTATCCCAATTTGTACCCATTTTTTTCCTGAACTCCTTTTGTAGCGTAATATCTTCCAAGATCTTTAAATGCTCAGGGGTGTATTCAGGTTTAATCAGATGGTATAGGACATGCTTTTTTGAGAGATGTGTACAAGCCAGAACACCCTTTCTCATTTTAAATTGAAAAAGGCTCTTAATTGTATCCACCAATTTATCCAAATCTTCTCTTCCATCCATTGCACCCATTAATTTGGTAATTTCGCTTATTCTCATGGGACGTTGAAAAGCAGAAAGAATCTGCCAGGCTTTAGTCCAGTTACTATCTAAGTGATCCCAATTTGCACCAATTTTTTCCCTGAGCTCCATTTCAAGAATTATATCTTGGAGTACGTTCAAATGTTTGGTTGAAACGTAATAATTAGCAATAGCGCCCTGTTCTTTAAAATGGCTTTCTATAAATAAGATTGATTCCTCTATAAATTTTTCTTCTTGCAAAAGTGCAGCAACTTGGGCGCGTATTTCTTGCATTCTGCCGGTGATCTCGATATTGCTTAATTGTTGCATCATTAAACAAATATATTTATTTCATTCTGTTATCTATAACTACAGCCTAAAACGCATTTTTTACGTATGGGGTTTCGCTAAAAGTGGCCATTGGTTTCCAGCCATCGTGCCAGCTTTTTCGGCCTATATTTTGTTCGCTCGATTTCGCTTGAAAGTGGTCAACCGGCTCATTTTATGTAGTTTTAAGCTTTTGAAAAGCGTGGTCGGATTCAAAAGATTGTTTGCACTAGAGAAACTGAAATGGAGATGTGATAATGGTAAAAAGCTCGGTGCACAGTTTGGAATGAAAACTGTTGCACACTTTTAGGTTCTTACCCAATCTAGGACTGCGATTGAGCAATAACGAGTTTACTACGATAACAATTGTGTATTTATGTAAGCACCATGCCCTTAAGGGCAAACCTGCTATTTGGCTTTAACATTTGCTTAATGGGCATTATTGGGTGTGCTTTTTGTCGTAGATTTCAGGGGTTTAAAATTTGGTTATCAATGTTTTTTATCTTTTTGTTAAGGACGAGAAAATTTACGCAGTCAATATATTGGTTATCAGTTAATTAATTTTGTTTTTGAAAATGGGTAGTAGTATGACGCTTTAAATTGCTGTTATTCAGTTTTTTTTTAAATTTACGTGTTGGAAAATTACCGGTAACGCGGTCCTTGGACAGATAGGGCTCTGCAGGGGGGGGGGGCATAAGCAACTTCTCTCCCATAAGAAATGAATGAAACCATACCCCAACTTACCGTAATCGATATTGAGCAGGAAACAGCCGGTATCTGCAGTTATAAAAATATCCCGCTATCCTTCTTTAATGACCACGTGGTAAGGGTGGGGGTAATGACGGAACCTTTTTACTGGCACTACCATCCCAATATTGATGAAACTTTTATGGCCATAGAAGGTAACTTGTTAATTGACCTGGAGGACCGCACGGTGGAGCTGAAGCCGGGGCAACTATTTACCATTCCTGCAATGGTTAAGCACCGTACCAGACCAGCCGGGGCGAAATCGGTGAACCTTACCTTTGAGCTTGCATCGATGGAAACGGTAAAATGTGATATCAACTGATCGTATGGTTTTTGCATGATCATATACCAGGCCTGATGAGGATACCGGCAGATAATTTTGAGTAATTAAATGAAAAATATATCTTTCGTGACCTATTATTTATCTAACCCGCTCAAGTAAACATGAAAGGAACGCTTACCCGGCTTATCGCTTCGAATTTGAAGGCCAACAAGTCCCGCCTCGAAATGACAATATATCGTCAGCATTTTACAGCGCAATCAACAATATCATTATTGCCGTAGTCAATGCTTAAAAACAAATGACAAGAACAGAATTACACCAGAGGTTAGCAGTCCGGGGACTGGGCGGAGAATTGGAAAAGCTCTTACAATATTCCAGGGACTGCATCAGGCTATATCCAAAATCAGTAGCGGAAGCGGATATCGCTTTAGGTTCTACCAAGATCGGCGGGATGCCAGACCTTCCACAGGGGCTTGAGTGGCCGACCGAAATGATTACCACCACTACTACTGAAAAAAGATTCCTTTTCCTGAACAGGGAAAAAAAGATTGAGACCCCGAGATCCCTGTCTTTTATCGCCCAGGTCAATTTTGCCGAGCTTTGTGTTTTTGATACGGGCAGCACGCTCCCGGATAATGGCATACTGTATTTTTTCTATTGCCAGGACCAGATGGCCTGGGGATTTGACCCGGCTGACCAGAACAGGTTTAGGGTCATCTATCATAAAGGAGATCTTTCTTTATTAGAGAGAAGGGGTTTTCCACGAGATATTGATGCAGATGCGAAGTTAATTGCCTGCGGGATCGGGGCACGGTCGGAAATCAGCCTGCCAGCTTATTATCATCATGTTTATGATGAGATGGGTAAGGACAAGGCCGAACAGATCATGGATAGCTTCGAAGGACAGAACGTTAATAAGCTGCTGGGACAGCCTGATGTGATACAGAACGAGATGGAGCTGGAATGTGAGCTGGTGACCAATGGGCTTTTCTGTGGTGACCCCTCGGGCTATAACGATCCAAGAGCTGCCCAGCTGGAACCCAATGCCAAAGACTGGCGGCTGTTGCTACAGATCGATAGCAATGAGCAAAATGATTATATGTGGGGAGATAGCGGGAGACTGTATTTCTGGATCAAGGAAGCAGATCTCGAGGCAAGACGCTTTGAGAAAACATGGTGTATACTGCAATGCTATTAACATGAAATAAAAGATAAAAACCGTGAAACAGATACTATACATTATTGCAATAAGTTTTTTTCCAGCGCTGCTGAACGCGCAGAATCTTTACCCCGAAAAGTTTGAAGATTGCAAACTTCCTGAATTCTGCCTGGACTGTGGAAGTCCCCAGGCGCAGCCACCTAAGACCGTATTCCAGAATATCCTGCGCGTGATTGGCGAGAAGAACCTTGCCACGCTTAAAGGTACCATAGAAATGCAGATCCTGGTCGACCAGCAAGGCAAGCCCTGCCTGCTGAGCATCGATAACAAGACCAATCTGGGTTCAGCTGAACTCGGTATCAAACAATCGGTCAATGCTACTGAAAACTGGACACCTGCAATAGGGGGCACGAAGAAGCAGAATAGCTCTGTATCACTCATCATGGAATTTGAGGGTGGGAAATTCCGTGCCAAAAGAAGGACGTTTAACTTTACCAACCAGTCCAATATGAAAGCTGCCGGCACTCCGGACCGCAAGGGAAGTGAAAAAGGTGAGCTGGGTGAGCGTTGGAAGGTATTTACCCAGGGTAATTCGGAACTGCCATGGGATATGAGCAGGGCCGTAGCTACCGATTTAAAGGGGGATGTCTGGATAGGAACCGATAACGGCATCGTGAAAATATCATCGGGCAAATGGCAGCATTTCAATTCCGGCAATACTATTATCTCTGCAACGAAATACAATAAGGCTCAGACTGAACCGGTTAGGGATATGGCGGTTGATCAAAAGGATAACAAATGGTTTGTGATCGGCTATGATGTTTACCGCTATGATAACCGTACCTGGACCAGGTTTGATTCGCTGAATTCACCCATTAACTGGGCAAGACAGATCGTAGTTGATCCTAAGGGGAATATTTTGTTTACTTCATGGGAGGGGGTAGCCAAGTTTGACGGCAGCAAATGGAGCGTGATGAACAAGAAGAACTCAAAGCTGCCATCTGACAGGGTTCTGGGAGTGTTTGTGGATAGCAAGGGCCGTACCTGGATTGGTACTTTTGATGGTAATGTCATTATTGAAAAAGGTAAGAACACAGCATTAAACGATAAATCCTCACCGCTATCGAAGGCTTACATATCCAAGATGTGGGAAGATAAAAAAGGCAACCTCTGGTTCTCGCTGTATAATGAAAAAGGTACAGCGGCAGGAATGTATATGCTTTCGCCAGATGGGAAATGGGAGCGTTTGTGGAAGGATAACCCAACAATGTTTGCCGGAAACAGCATCAACGATTTTTTCCTGGATGAAGAGAAAAATATATTATGGCTTAGCCAGAACAACGTCGGCATTATCCGATATGATATTGTGGGCAAAAAGACTGAAATTTACACCACCGAAAATTCCAATGTTCCCAGTGTCAATATCGAGCGGATCACAAAGGACCGAGAAGGGGCCATCTGGGCGGCAACTTTTGCCGGCATAATCAAAACAGCGCTAAAATAACCGGAAAAATCACTCTGTTGCCTTTTTTAGGTGGCAGTGTAGGATTATATGTGGGTACTGAGATGTTAACAGCTGCTTAACATCAGTCAGATAATTTACCGCTATTTTTAAACTTCAAGAATTACTGATATTTATGAAACCTATTTTCACGCTCTCTCTGGTGGTCTTTACAATTTTAAGTTTGTTTTCCTGCAAAAAAGTGAAGCAAGGCGTTAGGACTACCGTAAAGGGTTATGTGATCGATAGTGCAAAAAACAAACGTCTGGCGAATGCGAAGGTGATGCTGCTCGGCTGTAAAATCCTTTCGGTAAACGGCAGTAGGAGCTGTTCAGATCAGCTCATGGATGTCACCGCTGATCAAAACGTAAATTTTTCGATGGACTTTACTGCTGAAGGGAACTATCACAGCTATGATGTGGCAATGGTAGAGAATGAAGATTATGTCCGTCCGAGAAGCATTTATTCCTATCAGCTAGTGGCAGGAAAGGAAAATAATATCAAGATAAGGGGCATAGAAATGAACGTAATGGAGATGCACCTTAAGGTCTCAAAAACAACTGCAAACAGTATGGTATTATTCGTCAACTATAAACGTTTAGCGCTTCCGGCAAAGCCAATAGATACCATACTGCATTTCAAGATCGTTCCAGAAGAATTTAATGATTTTTACTTTTTTGCATACTATCCATTAGATGTAAGCCGGGGCCTCAGGGAGACGCTTAGGTTGGGTAAGGAACCGGTGGTATATTATGAAAAGATCGTTGAGGATACAGATGTGCTTTCAAGGAATGTATTTTAGGTTTTTAAATCATGAATTTGTTTGGGAACTCAGGTGCGTTCAAAAGAGATTGATCAATCCCAGGACTACATGCTATCCATGTTTTTTTGGGAGAAAAACGGCGAATTGTTATATTCGCTTATCAGAATAAATTAACGCATCTCATGGACGAAATGGAAAAACAGGGCAGGAATGACATTCTCCGCTCCCTGGCAAGTATTCTCTTATTTAGTTTATATGTATCGGTAACCTATCATGTCTCTCTTGGACATGTGGATCAGGATAAACTTGTGGTAGATACCATCAGGTTCCTGCTTACTGTCTTGATCCTCTATCTAGTTTTTCAGGGTTATAGCTGGGCAAGGAACCTTTTCAGTGTACTTACAGCAATCGGTTTGGTAATACTTATACCTCCGGTATTTGAAGATGCGCCGATAGTAAATAAGATACCGTTGTTTGTGGGGTTGGTAGTTTATTCACTGGCGCTATACAGGCTGAATTTCTCGGCAAATGCAAAGGCATATTTTTCCTATATCAAAGAAAAAAGATGAGTACCTGGAGTATTGTTTTTATCCTGATCTGTGTTGGGATAAGTATTGCAATCGAGGTGTATATCAATCGCGATAAATAATACCTCATTTAAGGATTATAACCACCCATAGCGGTGGTTTTTTTATACCCAAGATTTTCATTCGATAGAGCAGAGGGGATGGTGTTGCCTGCGATATGTTCACTAGCCCTATATCTTTTAATGGAGATACCTTTTTAGGTAAAAAAATGGTTTTACCTGGCCGGTTATACCGCTGGAGAAACGCCTGTCAGCTCAATCAGCGCTGGATAAAAAATATGTAAGGGTACTGCCCCTTTATACCTTTCAAGGCTCGGCATCTGAACCAATTTTGTTCTGTCGGAAGGGCAATGGAGCCGCCCGGTGAAACAATTCAAACTTATGTTGGGGCAATTTACATGGGGACAGTTTTTAAGCTGTTATGGGGCAGTAAGCCTGCTGTGGTATCTGGGGCTGCTTTTTACCGCTTACCGAAAAGAGGCGCTGGCGTTGCTGGGTTTAGGGGCACATGGAGATCGAGCAGGCAGTGTTTTAAAGTTCAGGTCTCAAAATGATCCGGTACACGATAATAGACCTGGTCCTGTCCAGGAGAAAAAAGGGAAATCTAATGATAGTGTAATTGATGCAGGTGTTCGGGAAAGGAAGATAAGAGCATCTGTTGCTGATCAGGAACAGGGATTAAAGCCAGCCGGAAGTAATCAACAGGATAGAGGGGGGGCAGGAGATCATGATCTGATGGGCAAGGCCAAGCCACAGCAGGGAATGGAAAGGGTGGCGAGTGGAAACCTGGTATTTGCCCCTACGCAAAAAGACAATGACGGGGCCGATCAGGTTGCGGATGGTGAGTTAACTACTGGTGGCCTTTACGAGGACCTGACGGCAGGCATCAGGGAGATTTATGAGATACTAGCAGCCAACGATGGCAACAAGCAGGATTTTTTTGGAATGGTCTCGGAATTAAAGGCTCAGTTTGGACCATTGGGTTCAAGCCCTTGTATAGCAAGAGTAAATGCTTTTATCAAAGACAGTGCACCGTTCGCGATCAGTGAAGATGAACTGGAACGGTTGTGGAATTAAACCTGCTAATCTTTCCAAGAGAGGGTATTTTTTGTGACCAGGTGATTCCTGGCAGTAAGAAAAACGGGGTAGGTAAAAGTTGGGAAACAATTAGGGGATAACATTTGATGGGTTTGGGATATGGGATTTAGGAATAAAGCGAAAAGGAAAGAAAAGCGTGCATATTTTTTAAGGGTAATCTACATCTTTTCCATGCTGCTGCTGGTATTGGCAATAGGCGTAATGGCGCAGGATGGGAATGCCGGGATACAGGAAGCGGCGAATAAGGTGAAGGGATATTTTGATACGGGATGTGACCTGATGTATGCCATCGGTGCAGTGGTTGGCATCATAGGCGCAGTCAAAGTTTTCAATAAGTGGAATGCGGGAGAACCCGATACGAATAAAGTGGCCGCGGCATGGTTTGGGAGCTGTATATTTTTGGTGGTCGTGGCCACTGTTTTGAAATCGTTTTTCGGGATATAGGCTATGGCAAGGGTATTCCAGATCAATAAAGGTGTTTCTAGACCGATCGTTTTTAAGGGATTAAAAGCGCAGTATATTGCTTACCTGGCTGTAGGGCTGGTGGCTTTACTGATCACCTTTGCGGTGCTGTACATTTTGGGCCTGTCGCTTTTTGTGGTGTTGCCGGTGATATTGGGGCTGGGTACGCTGCTGTTTTATGGGGTGTTTGCCTTGAGCAGGCGTTTCGGGCAGTACGGGCTGATGAAGTACCTGGCGAGGAGGTCGCTGCCTAAGGTGATTGTTTTCCGCTCGAGGAGGGCTTTTACTTCGCTAAAGGTAAAGGCATGAGCTGCACAAATTTCTTCTGGATGCCTGAAGGATAGTTTTTATGGACTGGGTTTAAATGTGGTTCTGAGCCATAGCGAAAATAAGATGAATACCAAAATGATTCTGCGCTGGTTAGGACAAGGTAAATACCTAGCAAATAAATAGCATTAGCTGGAAGGGTTGGGTTTAGGATAAGGATTTGGCGTGTGAGATAAGTCAGGAAACCAAGATTTTGACCGGTCAGGTAGAGATGGTATTCAAATAAGGGTTCAGGTGTAGGGTGAGGTCAGGACCTGGTATTAGTAGAATAATCCATCAGATAAGGTTCATTTTTAGTTTGCAGAAAATGGCCAAGACGTAATTAAATTTCATATCCATAAGGTCGGGACTGATGGAACCTTTACGGTTTCCGGGACAAAGTAAAATAATGGCAGTTGAAGGCTATCTCTAAGGTCAACCTTAATTGAACCTGTGGTATTCCAGGATAGAAAAATCATGCTAAGGTTTCAACAACTAACACACGGAAAATAGTGGACCTTAATGAAAAACGGGAACCGATCAGAAGAATGGTTCCCGTTTAATCTAAATTAACGCTCTCAGTAATATTAGCGTAATAATGGAGCTTTTATTGTGCTCTGGTTAAAATATTTTTGCTTGCCTGTTTTTAAACAGTTTAAGGATGCCCCGGTGACCAGAGCACAAGTTGTAAAAGGTAATCAAGTTTAGGATAGATACCAAGGGCAGATGTCGCGGATTTTTTTACTTAACGAAGCGGAGTATCCAGTTTGGTTTAATAATATCCTACGCTCAGTTACAAAGAAAAATTTAGAGCGTGCCCGATACTGCCTAAGATAAACAACCAATTAGAGCCAATTTTCTATCCTTTTGCTTACAATTTTCCCCCTTTTTTTTTTTGATAATAAGCGAGTTTTATCGTGCCTGGAATAACATGTAGCTAGCAATTTATCCTATATAACAGGATTAAACTGGGAAGGAGAAAAAACAGTTTCTGGTGGAATATTTTATGAAAAAAACGAAAATATCCATGAAGGATATTGCGCAGATAGTGGGTGTATCAACTGCAACAGTGTCATTTGTGATCAATGGCAAAGGTCCTGAGAAAAATATTAGTAAGGGGATGATTAACAGGGTTCTTAGTGCTGTATCCAGGCTTGGTTACCAGCCAAATACCCTTGCAAAAAATCTTAGGCAGGGAAGATCACATATCATCGGTTTTCTTGTCAGTGATATTTCCCTACCCTTCTTTTCACAACTCGCGAGCTTTTTAGAGAGCAGAATGGCTGATCATGGATACACTATTTTGATGATCAGTCTGGGAAAAGAAGGCAGGAATTTTCAAAACGCGCTCAAGATCTTAAAGGGCAGGTGTGTAGATGGATATGTTATAGCTGGGATTCCTAGCCTGAAGGAGCAACTGCAGAGACTGATTTCCTCAAATATACCGGTTGTGATCTGCGGCCAGGGCTTTGCGGACCTCAAAGCGAATTATGTATTAACTGATGACTATAACGCAGTACGTCATGCAACCTTGCATCTCATTACGCAGGGATTATCCAAAATTGGATTTGTCACCTCGCATAGCAATCAAGGTGGGGCGTCAGAGCGATTGGACGGTTACTTGAAAGCCGTGGGTGATCACAATATCATCCCGGTCATTATCAGGCTGGATGAGGGAATTTCTTCGATGGTTGCAACAGCTAATTTCTATCATGCCATAGACGATCTGGAAGCATTGATATTTGCATCTTACCAACTAACGGAAGTTGTACTGAAGATCGCTTTAAGGGATAAAATAAACATATTCAAAACAAAAGGCATTATTGTATTCGATGACTTTGACCTCCTTAAATATCTTTCCCCACCGGTTACAGCGATCTCCCAGTCGGCCGAGAATATTGGACAAAGTATTGTAGATATACTTCTTAGGGAACTAACGGGCCTGCGGGCAGATGAAAAAACATTTTGCAGGGTGAAAGTTGCCGCAAACCTGATTAAAAGAGAATCAACCAAAATGATAACAGGCAAATAGATGATCTAATTGCCTGACAAAGCTGTTAGGGAAGATTCAGCATGGGTCATGTTCTTAGATAATATAAAAGCTTGCAAGCTACCAATGTAAATCATGATTTTAAACCTGTTTAGAATAGCCCATTCCCCATCCTTGCATCGGTTATTATGAGTCAAAATAAAACCCCACCGCTGTGTAAATGATAAGTATTCACATTACGCCAATTCACAATAACTAGGCCAGGTATGCTTGCAATGGTATTACCGTTCAAGATAGTTGAAAAATCGTTACTGGAATTAAATTACTGACTATTTATCATTACTTAATCGTTTGTCCTGTAAAATGATCGAATAGGAGTCATCATTTTTTAATGGATACTGAATTGTATGCGTAAGGTTACAGGTTTTGATTGATATAGGGCTATTTCTGAATGATATTGATCTTCAGAAAACAAACGTTTGCGTTAATATTGTAGTGATAGTAAGAAAAAAAAACGCTTAGATTGCCATCACTAATAGTTTAGTTTTAACGCTTAAAACGCTCCTAATGAATGAAGTTAACTGTGTCTTGGTTGTTGAAAAGCTGGTAAAAGAACTTGGCGCACGTGTAAGTGGCTATTCGATAAAAAAACGCCTTTCAAACCATCCGGATTATCCAGGTATGCTCAGCATGGCAGATGGCCTGTCGAATTTTGGGATTCCAAATATTGCCTTTAAGGTGAAACCTGGATTTGCCAACAAAAAAGACCTGCCCAGCCCTTTTATCTGTAGACTTAAATCAGATAATCCTGGTAAATTCATCGTGGTCACCAATATTTCTGATGGCAATGTACACTTCAGTGACGGTAAAAAAAATAAATTAGGGATAAGTGAAGAAAACTTTTACAAGGAATGGGACGGGATAGCGCTTTATGCTGAAAAGGATGCTACAAGTGGTGAACAATTGTATTTTCAGAATCTTGTTATGGGCTATCTGGAAAAGGCTAGACTGCCATTTTTTATATCCATATGTGTGTTAAGTGCCATTTTTTTTATTGGGATTGAAATTACTAATTCCAAATTATGGACAAATCTTTTGCTGAAAACAGCCGGGTTGATTTTTAGTATATTTTTAATCGGTCACAGCATAGATTCAAAAAACCCCTTTATCGAAAATCTTTGCAGTATCGGAAAGAAAAATGGGTGCAATACAATACTAAAATCCTCTGCAGCGAATCTTACGGACTGGCTGAGTTGGAGTGAGATAGGATTGTTTTATTTCTCCTTTACCATCACCGCTATCATCTTCAGTCCTGGTTCAGCCAATATACTTTCTTGGATTGCTTTGGCTTGTTTGCCATATTCTTTTTATTCTATCGGTTATCAGTACTTGAAAAAAAGTTGGTGTGTTCTATGCTGTAGTGTACAGGCAATACTTTGGTTGGACGCAGGTGCATTTGCTCTGTCCGGACATTTTGAACTGACAGGTTTCTCCTCAGCACACATCATTACCCTTGTCTCAATTCTTCTGATAATTGTATCCCTCTGGGCATTGGTTAAACCCATGCTTTTTAAAGCCTATCAAACTGATTTTATGAAACAACAGTTAAATGGCTTCAAAAATAACACGAAGCTTTTTGATAGTTTCCTTGCGATAGGTGGTCATTTTGACATTCCAGAAAACCTTGTGTCCATAAAACTAGGGAGCCCTGAAGCCAGAACAACAATAACAATGGCAAGCAATTTATATTGCAATCCCTGTGGCGAAGCCCATAAAACGTTGAGAAAATGGCTGAGCTATCGTGATGATATTTCACTGGAGATAATATTCACAGTTTCTGCCTATGTTAATGACCCAAGGATCGAAGTGATTGAATACCTCAGTGCTTTAAGTTTGCAGACAAATGACTCGGGGACGATAGCAGAAGCTATAGACGACTGGTACCAGAACGGGCATAAGTTAGAATTCCTGATGAACAAGTATCCCGTTAAAAGTACACAGGCTATCAAAAAAGTAACGAAAATCCAGAATGAGTGGCTGTTTGATGCGCAAATTACAAATACACCCACGTTCTTTATCAACGGACAGAGACTCTCCCATCCTTATAGATTGGACGATATAGAGTACCTTATCGCATAGGCTCAGGGTATCCAAAGAAATTGTACAATAATGACACTTACGGTTGCAAACGGAAGTGCCGCTAACCAGCCTAGGTTATAAAACTGTGCAGCCTAAATAATCGGGCGTTTGAGATTATTATTTCAAAACAATTACTAAGAAAATTATGAAAAAATTAGTTTTAAAAAAGGAAATTCTTCTTGATGGGGAAATTCTTACTCGTAGCCAACTGAAAAATGTGCTTGGCGGATTTAATCTTGATACAAGTTCAACCGGATGTGCAACTGTTACTTCGTGTTTCAATGATACCGGATGTAGCGAGGTGTCTGATTGTCCTTCCTGCAAGAATGTAGGGGGAGCTCCGACAGATCCGGGGGAATGTGGGCCAAAAGAATAACAATTGTGCCGGATTTACTCCGGCACAACTTTGTTAAAAATAAAACATAATTTTAGTAAGAAAGAAGAACAAGATGTTTATGAGAGTAGTTTTGGTTTTTTTTGTAGGATGGGTGCTTTCTAGCCTGGCGATTTTGCATTGTGCAGCACAAAAAACAGTGACTGATAAGTCATTTCAAATATCGGGAGAATTAACGGGTGATTCAACCAAATTCGTCGTCCTTCGTTTTGTTGATAATCAAGGTAAAAACATAATCGACACCTGTTACATCAGAGATGGCAAATTAAATTTTCAAGGTAATATCGAACAACCGACCTTGGCAATGCTGACAGGAATGGTAAAAACCAAAAATTATGAAGATCCCAATACCGTAAGATTCTTTCTTGAACCTAAAAAAATGTCGATTTCTATTGCCGAAAACAATTTTCCTCATGCTAAAATTACAGGATCTGATACCCAAAGAGACATGGATCTGTTAGGTCAGCAAAATAGTAAACTTGTATTGGAGATGAAGAGCCTGTCAATGAAAAGGGCTATATATAATAACAGGATAAAAATGTCTGCTAATAACGATACCACTACAATGCTTGTAGGCCAACGGGATCAGTTACAGTCCAAATTAGCTGGAGTGCTTAAAAATATCAAATCCAATAAAATAGATTTTATTAAAAACCATCCTAGATCTTATGCCAGTGCATATCTATTTACCGAATTTATTACTGACCGGTCTATCCCAATCTCTCTGATCAAATCAATTTACCAAGGCTTTGCGGGAGATGTAAAGGAAAGTAGATTAGGAAAAGATAATTTACTCAGGATTAATAACCGATTAGCAGGGGATCAGTTGGTCAATTTTAACAATAACTATAATCTTGAGTCAGTTGTATTACAAAATGACCAGAATCGAACAGTCAAACTTGGTAATTTCATTGGAAAGAACCTGGTTATAATTGACTTTTGGGCAAGTTGGTGCGTTCCATGCATCAAATCGAGTCCCAATCTTAAAAAAATATATAATACATATTCGAGGAATGGTTTACAAGTCATCACAATATCAATTGATAAGAGGAATGATGATTGGATATCAGCTGTTAAAAAAAATGGATACGATATTTTTATCAACTTTAGGGATATACCTAATCGTCTACTCACAATAGACGACTTAAAAAATCCCGATGGGATACCCCTGGGCAGAAAATGGAATATTGATTACATTCCCAGTATCCTCTTATTTGATAAAAATGGGTCGCTGATATCTAAATTTGATAAAATCGATGATGAATATAGGATTATCGGCCTGGAAGAAAAAATACGGGACTATTACAGGAAAGCTGGTTCCGATAGTGAGACTAACTGATTAAAAGCTGTTTTCATATGATCTACTTATCTGCACAGCCCGATAGCTTTTATTTTTTATGGCAAATTAAATTGTTGTTAAATAATCTGAACAGGCTTGGCGTGGCTTCGGAGCATATCCATGTGCTTATTGCTTATGATATTACAAAAGGATTGTCCCCATTCTTTTCCGAATTTATAAGCGCTAACCAACAAGCAAGTTTTTTCTGCTATGGTGACACTCGAAGGGCAACCAGATATGCCTCATCAATACGCCCGCACATCATAGCAAAGCATTTTCATGAACTTCCGTGGTTGGAAAGTGATGTTATATTCTATCATGACTCTGATATCATTTTCACCAAACTACCCCATTTTGGTTCTTTCACAGATGACCCAAAGTGGTATGGTTCAGACACAGCTAGTTACACAGGGCCGAGTCACCTGAAAAAGGTTGGCGGTGAGGAACTTTTTGAAAAGATGTGCCAATTGGTTGGGGTTCCATCTGAACTGATCGTGAATCGCAGTCATCACTCGGGAGGCGCGCAATATATTTTGAAATCTTTGACCAGTCGTTTTTGGAGTAACCTTGAGGAAAACTGTGAAAAAATGTTTAACCTGATTAGCGAGCATAATGAAAAGATAGTGGACGGACCAAAGCTACAAGCTTGGTGTGCCGATATTTGGTGTTTGTGGTGGGAGGCTGCCAGGATAGGAGTTGACGCCGAAACGCATCCTGAACTGGATTTTTTATGGGCAAACGATCCTATCGATGCTGCAAAAATGATTGTGCATTATACGGGGAGTCTTCCGCTCTCCAATAAATGTTTTTTCAGGAAAAATAATTACCACCATTGTACACCGTTCTTTGATGACTTTTCACATATCGACCGTGATTCGGCCAGTTTCCTGGTGATTAGGGAAATTGCAGCATATGTGGGATCCAACTTGGTACAGAGAATGGAAATGCTGGATGTTACCATGGTCATTCTTTGCCAGACTAACCACGCTTTTGATGTCCTGCAGTTTCAAACAGTTTTGAAATATTTACAGACCAACATCGATTGTGATATCCTTGTGCTGGAGGTGGGCGTATGCGAACATGTGAGTGATTGTTGCATTAATGAAAATGTAAAATATTATTTTGTCCCTTCACATTGTTCGGCCCTGGAAAGGGCGAAGATAATACCCAAGATAAACTCAAACTTTATAATAGTTCAATCCTACAATATTTTTATCAGTATAGAAAAGTTAGCAAATGCCTGTGGAATGGTTAAAGCTCAAGACGTGGTGGTAGTTCCATATACACGGATTTTGCAAATAGATACACTTTTCCATTCTATGTTTGCAAAACTGTTGGATATAGATCTCTTCACCCAGAACGAAGGGAAAATGTTAACCCTGAAACCATATGGTTTTGATGTGAGTTGCATGATGGGAGGTAAAATTTACCTAACCGAAATTCTAGATGTCTTAATCGATGATCAGACTGATCAATCTACTAATTTGGGATTCCTACAACGGGTACTTTATCTTGAAGATACCGCATATCGATATGTATGTTAGCAGATCTCGAAAAATTGAACCTCATGGGATCCGGGCTGCATTGTGGTAAGCTCGGCCTGTGCCTGGCCTACAGTGTTGCAGGGTTGAAGTCAGGAGACTTGATTTTGAAGCAAAAGGCTAGCGAACTTTTTTATCAGATCGCTGAAGAGATCGCTGACCTGAATGACTGGACTTTTTCATCAGGCATAATTGGTTTCGGATGGATGACCGAATACCTTGCCGCTAATAGTATCATCGAAATGGATACCCACAGTTTTCTTATGGATCTTGACGACCAGGTATACCTGAATGTATTGATGAAAAAAAATCCAAATCTTGGACTGGAGGGTGGTGATGTAGGAATGGCGCTATATCTATATAAAAGAATTTCAAATCAACAAACTCACGACTTGTTTTTCCGAATGATATGTAATGTTGAGTGTTTATGTATCCTTATTGAAAGAATCTGTGAAAAGACAGAATCTTTAATATTTGAGGCAGGCATTAATCGTGATAACGTTGTCGTGTTGAGCCAAATCCTCTTGCTCTTTTCAAAAATTGAACCAACCAAAATCGGTAACCAAACTGTAGTCAGGGCCATCTCAGCCATTTTAAAAATAACTGAGGACGCCTTTGTAGATAAGCGTTTGCGACAATCGGAGTCCTTGAATCATCTGACGGCTTGGAGATCAATTTTAAATGTTATGCCACGATGCAAATCGGAAATGTATCGGGAAGTGGAGATAGAACTGCAAGACCAAATAAGAAATATCCACCAAGATCCCCGGAGAATCTACACCCATCTGATGTCTTTAGACAGTGAGAATCAGTATGGCTGGAGGGAAGCCTGGCTTAAATAAAATAAAATGCATGAAAATTAGACTTACCACTTTTGCAAGGAATGATGAAAGCTTGAGAACACTGATTTCGGGAAGATACCTGTCCGGAAACTTTCGTTGGAAAGATTTGGAATTTGTTACAGACAATAGCTACGATAAGATGATTATTTTCACAAGCCCACACAAAAATACGGTTGACTATGATCCTGTGAAATGTATCACCATGTTAACTGAACCACCTGCTTCACCTAATAGGGTTACCCATTCAATTGGTAGGACTGAAAAGATGTATCTTCCCTTGCCCTGGTTCCCCAAGGAAATTTTGGGGAGAACTGATTTTGAAGGCTCAGGAAGCCCTATCCGTAAAAATAAGCTTTTGTCTATTATTACAAGTGATCTAAATTATCTAAGCGGACATCAGGCGAGATTGGAATTTGTCTATTACCTGGACAAGATGATTGACGAAGGGCTGGATATCTGGGGGAAATCGCATGGGAAAATTTACTTTTCCAATATCGATAATTATCGGGGTGGAATAATAGATAAATATGAAGGACTCTGGCCGTACAAATATCATCTGGCGTGTGAAAACTCGTTTGAATATGGTTATTTCACCGAAAAGATAATTGATCCCATCATTGCGGAGAACCTATGTTTTTATGATGGCTGCATGGACATTGAATCGTTCATAGACGAACGCTCGTTCGTAAAGATAAATATAAGACGTCCACAAGAGTCTATAGATACGATCATTCGATCTATCAGCGATAATTTATGGTCAAAAAGTATCAGGTACATCAGGGCCCAAAAAAAACGTCTATTAACAACCCTCCATCCAATGAACTTGATCTGGCTTGCCGCGCATGAGAAAGATCTGTTGAACATTTGCAAATTATGATGTCAGTTCCACTATTTAGTATAATCATACCTGTCCACAACGCCGTGGCATTTTTAGAGAATACGCTATTTTCGGTGGCATATCAAACTGAAATGAATTGGGAATGCCTTGTTGTGAACGACCATTCGGACGACGGTTCTGATCATATATACAGGAGCTTCAAAGAGCGGGACAAGAGGTTCAAAATATTCAACTCTGAGAAAAAAGGTGCAAATGCCGCCAGAAATCTAGGAATTGCCATGAGTTCATCTCGCCGACTGATATTTTTGGATGCCGATGATCTTCTGGAAGAAAATTGTATATCAGATCGGATGAAATTCATTTATGATAACGGTGACTATGATATGTATGTCTTTAAGACCGAAATTTCGGACGGTAGTATGAAAACTGGTCTTTTCTCCCGGGAGTCCGATCTCCCTGCGCAACTAATATCTGCTTTTATAAGACATGAAATACCATGGCACACGACTTCAGTGGTTTGGGACAGGGTATTTATCAAAAAGATCGGCGGATGGAATGAAGCCTATCAGCGGCTACAGGATGTAGAAATTAATATACGTGCTCTCCTTAAGGGAGCAAGGATGAGATTTGGAGCCGATAGACCAGATTCGATATACGTTAAAGGATCGTTTACGGCACATAAAGTCGAGAATGCGCTGTATGCAAGTTGTAATCTGATTACCGATTACTATGCAGAGGTAGTAGCCTGGATAGGTTGTGATGAGAAGGATGAAGTGATAAAATCTTTTGAAACTCTTATCAGTAAAACCTTGGGACTCTACGTTAACATGGTGAAATACCCAGTCATCAATTGGGAAAACAAGTTTTTAAATGTGCTCAGGAGGATTGGTGCAGAAAAAGAAGAAATCGATTATGTAATTACTGTTTTTAAAGTATTCGCAGACACAGTGGCATCATCATAATATCAAATAACCAATAATACAATGAACAATAAAAATGATTTCATATCAATCGTAATCCCTGTCCTTAATAACCTGGAGAGACTAAAGCGCTGTATCAGGTGTATCAGTATCCAGGATTATCCCATTGGTAAATTTGAAGTGATTGTAATCGATAATGGGTCTAAAAACCTATCGAGTCTCAAAAAGTTTTTAACCGATTTTAGTTTTACCAGGTTGTTTGAGTTCACTGGGTACAAAAGCCCGTATCCCTGCAGAAATATCGGTATAAGCAACGCCTTGGGGGACATCATTGTATTATTGGACTCAAATTGTTTTCCGGCACAGAACTGGTTGAAAGAGGGAGTCAAAAGCCTTAACGAAAACAAAACAGATATGGTAGCGGGAAGGATTATTTTTGAGTTTTCTGATGCCTACCGTATTTCCGAGATAGCGGACTCGCTGGTGTTCGTTAATGTAGAGAATTCGGTGAAGTCTGGTGGATTGCCTGGTGGTAATGCATTTATACGAGCCAGTGCATTTGAAGTAAACGGATTGTTCGATGAGGAAATACGCTCGAACGGTGATGCGATCTGGTCTAAAAGAGCAACCAGGAATGGACTGACTATTGGTTATTGTGAAAAGGCAATTGCTTTTTATCCTGCTAAGAGGCTTATCCAGTTTTTGAAAAAATCTTTTAGGATTGGCTACGGAAGCCTAAGGTTTTGGAGGATGGAGGGGTATTCCGCGATTCGGATCCGGCGTATGAATCTCGAAAATCTCCGGCCTTACAAAATGCTCGTTATCAAACAACTCATTATCCATAGAGGCGAACTCGACATGTTGGATAGCCTGCCAAGAATCTGGGTATGTTTGTGGATGGGTAATCTGATGAGATTCTTAGGGCGTAGTACAGCGCTATTAGCAAGCATGTCGTTCCGTGACCATACCAGCAATCCCGGTTCTAACTAAAATAAACCCATCATGAATAGAACTTATTATTCACAGAACGGCCAGGATTTTTTAATTGACCTGGAAATATTTGACCAACAGCGTAACGGTTTTTTTATGGAGATCGGAGCTTATGATGGTATCAAGTATAGCAATACCTACTTCCTTGAATCTAAAAGGGGCTGGAACGGAATATGTATCGAAGCCAATCCAAAAGTTTACCCTGACCTTAAACGAAATAGAAGTTGTGTAACACTGAATGCTTGTCTCTCAACACAACCGGGAGTCGAGGAATTTTTATGTATGACTGGTAAAATGGAAATGTTAAGCGGTCTGAAAAGAGAGTTCAGTTCGCAGCATCTTTTGAGAATTGAGAATGAATTGAAACGTTTTGGCGAGCAATCTGAAATCATGCCTGTTAATTGCTATACTTTTGAACAGTTGGTTCTGGACCATTCTATCGAACACATCGACTATTTGAGCATTGATACTGAAGGCAGTGAATTTTCAATAATAAAAAGTATTGATTTTTCAAAAACTTCCATTTCGGTTATTTCAGTTGAGAATACTTATCATAATACTGGACTTAATGAATATATGGTATTCAAAGGATATAAAAAGGTAGCTCGTATAGGAGAGGACGACGTGTTCGTGCTTCTATGAACCTTTAAATCGATATCTCAACCTTTAATTTTTTAAGAAGTATAAATGGCCTTTAAATTTTTTAAACAACCTGACCAAATGGATTGTGGACCAACTTGCTTACGGATGGTTGCAGCACATTATGGCAGAAAAGTGAGTTTGCAGAAACTTCGGGAAATCTCGGGCCTGAGTAAATCCGGCGTTTCGATGCTGGGCATAAGCGAGGCAGCAGAAAAAATTGGTTTCCGGACCAGCGGTATTAAGGTCAGTCCTCAAAAGCTTAAGAAAATAGAGCTTCCGGTAGTGTTACATTGGGATCAGAATCATTTCGTGGTGTTATACAAAATATCTGACACCAATGCTTTGATTTTTAAGGGAAATGGGCATTCCGAAAGGTATCATATTGCTGATCCTGCCAAAGGCTTAATCGAATACACTCTTTCAGAGTTTATAAAACATTGGATATCCAGGCGAGGTGATGAAGGTAAGGAAGGTATTGCTTTGACTATGGAAACGACACCTGGTTTTTTTATGCAGGAGCCAGATAAGGATGATGGTTTAAGCCTGGAATATTTAATGGGATATCTGCGTAGGTATCGACAGCTTATTGTACAGTTATTTATAGGACTTCTCATTGGAAGCTTGCTGCAACTGATTCTTCCCTTTCTAACGCAAAGTATCGTCGACACCGGGATAAATACCCGAAATATCAGCTTCGTGTATATGATTCTCATTGCTCAGACCATGCTGTTTTTAGGCCGGATGAGTGTGGATTTTATTAGAAGCTGGATATTGCTTCATATTAGTACACGGGTCAATATCTCAATCCTTACAGATTTTATCATCAAGCTGATGAAGCTTAAGATGAGCTTCTTCGATACCAAAATGACAGGAGATATCTTGCAACGGATGAATGACCAGGGGCGTATCCAAGGCTTTTTAACGGGGTCAACATTGACGGTTATTTTTTCAATGGTCAATTTATTGGTGTTTGCCTTCGTGCTTGCTTGGTACAATATCAGTATTTTCCTTATTTTTCTGTTCAGCAGTATTCTATATTCTATTTGGGTGGTTTTATTCTTGAAAAAACGCAGGGAATTGGATTTTAAGCGCTTTGATGCGGCAGCAAAAAACCAAAGCACTATTATGCAGTTAATTACTGGGATTCAGGAAATAAAATTAAACAACTGTGAACAGCAAAAACGCTGGGAGTGGGAACGGATTCAGGCTGTTTTATTTAAGTTTAGCGTCAAGAGCCTATCATTGGGCCAGATACAGCAAACGGGTGCCTTTTTTATCAATGAGGGCAAGAATATATTGATCACGTTTATTGTAGTAAAAAGCGTTATCGATGGGCAGCTAACTTTGGGAGGTATGATGGCTATCCAATATGTCATTGGGCAGTTGAATAGCCCAGTTGAGCAATTTTTGGGTTTTCTACAACAGTTACAGGACGCAAAAATAAGCCTTGAGCGATTGAATGAAATTCATAAAATGGGTGATGAGGAGCCTTCGGAGCGTGTTTTCCTAAAGGAATTACCGACTGATAAAGGGATAAGGATCCACAATCTTTCCTTTACTTATCCAGGGGCAGGAAACGAACCTGTACTTTCAGGTATTTGCATGAATATACCGGAAGGGAAAACGACGGCAATTGTTGGCATGAGTGGGAGCGGAAAAACAACCATATTAAAGTTGTTGCTGCGTTTCTATGAGCCTCAAAAGGGCGAGATTAGGGTTGGGGCGGCCCACCTTGAGCAGGTCAGTTATCGCTTCTGGCGCGGAGAATGTGGGGTTGTCATGCAGGACGGTTTTATATTTTCAGACACAATCGAGAGGAATATAGCTGTTGGGGATGAATATCCTGATAAAAAAAAACTGGATCATGCTATTCAGATTGCAAATATCAATGATTTTGTCGAAAGCCTGCCGCTGGGAATCAATACGAAAATAGGACAGGCAGGAAGCGGGATCAGCCAGGGCCAGCGGCAACGGATACTTATTGCAAGGTCGGTATACAAGAATCCAACATATATTTTTTTTGACGAAGCGACTAATTCATTGGATGCGAATAATGAAAAAGTAATAATGGAAAATTTGGAAAATTTCTTTAAGCATCGTACGGTGGTTGTTGTTGCACACCGGCTTAGTACAGTAAAGAATGCGGATAATATTATCGTATTAGATAAGGGTAGGATTATCGAACAGGGCACCCATGCCCAGCTCACCAAAAATAAAGGTGAGTATTACCAATTGGTGAGAAATCAGTTAGAACTAGAAAATTAGAGTAACAATGCCGCGTGAATATTTATACACAGAGGAAAATAGTGAAGAGGTTCAGGAGATAATCACTAGTATTCCATCCTGGATTTTGCGCTGGGGAATAACGCTTGTCTTTACCATTTTGATTGGAATAGTTCTGATGTCTGCTTTAATCGAATACCCGGATGTGGTCAGGACAAATCTCAAAGTAAATAGCCTTAATTCGCCAAAGCAAGTGCTTGCAGTACAGAGTGGAAAATTGACAAAGTTACTGGTTCCTGATGGCGCAATGGTTAAAGAGAAGCAGTTATTGGCTTATTTTGAAAGCACCGCAAATGCCGATGACATACTAAGACTAAATAAATATCTCAAAAAGCTACAGATCAGTGTGCTGAATGTTAGTGTATTGGAGAATTTGCCTACGGATCTAAATCTTGGAGAGCTGCAAGGTAGCTATCAGAACTTTCATCAGGAATACCTGCAATACCGATCAACACAAACTAATGGATACTATTTAGACAGAATGGCATTCATAAATAAAGATCTCAAAAACTACAATGCTTTGAAAAGCCAGATTTTTACGCAACAAAAGGTTCAGTTGCAGGAATTTGCAAACCAGCAAGAAGAATACCGAGCTTACCAGAAACTTTATAAAAATCGCGTAATATCCCGAAGTGAATTTACCCTGCAGGAAAATAAATATTTGGCGGCTAAATATCCCTTGCAGCAAACAGAAACAGCGATCTTAAATAACGCTATTGGATATGCATCAAAAGAGAAGGAGCTATTTGAGTTAAAGCACCTTATTTCTGATGAAAAGGCCAGGTTCATACAAGCATTGAATAAATGTATTACAGATAGTGATGCTTGGCTGTTAAAGTACACTTTAATGTCTCCGGTAACGGGAAGGTTGAGTTATGCAGGTATTGTTCAAGAAAATCAAAATATTGCGGCAAACCAAGAAGTATTTGTTGTCAACCCGGGGAATGTAAATTTTTTTGGTGAAGTACAGATACCGCAGTATAACATGGGTAAAATCCATCTTGGGAACAGAACCTTGATTAAAATGCGCAGTTTCCCTTTTGAGCAATATGGCATGATTAGGGGACGGCTAACCTATATTTCGGATGTTGCCTATCGGGATAGTGTATTTATTGCAAAAATTCATTTCGATAATTTCGAAATCAAGGATCCTTTAAATAAAATTGTACTTAAGAACGGCATGCAGGCGGATGCCGAGATCATTACGGAGGAAAGTACTTTACTGCAACGGTTTTTTAGAAACATTACGAAAATGATGCATGGTAAAGAATAAAAAAAAGTATATTACTTTACCAATTTTGTATATCAGGATTGTATTGCTAGGGATAAACCACAGCATCAACGCGGCTTTTGACTTCCGGATCCTGTAAGTTGGCAGTTGGTATAGAACCCGTCAAGATAGCCTTGGTTACCGCAGCCATCGGTGTGGCCAGTAAGCCACCTGTCAGGCCGAAAGCAGCGCCCATTACCAGTAGGAGGAATAGCGAGCGCATCGGTCGGATATTCATAGTAGAAGACCTGAACTTTGGCATCAGGAAATCCGCTACTAGCTCATCGAGCAGCAGAAAGAAGATCAGTAACCAGAGCCCAGTAGCCTACCGATAATGCAACAAGCGCCGGCGAATGGATATGATATAAAAACCAATCTTTTAAATCAGTTCCGAAAAGAAAGACATCGAGCTGATCGCTTAAATGGGGTACGGACCATCCACCTAAGAAGTCCGGCGGTAAAAAAGATCAATGTAAAAACAATGAGGCGGCTAGCCATTGTTTCATCCCTCTCCTTTGCAACCTGCTCACCGGGGGCATTGATGATAATTCCCAGTACAACCGCAAAAATCCCAAGCAGCAGCACGCTGAGTACTTTATATAAAAATCAGAGCAGAACGATTAGTCCAGCCACGTGTAAAACGATTGAGGTTGCTGTGCGGAAAATATTATGGCTTCTTTTATTGTCCAGATTAACCTAACCTATTTCCCATTCCGAAAGTTTTCAAGCCCGGCGGGGATTTTTACGGTAAGGCTTTAGGTTTGGAAACTAGGGGAGTAAAATAACAGTGGGTAAAATATATCAGGGTACTGACCCCATTTTACCTGCTAACGCCCTGTCGGTGAAGCAACTTTGTACTGTCGCCAGGGCAATAGGGCTAGGGTGAACAATTTACGATTATGTTGGCACAATTTACATGGGGACAGTTTTTATGCTGTCATGGGGCAGTCGGGCTGCTGTGGTGTTTGGGACTGCTGTTTACCACATACCGTAAAAGGACGCTGAGAATGCGTGCGGATGCAGGTTTTAGAGAGATGGCTACCGATACGAATAAACTGGCAGCGGCATGGTTTGGGAGCTGTATATTTTTGGTGGTCGTGGCCACTGTTTTGAAATCGTTTTTCGGGATATAGGCTATGGCAAGGGTATTCCAGATCAATAAAGGTGTTTCTAGGCCAATCGTTTTTAAGGGATTAAAAGCGCAGTATATCGCTTACCTGGCCTCGGGGCTGGTGGGCTTGCTGATCACCTTTGCGGGGCTGTACATTTTGGGCCTGTCGCTTTTTCTGGTGTTGCCGGTGATATTGGGGCTGGGTACGCTGCTGTTTTATGGGGTGTTTGCCTTGAGCAGGCGTTTCGTGCAGTACGGGCTGATGAAGTACCTGGCGAGGAGGTCGCTGCCTAAAGTGATTGTTTTCCGCTCGAGGAGGACTTTTACTTCGCTAAAAGTAAAGACATGAGCTGCACAAATTTTCTTCTGAATGCCTGAAGGATAGTTTTTATGGACCGGGTTTGATCCAGGGCCGGCCTAAAGCAAAATCTATAAGAGTTTTTATCGGCTGGGTTTGAACCTGGTTCTGACCCATTGCGAAATAAAAGCTTGAAATGTCAAATGATTCTGCACTGGGTTAGAACCTGGTTTCGCCTGGCAAATAGAAATGATACTCAGGTAAGGGGCGAGGATGTGGGACGGGGTGAGAGCGAGGCATAACCTGGTCAAAAAAAAATAAATAATTAAGTTTTAAGTAACCACCTTATGATCGAATCAGCGAACATATTTCCCATCTACAAGATCGAGAACGGTTGCATCCTTTCGCGCAAAGGAGATATCACTTATGCCTATGAGCTGAAACTGCCGGAGATATTCTCCCTGTCAGCGAGCGACTATGAAGCCTTCCATGAAGTATGGGTGCGTGCGATCAGGGTATTACCAGCCTATTCGGTTTTACACAAACAGGACTGGTTCATGCGGGAAAAGGTGAAAGCGGATTTTGAGACTTGTGGGGATGCATTTTTGTCCAGGTCTTCAGAGCGGTATTTTGCCGAGCGGGAATATCTTGAGCACAGCTGTTTTTTGATGCTGGGCAAACGTCCTTCCGGGAAAAAGCTTTCCAGTTCTGCTTACAGCAATATCCTGCGCAAGAGTTTAGTTCCGGTGCAGGCGGTGGAAAGGAGCGCTATGGAAGATTTCAGGGACAGGTGCAGCCAGTTCTGCCAGATTCTGGTGGATAGCGGTTTTGTGAGCCTTGAGGCTTTGGGTGATGATGCACTGGCCGGCACCGCTGTAAAACCTGGCCTGATCGAAAAATACTGTTTTTTGTTGGGCCAGAATGAGATGAGTGTGGTCAGGGACATCAGGGTAAAGGATGGCCTGGAGGTAGGGGATCTGCCTTTGGAGTTATATACGCTGGGCGATGTGGAATCGTTGCCAGCAATCTGTGGAAGCAGGATCGACTATGATGCTTATTCAACCGATAAGAGCAGGTTTTCGATCGGTTTTGCAGCGCCTTTGGGGCAGCTGCTGGACTGCGAGCACATCTGTAACCAGTATGTGTTTGTGGGTGACGCGCAGGAAACAATCAAGCGGCTTGAAGCTAAAAAGCTGCGTTTGGGATCGTTGGCGGGTTATTCCAGGGAAAATGCGGTAGCTAGGGATGCGGTAAATGATTACCTGTCGGAAGCTGTTGCGATGTCGAGGATTCCGGTTAAGGCGCATTTTAATGTTTTGGCCTGGTCAAGGGATATATCGGTGAGAAGGGAGATCAAGAACAAGGTGGCATCGGCCATGTCAAAGATGGATGCTGTCGCAAAGCAGGAAAGTGAAGGTGCGGCACAGATCTGGTTTGCAGGGATACCGGGCAACGGGGCAGATTTTCCGATGAACGACAGCTTTGATACTTTCCCAGAGCAGGCGGCCTGCTTTTTTAACCTGGAGGGTAACTGCAGGTCCTCGCTTTCTACCTTTGGGATACGGATGGGGGACCGGTTATCCGGAAGGCCTTTGCATGTAGACCTTTCTGATGAGCCGATGAGAAAGGGCTGGATCACTAACCGTAATAAATTCATTATTGGTGGAAGTGGCAGTGGGAAGAGCTTTTTTACCAACCACCTAGAACGCAGTTATTTTGAGCAGGGTACACACATGCTGATCGTTGATGTTGGGCACAGTTACCGCGGCTTATGTGAGCTGGTAGGTGGCTATTACTTTACCTACAGTGAGTCTGATCCCATAGCTTTTAATCCATTTTACTTGAGCAAAGGGGAAGTGCTGGATACCGAGAAGAAGGAAAGCCTGAAGACGCTTTTGCTATCGCTATGGAAGAAGGAGGATGAGGAATACAGAAGGTCAGAGTATGTGGGATTGAGCAATGCGCTGACGATGTATTTTGAGCATTTGTCCGTTTCAGGTGATGTCTTCCCATGTTTCAATAGCTTTTATGAGTTTTTGGGAGCTGGCTATTCAGAGGCCCTAAGAGATAGGGGAGTAAGCAGCCGTGATTTTGATATCCAGAATTTTTTGTATGTGCTCAGGCCGTATTATCGGGGCGGTGAATTTGATTATCTGCTCAATGCCAGGGAGAACCTGGACCTGTTACACCAACCCTTTATTGTTTTCGAACTCGATGAAATCAAGGATCATCCCATACTCTTTCCGGTGGTGACGCTGATCATTATGGAATCTTTTATTTCCAAGATGAGAAAGCTTAAAGGCGTGCGTAAGATGATCCTGATCGAGGAATGCTGGAAAGCGATTGCCAAAGAGGGCATGGCGGAATACATTAAATATTTATTTAAGACTGTCAGGAAGTTCTTTGGTGAGGCCGTGGTGGTGACGCAGGAGATCGAAGATATTATTTCCTCTCCGATCGTTAAACAGGCCATCATCAATAATGCTGACTGTAAGATACTGCTCGATCAGAGCAAATACCAGAACAGGTTTGAGCAGATACAGGCGCTGCTGGGATTGTCCGACAAGGATAAATCATTAATCCTTTCGATGAATAGGGCTAATGAGCCTGGCAGGAAGTATAAAGAAGTGGCTTTTGTATTGGGTAACCATTCGCAGGTGTATAGGACGGAAGTATCGCTTGAGGAGTATTTAACCTATACGACGGAAGAGTCGGAGAAACTGAAAGTTTATGAATATGCGAGACGGTATGGGTCGATCCGTAAGGGGATAGAGATGCTGGCAGCAGAGATAGGGATATGCCTTATCCGCTCAATATTATACAGGATTTTAACAGGCTGAAAAAACAATTGGAAAGCAGGGAAGCGGCATTGGAACTGGTATTCCTGCAAGAGGAGGAACGCAGGTGCTTAGTCACGGTAAAAACTTTCGATACAGGCAGGACGCTTTTTTACTTGCCTGTTTCCCCACTTTACGCCCTGCTAAAATCCCGTAAACAAAAGGCTTTTGCAGACCTGTTGCTTTCCGTAATGGCCTACCTGTATCAGATTACAGGTGTACCCCATTTTAGGGAGGATTATGTGTATCTCGAAGGCATTTACGGAATGATCGAGGAATGGGTGACCGATGATGATTACAGCGAGGATAAGCAGGAACGGCAGTTTATGACCGATCATTTTGAAATGATGTATGCCAGGGGGGATTATACTTTGGGCAGGATGTCGGCAAAAAAAGAGGTAATGGAATTTGAGGAGCGTGTAAGGCGTTTCAAGGCTAAAACCCAAACGGAAACCGATCTTTTGGATTGCGCCAATAAACTTGTGGCCTTGCAAAGGGATTATCCAGATCGGTCGGTTATGGAGAGGATGCGGCCGCCCATAGAGACTGATTACGATGATGGGTATATCAGGGCAGAGCAGTACCTCTGTTTTTACTGGAGCGGTGTGGACTGTTTGCAGGATCACCTGTTCGATACGGTAAATGCCGAACTCAACGAATATGGGGTAATTGAAGAGCCTGTTAGCATCCAGTTTTTTGAGAGCAGGCAAGAATATCCACTGCACGATATGGATTATGAACGCAGGCTTTTTGAAATCCTGCATGGATTGAGTGATGTATTATATGATTTGGAACATGGAGAACCTAATGGATAAAATCACTGACCTGTATGTGCCCTTTAAGGCACTAATGGTTTACAGGGCAGAAAGCGATAACAGCTATTACATCGAAAGCCATGACCTTGATGCTAAGGGGATGGCCTTAAATGCGCATCCGCTTTCGCTAAAGGAAAGCCAGTCATTGGCATCAGCACTCGATTCCGCCCAGGTGAAAGGGGAAAGCTTTTTGCATCATCGGGGGCTTTTGCCATCCTGCGTCCTGCATTTGAGGACAGGGAAGGATGGAAGCGCGGTATGGCATACACCGATGATGAAAAAAGAACTGCATTTTATAAAGGGGCTTCATATTTCTGACGGTATAGCCTATGTTCCCCCCATGTTATGGAAAGCGGACAGAAAACAGCTATCGGTATGGGCATTGGCAGATAATAAAAGACCAAAGGAAAAAACTGCGTTGTATCATGCCCCTTTTTTCAATGTGTATGAAAACGCTTCGGTGTGCTTCGGTAATGTGAAAATCGAAATCCCAGCCGATTGTAGTCTGAGTACATTTTTGAAAATGTGGGAACACTATTTCTTTGATAGCACCTTTAGCCACCTGATTGGTGGTGGTGCTTTCAAGGGGGATTTGGACAGGCTTTGGAAAGAACAGACCGCTACGGGGCAGAAATTCCCTGTAGGTGAGATGAACAGCACAGCAAAAACTTTAATGGACGTACTGAAATGAAAACGGAAAAAAACATAGATAGAGAAAATATACACATTGTACCACATTATTTTCTGCATCCTACTAACCCCTTTTCGGTCAATCTGATTGGTGTGGGCGGTACAGGAAGTGTACTATTGACGGCACTGGCAAGGATTAACCATGCGCTTATGCAGCTCGGCCATGCAGGGCTGATGGTCAGGGCATTTGACCCCGACAGCGTGGAACAACCAAATTTGGGCAGACAGCTTTTTTCACACCACGAAATAGGAATGAACAAAGCCGTTGCGCTGATCAATCGGGTGAACCGTTTTTTTGGGACATCGTGGGAAGCATTTGATTGCGCCTATTCCGGTCAACTGGATCATGTGAAAGACCAACCGACAGCCAATATTACTTTATCCTGCGTAGATACGGTAGCTGCGAGATTGGGTATTGCTGGTCTGCTCGCTGAAACAGCACTGAAAGGGCAACACAGGGATAATCCGATGTACTGGATGGACTTTGGGAATAGCAGGGATTCAGGGCAGGTGCTGCTGTCCACCATTGGAGAAATCAAACAGCCCGAATCCAAGAAGTTCCGGACTATCGGCACACTTCCGACAATTATTGAACAATACGGGAGTTTATTGGAAGCCTCAGGGGAAGACGAGCTGCCAAGCTGTTCCCTGGCGCAGGCTTTGGGCAGGCAGGATCTGTTCATCAATTCAAGCCTGGCAGATTTGGGGGCTTCGCTTTTATGGACAATGTTCCGCACAGGTATGCTCTGCTACAGGGGATTCTTTCTGAACCTTGCGGGTTTTAAAACAACCGCAATAAAGGTGTAGGAAAAAATAAGGTGGATATAACAATGTGATCGTAAAGGGCCAGATTGTTATAATTTATCCGGCCGCCGTCCTTCGGACGGCCCGGATGCCTCGCCTCCTGCGCACGCTCGGCAGATACCGGTAAAATCACACCGCGGGATAAAACGATCCGGTAATGGAATTTGTAAAGCTGAAAATCCCCATTTTTTAAGTGAAAGGAGCTTGTTTGGTCACCCATCCGGCCGGTTAATGGAAAAGGACTTAAAACCATTTAGGAAAAAGGACTGTTGTCTGGATTGATATGTAGAACTGATCAGAACCTTGCATGAAAGATTTTCAGACCTTTGATTTCCACAGGATTTTTTTCGGGGACCTTCCATACAGTTTTCTGTTGGAGATCCTTTTCAGGACGGCAGTCATGTACTGCTATACCATTCTGCTGTTGCGCCTGCTTGGCAAAAGGAGTATGGGACAGCTTTCGACACTGGAGCTGGCCATCATTATCTGTTTTGGTTCAGCGGTAGGTGATCCGATGATGGGCAAGGATATTCCGATTCTCCACGGTATTGTAGTCATTACTACTGTTGCATTGCTGCAGATCGGGGCCGAATGGGTAATCAACAGGAATAAACGGCTGGAACAGTTTATGGAGGGCAGGCCGGACTGCCTTGTTAAAGACGGCATGATCGTGCTTAAAAGCCTATCCAAAAATAACCTCAGTCAGGAAGATCTTTTCCGCTTTTTAAGGAGTAAGGACGTGGAACAGCTGGGGCAGATCAAAGATGCCTTTTTTGAAACTTCGGGACTGGTATCGGTCTGGTGTTATGCGAAACCAGATATCAGGCCCGGTCTGAGTATTCTGCCCGAAGAATACCTGTCGGGGAGCACCTATATAGCTGCAGGCAAAACAGTCAGTCAATCGGGAGCGTTCAGCTGCAGGAACTGCGGTTACACAACAAACTACCGCGCAGGCCAACATTTTCCTGTCTGTCCGCAATGCAAAGAACGGGTATGGTCAAAATCCCATATTTAACGTTTACCAACACCGTAATCCTTTAGGTCAATGGCTTAAATCAAAAACATCAAACTGTTCGATGAAAAACAGGGTTATCTATGGTAAAACCTATATGACCATGGAAAACGAAAAAAATAACAAAATCGGGCGCAGGACTGCCCTTGGAGGTATCGGTGCCGGAATCGCGGCAATGGCTGCAGCACCTTTGTTTAACGCTTCGGGAAATACGGCAGGAGAAGCGCAGGGACCAGTTCCACTGGATGATCCCAAAATGAAATATCCCCGTCCACCTTTTAAAGAACAGAAACAGCCCTGGCCGGGACTCTCAGGTAAAATGGAGCCCAAACCCGACCACGGTGAACAAAGTTATAAAGGATCAGGAAGATTGACCGGAAGAAAGGCCCTCATCACGGGAGGTGATTCGGGAATGGGGCGGGCTGCTGCAATAGCCTATGCGAGGGAAGGAGCTGATGTTGCCATCAACTATCTTCCTGATGAGCAAGCAGATGCAGAAGAAGTGATCGGACTGATCAAAAAAGCTGGAAGAAAAGCCGTTGCCATACCCGGAGATCTGCGGAGCGAGGATTTCTGTAAGAAACTCGTTGAAGATGCGGTAAAACAACTGGGAGGACTGGATATCCTGGTCAGCAATGCGGCAAGACAGCAGACGCATGAATCGATACTCGATATCAGTACGGAAGAATTTGACTGGACCATGAAAACCAATATTTATGCGCCGTTCTGGTTGATCAAAGCAGCACTTCCGCATTTAAAACCCGGTTCATCAATTATTGGTACGACCTCGGAGCAGGCAAATGACCCTTCCGCAGAACTTTACGATTATGCGCAGACCAAAGCAGCGACCACAAGTTTTGTTCGCTCACTGGCCAAACAGCTAGCACCAAAAGGAATCAGGGTGAACGGGGTGGCCCCGGGACCGATCTGGACACCATTACAGGTAAGCGGCGGAGCCACCATGGAGAAACTGAAATCATTTGGTGGGGCAACCCCACTTGGCAGACCGGGACAGCCTGCCGAACTGGGTTCAATTTATGTACAGCTCGCGGACAATGATGCCAGTTACTCAACCGGTCAGGTATACGGCGCAATGGGTGGTGGCGGTCAGCCCTGATGGTGAAAAACAACTACGATCATAACTTAAATGCTTATACAGTTAAGGCGCAGCCGCATTTAGGCTGCGCTTTGATTTTGAATGTTTGCCCGGCTGTCCGGTTATAAAAGTTTTTATACTTCTAAAGGTGATGAAAAGGACCAGGTCTATCATTGATAACCACTTAAATGGGGAAGGACTATTTTGCTGGAATACCCCGGCTGTAGTAATACCAGACTTTACATCATGCCCTAGGGTAGTTGCACACAGCCATTTTTCCAGAAGCTGGAAACCGCGTATTATAATGGTCAGCAGGATCCTGCTAAAATTTTGGAATGATAACATTTGAAAACAGTTCATTTCACATTCTTAAAAGTAAAAGCAGATACTACAGCCCCAATAATGGCTATAAATCCAAATAGTTTAAAGCTTTCATTCAACCCTATGTTTATAATAAGGCTGAATACCAAACTGCCCAAACCGTATCCCATAAACATAACAAAAGCGAACAACCCGACTGCAACTCCTTTTTGTTTGGAAAGCGTGGTAATGATCGCCGCAAAAAGAGGATGTGTCATATCAAAGCCAAGAGACAGGGTGGCTACCAAAATACCGGAAAAAAATAGTGAAAGGTTCATGCCAAATAGAAACGCTGAAAATGCCCCTACACAAATGCCTATCGGAATAATCCTGTTACGGCCATATTTATCGGCAAGTTTACCTAAAAATGGTCCCAAAAGCAATCCAGGTATACCATAGCCAAGCAATGCTAAACCAACACCTTTTTCGCTCAGATGGTAGTTCTTAAAAAAGAAATATCCCGCCCATGCAAATACCCCGCTGTGAAACATCGAATTAAAAAGCACAAACATATAAGTTCGCCACCCCCGTGGTAGAACAATAATATCCTTGTAAGCAATAATTGTGTTTTTGAAACCGAATGGATTACCACTTTTTTGCTGCCCAAATTTTTTATAGTTTATCAATAGGATTGCCAAAATCAACAAGCCCATTACCGCAACAATCCAAAACAACATTTGCCATCCCAGAAAAGCTGTCAACAATGCGCCAGAGCTCGAACCAAACGCTGTGCCACCGGCCATGAAGCCAAAAAAGACACCCAATGCATGCCCCCGTTTTTGATAAGGAAAGCTGTCTCCGATCCAGCCAATTGTGGTGGGTGCCACCCCGCCAGCTATCAGCCCTGTCAACAATCTGAGAACCATCATTTGGTTGATTGTACCTGCAAACCCGGTACAGGCAGTCATTAATATAAAGCCGCTAATGGAAAATATAATGACGGGAAACCGTCCGTATTTGTCCGATAACGGGGCATATATTAAAGTAGAAAAACCATAGCTTAACAGATAAGCCGGTTCGATGAAACTTACATGCCGGACAGATACCCCGAAAAGGGAAGAAAGCTGGGGTAAAATAGGGGCAACCATAAATCCCTGAAAAAAAACGATGAAAGTACCCAGCGATAAAATTACCACCAAAGAGAGTGAAGGGGCTGGATTTGTTAATGAAGAAACAGTATTTTGGATTGCTTTATCTGCGTTCATTTGGGTATATGATTTAACCCGACAAAAAAAGCAAAGAAATGTATGGCTTTGCCAATACAGAACCTAACTGTTTAAGCGATACAGTTGTGGGTATAGCTTCAATACAGCAAAACTGTACTGGTTAAAAATTCACAACTTGTATCAGTTGGCATATGGATAATACACATAGCTTTGGTGAAGAGGAAACTTTGCGGAAGAAAATTCCCTGCAACAATGAATGACAAAAAAAAGTACCATAGCTTACCAGCCCCACTAAGTAATGTGACAGCCCTGATTAATCCCGGGTATTTTCGCGTTAGGGTGTAGGCAATTCCATTCCTGTTATCCTGGAAAAAGCCATCATCAACCAAACGGAGTTTTGGTAACTGGCAACGATAAAACGAAAATCCCTAATTAAGGAAAATTAATAATGAAAAAATTGGCGAACATAATATTTCAGGCCGCATCTACGGATGAACACTTTATCCAAATTGTTGATCTTCAAAAACGCAACCACAAACAATACCTGAGTGAGGAACAACAGGTGCAAGATGGATTTCTTTTTGCAGAACATTCTACGGAAATATTAAATACAATGGCTTCAGTTATGCCTCAAATGATTGCAGTAAATAATGGAAAAGTTGTTGGGTATTGCCTGGCTATGAATAGCGCTATGCAATACTATTTACCAACTTTGACTCCTATGTTTGCGCAGTTTGAAAATTGTCAATACCAGGGACGGCTATTAACGGATTATGAGTTTATGGTCGGTGGACAGGTTTGTGTGGACGAAGAGTTTAGGGGATTGGGCCTGATGAACCAATTGTATCAATCTTTAAAGAAGATGGTAGCTAACCATTATAAGTTGTGTGTTACGGAAATTTCATCCCGTAACCTGGTGTCTTTAAAGGCCCACTACAAAGCCGGTTTTAAATCGATTGGCAACTATAACGATGGCGAGGAATCGTGGAATATCGTAATACTGGATTTTACGCTTGGGAAATAGCCCTTTTAAGCTATTGCCAGGCCAAAGATGTACATACTAAAGACGTTACAGTACTGCAAACAGCGGTGAAGCCGGGCATGCGGCACAAGTGCTTCAGCGAAAATATGGAAGTGTTGTTTGTGTTTCGGGAGAAACCTACATTATTGTTGGTTACCGAAAGCAGGCTTTTATTTATAATGGAAATATCCTGATGACAAAAGTAATTGGTCTGGGTTGTTTTTCCACGGCGGTGACCGGGGATTTTATTGCGCTAATTGATGATGTTTATCAGGCCATTTGTTCCGCAATAGCCCTTTTGGGTATATGTGGAGAGGTGGCAGAAAGACAGGGTAAAGGCCAGGGAACGCCCCAATTTAAGATCTTAGGCAAACCCTACCACATTACCGAGCAGGAATTCACCGGTACTTTAAAACTAAGCGAAAATGAATAATCCCAGGTTCCCCTATAAACTGTATCTGGTTGTTTCTGAGGCCAATTGCAAATTGGGCATGCTCAAGGTAGTGGAAGAAGCCATATTGGGCGGCGTGGATATGGTTCAGCTAAGGGAAAAGCATTTGAATACGGAAGATTACCTGCGAAGTGCCAGGCGGTTGAAAACACTAACGGACAGCTATAACATTCCCCTTGTCATCAACGACAATTTGCAGGTAGCACAACAGGTCAATTCCTTTGGGATACATGTGGGTTGCAACGACATCCCACCTACGGTAATACGCAAAACATGGCATTCCTGGCAGAGCATTGGCTATTCCGTAGAATACCTGCACCAGCTTCAAACCGAAGAAGCGGCCACGGCCGATTATTTAGCTGTAAGCCCGGTTTTTGATACCCCAACCAAAACCGATACCGTGAACAGCTGGGGATTAAAAGGCATCGAAACAATCAGGCAGCTTACAACAAAACCCCTTATTGCTATTGGCGGGATCGGTACTGGGAATGTAAGGGAAGTAATGAATGCTGGCGCCGACTGCATTGCTGTTATTTCAGCGATTTGCAGTGCCGAGGATCCGCAAAAAGCAGCCTATCAACTTAAAGAAGCTATAATAAAACCAAAATGAAAAAATATAGTTATCCCTCTGTCATGACCATTGCAGGTTTTGATGGAAGCGGCGGAGCAGGCATACAGGCAGATATAAAAACAGCCTCTGCCCTGGGCTGTTATTCCACCTCCGTACTTACCGCCTTACCGGTGCAAAATACACAAGGCGTCAGTGCAATATATCCAATCCCTACCGTAGCGATAAAAGAACAAATAGAAACGGTTTTGGATGATATTTTTCCACAGGCAATTAAAATCGGAATGGTTCACACCACCGAACTTGTCAATACAATCGCAGCAACATTAAAGAAATATCCTGGCACTCCCATTGTCTTTGATCCTGTAATGGTTGCTTCAAGTGGAGACAAATTGATAGAGGAAGAAACAGTAGCAGCCATCATCAAACAATTGTTTCCAATATCATTGCTTATCACGCCCAATATGGATGAAGCTGCAATATTGGCGAAAACCAAAGTGAAGACATTAAAAGATATGTACACCGCAGGCGAGAAGATACTAAAATTGGGATGCAGGCACCTTTTGCTGAAAGGGGGACACATGGACGGCCCAACAATCACCTCCCTGTATTTTGATGATAAAGGCCGGGTAAACACTTTTGAATTTGAAAAGTTTACCACTCGTAATACCCATGGTTCGGGATGTACCTTGTCCTGTGCCATCGCAAGTTATTTAGCTCTGGGCAAAGACCTTCATGAAGCTGTGCAATTGGGACAAACTTATGTGCATCAGGCGATATCCGGGGGAATAGATGTGAGGACAGGAAAAGGCAACGGGCCGTTAAATCATTTTTTCAACCCTAAAAAACTTGTTAAACATGAAGTGGTCTGAAAGGGTATGGAAGGCAATTGTACCCATTCAGAAAAATAACAAAGATGCCCTTTATTACCGAATTGATAGGTGTCACATCGGAGGAGAAAAATTCCAATTTTATATCGTGCAGGATTCCTGCCTGGAATTTTAGTAAAGTGCTTGCCCTGATCGCAGCGCTGCGTAGTAAACCAGGGGATCCATTGGCTTTTATCCACTTCACCCAGAATGCAGTAATGGCAGAAAACCATTTGCACAGTTATTATTTTAACACTTTGGCATAATTGGCAATGGAGTTGCACAACGGACCTATGATCACTACTTTTATTTTTTGGAAAGCATCGCTTGCTTATGCAGAAATCCGTATGGCTGCCGTGCTTGAGGAGTCCCTGGATTTAAAATGCTGTGGGCGACCACAGCTATCAAAACCAAATTGTGCAGCATAACCCTTACCAAAAATTGATAGACACATACGGCGGAGACGAATTTGCAATTGGAGTCCGGCTAGCTTCGCCCCGGATTACCATGGCAATTGGCCTTCTTTGCTATGAAACTGCCCAGTAGGCCCAGACTGATCAAGTGTTGCATATTTAAAAATCAGGTCAGCTGCATCGCTTACATCCCCGGTACCTTTAAATCCGTTAAATTCTGTTGCTGTATATCCCGGATCAACTGCATTTATTTTAAATGCTGTATCCCGTAATTCATATGCCAGCATTACGGTATACGCGTTCAGGGCAGTTTTTGAAGGTCCATAACCTGCATCTTTGAAGCTGTAGAATTTCCAGTGTTCATTATCGTGGAGGGTGAGCGATGCCAGTTCACTTGAAACGTTTACAATCCGGGGAGCATTAGATTTTTTTAATAAGGGCATTGCTGCTTGTGTAAGGACAATAGTCCCGAACAGGTTCGTTGCAAAAATTGACCTGATGCTATCTATATCAACGGATGTTGGGGGTTGAGGCTGCTGACCACGGATACCGGCATTATTGATCAGGACATCTAAACAGAAAGTATGTTGCCCAATAAATTTGCAGGCCTCCTTCACGGATTTTTCGATGGTAATGTCAAGCAAGAGCGGAATGATATTTTTAAAGCCTAACCTTTCCAGTTCATGACTGGCGATAAGCCCATTTTCATGACTACGGACTCCTAAAAACACAATGTAGCCATGTTTTGAAAATTTTTTGGCGGTTTCCAGGCCAATGCCCCTGTTACCCCCACTAATGAGCACTGTTTTCATAATAATTAGTTAAAAGAGTGATTGAACTTATTTCTTACTGTTGATAATTGAAAAGTTATGGTGCAGTTTTTTGATTAGCCCAATGATCGATTTTTTGTCATACCCATACTGTTCATGTATTTGCTGCTGTGTGCCTTGGGAGGCAAATGTGTCTGGTAATCCCAGGCGTTTTAGGACTGGTGAATATCCGTGCTCTACCATAAATTCCATTACGCCGCTACCCACACCTCCGGTAATACTGCCGTCTTCGATGGTGACGACGACTGAAAATTTTTGGAATACCTGGTGCAAAATCTTTTCATCAAGCGGTTTGAAGAACCGCAGATCGTAGTGTGCTACTTCTATTTGCTCCAACGCCAGCTCCTTACATGCTTCTATTGCATATTGCCCAACCGGACCAAGGGAAAGTATAGCAATGTGTTCACCATCCCTGATCTTTCTGCCTTTTCCTATTTCCAGTTTCATAAATGCAGAATTGGTATCCTGGGCTATTCCAATGCCTTTAGGGTAACGGATAGCAAAAGGGCCATGTTCCTTTTTATCTTGCGCAGTGTAAAGAAGATTTTTGAAATCTTCCAGGTCAATTGGGGAGGCACCGATAATATTGGGCACACATCGCAGAAAAGATATATCAAAAGCACCATGATGTGTTGGTCCGTCAGGACCAACTACTCCTGCCCGGTCGATGCAGAAAACGATATTTAACTTTTGGAGCGCAGCGTCGTGGATAACCTGATCATAGGCTCGCTGTAAAAAAGTAGAGTATATCGTACAAAATGGTATCAATCCGTCTGCTGCCAGGCCAGCAGAAAAGGTAACGGCATGTTGCTCTGTGATCCCTACATCAAAAACACGGTCCGGCATTTCCTTCTTCATTGTTGTCAGGGCACTTCCTGATAACATAGCGGGGGTGATGGCAATAATACGTTTGTTTTTTCGGGCAAGTTTTAACAATGTGTCACCGAACACTTCCTGGAAAGTTTTAATACCATGTTGTTTTTCATCTTGTAATCTCACACCTGATTGCCTGTTAAACTTACCCGTGGCGTGCCAGTTCGCCTTATCTGTGACCGCTGGCAGATATCCTTTACCTTTGACCGTTACGCAATGCAGTATTTTTGGGCCTGGTATATCCTTCAGCTTTTCGAGGATGCTAATTAGCTTTTGAATATCGTGTCCATCTACAGGCCCGAAATACCGAATATCCAAAGCTTCAAAGAAATTACTATAATCTAAAATACCAGCTTTAATAATTTTTTCAAGCTGCCTGATTTTCGCAAGAGGCCAATTGTTATCCTGGCCGATAAGTAACAATAATCTTTTAATGCGTGATTTCAGCGCATTATACTGTTTGCCGGCGGTCAATTCCGTAAGGTAACTTTGTAGTGCCCCTGTATTGGGATCAATCGACATATTATTGTCGTTTAGGACAATGAGCATATTGGCTTTTTCAAACCCAGCATTGTTCAACCCTTCAAATGCCAATCCTGCAGTCAATGCTCCGTCGCCTATTACAGCGATGTGTTGCCGGTTTAGTTCATTCCGGTACCTCGCTGCACAAGCCATACCCAAAATGGCCGAAATTGATGTTGAAGAATGTCCGGTGCCAAAAGCATCAAACTCGCTTTCTTCCATGCAAGGAAAACCACTGATTCCTCCCTGTCGTCTGTTAGTGTGGAAGAGGCTTTTCCTCCCTGTTAAAAGTTTATGCGGATACGCCTGATGCCCAACATCCCAAACAAGTTTGTCCTCTGGTGTATTGAATACGTAATGCAATGCTACGGTAAGCTCAACAACACCCAGGTTTGAACTAAAATGGCCTCCGTTTAATGAAATATTGTCAATCAGGGAAAAACGCAGTTCTTCACAAAAATCCGCTAACGAAGATATGGGCAGGGTTCTTAACTCCTGGGGTGTATCAATATTATAACTTAGGGCCATTTCATTATTTTTCCCAAAATTAAAAGTATTAAATTTGCGGTACAGATACAGTACATATAAAAAAAACCAATACAGATGAAGGCATATAGGTTCGAGGTATTCACTACCGTTATTGAAAAAAACATCAAAGACGGGCTTTTCAAGCCAGGACATAAGTTGCCATCTGTACGGGAAATAAAAGAGCGGTACCATATTAGTATCAGTACCGTGCAGGATGGCTACGAGTATCTTATAATAAACGGGTTAGTGGAGAGCGTGCCAAAATCCGGATATTATGTCAGCAACAGGGCATATAAAGAAACTGGGATCGTAAAGTCCAAACATCTTCCAATAGTCAGGGATGCCATATTTAAAGATCATCTAGCGCTTACAACCTCGCTGAGAATCGGACGGAAAATCTCTGAGTTTAATGTGGCAGCTCCCGGCGATTTATTGATACCGCAAAAGTTGTTGCTGCGTACCATGCAACAAGTAATTAGGGAGCAGGGGGCCGGATTATTACGCTATTATCCTTCGAACGGTTTACCTGCACTAAAAGATAATATTGTTAGGCGGGCTGCTGGTTATCAAACAAGCTTTCATCCGGATGAATTGGTGATCACAGATGGTGCATTGCAGGCATTATATATTGCATTAACGGCAATTTGTGATACGGGGGACGTTGTAGCGGTAGAAAGCCCTTGTGTATTTTCAATATTGGAAGTTATAAGGGTTTTAAAGCTAAAGGTAATTGAGATTCCTGTCGACCCGGATAACGGTTTTGATACAGACTTATTTAGGAAAGCCTGTGAAAAAAATGCTGTTAAAGCAGTTATTGTAACACCAAACTTCCATAACCCTACGGGAATAATATTGACGGACGATCAAAAGATAACGCTGTTGGCAATTGCAAGACTCCACAATGTGGCAGTTATCGAGAACGATATCTATGGCGACCTGCATTTTCAGGGACACAGGCCAACCACCATTAAAAGCTTCGATGACAGCGGACTGGTTTTGACTTATGCATCATACGCAAAAACACTTGCCCCGGGAATAAGGCTTGGATGGCTTAATGCAGGAAAGTTTGTGGAACGTGCAGAGCAGATAAAATTCACTTTAGGAAGTACGGTATCTCCGCTTTATCAGGAAACTGTCAATCGACTGGTTACTGGTAGTACCTATGACCGGCATGTGAGGGCTTTCAGGATGCAGTTAGCCAAAAATGCTTATTTCGCAATTAATTTAATTGCTACACATTTTCCTGAAAACACTTGTATTGTAACGCCTTGTGGTGGTTATAATGTGTGGGTAAAAATGCCAGACAAAGTCGATATGGGCTATTTCTATGATCAGTGTGAAAAAATCGGAGTAAGGTTCACACCTGGATACACCTTCTCTTTTATGGATACTTTTAACAAGTATTTCAGGGTTGTCATTGCTGACACCTTTTCTCCAAAACGGATTGAGGCCATTCGGCTTGTCGGCCAGCGATTACGATAGCATCTGTACCCTTCGGTATTTCATGGTCTGTACCAGTTATTTGACAGTTGAATGGAATATTTTTGTTAAGCAATGGTACTAACCATGACTTTATATAATGGGTGTTTTCATGAACTGGAATTGGATATTTTTGATAACTGCGGGTCTTTTTGAAGTATTATTCGCATTTTGCCTTGGCAAATTGAGGGTGTCCGAAGGAATGGCTTTCTACTGCTGGTTAGGTGGGTTTATGCTTAGCCTGGTAATTAGTTTATTACTGTTATCCAGGGCTGTTCAACAACTGCCCATTGGTAGTTCTTATGCCGTTTGGACCGGTATTGGGACTGCCGGAGCGGTTTTGGCCGGGATTATCGTATTTAAAGAGCCGGTTAGTTTTGGAAGGGTGTTCTTCTTGCTGACCCTTATTATCTCCATAATCGGGCTTAACTTATGCTCAGAATAATTGGCTTTTTTAAGTAATAATCCTCTATTCCGATAGTTACCAGAGGTTTTCATTGATAACATACTAAAGGACCATCTGTACTGCTCTTTATTGCATAGTGTGTATCGTGTATCGTTTTCAAAGGCTAGCTACATTTGTTAAAATTTTATTGATATGAATGTAACTACAAAATTTACAATCGCAACAGAGGGTGGTACAAAAATGCTTTTGAAACTAACAAAAGATTTAGCCTATGAAAAATTTTCTTCAATTCTTGATCAGAGAACCATTGAATCATACATCGAAGAACAATTCAATCCAAAATACCTTGTTAGTGAGATGAACAGTATGTCTAACCAGTGGCTTACGGTGTATGTTGACGATAATATTGCGGGCTATGCTAAAATTACATCAAAAGGCAAACATCCCCTGTTATTGGAAAATAAACGTTCACTTCGGATTGCAGATTTTGCAATATTAGAAAAATACCCGGAAGAAGAAGTGAAAAAAACACTTTTAGAGAAATGCCTGTCAGTTTGCAAGCGTGTTGAAGCGGTCTGGGTGAATGAATATCTTGATAACCCAGTTATTTCTTTTTTTGAAAGCAATGGATTTCAAAGACAACCAGGGACATCCCAACACGATGAATTGAATTTACCAGCTACGTATTTGGTTTATCAACATGAATCACATCAGTAAACAACCATTGAATTCAAACAAACTATAAGATCAATATGTTTCAAGCAGCAATTTTTGATATGGACGGTTTGTTGATTGATTCTGAACCCTTTTGGAGAACCGCCGAAAAAGAAGTATTTGGGAGCCTGGGCATTGAGGTAACGGAAGAATTGTCCATCAAAACCAGCCGGATGACCACCAGGGAGGTAACCGCCCATTGGTTCAGCCATAAACCCTGGGCGCAAAAGAGCTTAGAAGATGTAGAACAAACTGTAATACAAAAGGTTGGTGAACTTATCGGTAATAACGGGGTAATGATGCCTGGCAGTATAGCATTACTGCACTATTTTAAGCAATCGGGCTACAAAATAGGACTGGCCACAAATTCGCCACAGTGTCTTATACCCATAGTGCTTCGTAAGCTGCAAATAGAGCATTGTTTTGATATTACCGTGTCTTCAGATTTTGTAGACAAAGGTAAGCCTAGCCCCGACATTTATATAAAAGCGGCATCTGAGCTTAGCACCCCACCATCGAGATGTATTGTATTTGAGGATTCGGCACGTGGCATTCAGGCTGCCCTTGCCGCTGGCATGAGTGTAGTGGCAGTTCCTGAAAAGGGAAATTTCCATGATAGCAGATTTAATATAGCTGATATAAAAATCAGGCAGCTTAGTGATTTTTGCGATCAACATATTGCTTTACTTATTAAAAAACAGAACAACTTGGTAAAACTATAGGGATTAAAAAAGACTAATGAAACTATCAATAATCGACTACCTGAACCGACTGGTTAATAAAACACTAAAACAAGGAATGCAAACCTCTATGCGATATCCAACTCCCATTTCGTTGACACTCGGAATGGATATAAAGGAAATAGGTATGGGTACTGCAATAATAGAGATTGAGACATCAACAGAATTACATGGCAACCAGCAAGGTACAATACATGGTGGTTTAATTACCGAATTGGCGGACGCGGCAATGGGCACTGCACATTCCACCCTTATATTGGAAGATGAATCTTTTACAAGTATAGAACTTAAAATTAATTTTTATCGTCCCGTATTTAATGACGTGCTGAGGGCAAAAGTCCGTCCGCTGCAAAACGGAAAAAGTATCAGCCATTATATCTGTGAAATTACACGCGGTGATGGTAAAATGGCAGCAATAGCTACTAGTACAATTATGACCTTAGCCGGTGAAAAAGCGATTGGACGATAATGCATTGAGCTTATACATTACAGTTCGTTAAAGTTTTATTTTTTGCAATAATTACCATGATTTTGATTACTTTTACATCAGTTTAAACAGTTTTAGACTTGGTAAAAATACCGGGTTAGAAATGTGGTTTTATCGGCTAAAAAAGGCAATCCCTTATTCTAGCACCACTAAAAAATATGTGTATAAAATACTGATAATCAATATATTGGATACGGAGGGTTCGTCCTGCCATCCCGACACTAGCAAAAAGCCTTCAAACCGAAAGATTTGAAGGCTTTTTTGTGTTTTATATCAATTTGGTGCACAATCGCCTAATCTCTGATTAGGTGAAAAAGCTTTTTGCCCAGTCTCATAAAGATTTTCAGGAGTAGATTAGCGGGGTTCATTGAGTAAATCCACACTGATGATTAATGGGGACCATCTCTTAGTGTTTAATTCGAAACGGGTGTTAGGAAGGTGGTCTAATTGGAGTGCTCTGCTTAGGTATCCTCTGTTGATGCTACCTAAGCTTTTTCTGTTTATATGGATTATCTGTTAAGGATTTGTTTGTAGATCTTTGAACAGGGATTAGTTTGATCTACTCTGTTAAAAAAAATGGTCTCAGTTAATCAGAAAATCAGCGCGCTTGGAACGCCGGCTCATTCCAGTGAGGTTGAATTTACATTGGATAGCTTACACATTTTCTTTTAGTATAAGAGATCGTAATCGTGTTTCATTGTCATCGCCCCACTGACCCAGTGCAGCAATTATGGGTATCAGCGTTTTTCCAAAATCAGTAAGACTATATTCAACCTTTGGAGGAACAACTGCATAGATAACTTTTGTAATCAATTCGTGCTGCTCCAGTTCCTTTAATTGCATATTCAAAACTCTTCTTGAGGCGTCCGAAATTTTACGTTGCAATTCGCTGGGACGTTTATGCCCCTCATTTATAAACCATAACAAACGGATTTTCCATTTTCCATACAGGACTTCGCCAATAAGGTCAAGTCCACAATTCAGGTTCAAAGGTATTTTTCTCTCGTACATTCAGCAAATCTAATCCAATGTTCCAAATTGCACAATAGGGGATAAAATTATCCCTATGCAATTCGATTTTCCCTCATTGTCAAAAGGTTGCATACTTTCTAGATTTGTACCACAATAAAAGATGATGGAACAGAAATTCAACTTTAACAATTATTTAACAGGCGAAAATGCCTTGAAAACAGGAGGTTCAAATGGAACAAACTTTTAATTTCAATAATGAGTTATCGGGCAAAATCGCCCTGGTAACAGGAGGTACAAAAGGTGCCGGAAAAGCTATAGCAGAAAGACTTGTACAGGCTGGCGCAACGGTAATTATTTCTGCAAGAAATGCAGCGGAAACGGAGAATAGCGAACTACATTTCATTGCCGCATATTTAAGTACGGCAGAAGGGGCAAATAAATTGGTAGGTAAGGTGCTTTCGGCTTACGGTCGGCTTGATATTTTGATTAATAACCTGGGTTCATCGACAACCCCGGCAGGTGGGTTTAATGCACTAAGTGATGGGGATTGGGAATCAACACTACAGGCAAACTTACTTGCCCCGGTTCGTTTGGACAGGGGATTTTTACCTCAAATGATCGATCGTAAAGATGGTGTTATCATTCATATCGCTTCAATCCAGGGCAAACTGCCACTTTACGATTCTACTTTGCCGTATGCAGCTTCAAAAGCAGCATTGCTTAATTACAGCAAAAGTCTGTCGAATGAAGTTACGCCAAAAGGTATACGCGTACTGGCTGTTTCGCCGGGATGGATAAATACCTCAGCATCGGTAGCCTGGTTGGGTGAAATTGCCAGAAACTCAAAAATTTCTGTTGACGAGGCTCAAAAAGGTGTAATGGATGCTTTGGGAGGAATTCCGTATGGAAGACCCGCGGAGCCTTCGGAAGTTGCGGAATTGGTTGGCTTTTTGGTTTCACCAAGAGCAAATTATCTTACAGGAACAAATTATATAATCGACGGTGGAACTGTACCTACTATCTCATAACCTCAAAAACATAATAAAAATGAAATTACCAGAGATCGTATCAGAACTTGTAAGGACGCAAAACAATTTCGATAGTGTTGATTATGCAAATTGTTTTTCCCAAACTGCAATTGTCCATGATGATGGCAAAACCCATAAGGGAAAGAAAGAAATAGAAGAATGGATTACAGATGCCAACGAAAAATACAGCGCTACAATGGAGCCCCTTGACTTTGAAGAAAATGGTTTGCAAAGCAAACTTAAAGTTAAGGTTGAGGGGAACTTTGACGGAAGTCCGATTGTATTGAACTATCATTTAGAAATTTCTGATGGATTAATACAGTCACTAAGGGTAACTGGCTAAAAAGGAATGGCTGTTTCAGCCATTCCTTTTAATGCTCTTAAGAACATCGATTTAAGAACAAATCTCTTATTGCGCAGAATATGGATAATATGCAAGCCGAATGACCATATAGGCACCGCACAAAAACTATCAGCAAGATCGATTTGTTTTTTCAAGGGCAATTCCGATCAAAATTCTTTTTCTGCCAACCTCCCATGTGCAGGATTCAAATAGCTTCCCGTTTAACATTTTTTCCTGAGTAGGGTAACCCAGATCCTCCTTTGGCTCCCCATAGGTACTGGTGAAATGCCGCTTGATCAAATCCATCCTTTCAAATAGGTTGTTATCGAATTTTGGTTATCAAAAGTCGCTTTATCGATCATGTATACTTTGTTAAGCCCTCCGGTTTTATCAAAATAAGCACTTAAGATATATTTCTTGCCGTCCAGGTCAACAAGGGAATCAGGGAAGAGGAGATTAAATTCTTTTTCTGAGGTCCTGAACCGGGCCTTGCCAATGGCGATATTTTCTGTCGCTTTGACCAGACTGTCTGTTGATACTTTATTTTCATGGTTATTTGATCGCAACAAGAAGACAAACCTGCCAGCAGGCAGATCAGTATCAGTATAAAAACGGGTCTGTTTTTCATTTGGCTAAAGATATGTTGCAAGGATAATGGTTTTTACCATTCCCGCCATTCTTCGGTGATGTCCTCATCCACGGTATTGTAGCCTTTGCGGCTAGCAGCCAGAACGATGATTTCCGCTATCTGTTCACGTTCGCTTGTTTCGATCAGGCTTTCTTCCGTTTTGCCGTTTAACTTATTGAGATTAAGTACAGTCGTCTTAACTATTTCCATGCCCTGTTCTTTGCTTTTGGAAGCATTGATAGCGACGATGTAAGCCTTAAGTATCTTTTCACAGCTATCGATGTCATCCATCGTGTATGGAGGCTCCGCGCTTTTCAGATAGGAGATCATTGATTCTTTTAACCCGCTAAGCATCTTATCAAGGTTCTTTTCTGCGGGCTTTGCAGCAGCTTTTGGGGAGGTTTGGGTACTGTCCATGGATTTTGGGCTTTCCTGTTCCTGAGTATTTTTTTCGTGTTGCTGTGCACAGGCTGGTAAGATCAGAGCTGAACCGATCAGCACACAGAAAAAATAAAGTAGAGGGCGTTTGGTTTTCATATGCGAAGATAATCATTTACTAAAGATTAGAAATGCTGTAAGATTTTTATCTTGATTGTTTGGGTTTGCCCCTAAAGGGTTGCGTCTTCCGCTGTATCTTTTGTTCCAAAAGGATGCCCCTGCATACGCTCACGTAGCGTTCGATAAATTGCGCCATGGTGGCTAATTCGATTATTTTTATTAACGTTTACTGTATGGCCTGTTTTGTTTCTGTACAGGGTGGATGTGGGAAAAACGAAGGTGCTGAAAAAAGGGCGTGGACATTTAGAAAAATATAGGATATCTGCGCTCTGCACGAAACGTGTGGTTTTGAATTACGATATGTCATTAACATTTTTTTCTCGCAATGTTGTAACTTCAGGCCATGAAAATAATCTTTTTAACCCTCTCATTGCTTTTGTGCGGTGGGGTAAGCTTTTCCCAGGAAAGTGTCTGGACCAAACAGAGTAAAATTTCCGAGGTGATCGCTTTTGAAAGGAAACTTGATCCAGATGCAAAATTTCTTTCCCAGAATGTATCGCTTTCCAAGGATTACTATCCTTTAGCTGACCGCTATCAGACGGTAAACCCGGTCATTGTGCAACGCAAGGCCCTTAGTGCGCTTCCCCTTTATGCGGAATATTTTTTTACGCCAAAGGATTCATTGCTTCGCCTGGTTTCTTACGACTGGGAGAAGGGGCGTTACGGGGACCTGAAAGATATACTGGAGAGCCGGAAGGAACAGGGCGGGAAACTGGAAGTCTATACGGGTGAATATGAGCGGATCAGGGTGCAGCTTATCAAAACATTCGGCAAGCCTGCCCAGGCTGATGAAAAGCCAAAAACAGTTGATGATGAGGGACAAAAATACCTTAACCAGAATACACTTTGGGAGACTCAGGAGGTGCATGCGGATCTGAACCTTATTTTTTCTGCTGGAACGCAGCGGATCAGGTTGACCCTATACTGGAAAAAATAGCGTTTTAGAATCTTTCCGTTAAATGGGATCGGAGTTAGTCCCAGAGTTTTTAGCCCTGTTTTAGCAGCGATTGACGGCGTGTGGACTTTTGCCTGCGGCCGCATTGTTTAGAGGCTGCTTTGCCCGAAATGCAGGTTATTTCCTATATTCACCTCCGATTAACGCCAACACCAATGAAATACATTATTATGCTCTTACTGGCCACGATTTTATGCCGTGCGCAGGGGCAGCAGGTTAATACTGCTAAACTGGACAGTTTTTTCAATATACTGGATTCAAATCACAAAGCCATGGGCACTTTTGTCATCCGTAAAGATGGCAAGCAGGTTTATGCGCGCAGCCTGGGATTCCGAGCAGTAGAGAAAGATACGCTTTTGTCGGATTCCCTGACCAGGTACCGTATCGGCTCAATCACCAAGGTTTTTACTGCAACCATGATCTTCCAGCTTATCGAGGAAGGTAAACTATCCCTTGATACCCGGCTTGCCCGATTTTATCCCAAAATGCCCGGTGCCAGTGAAATTACCATCGGGCAGTTGCTTTCCCACCGGAGCGGCCTGATGGATTTTGTAAATGACCTTACTGATAAACGATGGATAGCGGGCAAACATTCCCGGGAGCAGATATTGGACAGTATCGCTAAAAAAGCACCGCATTTTGCGCCGGGATCCAAACAGTTGTATTGCAACTCCGGTTACCTGATCCTGGCCGGCATCATTGAAAAGATTACCGGTAAATCCTATCCGGAAGCATTGGATAGCCGCATTGCTAAAAGGGTAGGCCTAAAGCATACTTTATCGGGTGTGCCTAACAACCAAGGAACTTTAGAGGCCAGCGCTTATGGTAGGAGAGACTACTGGACTCAGATCACCGATATGTATTTCCCCAACGTAATAGGCGTGGGTGATGTGCTTTCGACCCCTGTAGATATGCTGAAATTCCTAAGTGCATTATCCTCAGGCAAACTGGTCAGCGAAAAAAGCTTTGCCCAGATGTGCAGCTTTGACCGTGAGCAGTTATTTGGAATGGGGTTGATGATGGTACCTTTTTATAGCCAGAGCGGTTTCGGGCACAATGGGGCGACCTTTGGGTCATTCAGTATGCTTGCTAGCTTCCCCAAAAGCGGGATCAGTTTGGCCATGTCCATCAATGGCCAGCAGTACAGCCTGAACGAAATTACCATCGCCATGCTCTCCATGGCTAACAATATGCCTTTTGATTTGCCCTCTTTCCGGGAAATCAAACTCTCTGCTGAACTGCTCAAAAGCTATACAGGGGAATATTCCAGTGCAGGATTGCCAGTCAAAATCACCATTTCGCAAAGCAATGGACAGCTCCAGGCCCAGGCAACAGGGCAGTCAGGCTTTCCCTTGCAGGCTGTCTCCGACAATACCTTCAGGTTTGATACTGCAGGGATCAAGATCGTTTTTAAGCCGGAGGGTGGTCAGATGCTATTCAGTCAGGGTGCCAGATCGTTTGTTTTCAGTAAAGTACGTTGATTTACTGTGGTCTGGTATAGAGGCTAATCATGAAGTTTAGAGTTTTGTTGTTTAGAGTTGGCTACATTGATTCTTTCAATTGGCTGTTTTTTTCTTTTAGGGGCATGGTTCATCTTTAAACATTTACGTCCTATCATCTCTGCCCCAAGGTGCATTTTCTTGCCTATATCCTCTTGAGCGGATGATGTATCAATAGCAGGACTGTGCTGTATGTGGGAAGCGCAATTTTCAAATAAGCAAGCGATTACAGCAATTTGGGAAAACAAAAAATCCCTGCTTCTTTTAGAAGAGGGATCTTTTGATTTTGGCCGGTTTGGTTGTTTTTCCATTAATGTGGGGTTAAAAACCGTACATACCACCCGAAACGCCGATCTGCTCGCCTGTAATCCAGGCTGCGTCATCTGAGGCAAGGAACACAGCCGCTTTGGCTATATCCTCCGGTAAACCCCTGCGACCAAGCGGTGTTTTGGAAACAAACATTTTTTCGTATTCACTGCCAGGCGTAACGCCTGCGCTATTGGCTCCTTCGGTATCGGTGGCGCCAGGTAAGATGGAATTGATGCGTATGTTTTTTGCGCCCAGTTCTTTGGATAGCGCAATTGTAATGGCATCTAATGCCGCCTTGGTAGCAGAATACAAGGATGCGCCTGGAAGGGGGTATTTACTTGCTCCCGAACTGATGTTGATCACATTGCCACCCTTATTGCCAAAGGCTTTCAGAGATGCCTGGATAGTTAATATAGGACCTAAAACATTTACATTGAAATGCTTATGAAAAGCGTCTGCCGAAACTTGTTCAATGGGTAAATATCCCTGGTAAACCGCGTTATTGACAAGGATATCCAACGCGCCGAAAGCTTTATCTGTTTCCTGGAACAACCTGATCACATCTGCTTCATCCGATATGTCTGCCTGCACTGCAATGGCCAGGCCTCCGTTTTCGGTAATCTCTTTAACCACCCGGTCCGCACCTTCCTTACTTGATGCATAATTCACCACTACCTTTGCGCCTGCTGCAGCAAAGTGTTTTGCAATCGATGCACCTATCCCTTTTGATGCACCGGTAACTACAGCTACTTTATTTTCTAAATTTTTCATGATTTTAAATGTTAACATGTTTAATTTCTCCAGTTCTATTTTGGCTTCTGGAGCACATTCAAAGATGCAAAGCTCTTATAAACTGGCGCGTGAGCTGGATCATAAAGTACCTGTGATTTAAGGCAATAGGCAAGCGTGACTTAAATCACCTGACTACAGTTAACTGTTTGTTTGATAGGTGTTTTTGTTTGATTGGGGAAATAGCGCGCGCAGGGGAGCGGAAAAATCAGGACGGTTATTTGAGCGCATTTTTCCTGAGCCTGCTTAAAGTTTCCCTGGAGAGGCCCAGGTAAGAGGCGATCATGTTTTGCGGGAACCGTTTTAGAAATTGTGGATAGTTACGCACCAGATCCCCGTAACGCTCTTCAGCGGTATAGGTCATGGCAGCTTCGATCCTTTTTTGGTTAGCAATGGTGTAATTTTGATTGATAACGCTAGACATCTCCAAAAATGCGGGGATCTGTTTAAGTACGTCCTCAATTTCAGCATTTGTGGTTTGTAAAACTTCCAGTTCCTCGAGTGCTTCTATATTGAAACGGCTGGGCGTTAATTTATAGAAACTTTCAAAATCGGCCAGCCACCAGTTTTCAAGCGAGAGTTTCAGGATATGTTCATTCCCTTTTTCATCTACCGTGAAGGTTCTCGCGGATCCTTTGGTGATAAATCCAATATACCTGCATACGTCGCCTTCCTGCAGGAAGTATTGCCGTTTGCGCAGTTTTTTAGGTTTGAAGTGCACCATCAACAACTGTTTGTCCTGCGCTGACAGGGATTTGCCAGCTGTTTCGTGGATGTAAGTAAAAAGCGCTTCAAAATTGGACATCATGCGATTGGATAAAGTATGCAATTTACGCAAGGCTTCTGATAAAACAAACTGGGAAGGGTTTTTAGCATTGAGCTGGGAATTTTTGAATATATTTTTTTCATCGGTTTCGACTAGGTCCAGCAGTTGAATCATTATCTTTTTTATTATTCTAATGGCTTGCCCCTAAGGGAGCATCATCATTAATAACTTAGATTTCAATCAGATTATTTAAGGGTAAACAGCTGATGGACTCACAGTGGTAGCTGTCTATAGTCTTAGTGCTTAGTATTTTAGATGTTTTCAGGAACAGGGAATGTAGTGCTAGCACCAAAATCATTTATTATGGATCGTTTACATTCTCTACTTGTGGAGGAATCCACCAAGATATTGAAAACCTACCTTGAGAAAGGTGATAATTTTTTGGATACAGACTGATGTTTAATGGGGACCATCCCTTAGTATCAATTCGAAACGGGTGTTGGGTATATGGTTTCTGGTAATCTGTTCCGTATACCTTAAAAATCCAGCTAACCTATGGGATGTAACATCCTGAGCTGTTCATGTGGTCGAGCATGTAATGGCCTGCAACAACACCCATGTCCGCCCAGTACGTTCCATTTGGAGCGCTCACATATACGGTGATGGTTTGTCCGCAGGAATCGTGAAAAGTGAAAGGCTTTTGAATACGGAATGCACTCGCGGTATTGCTATTCCTTGAACTATTGTTGAGGTCTAACTCAACCCTGATTGGGTTCCCCGATGTTTTTCCGGTGTTTACATCGCCAGCCATGGTGGCAAATGCGAAAAACATACAAATCAATGCAATAGATAATTTTTTCATGTTTTCTGTTCTTAAGTGATAAATGTGATCAATCTTTCAAAGGGATGGTCCGGTAATTCCCGTTTTGCAGAGCAAAAATAATCATTTTATTATTATTTCCCTATTGTGAGACTAATTTATGTACGGAAAGAGATACTATAATTTCTGTAGACACTTAAATGAACTACAACAAGGTAATGTTGGCTGTATTCAACTTTCCCTATCCAATGCTTTTATTTTCCCGAGAACAATTAACAGATTTACGGTGTTGGATTTATTGGATAACCTTTAGTTTTTAAAGGCCCGCCCATTATCCACGGCCAGGGTGTATGGGCAGTATGTTTAAGGCCCGAAGAAAATCATCAATGGAAATGACTGAAAAGAAAATACAATCCTTAGAGGATCCAAGAACAAAATATCCACAGCCTCCATTTGTTAAACAGCCGCAGGCCGTTCCGGGGCTGGCATCAAAAATGGACCCGGTTCCGGATCACGGTGAAAAAACCTATAAAGGAACCGGAAGACTTACAGGAAGAAGGGCGTTGATTACCGGAGGCGATTCGGGGATTGGCCGGGCGGCAGCTATTGCCTATGCAAGGGAAGGCGCAGATGTAGTGATCGGCTATCTGCCACAGGAGCAGTCTGATGCTGATGAAGTACTGGCGCTGATAGAAGAGGCAGGGAGGAATGGATTTGGAATATCCGGTGATATTACTTCTGAAAGCTTCTGTGTGGAGCTGGTAGCTGGCGCAGTAAAAAAGCTGGGTGGGATAGACATCCTGGTGAATAATGCCGGACACCAGCAGGCAGTTGATTCACTTGCGGATATCAGCTCGGAGGGATTTGATATGACTATAAAAACCAATATTTATGCCCCCTTCTGGATCACCAAAGCAGCGCTGCCTCACCTTGAGCCTGGTTCCGTAATTATTTCAACCAGTTCGGTACAGCCCTATGATCCTTCAGAAAATCTTTTCGATTATGCTCAAACCAAGGCGGCAAACGTTGCTTTTGTAAAATCGCTTGCCAAACAACTGGGCCCGAAAGGCATCAGGGTAAATGGCGTAGCTCCGGGGCCGGTATGGACCCCGCTTCAAACCAGTGGTGGACAGCCGCAGAATGCCATCGAAGAATTTGGGAAGGCAACACCTTTAGGAAGACCGGGACAGCCTGCTGAACTGGCCTCTATTTATGTGCAGCTGGCCGATAATTCAGGTAGTTATGCAACAGGGCAGATTTATGGTGCTGCCGGTGGAAGTGGCCATCCGTAAAACACATTGAGCCTGATCATTTTATTTATGATACAGGCTCTTTCATTTAAAAAGCTTCTGGGTTTTAAGGGTAGACAACCGCATCAATACGGTCTTCTACCAATTCGTCCTTTAACCTGCAGTTGGTGTAAAATTCTTCATAATAAGCTTTTATCACAGCCGCCATTGGTGTTGCGAGTAAGGCACCGGTTAAACCAAAAGCCATACCCATCGCAAGTAACAGGAACAGGGAAGACATCGGATGGATATTCATTGTGGATGACCGGAGTTTCGGCATCAGAAAATCCGAAACCAGCTCGTTAAGCAATAGAAAAAACACCAGGCACCAAAACGCCGTAGCAGGGCTCACCGAGAGTGCAACCAAGGTAGGCGGAATAGCCATAATGTAAAAACCGATTTTAGGGATTAGTTCCGAAAAAAACGCGAGTGCAGCCCAAACCAAAGCCCCGGGTACGTTCATGAGTGTGAGAAAGCCATATACCACAACCGCTTCAATAGCGCCACCAATCAGGTTCGATTTCATCCAGCCGATTAACATTACCGAAGTGTGTTTAAGCGCATCTTCAGCTTTTTGGCGCTGATGGATTGGGAAAACCGTGATATACAGCTCCACAATAGGCCTGGGGCTACCTACAAAAAATACCACCATGCAGATGAAAACAATAAACACAAATAGATTTCCAAGCACTGAAAAAGAAAAATTACCAATCCCCATAACCGTATTGCCAATGGAAGGAATAGCTGAAGATACCGACATGCCGCCGTCTTTGATCTCCTTTTGCAATTCAGGAAATTTAGCCAATACCCTATCAAGGTAACCACTAACAGATGCGTAATATTTAGGGATATTCCCGATCAGCACATCCAACTGATCGCTTAAATGCGGCACAACCATCCAGCCGAGTAAGCCCATTGTAGCAAAAATCAGCACAAAAACAATCAGGGAAGCCAACCAGCGTTTCAGCCCTTTTCTTTCCAGTCGGCTAACCGGGGCATTGATGATAATGCCCAGTACAACTGCAAAAATCCCCAGTAACAGCACACTGAGTATTTTATATAAAAACCAGAGTAAAATGATCAGCCCGGCAACGTACAACACAATAGAAGTTGCCGTTCGGAAAAGGTTGTTGCTTTTTTTGATATCCATACCAACCTAACTGATCAACTTCATTAAAAGTTTTTAAGCGATTGGAGATTTTTAATCGTATGGAATCACAAATAGATATATGCCTGGAAACAAAGATGCTAAATAGTGAGAATTTTTAGTTAAAACCTGGTGGAAGTAGAGGATTAGAGCTGTGCGACTGCATTTACCTGCCGCATACCATGCATTTATAGCAAGGTATGCGACAAGAAGTTGATGCCAAAATCCATGCGGTTTTGGCATGGATATTATTTTGCAGGCATTTTAAAAGAAGGGGGAATAGAACTTTCCTCCGATGCCCATAATTTGTTCGGGCGTTTACCCATAGTTAGTTCCAGTTTTCCACCTTTCATTAAATCCTCGTGCGAGAACCACGATTTATTCCAAACCTGCCCGTTTAACTTTGCAGATTGTATGTATTTATTTTCGGGTGCATAATTCAAACAGGTTACTTCGAATTTTTTACCATTCCCGATATCCAGTTTTACATTAGAAAATGTAGGACTACCAATAACATACATAGGTATACCCGGGGTAATTGGATAAAAACCCATTTGCGAAAAAACTACAAAAGAGGTTAAACCACCGCCATCTTCATCGCCCGGGATACCCATCAGGTCGTTACGGAACCATTGGGTAAGTAAGCTGCGTACACGTTTCTGGGTACGCCACGGTTGGCCTGCATAGTTGTAAAGATAGGGGATATGCATGGCCGGTTCGTTACCCATAGAAAACTGTCCAACATTACCCGTATGGTCTGGCAGTTGCGAATAAAAATCAAACCTGCTTTTTCCCAGCGGTGTATCATACATTTTTTCCAGCTCATCAACAAAAGCCTGTTTTCCACCGATCATATCAACCAGGTCGCCTATGTTGTGTAGCACATCCCAGCGGTAAAGCCAGCCGTTGTTTTCATCGTAGGTTTCCCTTGCCCCTAATCCACCCGAAAAGCGATAATCCAAAGGTTGGATAAATTTGCCATCAATATCTTTCGGATGAAAGAATTTGGTATCGGGATTAAACACGGTGTGATAGCTTTTGCTTTTCTCTAAAAAATATTTTGCTTCATCGGTTTTGCCAAGTTGCCCGGCAATGTTGCCCAGGCACCACTCATCGTAAACCGTACCCAAAGTTACCGCTATGGGTTGGCGCTTTTCGAAACCATGAACTTCGGGCGCAGTTTCCTTTTCTCCGGGAGGTAATGCCGGAAAGTATCCCTTATCTTTAAAAAACTGATCTAAAACACCTGCTTTTTTTGACGACCATGGTGACAGTGTTTTTTCGGTGATCCCGGCTTTACAATATTGATATGCTTCTTCGAGATTAAAGCTCCGGAGGCCTTTGTTATAAGCATCAATTATAGTGGCCACGCCGTGGTTACTGTTCATCCTGCGGCTATCGCCGGTAACTTCCGGGAAAGTGGGCATCCAGTGGTCGTTCATCTGCTGGGCCATCCGGAGATAAGAGTTAATCATATCGCCTTCCATTTTTGGCTCAATAATTACACGTAGCGGATGTGTTGCCCTATAGGTATCCCAAATCCAGTCATCTGTAAAAAAAGGAGTGCCGTTATCATTGTGAACCTTGCCATCAAAAGCACTAAAATACTGACCATCTTCTGATAAACTGATCATGCGCTCATAAGTGCGGTAAAGTGAGGTGTAAAAAATAATTTTGGCCGTTTCATCTGTTCCCTCAACAGCAATTTTTCCAAGGGTTTGGTTCCATATATTTCTGCCGTTTTGAGCCACTTTATCCAGCTCATAATCCCTTATTTCCCTGTTAAGGTTCCGCTTTGCCTGTTCTACGCTGATAAATGATATGCCGTAACGAGCCCTGATCTTTTTTGTGCCGGCCGGGTATTTTAATGTCAGGTAAGCATTCTGCCCCGATGTGGACTGATCTTTTGAATCAATTTGACCATTCTTTTGTTTTCCGGCCTCAAGAGGGGATAAATCGGTTTGGAAATAAATATAAACCCTGGTGTTATTACCCAGTTTCTGAAATCCGCTTACCACATTTTCTTTAACCGATAGTTCGCCATTTCTGGTGTTCATGATCAGATATGCAGGACCGGATTTTGAAAAGCTGATATCGTATATGCCTGATTGGTGAGCGGGGGCAAACCGTACATTGATGCCATAGTCGTCAAGATCAACCTCATAATAATAAGGTTTGATGATTTCGTTATCATAACCATAAGCTATGGTGGGGCTGGTGTTTTTCAGGTCGCCCTGGAAAGGGCTCAGGTTAAAGGCCGAACTACCCCGGTGGCTGGTAATAACCAGCGGCAAACCATGTATTGTATTGGCGGTGAAATTATCCCGTTCGGGATAAACCCTCAACAAACTATTGGGTAAATGGACGGTGGGATAGGTGGGAACAAGCAAATGGCTGATGTTCCCGATATAGGGATTTACGTAATCGACAGGTTGTTTTTTGGTCTGGGCATCGGCCGTACCGGCTAAAAACGCGAACGGTAAAATGCAGTTTAATAATGTGTAAAAGAGTTTTTTCATATTTTTTCCATAAACCCACAAGTTTTAAATCCGCTTATCTCTACCTGTGGGATATCTAATTTAAAAAGCAAGTTAGTAAAACGATTTATTAAACCGAATATGTTTAATTTCTTTTTGTCTTCCTGAATTTGAATTCCTGTACTTATTTTTCTATAAAGTAGGGGCGGTATGGGTTTTTAGTGAATCTTTTGATGTTTTTCTTTCAGATTAAGATTGATTTGGTATTTTGCATGCCCAATTAGATAAGGATATGGCTTCAGGTTTTTTTGCAGTTTTAGACGATATAGGTGCTTTAATGGATGATGTTGCGGTAAGCGCAAAACTTGCTGCAAAAAAAACAGCCGGAATATTGGGCGATGATCTTGCCGTTAATGCCGAAAAATCAACCGGTTTTCTTTCTTCAAGAGAACTTCCGGTATTATGGGCGATTACCAAGGGCTCATTGGTCAACAAACTTATTATTGTTCCGATAGCACTATTACTGAATGTGTTTTTTCCGGTGGCCATAAAAATAATTTTGGTACTGGGAGGGATATACCTCGCGTATGAAGGCGTTGAAAAGATTGTAGAATATCTTTTTCATCGCTCTGCAGATCACCATCAGGAAACAACAGAGGTTTTACAGGAAGATAAGGATGCGGAAAAGATAAAAGTTAGATCTGCCATCACTACAGATTTTATCCTCTCTATCGAAATTGTAATCATCGCGCTGGGCAGCGTACTGGAAGAAAGCATTACCTTACAGATTGTAACTGTTTCGATTATAGCGCTTCTGGCTACAATCGGGGTTTATGGCATTGTGGCTATAATTGTTAGGATGGATGATGCAGGATACCGGTTAATTAAACGTTCGAACGGAAAAGGAGCGCTTTCAGTACTGGGTAAATTACTGGTTTGGTCGCTACCCATCGTAATAAAAGTTTTAAGTGTGGTAGGAACAATAGCATTGATCCTTGTTTCGGGTGGCATTTTTGTACACAATATTGATTTCATGCATCACCTTTTACCGGGTATTCCTTCAATAATAAAAGAATTTGGTGCCGGTTTAGTTGCCGGATTACTGGCAGTTGCCTTTGCAATGGCAGTCAAAAAGATCCTAAAGCTGTTTAAGCGTAAAGCCTGATCTGTAAAACCTGGCCGATGCCTTCGGGCATCGTAAAAGCGCTTTACTGCTAGCCTAAGTTTATGGCGCTGTAGTTTAAACACAAAAAAGCCTTTAAATCGAAAGATTTAAAGGCTTAACTTTATATGTAGAATTTTCGTGTGCAGCGTATTTTAGCTGATCACAAACTTATTCTTTCCCTTTTAATGCCGCATCAATACGGTCGGCAAGATCATCCAAATGGGCTTTTGTTTGTCCCTTGGTATTGATTGCCGCTTTTTTGATCGAGACTCCAAGCATTTTTAACTCACCTTTAACAACCGAGCTTACATCATTATTGGATGCATTGGCATTAGGTCCATTTACAATGGCAATTAGCCTGGCCAGGTAATTTTTTTGCAGGTTGCGGCGGTAAACATCTATGGCTGTACCCGTTTTAAGTTCAGCAAAGATCGATGCATTTAAATCTGCCATTAAATCGGTGATCTTATAGGCATCGTCTCCGTCAATGGCTTCAGCTGTAATCAGTTTGTTAAGCGTTGCATTGCTTAAAATCTGATTGATAATCGGCACCTGTAACAGGGTAACCACATAAATGGGATCGCGGCCTGTATTATCAAGAATATTTTTATCAAGCAACCAGGTAGGGGTGGTAAAAAGCTGCTGATCAAAAAAAGCGATTGCCTCACGTTGTTTTGCCGCCGGGTTCCGTTGATATACCGTACCAGCCTGTTCAACGGTTTTGGGCGTTTCCAGAACACCACCTATATTTTTGGCTACATGCCCCATATACCTTCCCAGTTGGCCAACCAACTGTCCGTACATGTTTTTCAGGTTATCATAACCCTCATTATTTTCTTTCGTCCATTCGGGGAGTTTAACCAGGATGCGTTTTAAATTTTTAATGCCATAGTTGCCTGATATCATGGCGTCATCACCCAGGTCTTCGCTCTGTGATCGCGGATCATCGCCATTTGATTCGGTTCCGAACCATAAACGATTATTCTTCAGCTTTCCAATGGTGAGTTTATTTAATACCGGAACTTCGGCAGCTGCGGTTTTAGCATCCAATAGTTTATATCCCCATTCAATTGCCCAAAGATCGTAATCACCTATCCGCGGATAAATCCCTTTTGGTTTAATGTTATCCTCAGGCTGTGCCACATAGTTAAAACGTGCATAATCCATAATAGATGGGGTATGACCATTCGCCTCAACAAATGTTTTGTCGCGCAGTTTTTCTGAAGGTACGGTAGCGCTCGAACCAAAGTTATGGCGCAAACCAAGGGTATGGCCAACCTCGTGCGAGGATACAAAACGGATCAAATCGCCCATTAATTCTTTACTGAAATTCATTTTTTGTGCCCTTGGATCAATGGCGCCTGCCTGGATCATATACCAATCGTGCACCAGTTTCATCACATTATGGTACCAGTTGATATGGCTTTCCATAATTTCCCCGCTGCGGGGATCAGCGATACTTGGGCCGCTGGCATTCGGGATTTCGGAAGGTTTGTAAACAATGGCCGAATGGCGTGCATCATCCAAACTCCAGGTAGAATCTTCTTTTGCGGTAGGTGCCATTTTAGCCATTACTGCATTTTTAAAGCCCGCCTTTTCGAAAGCTTTCTGCCAGTCGTTAACGCCCGCAATAAGGTAGGGCACCCATTCTTTCGGTGTGGCCGGGTCGATATAAAAAACGATCGGCTTCAGGGGCTCAACCAGTTCACCCTTTTTATACCTGGCCATGTCGGCGGCCCTTGGTTCCAGTCTCCAGCGCTTTATCATATCAATTTCCCTGATGCCCTGTGGGTTGGAGTCGAAATCGGTATATCCGGTGGTAAAATAACCAATCCTCGGATCAAAGTAACGCGGTTTCATGGGTACTTTGGGTAAAATTACAAGCGAAGCATTTAACTCAACCGTTGCTGAGCCCGAAGGGACAGTTCCGCCGGGAGCCGCCGAAAGAATATAGGTAACCGAAGGTGGTGCGGGGGTAAGCAGATAGGTTTTAACCACATTGATCTCAACATTGGTAGGGAAGCTTTTAACGCCTAAAATGTAACTTCTGTCTGCCTGTTGCATACCCAGGCGCAAACCTGTTTTAACTGCTGGTGTACCAAAATAAAAAATATCGTTATCGCTGTTAATGTAATCGGTCATGTCGATCACACTTCCTTTTTTGTCGGGCGAAAAAGCTGCAATATTGAATGCTGCAGCAATGGCCTGTACATTGGAGCGCTGCAGGTTCTGGTACATTGCGGTAGTACTATCGGGGCCATAAGTGCGGAAAGAAAGTTTGCGCATAAAAATCCGGTTGGACGGGCCTTTTTCAAAGCGGATCACAGTGCTTCCAATCTGATCTCCCGAATAGCCTGATGCCGAACGTACTTCAGCACCAGCCTTCGAAATTCGGCTTACCACGAGTATATCGCGGCCTAATACAGAATCGGCTATCTCAAAGAAATACTTATCTTCCAGCTTGTGCGTGGTAATCATTCCCTTCCGGCTGATGGCTTTATCGGTAATTACCTGGTTATAGGGCTTAGGTGCCGATTTCGCAGCTCCCGGAAGCGCTATCCCGGCCGTTTTTTTAGCCGTATCGGCTGGTGTGGCTGGCAGGCTTGCCGGCCTGTTCTGTGCATTAATGAGGCAAGGCGATGCCATGCCCATCAGGGCAGCTAACATAATTTTTTTCATGAAACGATGTGGTTACTTGATGTAGCTTGCTATTTTTTTATTTACGTCTTCGCCCCTAAGGTCTTTTGCAACTACTCTTCCCTGTGGATCGAGTAATACATTTTGTGGGATGGCACTGATACCAAACCTTACCGCAACTTCGGTTTTAAAGCCTTTTACATCGCTAACCTGTGTCCAGGGCAGGTTATCAGTTGCCACCGCATTTAGCCAGCTTTCTCTTTTATCGTCCAAAGAAACACCTACGATTTCGAAGTTCTTTTCTTTCAGTTCTTTATAGGCTTTTAACAAGAATGGGTTTTCGGCACGGCAGGGTACGCACCAGCTTGCCCAAAAATCAACCAGTACATATTTGCCTTTTAATGATGATAATTTAAACTCATTTCCCTTTGCATCGGGAAGGGTAAAATCGATTGTTTTGCCAACAGCAAATTGTTTGGCCTTATTGTATTTCTCTGTTATTTTCTGACCGGTAAAACTGGCCAGCACACCTTTGCTCAATGATTTATAAATGGGATCGAATTTATCTACATCGATTACAGCCATTTTGTTTCCAATGATCAGATTAGCAGTAAAATAAGAATCGGGGTGACTTAAAATAAACTGATCGAGGGTCGATTCCATTTTAGCCATTACAGGTTTTGCATCTACAGCAATCTGCTTTAGCTCGAGCGAGTCTTTTGCCGCCTTCGCTTTGTAATAACGGGCAACTATTTGTTTGTACTGTGCCTGTAGAGGATTCATTTGCGCATTATATTCGCCATATTCACGCTGTACTTTTGTTCCGGTAATAAGCGAGGTTGCAATACTGTCGGTTCCGGTTACCATCGTATTGCCTTTCTCCAGGTAGAATTCCTGGAAATCAGATCTTGTCCGGCTGCTGGCTTTTTCAAGGGGTTTAAGTTCCAGGTAGGCTGCATTGCCGAATTTTGTTGTACCGCTTAAGACAAATTTGCCATTTGCGGTTTTGGTACTGTCCTTAACCGATTTCCCTTCGCTGTTTACATAGCTGAGTAAAACGGTTTGGCCGTTGGCTGATTTGGGCAGTTTACCTGTTATTTCAAATTTATCCTGGGCCATGCAAAAGCTTGCTGGCAATAATAATAAGGTTATGATAATGGGTTTGATATTCATGGTTATGATGTTAGGGATTATTTAATTAAGGCAGATAATTTGGCTGGAAGATCTTCGCCGCGCAGGTTGGTGGCAATGATTACGCCTTCCGGACTGATGAGTAAGTTTTGAGGGATTGCTTTAATATCCAGTTTGGCGGCCAGTCCTTCTTTTGCGTTCATCCCTTTCAGGTCTGAAACCTGTAACCAGGGCAGTTTATCCTGTTTTACCGCATTTTCCCACGATGCTCTGCTTTCATCGAATGAAATGCTCACAATTTCGAGGTTCCGGTTTTTAAGTTCTTCGTAAGCTTTTAACACATTCGGGTTTTCTTTACGGCACCAATAACACCAGCTGGCCCAAAAATCGAGGAATACATATTTTCCGCGTAACGATTTGATCTCGAACGGTTTTCCGTTGATGTCGGTTTGTGTAAAATCAAATATCTTTACACCCACCGCGCGCTTTCCGTTTGCCAAAATCCTGTCGGCAGCCAGTTCACCCAATGGTGAAGACCGGAGTTGTGGCGAAAATTTATCGAATAACGGCTTTACCAGTGAAGAATCGAAATGACTATCGAGAATGGAAGTGTTAAACACCGAAAGCCCCATATACGAATTGAGGTGTGTTTCTACAAATCGCAGTCTGATGTTTTTGATCTGGGCCACATAGCTGTTCAGGCTATCCTGTGCCGCGCTGCGCTCTTCGAGTGTTTTATTGGCTGCAACACCATGATCTTTTGAAAATTCGCGCTGGATTTTCATAATCTTATTGGTCATAGGTCTGATTTTGGCGTTGAGTTCCCGGTCTTCACGGTCGGAAACGGAACCCGAAACAATTGCCGTTCTGATCGAATCTTTACCTGTAAAAGTAATCTTCGAATTTTCGAGATAAAAACTCAGGTTATCGGCCTGCTTCCCCGCGGTAGTTTTAACTGCAATCATCGCACTTTGCGGCTCGTTTACTTTTCCGGTAAAACGGAATTCCCCGTTTTTGATTACCGTTGAGTCTGTTTCTTTGAACCTGTTGCCCTGTAGCGTAACCAAATAAGCTTTGGCCGGTACTTTTAAGGTACTGAGTTTACCGTAAAGGGTATAGCTTTTCTGAGCGGTTACCACAAAGGGTAACAGCGCCAGCATTAAAATCAATGATTTCTTCATTTTCTGATATTTATAAATGATAGGTTAGTTTCTTAGTAGGATACCACCCACAAAACCTATACTGTAGGTAAGTGTGCCTGATATATATGGGGTGGAGGTTAAAATGGTGAAACGCAAATAACGGGCAGTGGTTAAACCGGGCAGGTTGATGGTTTGCTTTTTTAAGGTATTGTTTACATCAACGGTATAGGTGCCCCTGTCAGTCCAGGTGGTATTGTTCGAGCTGGTTTCTACCCTGGCCGAAGTGGTATAACCACCCATGGCAGGTGTTACCGCAGTAGGGAAGAAATAATCAAGGCCTGAAAAGTTTACTTCCCTTCCGAAATCGATACTTACCCATTGTGGCAATGCAACCGTGGTTGCGCTGGCCCAATAGGTGGTGCCCGTAGCGGCATCAACAGCCCTCCCTGCAACATTTGTACCTGCTGTAGAAGAAGCAGTGGCCGTGAGCGTGTAACCCGTATGGTCTACATATAGCGCATCGCCGGTATTAAATACATAATACACCACCCTGCGGGTTTTGGGATCCTGCACCTGTCCGTCAACCGATGCAATAACCAGTGGAAGCACATAAGTGCTCCGTGCTTTTAGTGTGGTTTGAAAACTGAGGTTAAGTACTGCTGCTTCCGAAATTGTGTTTCCGGCAGCTATGGCTACTGTAGGTTTGTAATAAAGATAACTTTGGGTAGGCAACAAAAGGGCCGCATTTCCGTATTTTGTTCTGTAATCGGCAATTTTTGTTGTATCTGCAGCGAAAGTAACATAATGTACATCATCAGACGTATTGCCCACCAGCGAAGCTTTCATTTCGAGGCTGAGTAATGTGATATTCTTAATGTCGAGCGATCTGGTCACAACATCGCTGGCCGCAGGCAGATCAAAGGTTACACGTCCTTCTGCCAGGGTTTCGCGGTCGGCATTATTTTTTTTACAGGCCATAAGCAGCATCACTGATGTAAAAAGGGCCAGTATATTTAATTTATAGGTCTTCATCTCTTAAATATTATCAATTATGGATTCTGTATCATATCCGGATTAAAAGCCAGTACCTGAATGGGCACCTGCAGCGTGTATTTACTGCTGTGCGGCTCAAGTGTTGCTATTACCACATTCTGTGCATTGGTGCGGGTAACTGTGGGCATCCTGTTTTCGGTATCGAAACGGCGCATATCAAACCAGCGCAGGCCATGGAATGGTAATTCGCGTCTGCGTTCGGCAAGTATTTCAGTAAATACTGCATCCGGATCAGTAGAATTATAATCCCGGTTTGTTCCGGTATAGCGGTTGCGGCGTACCTCGTTAAGGTGTGCGAGCGCTACGCTGAGGTTGCTGCTGCGTGCGGCACCTTCGGCGGCAATCAGGTGCATTTCCTGCACAGTGGTGCCTGAGTTGGTTAACTGAAATGCAGGGGTTACAGCTGCGGCATAAAACAGGGTTGCACCCCTGGCGGTGCCTGCCCAGTTATAATAAAGCACAGTTCTGCGGGCATCGTTGGTGGCAAACATGTTTTTTAACTCGGCAGTTAGCGGCAATCCAACAGCTACAGAGGCTCTTCCGTAAATTACATCAGGGTGCGATACCACATTGGTTGTGGTAGGAAAACTAGCCGAATTAGTATAATCGATCATGGTTGCGCGCGTATTGGCCAGCGCTAGCTCGGCATAACGCTGCGCCTCGGCATACTCTCTCCTGTAAAGGTATACACGTGCAAGGATACTGTATGCCGCTGCTTTTGAACCACGGAACCTGGCATTGGAGTTATCGGCCGGAAGGTTGGGAATGGCCGTATTAATATCTTCGATAATATGCTGATAAATTTCGGCAGCGGTACTTCTGGCCGGTGTTTTTTGGCTTACATCGTCGGATGTGATGTAAGGTACGGCCAGGTCGGTTGTTGCGCTTGCTGCATTATATGGCTTTGCATATTCGTTTACGAGGTAGAAATAAGAATGTGCGCGGCCCAATAAGGCTTCGGCCTTGATACTGCTTTTCTGCGATGCGGTACCGCCCTGGGCAGCATCGATGCCCAACAGCACGGTATTGAACAAACTAATGCGTCTGTAGTGTTCGCCCCATAAATAAGTGGGGGTATTTACATCGGTGGTAAATTGGGGCGCCCAGGTGTAAATCAATTCCGAAAGGGTAGTAGGCGGGGTATTTACATTTTGCAGATCAATATTGTCTGTCATGTAGTTCATGATATTGTCAGACGTTGTTTCTGTGGTAAGTACCTGGCTGTTCAGCCATAAATCATAATCATTGGTGGTTTTCAGCAGCTGTTTCCCTTTGGGTTCTACATCGAGATATTTGTCGCAACCACTCAATACCATACAGCAAATGAACATTTGTGCAGCTATATATATTATTTTTTTCATCTTTATAAAATTTAAAAGTTGGTGAATAAACCCATGGTGTAAGTAGGGGTTACATACGATTTGGCATAACTTCCGGTACCCATGCTAAAATTATAGCGGTTAAAACCTACGGTGTAGAGATTAGAAACCTGGGCCTTGATCTCGAAATTTTTAAAGCCAGCCTTTTTTATAAATGAAATATTATTTAAACGGTATGATGCTGTTAAATCGCCCAGTGTGATGTAATCGCCATGAACCACATAATTGCTGTTGTAGCGGTAGGCCCATGATGGATTTGCACTGTTAAGGTCAACCAGGTTCGGGATATCGGTCTTCAGTTCATCACCGGCAGTACGCCAGTAGTTCTCGGCGCCCTGTAAAGGCCTGTTATCTGCCGGACTTGGCCTTGGTACCCTTACCTTAAATCCACCGTAATAATTAATCATGGCGAAGAAGTAAAAACTGCCCACATCAACACGGTTACTTAAACCAGCGCTGATGCTCGGAAGTGTTGTTCCTGAATATTGTACCAGCCCCGAATCTTTGTTCGACATGGCCATAACCAGTGGATTGGTAGTAGAACTGGTGTTCACCACATACGATTTCCCATTCTGATCAACGATGATTGGATGTCCTTCATTATTTAGGCCGGTAGTATTGTACGAAAACATGGCGCCAACCGGATAACCGCTTACGTAACCCAATGCATCAAGCGTAGGTGGATCATAACGGCCGCTTCGGTAAACATCAAGCACTTTACTGCCATTTTTGGCGATTACGATACCTGTATTCCAGTTAAAGTTTTTAGTCGATATCCAGTCTGCCTTCAGGTTAAACTCCAAACCATTGTTCCTGATGGTGGCATAATTGATCAGGGCAGAAGCAGCACCCAAAGTAGGATCGATGGTTGCATTACCCATCACATCGGTTGTTTTTTTGGTATAATAATCAAAGCTGCCACTGATGTTTTTGAGGATACCGAAATCAAATCCTAGGTTAAAATTTTCGGTCTGTTCCCAGCGTAATCCGCTATTGGCATTCGATGCCAGCACAAGTGAGTTAAGGCTTGGTGTATTTTGATTATTAATCTGGGCCTGGGCGATAACCTGTGGCAATGAAAGTTTGGCTACGTTTCCGTTAAATCCGAAGGCACTGCGTAGTTTCAACTGAGTTAACCAGCTTAAATCACCCATAAATTGTTCTTTATGGATATTCCATGCAGCTCCTACAGACCATAGCGGTTTGTATTTGTACCTCGGATCGCTGCCAAAAAGGTTCGATTGATCGATACGGATACTTGCCGATAGGGAATAAGTATCTTTAAAAGAGTATACTATGTTCGAAAAACCCGATAGGAAGCGGTCTTCATTATAGGTCTGGTTAAAAAAGCTGGTTAAAGATCCGAGGGTATTACCGGTTACCAGTGTACCCCTTACTGCTGCCAGGCCGTTAAATATCGAAGCATAATCAACCGGTTGTTGCAGCAGACTTCGGTCGTTATAGCCAAAATAAGATGCTAAGCTGCTTTTATTCAGTATGCTGCGCATTTCTCCTCCCGCAATGGCATTAATGGAGTGGTTGCCAAACCGTTTATTGTAATTGAGCTGGGCCCGCGCAGTATAACCGGTAGAGCTTGTATTCTGTTGACGGAGAAAATCGCCATCGGGAATGTTCCTTTTAAAGGTTCCGCCAGCTGTAACGGTGTAATTGTTTACCCAGGCATTCACTTCTGATGATCCCTGTGCAGCCAAATGTCTGTTCTCCGAACGCGAAGTTTCGTATACACCGCCAAATAAAAGGTTAAAACCCTTGCCAATATTGTAGGTAAAATTGGCAATGGTTTTACTGTTTACCGTTTGCGTTTTATCGCTGATCTTGTTAAGATCAACCAATGGATAGTAATTTTGATCCAGAAGTCCCTGCGACATCAGAAAGTTATTGTAAATGGGAACATAACTCATCGAAAAGATTGCATTGGGATTCCCGTTTACATCTTCATAATGTTCGTAACCGGCAAACTGTGCAGCGCCCGGTATCGGAGCATCATTAAAGCGCTGTTCCTGATATTCGGTAGTAAGCTCCAGGCTCAGGCGTTTCGCCAGCTTAAGCGTGGTGCGGCCCGTAAGTAAAAACCTGTTGTTATCATTCATTACGGCATTATCGCGGTTGCCCGTATAATTGGCCGTAATATAATACAGCGCATTCGGTACCCCGCCCGAAACATTAAGCGTATGTGTTTGTGTAGCTGCAGTACGCTGGAACAGGCGGTTATAATCATTAAGGTTATCATAACTGGCCAGATCGGCAAAAGAGCTTTCGGCCTGCGCAGGCGAAATGATACCGGCGGCAAGCTGCGATTGGATATAAAAAGGAAGCGTTCTGCGTATACTGCCCACCCCGGGGTTGTACAGGGTAGACCATGTTGATGGTGTGATATTCAGTATCTGCCTTTCGCGTGTATACCTGGCATTAATGCCCGATGCATCCGGATCCCAGCGGTATCGGCTGTAATCTTCCGCTGGTTTTAAACCCAAAGTGCTTCTGAAATTGAATTGGGCGGCTCCCGGATTGGCCTGTTTCCGTTCGATAATAATTACACCGTTAGATGCCCTAACGCCATATACGGTAGCAGAGGCGGCATCTTTGAGTATGGTAACCGACTTAATTTCATTCGGGTCGATCATATCGAGGGTTAATTCTGTTGGATAACCATCTACAACAATCAGCGGGCTCTGGTTTGCAGACATGGTAGAAATACCCCGGATATTGAATAATGGCCTTGAAGAAGTATTCCCGTTTGGATCGGTACTGTTAAACATCACCGTATTATTGATCATCAATCCCGGTAAACGGTTTACCAATCCGTCAAGAAAATCGCTGCTTACGCGCGATTCATATTCTTTGGTGCCGATCTGCGAAACCGCACCGGTACTTTGCTCGGGCTTGATCCGCTGATAGCCCGTATTTACCGTTACAGCCACATCCTGGAGGTTGCTGATATCGATAGACATGCGGATGGTGCCCAGATCTTTTGCTGATTTAACCTCACGACGACTATACCCCACATAACTGATGACCAGTATGGAACTTTCTTCAACATTGCCCAGCGAAAAAGTTCCGTCAGAGAGGGTTCTGGTGAATGCTTTTTGTCCTTTCACTGTAACAGTTGCACCCACCAATGGCGTGCCCGTTAGCGAATCAACCACTTTGCCGGTAACGTTGATACCTAAAACCTTATCGAGTATTTCCGTTAAAAAAAACTTCGGTTTCGATTTTAAGGTTACGGTATTGTTGTGGATTTCGTATTCGATCGGTTGCTTTTCGAAAATTTCGTCGAGTACCTTGTTCAGCTCAACTTCTTTAACACGTATACTCACCGGTCTGGCCTTGTCGAGCAGGGCTGCGGGCACAACAAAGTTGTAACCACTTTGTATTCGGAGGTTTTTGATAATATCTTCCAGCGGGACGTTAGCCTGGTTAAGGCTAATTTTCTGTGCGAAGCCAGCAGCGCTAACTTGCATGATCGCGGCTATTAATATCACGGTAGTTAATCGCATAATCAGCCATAGTTTGTGGGCATACTTCCATATACCCTGGTTAGTTTTCGGTTTATTTAACACTTTGTCAGGTTTACGACAAAAACTTAAAGGCACAGTGTAATGCCGTCAATATTGCTACAGTGCGCATTATTGTTTAAGTTTGTTTGTCTGGTTAATTGCAGCATGCCGGTGTCGCCAAACTTCGGGCATCTGCGGTTCAGTTGATAATTTTGATCAAGGCCATACATACCATATCCTGAGTCCAATCAGGGTATGGTTTTAATATTGGTTCTTGTTGGTGGATGGTTTGGTTCTATTGTAGTTTTCTCTGCATTATGGGATGGTTTAGTTAGTGATTGTTTTTATAATGATCAGCGCCGTACGTAAATTTTTCGCCCTTCAATTTTAAAATGTACGTCGCCTGTTGCTTCAAGCGGAATCAATACTTTAGAAATGTTATCGAATCTGGAAACCGATCCCCAAAAGGTACCGGCAGGAATTTCCTCTTCATAAATAATTTCCACGTTGTACCAGCGTGAAATCATTTTCATAATTTCTTTAATATCCAACCGGTCAAAAACAAAATTGTTGCTTTTCCAGGCAATGGCAAATTCTGTATCCACCGGCGCCAAATTGATATTGCCGGCAGTATTGGAGGCCTGGTTTCCGGGTTTTAATATTTTTGACTGGCCATTATCGTCGATTTTTACACTACCTTCGAGTAGGGTAGTGCGGAACGCCGCTTCATCCGGGTAGGCATTTACATTAAAATGTGTTCCCAATACCTCTACGGTTTGGCTACCGCTCTCTACAATAAAGGGGTGCGCTTTATCTTTGGCCACTTCGAAGTAACCTTCACCGGTGAGTTTAACCCTGCGTTTGCCATTGGTTATGCCTGCTGTATTATAGGTTAAGCTCGATGCCGCATTTAACCATACCCTGGTCTGATCTGGAAGCAACAGCATATAGGTTTGTCCGATTGCTGTAGTGAGTGTATTGGTATCGTTAGAATTGCCCTGCCCGCGTTCAATCCGGTAAACAATCTGCCCGTCGGCCGTTTTCGAAATTGATAAACCCGGCGCTTTTACCAGCTCACCGTTAGCTGCTCCGCCCAAGCTGATTTTTTTTCCATCAGCCAGCGTAAGTGTTGCACCCATTTTTCCCGGTGGGATATCGTTTGCAGTAAGGTGCTCAAAATTTGGGGTGTTTTGGCGCAGGGTAAAGAAATATATCCCGAATACAACCATAATTATTGCAGCGGCACCTGCCATGCGCAACCATAAAGCGGTAGTGTTTTTTCTGATGGAAACAACAGGTGTTTCCGAAATTTGCGATTTGATTTTATCAAGTGTAATTTCCCATGCCTGATCGTATTCATCTGCAAAAGATGTATCCTCAAGTTCGGCATCCAGCAGGGTGCTCAGTTCTGTATCGTTTTCCTTTTCTGCAATGTGTGCAAAAAGACTGCCTGTTTCCTCAATGGAGCTTTCGCCTTTAACATATTTTGCGAATAGTTCGTGGATGGATGGGTTTGTTGGCATTGTATTTAATATAAATGCCGGAGGATGTTATCCGGCTGTATAAATGATAAGTACCATAAAGCAACGGGTAGGACTATCCGGACTAAAAATAAATTTATATTTTTTTCGAATAGAGCAGCATAATGATCAATCCGGTCAATAATCCGGCTTTGCCATCCAGAAAATTGCGGATATATTTGGTTGCGTGCACCATCTGGTTTTTAACCGTATTCTTTGAAATCTGCAATTGTTCGGCAATCTGGTCATGGCTAAGCCCTTCGTTCCTGCTCAGTTCCCATATCAGCCGGCGCTGGGCCGGTAATTGTTCTACGGCAGTTTTAACTGCTGCTACACTTTCCCTGAAGATAATACGCTCTTCGGTTTCGTTAGTTAATGTTTCGTGGTAACCCGTAATACTATTTAAAATTCTGGCATCGTTAGCTACCTTTTTCAGGTATTTTAACGATTGCCTGTTGGCGATACTAAAGAGGTAGGAACTGGGATGGCTGACTTCGGAAAATGTTTGCCGGTTAATCCAGATGTTTACAAATATATCCTGGATCAGTTCTTCGGCAAGTTCGGGTATCTTTACCAATTTTAGCACATAAGGGAAAAGTCGCTTAGAAAAATGCCTGTAAATGGTTTCAAAAGCGTGCTCATCGCCTTTGGCCAGATTTGCAAAAAGTTCGGTTTCATTTGCCAGTTTATTGATTGTTGTACCCATTTTTCGCCCAGGTTTCATGAAACACCATTACAAACATCATGAAACGTTGCTAATGTACAAGATTTCTTCGAATCTTTAATTTTTAGTATGATATAATCTACTGAATTGGTCGATTATTGTGCCGGATATCAAATGTTGTGGAATTTTTGAGCTTATTATACCAAAATTCGTTGTCCGATGATTAATTTATTATCCGGAATAATCAGAAAGCATTGGATAAACTGTCTAAAATAATCGGATCTATTAAATTGCACGTCAAATTTAATCCACCACCTAAAATACAAGCGAACGTTTAAGCTGCTAAAAATCCCTTTTGCAGAGATATATTCTGTTGACCATATAAGTAATAGAAGAACCATATAAGCTCATATGTACTTAAATGTCTTATATGGTATAAAATAAAGATGATTTAAAAACTGATCTGTTTGGAACCATAGTTTTGAAAAAAATAGAATAACGTTCTGTTGATCAGATTTGCAACTTGGTGCAGAGTAAAACTCAGGTGGGCTAAGATGTCTAAGGTGGTCCTAAAAAATAAGCAACTCAAATTTAATCTACCATCTGGGGCACCTGAGAACATCTAAGCTGCTAAAAATCCCTTTTTCAGGGCTATATCCTGTTGACCCTATAAGTAATAGAAGAACCATATAAGCTCATATGCCCTTAAATCTTATATGGTGTAAAATAAAGATGATTTAATTGTCACAAACGACCCTGTTAAATGTCCCTATTATACCTTAAGCTTATCTGTTTGAAATCATAGTTTTGAGAAAACATTTTTAAATAATCACCTAGCTATGAATTCGAAACAAAAAATCTGGGCCAACTTTAGTGTAAAAGACGCTGATATTGCCGGTAAATTTTATACAGATCTCGGTTTTACGCCATTTGGGATAAATAAAGAGCTTAAACTGGCCAGTTTCCTCTTCGGTGAAGGTAACTTTGTGATTCATTTTTTCGAGGCCGGATCTCAGATAGACGAATTTCTGGAACCCGGAGCACGCAACGGCAGTGAAATTATTTTCACACTTTCTGCAGAAACGGAACATGAGGTGAATGAATTTGCGGCTAAAGTAGAACAGGCTGGTGGCAAAATTTTAAAGTCTGTAAGAAGAGATGAGGCCAATTACTATGGTTTCGCCTTTGCCGACCCCGATGGGCATAAGTTCAATATGATATTAATGGATAATATGTAACATACATCATGTTTTTTGACCCTTGGGTTTTCTTCTGCTCGATCAGTATGTTTTTTTTCCTTATTGGAAATGCCCGGTGTTCGTTATCTTTATCAGATTGATAAAACATTCTATGAAAGCATTTTTGGGAACCGGCCTTTTAGGGTCAAATTTTGTTAAGGCTATGCTCCGCAGGGGCGAAGAAGTACAGGTGTGGAACAGAACCGCATCAAAAGCGCAGTTACTCGAACGGGATGGTGCAAAGGCATTCGAAAATATCGTAGATGCCGTAAAGGGAGCAAATGTAATTCATCTCACGCTTAAAGACGATGCTACAGTAAATGAGGTACTTGAAGCCGCCAGCAACGGTTTTGCTCCGGGTACCGCCATTATTGACCACACCACCACCTCGGTTGAAGGGGCTATCGAGCGGACTAGCTTCTGGAAAAGTAAAGGTTTTAATTATCTGCATGCCCCGGTATTTATGGGGCCGGCAAATGCACTGGATGGGAGTGGTAACATGTTGGTTTCGGGCGATCAGGCATTGATAGATAAGCTTGGACCGGAACTTGCAAAAATGACCGGTAAACTCATCAATTTTGGCACTGAAGAAGGAAAGGCAGCGGGAATAAAACTGATCGGTAATTTATTCCTGATCTCACTTACTGCAGGGCTTTCGGATGCACTTGGACTAGCCAAAGCACTGAAAATTGATTCTGCAGAAGTTGCTTCGCTGTTTGGCTCATGGAACCCAGGGGCAGGTGTTCCGGTGAGATTCGATAAAATTAGGGCGGGTGATTTCAGCCAGCCATCATGGGAACTGGATATGGCACGTAAAGATGCCGGTTTGATGTTAGCAGCTGCGCAGCAAAACGGTGTAAACTTAACGGTTTTACCAGCCGTGGCAGCATTGATGGATAACTGGATAACAAAAGGGCATGGCAGCGATGACTGGAGTGTAATTGCAAAAGATAACCTCTGATCAAAAACTGAAAATCAGAACGGCCTTTTCGATGCTTCATTTCCGAACCAATAACATAAAATAAATTAAAGATATAATCATGAAAGCAATTAATCCCTGGATCAATTTCAATGGAAATGCCGAAGAAGCATTTAATTTTTATAAGTCGGTTTTTGGCGGCGAATTTACAAAAGTTATACGTTTTAAAGATTTGTCAGGTCCTGAATTTCAGGTAGCCGGAGACGAAGCAGATAAAATCATGTATATTGGCTTGCCGTTAGGCAAAAACAACGTGTTAATAGCCAACGATGTTCCTGGTTTTATGGGAAAGGTAAGCGAAAATGAAAACCGGTCTAAAATATATGTCAATACCGAAAGCCGTGAAGAAGCGGAACGAATATTTAATGGTTTATCAGCAGGTGGAGAGGTGGAAGGCCCTATTGGCGACAGTCCATGGGGAACCTATGCCGGAATGTTCAGGGACAAGTATGGCATTGAATGGATTGTAGAGTTCGACCCTAATGACAACAAATAGGATCAATTCGTTTATCTGATGTACACCCACATGCAGAAACCGTATTGTAAAAAGTGGCTACTTCTTTTTTTAGAGGCAGCCATGTATCAGTCTACCCTGTGATTAATCAACAGTGATGCCTTTTATATCACGGATAACCGGCAACATGTTCAAAGCTTCGCGTATCAGTTTTATCTTGCCCTGCTCAGCTACCACACGGCCCATATAGTGCTGGGCATATTCTTTGCCGTTCGAAGCAATAACAGCAGTAGCTTCATATTCGCCAAATGCCTGGTCCGGCGTATCAATATGGATCTTTATATTTTTGAATTTGAATCCCTGGAATGTTTTTGGTAGGTTGGTTAAAAATTGATATATGGTTTCGCGACCTTCCCAGCGAGCTGGTATGCCAATACTGGCAAGATAAGGTAGCTCAAAAACGGCATCATCAGCAAAAAGTTCTATCTGGAAATCAGGGTTTCCTATGTTTTCCAAATAATCCAGTAATAATTCTTTAGCGGTTTTCATTTCTTATTTTAAATTAGGTGCGTTATTTTAACTGTACAAATATGGCACCTCTCAATAAGCCCACCATTGATTTATCACAAGAAATGTAGTTGATTTATATCAATTATAATAAGCTGTTTTTAGATGCCCATCGATAATTGATTGTAATGCTGCTTAAAAGTTGAATGTTTCATCTATATTTCTGAAAAAATATAATTCAGATATATTTGTAATATGTTCAATAGCGGCATTTTTTTGCCAATCATCATTATTTCGGGTATGGCTTATGGCATCCTGGCAAAAAAGCTGACGATTATGGCCGCTTTTACAGGTGCAATAATTGCACTCCTAATTTTTATCGCTGCAGGTTATACAGGCTTAATGATGATGACTACATTTTTTATCCTGGGTTCTTCTGCTACCTCATGGCAGAGGCATAAAAAGCAGGCTTTTGTTGTAATGGAAGAAGAAAAAAAAGGCCGCAATGCCTTGCAGGTACTGGCCAACGCCGGGGCTGCAGCTATTTCTGGTGTGGTCATTATCTGTTATCCGGAGCTGCACGGTTTAATGTTGCCGGCCATGGCAGCAGCTTTTGCTTCGGCTACAGCAGATACCCTGTCGTCAGAGCTGGGAATGGTTTACGGGAAACGGTTTTTTAATATTATTTCGTTTAAACCCGACAGCCGCGGAATGGACGGGGTAATCAGTCTGGAAGGAACCCTGGCCGGCATTTTAGGGAGCGGAGTAATAGCCGGTATTTATGCGCTGGGCTGGGGATTGAATAGCAGTTTTTTCTTTATCATTATTGCAGGAACAATGGGTAATCTTACCGATTCTATACTGGGTGCTTTGTTTGAGCGCAAGGGAATGATGGGAAATGATACGGTTAATTTTTTGAATACATTAACCGCAATGTTTGTCATGTTGCTCTTTACTGTGCTTTTTCTTTAAAAAAGATTTAATCTTAATTTTCGGCATGTTACGCTATGCGGCTTACATGGTCTAAAACACCTGGTAGTGTATCCGGACTGATGAGCAAAAGACCAAACAGATCTTTTGCCCAATAATTACCTCTGATGCCCCGTTATAACCGCGATCCCAGATCCCTTTCCCGCTCATCGCCGCTTACTAAACGGGTTAATTCGTTACAGTAAATAATCCTGTTATGCTTCACGCGGAATTCAGCAATTACATGGATAAGGGCATGGCGGTCTTCATTGGTGAGTACTTCGACAGAATGGTTGGTAAATACAATTTCACCCTCTTCAACAATGGTTTGAAAATTAATTATCGCGTGTTTAACTGCTAGTTTTTGTGCTTTCATGTGATTGCAGAAACCATCGAAATCAAGTTCCTCCCCATCTACATACTGGCGGTATTCAGGGCTGAAATACTGTTCTATAAGGGTTTGATCGTAAGTTGGGCTTTCTACCACGGCCTTAAAGGCTTTTCTGATTAATTCTTTGTAGCTGTTCATTTTTTTATGATTTAGGATACAAAGTAAGGCCGTAAGGATTATTTAAAACAGGGCCAGGATCAGGTAAAAGCTGTACAATTTGCGGTATGTTTACGGAATGCCGAAGGCGAAACTGCTGCAGACTTTTTAAACACGCGGATAAAATAGGTGTCATCCGGGTATCCCAGCTGATACGCAATTTGCTTTACGCCCAGTTTACTGTAAGCGAGTAATCTTTTTGCTTCGAGTACGGTTTGTTGCTGTATCCAGTAGCTCACCGGCCTGCCGGATATCGCTTTCACACACTCGCTGAGGTAGCCGGGCGAAACACAGAGTAGCTCAGCATAGGCTGCCGGACTTTTCTGATTTTTAAAATGTTTTCTGAGCAGGATCCGGAACTGCTGGTAAAGGTAAAGTTGACGGGAGGGATGCTGATCGTAGCCAGTATAAGACATAAACGAGGTGAAAAGTCCGGCACATACCGAAACCATGTTGGATAACATCGAATGTTGCAGATAAGCATCAAGGTATCCGGAAAGTAAATCTGATAAGGATTTGAGGCAGCTCCCCAGCATGTTACCGCTTGGTTCATCTATTGCGGTTGGTTTTTGCTGGCCATATTCCCTTTCCAATACATCGATGTAGGTTTGATCGATGCTTTGTGGCTCGGCCGCCAGAATCCAGCCGCTGGTATGGTTCGACGAGATAAAATAATGCACCTGGCCCGGAGCAATGAGGTAAACACTGGAACCGCTTAGTGTTACTGTTTCAAAATCTACGATTAATTTGCTTTCACCGGTTTGCTGAAAAATAAAAATGTAATAACTGTCGCTGTGTGAAGTTTCAAAAGCTGGGCGTGGTGTTACATAATCCTGTAAAGGGCGCAAATGGATGTCGGATTGCTTCACATTGCCCAGGCTGTAAACAGGAATATGCGCCGGCTTTTTATTCATAAGGTAAATATAAATATAAAATCAACCGGAGTATCGGGTGGTATCTGTTTTTGAACAGCAGAATATGATCCCGGGCCACACAAACGTAAAGTGTTTAAGTTAAGTCATTAGCAATGGGCAGATAATTTAATAACAGATAAAAAACGTACGAGGCCGTTCAGGGAGATGCACACAGATAAAAATCCGTGTTTAGCTGTGTGCATCTGTGGTTAAAAACTTTAACTCAATGGCATTGAGCAAGACCAACACCTCACTATTTTTTACGGTAGTGTGGTTAAATTAACGCTTGGGGCAGTGCCGGTAGCCGTTCTGCTCAATGCTGTGCCATAAGTGGTATAGGTAGCAAAGAAACCACCGTTTTTCAGGTAGAAACTATTGCCGGTTACGCCGCCCTGGTAATCCATTCGTTGCTCGGCAGATGCTGTAGAATCGTAACTGAAACTCGCATTGGTAACCTCTGTCCAGCTACCGCTACTGGTTTTGTACCATTGGTTGCCATAATTGCAGCTTCTTTGCAGGTAACCCTGATCGGGGTTAAAGTTTTCAATAAATGAATACATGCCAGTTAAATAAGCCGTTGTATTTGGACGTTTCCATTGTGCAATGATTTTCCAGACGCCATTTTCAGGTGCATAAAACCAGGCTGTATAATCCGAACCGCCGGCACCATCGGGTTTGCCACGTAACAAGAATTTGTAAGTGGTACCTGCTACCCAGTTAAACAATAAATAGGATTGTCCGCCGGTACCCTCACCGCCAAAACCATTAGAAGTGATGTCGCTCCCTTTTCTTACCAAGGTAGTACTTCCGGTTGACGGATCCCACACCGAAAACAGAACCCTTCTTTCGGTTGCCGAATTTACCTGCATACCAAAATATCCGCCGCTAAATCCATCGGCCATAAAATACGAACCAGTTTTATCCTGCCCGCTCGGTACATTCAGCTCGCTGTAAAACCATTCGGTGCCTGATGGTACTGTGTAATTTAAATGACACGACGGGCCTCTTCTCGACCAGTAATAATCGGCAACAGTATTGGCATATTGTACATTAGAAGCTACGGTAGGGCCGCTGATTACCAGATCAGAAATATCACCAAAATAACTGCCTGTTTTACTTACTCCCTGTATGTCAACCCGTACATAACCTGCAGCTGTAATATTTACCGTACCAATTGTGGTTGTGGTAGGGCTTGTACCCGTAATGGTTTTATTAAATACGGTGCCATTTATGGTTACTTTAATATTGCTGCTTCCAGAGGGTACAGTACCTTTTAATGCTACGGTTAAGCTGCCGGTTAAGCCTAAACGAAACCACACGCTGGTAATGGTACTTGCCGAAGTCCAGTTGTGGAGGCCGGTATCGTTAATCAGGCCACCCGTACCGGCAGTATAGGCGTTGCCACCCAAACCCACATTTAACGATGAACCGCCCAAACTTTCTGTAGTTGCAATGGCGCTTTTAATTTTAGCGCTTTCTGTTTCTGCGGGGTTTTCAGTTTTTTTACACGAATACAAGCTTAGCAATAATAGTATGCCTGCGGCAAATGAAGTTGTTTTTTTCATTTTTTTGATTTTGGTTAGTATTTGGTTGTTAATAATTATTTGCAAACTGTTACACCGCGCTTTTTGTACGCGTTATATTCTGCTTAACCCAGCCCCATTTCAACTGCGGGTTGCCCCGGAGGTATACATTGCCATAATTGCCACTGATCCGATCTAAAGATGTTAGTGCGGTTATTATAAAGGGATAGCGCACTAACCTGAAACTGAAGTTAATCACTAACTATTGATAAAAAATTAAGATTCTTAGCGCAAACGTTTGTCCGTTTATGACTTGTTATGGAGCTGGAAAATGATATTTTTTTTAAAGCTTGCAAATTTGATGCAGCTTGTATTTGTATGTAGTAGAAATCTGTTATAAAACGTTATGTTGTTTGGAAGGTGTTTTTAAACTATTTGATTAGTAGGAAGTTGAAGGTTTTTTTTATGTTTTTTTTGAGTAAACACAAACGTTTGTGTAAAGATTTGTTCCGGTAAACTGTTGATCCGTTTTTGCATAACGAGGCCTCGTTGTGCAGGGTAAGGGATGATCATATTCATCTACCTAACGAAATAGCGGAGGTGCGAACAGTTTACAACGTTCCGTCTCTTTAATCAGTGATTACCGGGATAAGGAGAGTAAGAAGCACTCCTCGTCCTGTTGATTTTTGCTTTTAAGCGGCTCAGGGTTTCTTCCCTGATGCCTAAAAAGCCTGCAAGATGTTTAGACGGGATCCGCTGGTAGAGGTGGGGATGGGTTTCGATCAGTCGTTGAATACGCTTTTCTGCAGTGGGGATCCGGATCAGGAAATTACGCTCATCAGCTTCATGGTAATGGTACCATAGCAGGTTTCGTGCAAGTTTGTGCATCTGAGGGAAAGTAAAAAGTTCCATGATGAGCGTATGCGGAATCACAATGGCATGGGTGGTTTCTAATGCCTGAATAAATTGCTGGCGTTGTATATTATACTGTTTGTCGAAAAGCGTTAAACCAACAATATTTCGTTCTGTTGCCAGCCAGGTTGTTATTTCCTCACCTTCATCGCGTACAAATCCCCTTACGCTACCTTTTAGAATAAAATACAGACTGGGCTTAAGATCGAGCGGACTTGAAATATGTTTGTTTTTTTTAAAAATGATAACAGAACAATCGCGTTCCATAACCTGTTTCATGTCGGGATGAATTTGGTTGAAAGATTCAAAGTATTCAATAAGCAATTCTGTACCATTAAGGCTAGACGATGATGAGGGCATAGTTTGTGAGATAGACCGACAAAAATAATACAAAGCAAGTGCCTATCTCTCCTGCATGCAGGGCAATTGCGTTGCTTTATTCTTGATCTTTATCAAGAAATACGATATTTGTCATCTAATAAGTAATACAGTTTGCCCCGAGATAGGAAAATTCGATCTTCAGGAACCAATAAAGTTATCAGCTGTAAACCTGGCTGAAGGGGAAAAAAATTGGTTCAGGGAAGTGGCCCCCTCAATCGGTAATATTCCTTTTATAAGTGCTTCTCCACCAGTTCATCATATAATCAGGCGCTAAAATTTGAGACAAATCGACAAAAAATTGAACAGATAGTAATAGCGGTATTGCTTTACTTTGATTTCAATTAACCAAATAGTAAACCTAACTGCAAATTCCCCCAACAGGCAATACTGTGTTTTGCGGTTTTAATTTTTTTTCTTTATGAGCGTAAAACGATTTATTCCAGACGGATAAGCATCAGTAATTTACCTGAAAAACCAACCAAAATAACCGAAACTAAAACTAAGTTACCTTATGCTCAATAAATCTTTATCAGTGCTGTATCTTTTCCGGCACAACTGATCTGTACCCGAACAAGGCTGGTCATAATCATCCGTATTTAGCGATCAGGCCTTTTCAAATCAAAAAAACTTAAAAATACCCTTTGGGATATGGTTCTGGGTTAAAGAACGTAACGTTCATTTATCCAGGCCTTGTACGGTATGATTAAAATACCGTATGGCAGCGCTATGTCCGCTGGGATTGAAATAACCAAATTCCGAATAAGCCGGCTTTGCCGGAAAAAACAACAGATAGGTATTATGAAAACAAAAAACAGTGTTAGAACCAGGCCCTGGAAGTTCCATTGGATCGTACTCGGACTGATTGTACTTTCCTTAACGCATTGCAAACGGGAAGACCTTCAGGAGGAAAACATTTACGATCCCTCTAAAGAAGTATTAATTACAGATTTCTATCCCAAAGAAGGCGGGGTGGGCAACAACCTGGTTATCTATGGTTCCAATTTCGGAAACGATGTTTCGAAAATCAGTGTAACCATTGGTGGCAAACCAGCTAAAGTTGTAGGCGTACAGGGTAATGCCATCTATTGCATTGTTCCGGAGAAAGCCTACGATGGCGATATTAAGGTAAAGATACTGGATGGCAGCCAGCAACTCGCGCTTGCCGTATCAAAAGAAGCTTTTTCGTATACCCGGAAACTGCTCGTTTCTACCTTTTTGGGTAAATATTACCAGGTAGCCAGTAATTTTGAAGAAAAAGAAGGCCCTTTTAACGATTGCGGCGCATTTAAAGGAATCACCTGGCTTACTATGGATCCAAAAGATCCCAACCACCTCTATTTTACAGCCGATGTAAACAGCTGCAGGCTGATCGATTTTGAGAAAAAATATGTAAGCTATTTCAGGACCGATTTAGACCGTGTATCCATCATGAACTGGCGGATTGATGGCAACCAGGATATGATCGTATCACACAACCACTCCAGCGATACCAAAAACGGCAACTATATATTTACCCGCGAATCCAATTTTTTACAGAAGAAAGCCATTGAGGTGTACGCAAGGGGGGTAAACGGTACCATGATCCACCCGCAGAACGGAGAACTTTATTACTCACGATACCGGGCCGGGGATATCCGCAGGTACGATTTTAACACCAAAGAAGATAAACTGGTATTTTCCAATCCTTTCAGTGCAGTGGCCGTATATATGGTGATGCATCCTTCGGGCGATTATGCTTATCTGCTCGAATTTGAGAAACACTATATCATGCGTACGGATTACGACCGGGAGAAGAAAACCTTTAAAACCCCTTATACCATCTGTGGGGCTGCGGGTACGGCTGGTTATGCTGATGGTATTGGTACAAATGCCCGTTTAAACAGTCCGGTGCAGGGTGTATTTGTTAAAAATCCGGATTATGAAGCTACTGGCGGAGACCAGTACGATTTCTATTTCTGTGATAAGGTGAACCATGCCATCCGCACATTAACGCCCCAGGGCAGGGTAAGCACTTTTGCCGGACGTGGCAATAACGGTACCAGCGGATATGCCGATGGCGATCTGCGTACCGAAGCCCGTTTTAATAACCCCCAGGCCATTACCTACGATGAAACCAGAAAATGTTTTTACATCGGCGATACCGGTAACTGGCTCATCCGAAAAATAGCAAAAGAAGAATAACCAATAAATATACACCAGATAATTATGAGATTTATTTTACTAATATGCATCATACTGCTTGGGATTTCCTTTAGCCTGCACGCCCAGGAGGTTACCGTTAAAGGAAAGGTTACCGATATAACCAAACAGCCGATTCCGGGGGTGAGCATTTCTGTTGCCAACCTGCCGGGCCTGGGTGCCATTACCGATGGTGATGGAAATTTCAGCGTAAAGATGCCCCCTTACCAAACCCTGGTATTTACTTATGTAGGTTACGAAAAACAGGAAGTACTGGTAAAAGAGCAGCGGGTGGTTAACATCACTATGAAAGAATCAGATGCCAGCGTTTTAAACGAGGTAGTAGTTACCGCTACCGGTGGCGAAAAAAAGATAGCCATTACTGGCGCAGTTACCACGGTGAATATCGATCAGTTAAAATCGAACCCATCTACCTCCATGGCCGATGCCCTTGCCGGGGTTGTACCCGGTATCCAGGCCATGCAAACCTCAGGCCGGCCTGGCAGCATTTCCGAATTCTGGGTACGGAGTATATCCACCTTTGGTGCCAGCAACTCTGCCCTGGTATTGATTGATGGATTTGAACGCGATATGAACGAAATCAATGTGGAAGATGTTGAATCATTTTCGATACTCAAAGATGCCTCTGCAACAGCCATGTATGGCAGCAGGGGTGCCAATGGTGTAATCCTCATCAAAACCAAAAGGGGCAAGGAGGGTAAAGTAAATATTAACGCCAAAGTAGAGGGTTTTTATAATCAGCTTACCAAACTGCCTGATTTTGTTGATGGTTATACCTATGCTTCGATGGCCAATGAAGCCAAAATTGTAAGGAACCAGGAACCGCTTTTTTCGCGTACGGAACTCGAAATACTCCGCCTGGGTTTAGATCCCGATCTTTTTCCCGATGTAGACTGGATGGATGTGATTCTGCGCGACGGCGCAAAAAGCCAGCGCAGCATGATCAACCTTAGTGGGGGTGGCAAAACGGCCCGTTACTATATTTCGGGCAGTTACCAGAACCAGGAGGGAATGTATAAGGTTGATGATGCCCTGAAAAACTACAATACCAACGCAAATTTTAACAAATATACCTATCGTTTAAGTGTGGATATGGACATTACCAAATCTACTTTGCTTACCGCCGGGGTTTCGGGTTCGCTGCGAAAACAGAACGATCCCGGGGTGGGAAGTGATGCCATCTGGACCTCCCTGATGGGTTATAATGCGATTACGGCACCTTTAAGATATTCGGACGGGAAAATTCCGGCCAGCGATGACCGTGATGGCAACCCGGATAATGATCAGGACCGTTTTAATCCCTGGGTACAGGGCACCATGACGGGTTATAATGAAAACTGGAGCAACAATATCCAAACCACCTTAAACCTCGACCAAAAGCTCGACTTTATTACGAAAGGCCTTCGCTTTATTGGCCGCTTCGGTTACGATACCTATAACAACAACTGGATTAAACGTTATAAATTTCCCGAACTCTGGAGCGCCAACCGCTACCGCGATACCGCCGGCGAACTGGTATTCAAAAGGATCAGGGAAGAGCAGAAAATGACCCAAACCTCAGGATCGGATGGCGAAAAAAGGGAGTTTTTCGAATGGGAAACACATTATAACAACAATATCGGTATGCATAATTTCGGTGCGGTTATCAAATACACCCAGCAATCAAAAGTTTTTACGCAGAATATCGGAACCGATCTTAAAAATGGTATTGCCCGCCGTAACCAGGGCTTTGCCGGACGTGCGAATTACAACTGGAAATCGCGTTATTATGTAGATTTCAACTTTGGTTATACCGGTTCGGAGAATTTCCATAAAGATTACCGCTTCGGGTTTTTTCCGGCCATTTCGGGTGCATGGAATATCGGAGAGGAAGAAATTATTAAAAAATTGGGCTGGGTAAACATGTTTAAAGTGCGTTATTCGTATGGTAAAACCGGTAACGATAATTTGGGCGATATCCGTTTCCCTTACCTGTATACGATTGAACAAACTGGCGGAGGATACAATTTTGGCGATTACGATTCTTCAAACCCCTGGACAGGAATGCGTTATTCTACCGTTGCCTCGCCTAATGTTACCTGGGAAATTGCAACCAAACAGGATCTCGGACTCGATTATTCCCTGTTCCAGGATAAATTAAACGGGGCGGTAGATTATTTCCGCGAACGCCGTACGGGGATTTACATGAGCCGTAACTCCCTTCCCGGTTTTGTAGGTTTAGAAACCACTCCATCTGCCAATGTGGGCGAGGTTAAGGCTGCCGGTTTTGATGGCAATTTAACCTTTAAACAAAAGGTATATAATGTAGATTTTACGCTCAGGGGCAACTTTACCTATAGCAAAAACGAAATTATCGAAAGGGATGAAGAAAATACCATTTATACCTACAAGTTACAGGAGGGCCACAGGGTAAACCAGGCCAGGGGATTAATTGATTTAGGCCTTTTTAAAGATTATGATGATATCCGCAATAGTCCGCGGCAATCGTTTGGCGAGGTAATGCCGGGCGATATAAAATACAAGGATGTTAACGGCGATGGTGTTATCGACGATAATGATATTGTAGCCATTGGTGCCACCACTAGGCCGAATCTAACTTATGGCTTCGGACTTTCGGCCAGCTGGAAAGGTCTGGATATCAATGTACACTTTCAGGGCATCGGTAAATCAACCTATTTTATTAACGGATCATCGGTTTATATGTTCAGCCTTGGCGAAAACTGGGGTAATATCCTGAGTGATATGGCCAACAGTAACCGCTGGAAACTGGGCGAAAATGAAGATCCGAATGCAGCCTATCCGCGTTTAACTTATGGTCCGAACCCTAATAATTACCGGGCTTCTACTTTTTGGTTAAGGGATGGCTCGTACCTGCGCTTAAAAACTTTGGATATCGGCTATTCGCTTCCTAAAACCCTGGTTAACCGGGCGCACTTAAACAATGTACGCTTCTTTTTTATCGGTACCAACCTCTTTACCTTCAGCAATTTTAAACTATGGGATCCTGAACTGGGAAGCTCAACCGGAAAGGTTTATCCGCTCAGCAAAACGCTATCCGTAGGTGTATCAGTTAATTTATAGGCTATGAAGAACATGAAAAAAATATTTACAGTTTTAAGCTTTATCACCGCTGCCATTGCCATTGGCGGATGTAAAAAATACCTCGATTCCGATTACCTTTTTGATGAACGGATGACCACTGAACAGGTATTTACCAATCCCGATTACGCAAACCGGTGGCTGGCGCAGGCTTATTCGTTTTTGGGAAGCAATTATATGCAGGATGTAAGCAGCAAAAAATCAGTCCCTTTTAATTTTGCCGACGATATGTATTACGGTGATGAAAGTGATGGTTACAGGCGCTGGAAAAATGGTCAGTATACCGAAAATGGTCTCAACGGCGAAAGCAGGGAAATATGGAACACAGCCTACAAGGGAATACGGCAGGCTTCGATCTTTTTAAACAATATCGACATCAACAAAAAGTTTACTGCAAAGGAAATTGCCGATCTAAAAGGACAGGCACGCTTTCTGAGGGCCTATTTTTACTGGGTATTGTTACGTACCTATGGGCCGGTACCCATTATCCCCAACGAGGGAATCGATTATACCAAAGAGTATGATGAAATTGCACAGCCCCGTAACAGTTACGAAGAATGTGCCGTTTACCTTTCTGAAGAGCTTGCAGAAGCAGCCAAAGGACTTCCGCTGCAGCAGGGCATACAGCAGATCGCCCGTCCAACACGTGGGGCGGCACTGGCCTTAAGGGCCAGGGTACTTTTATACGCAGCAAGTCCTCTGGCCAATGGGAAAGCCCCGGCTGAGGTAGCTGCAGCAATGGTTACCAAAGATGGAAAACCGCTGCTTTCGCGCACTTACGATGAATCTAAATGGGCAAGGGCTGCGGCTGCGGCAAAAGATGTGATCGACCTCGGGCAGTACCGTTTATATGTGGCCTACAAAAAAGCAACCGGTGATGCTGCTTATCCGGCAACAGTTACACCTCCGCGCGACAATAATTTTTCGACCAGTAACTGGCCTGCAGGCTGGGCAGATATTGACCCTTTTGAATCGTACCGCTCTTTATTTAACGGAACAGTGCCGGCTTATCAGAATCCCGAACTGATTTTTACCCACGGACAGAACCAGGGCGGTGAGGGGATAAATGTGCTGGTAGTACACCAATTGCCGCGTTTAGAAGGTAAGGGCTATAACTCGCATGGCATGACCCAAAAGCAGGTTGACGCTTATTACATGAATGATGGCAACGATATTCCCGGTATGAACAATATGTACGCCGGCAGGCAGGGTTACGAAGGCCGCTACAACAGCCAGCCCCGTACAACCGGTTATGTAAAACAGGAAGAACTGAGTGCATATCCCGAACTGGGGCCATTAGGAGTTGGGGTAAACAAACAGTTTGCCCGTCGCGAGCCTCGCTTTTATGCCTCTGTATCTTACAACGGCGCTACCTGGAACCTGCTCAATGCAGAAGCTACAAGAGATGAAAAGAGCAACGTACAGATATTTTATTACAGGGGCGACCCGAACGGTTATAAAAACACCAGCTATTGGCCGCGCACCGGTGTGGGCATTAAAAAGTATGTACATCCGGATGATATCAGCAACGTATCCATTACCGCTTATGATCAGACCAGGATGAAACCAAAGGTTGATCCGGCCATCCGTTATGCCGAAGTGCTACTTATTTATGCCGAAGCTCTTAATGAGATAAACGGATCTTACAATATCCCGTCATGGAATGGCAGTAAAACGCACGTGGTTGCGAGGAATATTTCGGAAATGAAAACCGGGATACAGCCCATCCGCATCCGCGCGGGATTACCTGATTATGCTGCCGACGTTTATTCTGATCCGAACAAGTTCCGCATCAAATTAAAAAGGGAGCGCCAGATCGAATTATTTGCCGAAGGGCAGCGTTATTTCGATTTACGCCGGTGGACGGATGCGCAGGGAGAGGAATCGGCCCCGGTTTACGGTTATAATGCTTATGCCACCAAAGCGCAGGCAGATCTCTTTCATATTCCGGTTGAAACACCTTCGCTGCCTTCCATATTTACCCTTAAAATGTGGTTTTGGCCAATTAATTATGATGAACTGAGAAGGAACAAATACCTCACACAAAACCCGGGCTGGACAAATCCCGAATAACCGAATTTAATCTGCAGCAATGAAAAGGAACTTATATATACTACTTTTACTGATAACAACAGCAGCATGCTTTGTTTCATGTAATGATGAATGGAAAGACGAACAGTTCGTACAGATGGCATCGTTTAAGTCGAACCCTACTGCCCAGGGCGTAACCTGGTGTTATGTCCGTTATAATGCCCAGGGCAAGGTACGCTTTAACCTGCCCATTATCATCAGCGGCTCAACACCTAATGCTAAAAACCGCACCATACACATTGGTCTGGATCCTGATACACTGGCCCGTTTAAACCAGGAACAATATGGCCACCGCCAGGAACTGTATTTTAAACAGCTCACCGATAATTATTATACCATGCCCCAAACGGCTGATGTGCCGGCAGGGGTGAGCACGGTAACGGTGCCCATTGATTTTAAGCTTGGAGACCTCGATCAGGCTGATAAATGGGTATTGCCCCTGCAGATTTTAAGCGATCCTGCTTATGATTACCAGGCCAACCCGAATAAATATTACCGGAGAACAATGTTACGCATTACGCCGTTTAATGATTATTCGGGCGAATATGGTGGCACCCTGTACAAGATTTTTCTGGATGGAGATACCGAACCTTTAACCCTTAATACACACCGTACCTTTGTGGTAGATGATAAAACCATATTCCTCTATGCCGGAATCAGGGACATCGACTACCTCGACCGCAAAAAATATAAGGTATTTATCAGGTTTACGAATGATAATATCGATATCCAGAAGAAAAAACTGGAAATATGGAGCGATAATCCCGAGAATAAATTTAAGCTGGGTACAGCGCAGTCTTATTACACCAGGGATGAAGCCAAAGATGCAAAACTGCCCTACCTGAAACATGTGTATACCACACTTTTTCTTTCTTACGAGTTTGAGGATTATACCACCGTACCGGGGCAGCGGCTGAAATACAAAGTGGAAGGTACATTATCAATGCAGCGCGATCTGAATACATTGATACCCGACGAGGATCAGCAGATCCAATGGTAAAATAAAAATCTGCCTGTAACATTTGGTTCAGGGCTGCCGGCAATTTCTGTGCAGCCCTTTTTTTGTGGATAGGTTTAATCAATTACACTGTGTATTGAACAGACCTTGATAAATGCACTTCGGCAGTTCGGCTTAGTACTTCCGGAGTACCTTTTTGTACTACCTAAGCTATTTAATTGTTCTCCGGGAGTAGCTTTTAGTACTTCAATAGTTCGGCTTAGTACTTCCGGAGTACCTTTTTGTACTACCGAAGCACTTTAATTGTTCTCCGGGAGTAGCTTTTAGTACTTCAGCAGTTCGGCTTAGTACTTCCGGAGTACCTTTTTCTACTTCCAAAGCTCTTTAATTGTATTCCGGCAGTAGCTTTTAGTACTTCAGTAGTTCGGCTTAGTACTTCCGGAGTACCTTTTTCTACTTCCGAAGCTATTTAATTGTTCTCTGGGAGTAGCTTTTTGTACTTCAGCTTAGTACTTCTGGAGTACCTTTTTCTACTTTCCGAGTACTTTTTTCTGTTTCAACAGTAGCTTTTTTACTTCGGGAGTTCGGATTAGTACTTCGTGAACACCTTTTGTTCCAATAATATTTGGCAGTTTGTTAAACTTAGGTGAGTTAAGATGTTTAAGGTAGTCGTTAAAAAATAAACAGCTTAAATTTAATCTACCACCTAAGTCACCTGAGAACACCTAAGCTATTATACATCCGTTTTTGTAAGCTTGTATTCTGATTAACCATGAATGTAATATAAGAACCATGTAAGCTTATATGCCCTTAAATGTCTTATATGGTGAAAAAAAGAATTTGATTGTTAACGGTTTAGGTGAGCGCATTTCGGGCGGACGCGATAGCTATCGGCTGAAGAGAAGCCGGGAACCACGCAGTGCTCAGCGAAGTTAAATCTATCCCGAGATAGATCTCTCCACTCCGCGATGCTTCGGTCGAGATGACGTTTTTTGTTGGGAGTTGTCATCCTGAGCGTAGTCGAAGGCTCTTTCGATTATATAAGAGAAGTCAAGTTTTAAAAACTTGACTTCTCTGGAGCGAGAAACAGGATCGAATTGGAATTGTCTTCCTGAGGAATAAATTATCGGATAAAACCAGATTTGAGTGAAAGAGAGGTTAATACGTACGCTCAAAAAACACTTTCATTCGAGCGGAACGTAACTTGTCCCAATTTTACATGGGTAACGAAGCCGAGAACCACGCAGTGCTCAGCGAGGCTAAATCTATCCCGAGATAGATCTCTCCACTCCGCGATGCTTCGGTCGAGATGACGTTTTCTATTGGGAGCTGTCATCCTGAGCGTAGTCGAAGGATCTTTCGGTTATATAAGAGCAGTCAAGTTTTAAAAACTTGACTGCTCTGGACCTGAAGGTAAACCGCAACGCATGGTACATCAACATCAGTTATTTTTAATCTCAAAACTCCTGAAAGAGCCTGTTTGCGATGGACTGCCTTTTACTACAATGCCTGCCCTGTACCCCATGCCCCAGGGCACATATTTGGCCGCCGAAAAAGAAGTATGGTAGAGGTTAAACCAATCTTCTCCATCTTTTTTATAAAGAAAATCAATCTGTTTGCCATTATCGCTGATCTGCATTTTTAATTCTACCGGTGCATTTAAACTTACCCTGGTTTCTTTTAATACGGTATAACTGCCTTCAAAATTGTCGAAAATTATGAAACCTTCTTTCGATGCGCTGATGCCTATTCCACCAAGTTCTCCCGGCCATTTGCTTTTAAAAATCGCTCCGCCTAAACATATTCCGGTGTTTACATTGCCGGGATCTATTTTTGCGGTGATATCGAAGTTTACCGTTTTAATGTATTGCCCTAAAAAAGTACCCAATGCGTGGTTATCATCAGAAGCGACCAGTTTAAGCCCTTTTGAAAAAGACATGGCCGGCCTTTGCGATTTTGATGGCCATTGCCATACAAGATTTAGTTTTTTATCATTTTCAAAGTTATCGGCAAAATCGAGTTCGGCTTTAGGCCGGTTTGGTACCGTGGCATTGTGCAGCATAGGCCAGCCGTCGGTACCGGTTTTCAGTTCTTCTATCACGCCCTCTCTGCCTACAAAAACGTCGTAATCCTTATTAAAAGCGTGGTATAACATAAACAAACGGTCGTCGGCTGATTTTACCACCGTGCCATGCCCCGGACAGTTCCATTTATCGGTACTTACCATAACCGGGTTATTATTGTATTTCTCCCAAACACCTGTAGAAAGATCTTTGGTGCGTGCAATCCCCGTTTTATAATTGCATTTAGCATCGCAGCAGCCACCAACAGAGTACAGACTGTAAATATATTCACCCTGGCTAAAAAAACAGGCACCCTCAACCAGTCCGGTTTCCCATGGCTGATCGTTGGTAAATACCTTGCTTTTTTGTCCGAGTAGTTTGGTCCGGCTTTCGTTTATTTCCTGTTTCCATATCCAGCTTTCTTTACCACAGCCGTTACCGTCGTTTTTCCAGAAAGCATAAATTTTACCCTTAAACTGTAATTCAAAGGCATCTATTGCCCCGCATTCGTCTTCGATAATTACCGGCCCATTGTCGGTAAATTTCCCGCTTTCAATTTTATTGGCATCAATCCAGGCAATGCCGCATTGTAAACCCGGGTTTCCTTTAGTTTCCCTGTTATGCGCCGTATAATAGGCATAAATACGGTTTTGTTTTGCATCATAAACCAGCTCCGAAGCCCAGAAATTATTCTCACCCCATTGGTTTTTCATGTCCTTAAGTCCCTCCGGGAAAACATGGTTAATCAGTTTCCAGTTTTTAAGATCGGTTGATTTATAGATGGTAAAATAGGGTGCCCATTCGTTTGTGGTAGATGTGGCATAATATACATTACCCACCCTGATAATGGAAGGATCTGGATTATCGCCCGGAAGGGCAGGGTTTACCAGCGCACTGCCCGTAATTTCGGTGGTATGATTTGCAGGTTGTGTTTTTTTGATTCCACACGAAATGAGGCAAAGGCTGAATAACAAACAGATTACCCAGGTGCTTAATGGATGTAAAAAGCTTAAACCTGGCTGATGTGATGCTAAATATCCTGGAGATAATCGGAAACTGATCATGTATGTATAGAGGTAAATGGTGTTTTAGATATTTGGTTATTTCTCCGAAAATAAACAATTATATAGATGCAGGAACTGGCACAGCAACTGAAGTACGTGCCCAGAAGGATGGTTTTGGCAAGGGCTGCACGACGATGATTTCCTGCTGCTTAATTGTTTGAAATCTTGTAAAATATTGATTTTTAATAGTTTGTTTGTTTGCTGCAGCCGCACCGCTGTGTTTTTTTTAGCTTTTTTTTATCTGATGATGCAATTCTTTTCCGGTTTTTGTCTGGGTAAAATGAGACAAATCAACAATAAATTGAACATATTTTACAAAGCCCATTGGCTTACTTTGGCATGATAACCAATTATAAACATGCACTCATATTGGAAATGCCGTGGCGCCGGGCAGATCAGTATTAATCAAACCCTGATTAATCCCTCAGCTTTAAATGCTTTGGCCATTTGCTAAACAAATAGATACAAACGAATCTTCAAACACATAAACAATCACTATAAAATTAAATTGAATGAAAAACTACAGGTTAATTTACACGCTATTATTGGGCTTTTTCGCCATAAATTTTGCTTCTGCTCAGAATATACTCAGCAAGGCAGAAAAAAAGGAAGGTTTTAAACTGCTCTGGAATGGTAAGGATGGTACGGGCTGGCGTGCAATATTTAAAGAACAGTTCCCTGCAAAAGGATGGGAAGCTAAGGATGGTATCCTAACCGTTAAGGCTTCAAACGGACAGGAGCAGGGATCAGGTGGCGATATTGTTACCAGAGAGCAATACTCGGCATTTATATTGAAATTCGATTTTAAACTTAGCGAAGGTGCCAACAGTGGCGTAAAATATTTTGTAACGGAAGAAGAAAAGACCAACATGTCGGGCATTGGCCTCGAGTTTCAGGTGCTTGATGATGAAAAACATCCTGATGCCAAACTGGGCAAAAACGGAAACCGTAAACTTGGTTCGTTATATGATCTTATTCCGGCCAATAAACCGGCATCGGTAATCAGGCCGATAGGCGAATGGAACAGCGGCGAAGTAAGGGTTTATCCCAACAACCACGTAGAGCATTGGTTAAACGGTGTAAAAGTGGTAGAATACGAACGTGGATCGGATGCTTTCAAAAAACTGGTAGCCGGAAGTAAATATAAAGTATGGAAAAACTTTGGCGAAGCACCTAAGGGGCATATCCTTTTGCAGGATCATGGCAACCAGGTTTCGTATAAAAACATTAAAATAAAAGTACTTAAATAGGTTATGGAAAATTCGAGAAGAGATTTTATAAAAAAGGCCGCTATTGCCGCTGCCGGAACTTATGTAGGTACCATGGGCATGTCGGCAAAAAGTTATGCCAGTATCATTGGTGCCAACGATAGGGTAAGGGTAGGCGTAGTCGGTTTTTCCGACAGGTTTAAGGATACACTGTTTCCCTGCTTTTTAAACCATAACAAAGAACTGAATTTCGACATTGTTGCACTTTCCGATCTGTGGAATTACCGGCGAAATTTAGGTGCCGATTATATCAGTAAGAAAATCGGTCATGGCATTACCTCCTGTAAAAACAACGATGAACTTTACGCATTAAAAGATCTTGATGCGGTAATCATCAGCACGCCTGATTTTGCCCATGCACAACATGCCATCGAAGCAGTTAACCATAAAAAAGATGTTTATTGCGAAAAGCCTTTTGCCGAAACTATGGATGATGCCAATGCCGCATTAAAAGCAGTAAGGTCATCGAAACAGATTTTGCAGATCGGTTCGCAGCGCCGTAGCGGACAGAATTACCAGGCAGCAGCCGATTTTATCAAAGCCGGTAAATTTGGCGATATTACCATGGTGGAGCTGAGCTGGAATGTAAACCAGCCGGGGCGTTGGCGTCGTCCGGATCTGGTGGCCAAACTGAAAGAGCAGGATACAGACTGGAAAAGATTTCTGCTGAATCGCCCTTACGAAGCATTTGATCCCAGGATATACCTCGAATACCGCTTGTTCTGGCCGTATTCATCGGGCATGCCCGGACAATGGATGAGTCACCAGATAGATACCGTACACTGGTTTACCGGTTTATCCCACCCGCGCAGTGTGACGGCTAATGGTGGTATTTACCAATGGAAAGATGGCCGGCGGAACTGGGATACCACAACGGCTGTGTTTGATTATGGTCCGCTGGATGATTTGACAAAAGGCTTCCAGGTTGTATTTACCTCCAGGATGCATAATGGTGATGAAAGACCGGCCGAAATTTATTATTCGAACGGCGGAGAACTGAACCTGATTACGAATACCATATCGCCGCATGGAGGCCTTACCGAAAGGGCGGCTGCAGCCATGAAAATGAAAGCAAATTTATTGCCTGATATCAAACTTGCAGCACCTTCTGCTGCTGCAGCTTCGGCCAATACGGGTGCCGATGTGCTCAGCTCAAACCACATGCGCAACTGGCTGGAGTGTATCCGCAGTAGAAAAGAACCTAATGCTCCTGTTGAAGCAGGTTACCAGCACTCTATTGCAAACATCATGACTAACGCAGCCGTGCGTACGGGTGGGAAAGCCACCTTTGATGCCAACCGCAAAGAAGTAATGGTAGAGGGTAAAGTATTTAAATATTAACAATCTCAAACAATTAAGTGCCCGGGATTATTCCGGGCATTTTTTGCATTTATTTATATCAACTGATTTAGTGTAGATTTAGATAAATGATTAAGAGGTTGTATCATAAAATTAGCTTCTCCAAAGGTTTGTCACGTTGAGCGTCCCGATGAAAAATCGTAACAGGTTGCTAAACGCTTTATATAGTGTTATGTAAGGTCATTTGACAAGCTACCATTGATAAACTTTAATAAAAATGGCCGTCATCTCGACCGAAACGCAGTGGAGCGGAGAGATCTATCTCGAGATAGATCTCTCCGCTACGTTGCACTTCGCTCGAGATGACGTATCGGGGGGATTTAGCTGAGGCGAAGGTCTGTGTCCGCACAGAACTTTTTTTACTATTTGCTTTTATTTTTTACCAAATAAGACATTTAAGGGGCATATAAGCTAACATGTTCTTATATTTCTTATATGGTGAAATACCAATGCCCACGTATTTATAGGTCTTTTGCATCAACCAGCATTTTTCTTAATGACCACCTTAGCCACCTAAACTCACCTGAGTACCAAGGTCTGTGTCTGCACAGACCTTCTCTTTAAATTATAGCGACATTAAAATCTGATATACCTAAACTCCTTATTCTGTGTCCTTGCTTAATGAATTCATATATTCCTGCGGCGGAACCTTAAAATACCGGAGGAAATTTTTATTGAACAGGCTTTGTGAGCTGTAACCCACCATTTTCGCGATTTCGAAAAAAGTGAATTCGTTTTGCGCAATCAGTTTGGTCGCTTTTTTTAGCCGGGTTACATCAATCAGTTCTTTGGGCGATAGGGCCGAGATGGCTTTAATCTTACGGTAAAGCGTTGGGCGGCTCATGTGCATGTGGTCGGCAAGCTGATCGATATCCAGATAAGGATCCTGGATATTTTTACGGATGTATTCATCAAGCCGTTTCAGAAAGGCTTCTTCCGTTTTGGAGTTTGCAATAACGCGTACATCTTCGAAAGGAGCATTGGCAAAATGGGTTTTTATTTTTACGCGGTTCTGGAGCAGGTTGGCTACCTGCAGGCGTAAAAGCTGTGGCGAAAATGGCTTTTTAATGTAAAGATCTGCCCCAACTTCCAAACCTTCGATATGTGCTTTATAGGTGTTTTTAGAAGTGAGGAGGATAATCGGGATGTGGCAGTACTCTACATTTGATTTAATCAGTTCGCAAAGCTCAAAACCATCAATCCCCGGCATCATCACATCCGAAATAATAAGATCGATAATCTCTACGTTTAAAATTTCCTGTGCAAGCTCACCGTTAAGGGCCAGGTGCAATTTATAGGTATTGCCGAACACCTGGGTAAGAAACTCCAGGATATCTTCATTATCATCAATAATTAAAATACTGTCACTCATCTTTATTTTATTTTTTTCCAGCTGCCCAGCTTAAATTCAAATTTCTGGTGTATAGGTAAAATTAATTCAAAAACCACCCTGTTAATATCACTTTCCAATAATTTCAATTCTCCGTTATGCAGTTCTGTTAACGATTTTGCTAATGAAAGACCTATGCCCGTACCCGGTTTATCTTTGCCGTACAGCCTGAAAAAAGGTTCAAATATCTGCTCACGGTATTGCTGCGGGATGCCCCTGCCATCATTGCTAAAAGTAATGCTAAGCTGTTTATCCTTTTTATCAACCGGATGCAGGTTAATTAGCACTTCGCTGCTGCAGTATTTGATAGCATTAGAGATCAGGTTGTTAAAAATTTTGATCAAAGCTTCACGGTCGGCAAATGCAATAACCTGGCTTTTGGGCAAATCGAGCTTTAGCGCGATGTTACTTTTGCGGGCCTCTGGCTCAAAAGTATCAACCTGCTCTTTCAGTAACCTGCTGATATCGGTATTTACAAAATTGAGCCCGAACTGGTGCATTTCTGTTTTACGGAAATCGAGCAGCTGATTGGTGAGTTTGGCCAGGCGGTTGGCATTCTTTTCTACCATAAGCAAACTGCTTCTGAAAGGCTGTTCCTGGGCCTGCTCCATCATCATTTCTACCGGGCCTAAAATCAACGTAAGCGGAGTTTGGATCTCGTGCGCAATATTGGTAAAAAATTCAATTTTTGCCTGATAGATTTCTTTATCCTTTTCGTGTTCGAACAGCCGGAGTTTATTCAGGTTTTTGCGTTCTATATAAAGGTGATAGTAGCGTATGGCCAGAAAAAGCCCGGTGGCAACCAGTAACAGGTAACAGATGTAGGCGGTAATGCTTTTCCAGAATGGCGGTTGGATTTTAATAAAAAGGCGACGTTCTTTACCCGTCCAGCTATCTACATTGCTTTTTGCCCTCACCAAAAATGTATAGTTCCCGGGTGATAAATCGGTAAAATAGGCCTTTCGGTTATTATTAAGATAAGTTACGGCCTGGTCTACACCTTTCATCACATATTCGTAACGGGTTACTTCAGGCGAGGAATAATTAAGTGCGGCAAACTCGATGCTGAAGTTATTCTGGTTGTGCGAAAGTATAATGGTATCGGTATAGGAAATAGACCTGCTTAGCGGACTATTTTTACCGTTGGGGAAAACCTCTTCATTGTTGATCTGGAAACCGGTAATAAAGGTTGGTGGCGCAACATCCTTTTTATCAAAATCGTTGGGGTCAAAAGAAATCATCCCCCTTACCGATCCGAAATACATTCGCCCGCTGCGGTCCTTATAGGCCGAACTGAAATTAAACTGATCCGTAATCAGTCCGTTTGATTTGGTGTAAACCGTAAATTTTTCGCTTTGCATATCAAAACAGATCAGGCCTTTAAGCGAACTGATCCACAAGTGTTTTGAACTGTCTTCCAATGCCCTGAAAAGGATATTGGTAGGCAGGCCGTTTTCGGTGGTAAATTTTTTGATCACTTTCCTGTCAGGGCTTAACCTGATCAGGCCACCGCCCTCGGTAGTAAACCATAACGCATTGTTACTGTCTTCCATAATGCCGCATACCGGAAATTCGTGCACGGTTTTATTCCTGGGTTTGTTGCCAAAGGTGATATTTCCATACACGCCTGTTTTGGGATGATAATAAAAAGCCCCACGCGATACGCTGCCTGTCCAGATATTGCCCAGTTTATCTTCGTGGATGTCGTAAACATAAGAGTTTACCGGAATTTCCTTTACCCTTTTAAAAGTCCTCTTTTTTGGATTGAAAATAAAAAGTCCCGATCCCATATTGTATCCGGTGCCCACATATATCGTACTGTCTTTAGAAAGGTAGATAGAGAGTACAAAATCGCTTGTTTCCTCATTTTCTTCCCCAATGGTTTTGAAACGGTCTCTTACCGTACCCTTTTTGATGTCCATTATTTCCAGTCCGTGCAAAAACGGGCCTACAAACAACTGGTTCCCCAGGGCGAGCAAACCGTGGATATTGGGATAAGATAGGTTTCCCGTTTTGCCATTGGCCGTATAATTGGTAAATAATCCGGTTTTCGGATCGAATTTATTTACCCCGGCATCTTCGGTACCGATCCACAAATGCCCCTGGTTGTCCGGACAGATTTCCCTTACTGCATTGCCCGAGATGGAGTTGATGCCCAAAAGCGGATAGTATTTTTCGAACCTTGAATTATTTTTAGAAAAGTAAGCTAAGCCGCCGAAATAAGTGCCTGCCCACATGCCGCCTTCCTTATCTCTGCAAACTGTATAAACAGCATTATCAGGCATTGAATAAGGATCGCCGGCTCTTTTCCTAAGCACCTGTACCTGGCGGGTATTGATGTTGTAGATGTAAATGCCCGATTCGGTAGCAAGCCAGTACTCGCCGTTTTCACCAGCGGTAATGTCGCGCACGTACATATCCGTATTGTCGCTGTTTTTAAGGATCAAAGAACTAATAACACCGGTTTCGGTATCGTAACTCTTTAAGCCCTGTTTAAAACACCCCACCAGTATGCTGTTGTTGCCAACCGGAAATACCTTACTAATCGAGCGGCGGTTAAGGGGAATATGCTGATCTATTATTCGCACACGGGTACTGGAGCCATTTTTGGGGTTGTAGGTAACCAGTTGCCCGTCGTCATTTCCGATTACAATATTGCCCTGGTGATCGAGTGCTATGCAGGCTGCATTTATTTTCAGGTTTACCACCTTGTTATCCTTCTGGGTATATTTATGCAGCTCGCGGTTGGCCAGAAAAAACAGGTCGTTTGCTTTGTCAACCAGAATATAGTTGATGTATTTCTGTGCAATAGGTTCGAGCGGGGTAAAAATCTCTTTAAGCGGATCGTATTTAACAATACCACGGCCGGTTCCTACCCATAACATGCCTTTTTTGTCTTCGGCAAGGCTTACTATAATGTTGTTGCCGATATTCCCGAACATGCTTTTCGGGTTTTTGAAGCTTTTAAAAGTATAGCCATCAAAACGGTTCAGCCCGCCACGTGTACCAATCCAGATCATACCCTGTTTGTCCTGTATAACCATATTCACCGAATTATGGGCTAAACCATCGTCAGCCTGGTACTGCTTAAAATAATGCGATTGCCCCCTGCATAGTGAAACAGCAAGAAAACTGATTAAAAGGAAGAATATTTGGCCACGCATACTTTAAGTTATATCAAATATATATAAATCGAAATGTTTAGCTGTCGCCATTTAATCCTTGAAAAATGCTTTTTGATGTTTTTGATTGTTTAGTTTCTGATTTACAGTGGTTTGTGTGCTTTGTTCCTTTTGTTTTTAATATGTTTTTGAGACAAATCGACAAAAAGTTGAACATTTTGGCCCTTAGATACACCGGTTAAGGCGCTGATACTTCTAATTTGATATAAAACGACAAAAGAATGAACAGATTTTACAGGCCACATTCTTTTACTTTGACATTAAGTAACCAGATATCCCCGCTGCATCACCCCGTTAGAAATAGCGTTTTGAGGCTTTATGCCGATTTAATTTAATAACCTAACCAAATATGAAATACAAAGTTCTACCAAAAAGAATAATTACGATCGTTTTTTTGCTGGCCTTTTCGTTTATGGCCTATGCCGGAAACAGCAGCAAGCCAAAGGCAGAACCGGATAGCAGATTATGGTTTACCATTGCTAACAATGCCGATATCATCATTACCGGTAAAGTAACCGATGAAAAAACCAAATCGCCCATTCCAGGCGTTTCTGTTAAATTAAAAGATAGCCAGGTGGTTACGGTAACCGACGAAAACGGGGTTTATAAAATTGCCGTCCCGAATGAACAGGCCGTTCTTTCCTTTTCTTATATCGGTTACGATGTACAGGAAAAAGCGGTTGGCAGCCTTAAAAACATCAACATTGTTTTAAAATCCTCCCAATCCGACCTGGATGAAGTTGTGGTGGTGGGTTATGGTACACAAAAGAAAGCCGATGTAACGGGGTCGGTAGTGCGGGCAAATTTAGACGATTTCAGAAACGCTCCCACAACCAATGTAGCCAACCTTTTGCAGGGAACGGTTCCCGGTTTAAATGTTGGCCAGGTAAACAGGGCAGGTGCCACACCTTCCATCAGTATACGCGGCCAGAATACTTTGGGGGGTAACCAGAATGCACTGATTATTCTGGATGGCGTACAATACCTTGGTTCGTTAACTTCTATCAATCCTGATGATATTGCCTCTATCGATGTATTAAAGGATGCGAGCGCAACCGCGGTATATGGTGCACAGGCCGCAAATGGGGTGATTTTGATTACCAGTAAAAAGGGCTCAATTGGGCAAACCAAAATATCCTTTTCAACACAGTTTGCCACGCAAAAACCCAATATTGATTTAAAGCCAATGGCTAGGGATGAATACCTGGACCATGTGAAATATCTATATTATGATCAGGCTTTTCTGGCACCCGATTTTACCCGGCCAAACCCGGCATTCGACCTGGTTTCGAAGGTAGATGCCTCCATGAAAGATGCACAGGGTAACCTTTTGCCAAACGATTTTAGCTGGTTTGATGAAGCAACAAGAACCGGATCTATTATTGATAATCAGCTGAGTGTTTCGGGGGGAAGCGAAAAGGTTACCTATCTTTTATCAGGAAGCCTGACCAAAAATTCGGGTTTTATCAAAAACGATCTTTTTAAAAGAAAAACTATCAGGGCGAATATCGAATCTAAGGCAACTAACTGGCTAACCATTGGCTTGCAATCATTCGGCACCTTTACCAACGAGGATGGTGTAGAACCTAACTTTGCAGATATCAACCTGATGTCGCCATTGATTTTACCCTGGGACAATAACGGGAACTATAAAATCAATCCTTTTGCCACTAATCTGGTTAACCCTTTTCTAAACTATCAGGCAAATGATTACGACCGGCACAACTATTTCTTTGCTAATGTTTATGCCAATGTACAGCTACCGGTTAAAGGCCTCAGCTACAAAATCAGTTTCGGTAACAATTACCGCCTTGATCTGAAAAACATTTCTAATATGTACGATGCCAACCTTACCGGACAGGCTTCGAAAGAAAATACAACTTATTATGATTATACCTTCGATAACCTTTTAACGTATAACAAAACCATAGGCAAACACAGTTTCACCGCAACATTGCTTTACGGTGCCAGTGAGCGCGAGAGCAGTTATACCAGGGCTTATTCTACAGGTTTTTCGAGGTTAACACTGGGTTACGATAATTTGCAGCAGGGCACCAACAGGTTTGCCATTTCCAATGCCTGGAAAGAGGCATTAAATTACCAGATGATCCGTTTAAACTACAATTACGAGAGTAAATACCTCTTTACGGGTACCATCAGGAGAGACGGTTTTTCTGGCTTTGCAGAGAACAATAAATATGGCGTTTTTCCATCACTGTCGGTAGGCTGGGATATTTCAAAAGAATCGTTTTTTAAAGTAAACTGGGTTGATAACCTTAAGCTGAGGGTGGGTTATGGCGTGGCCGGTAACCAGACTTCGCGTTACTCATCACTGGCCGCAGTTGGCGTAGGGGCATCGTATGTTTTTGGCGACGGCGGTTCAACCCAGCTGGGGCAGCAGGTTAATTCGTTGCCTAATCCCGATTTAAGATGGGAACGTACCACCGGTGCTAACCTTGGTCTCGAATTTAGTATCCTAAAAAACAGGTTATCAGGCGTAGTGGAGTATTATAATACAAAAACTACCGACCTGCTTTATTCGGTCAATATTCCGGTAATAACAGGTTTCAATAACATCCTAACCAATATAGGGCAGCTGAACAACAAGGGTGTCGAAATTTCTTTAAACTCCAAAAATATCAATAGTGGTGGCTTTCAATGGAATTCTACATTGAGTTTTTCGCGTAACACCAATAAAATAGTTAAACTTTTGGGCGATCTTAACGGCGATGGTATAGAAGACGACCTGCCGCAGAGCGGACTTTTTATCGGGCAGCCAACCGCGGTAATTTATGATTATCAGGTAAACGGGATTTACCAGATCGGCGAAAAGATACCAACGGGCTATTCGCCAGGCACCTACCGCATTGTTGATCAGAATGGCGACGGGGTAATCAATGCCAGCGACCGGGCCATTTTAGGATCGTCTGCACCTGCATACCGTTTGAGCCTGTTAAACAACTTTCAGTATAAAAACTTTACGTTGAGTGTTTTCTTTAATGCGATACAGGGCGGTTCAAAATCTTACCTCGCCGGCAATACCCCAAGGGTAATCAGGGATGATAATGCCATCAGGAACAATTACCTGAGCGGTATAGACTTTTGGTCGCCCGATAATCCGAACGGAAAATACCCCCGGTCATTTGTATCAGCTACGTTAAATCCGCCACTTTTCCAGAACCGCAGTTTTGTGCGTTTGCAGGATGTTTCGCTCTCTTATAAATTCAGCGGAAAACTGATCGAAAAGATGAAGCTGCAAAACCTGAACCTTTTTGTAAGCGGACGTAACCTGGCCACCTGGACCAATTGGGAAGGCTGGGATCCGGAGACCAACCAGGGCCTTACAAACGACGGACGGCCTGTATTTAAAGGTTATGCCGTGGGCTTAAATGTTACATTTTAAATTAAAAACCGATGAAAAAAGTTACCTTCATTATAGCGGCTATTGCCATTTCGTTTGTTTCGTGTAAAAGGGATTTCCTGAACGAAAAACCACTCGATTTCTTAATTACAGATAATGCTTATACCACCGCAAAGGATTACGAAGCAGCCATAAATAACCAGTATAACCGTGTAAGAAGCGAATTTTACAACAGTGGCGAACAACGCCCTTTCGATTATGTATTTGGCTGCGATCTGGTTTTTGATGGTCAGCCGGCTACCACCAGACATACCAATATGGTTGCTGCATATTCTCCCTTAAGTACAGAAATTCCGTTAATCCACTGGACTTCCCTATACAAAATCGTAGCAGAGTCGAACACCATTATCGATCGTATTCCCGGCTCTCAACTAAATGCTACCGAAAAAATACTGATGGAAGCGCGTGCAAAATTTTTCAGGGGTATGGCCTACCGTACACTGGCTTATTTATATGGTGGAGTACCCTTGAGTATTACAGAGGCTGTTAATCCAAAAACAGATTATGTAAGGGCCACAAAAACAGCTGTTCTTGAGCAGGCCATCAGCGACCTTAAATTTGCAGCCACTAATCTTCCGGCCATTAACCTGGTGCAGGATGGAGAAGTAAATAACCTGGCTGCTTATCATCTTTTATCAGAAGTTTACCTGGCCGTAGGGCAGTTTCAAAATGCTGCAGATGCTGCAACAAGCGTAATCAGTAACCCGAATGTAGGTTTAATGACAATCAGGTTTGGGGTAAAATCAACAGATGCCACTAAAAATGTGTACTGGGATCTTTTTCAAAGGGGCAACCAGAACCGTAAAAACGGGACCAACAGGGAAGCTTTGTGGGTAATTCAGTTCGAAACCGATGTTCCCGGCGGCGGAACAGTATCCACAGGTATTGGTGGCTCATACCAGATGGAAAGGCATTTTGCTCCGCAGTTTCTCACTTTCAGACTTGCTGGCAGTAGTGTTCAGCCTTTTTTATACCCGATAAGCGATTATACCGGTGGCCGTGGCATCGGCTGGGCAATACCCACAAAATATTTTTCGGATGCGATCTGGCAGAGCGATTTTAATAACGACCTCAGGAACGCACCATTCAACTTTGTGCGCGAATTTAAGGTTACCAATCCTGCCCATCCGAGTTTTGGCCAAACCATATCAACCATCAATCCTCCAGCCGGCATCACCGTGCCCCGCAGGGATTTTTATGCATTCCAATCAAAAGTTACCACGCCGGGCGATCACCCTGATGGGATGTTCCAGGATAAATCGCAGCTTTTGCTTAAAGCCAGTGCCGGCGGTACTTATGCTGATCAGTATATGTTTAGGCTGGCAGAAACCTATCTGTTAAGGGCCGAAGCTTATTTGGGTTTAAGTCAGCTCGATAAGGCAGCTGCAGATATCAATGTGGTACGCAGCAGGGCCAATGCCTCGCCTGTATTACCGGCAAGCGTAAATATCGATTATATCCTGGATGAGCGTATGCGCGAGCTGGGTTCGGAAGAAAAAAGAAGAATTACCTTAATGCGCTTGGGGCTTGTTTACGATAGAGTGAAAAAGTGCAATCCTTATTACAACGATATTTTACCAACCTATAACCTATGGCCAATACCAGCTTCCGAAATAGAACGGAATAATGGCGCAAGGCTGGCACAAAATCCAGGGTATTAATTTTATCTGTTAAGTCTGATCAAACGAAAACGCTTTTAACAACCGTTCAATAATGCCATGGGAGAAAACATCAAGAAAGAGGTGAAAACAGTAGAAGTACTGGTAGATCTTTTAGGTTATGGGGTGGTAAAACTGGCTGTAGATTACAGCCTGGGTTTTACCGGTGTTTTGCCACGTGTTTGCAGCATCGAATGCCATATCGATCAAAGCGATCAGTTACGGCATAGCTGGCTTTACTCAACTGATTTTAAATTGATTTTTTCTGAAATAGGCCAGGGTAAGGGCCATGCAGTATGCTTTAGTGGTGAGGGATTAAGTAAAAACGTTTACTATCAAACCATGCTAAACGTGGTTTCGGATTATATTTTCCTGAAAGAAAAATTTTTCTGTCAGGAGCTTGAATAGGTAATGGCTAGTTAATTCCGGTTAATCCGATAATCAGCCATCATCCCGATTATTTTAAACCAAATTATAAATCTATGCGTAAAAAATTATTAACCTTACTGGTGCTGTTGCTTCCCTGCCAGTTGTTATTTGCCCAGGGCAACCTGTTAAAAGACTTTCCTGAAGGATTTGGCCCTAAAGAGGTGGGTAAAAGGCTTGCTTACCGTTTTCTGGACAGAAAACACATGCTGCATGCCGGAAAATGGATCAGTTATCCCGAAACCTTTAACTGGACCGGAGCCTTAAAATATGCAGAACAAACCAAAGATAAAAAGCTCTTTTCATTACTGCAGGATCGGTTCGAGAAGCTCAATTCGGAAGAGAAACAGTTATTGCCAATTATGAACCATGTTGACCTGAATATGTTCGGCAGTCTGCCCTTAGCATTCTATCAGGCCACCAAAGATAAAAAATACCTGGAGCAGGGCCTGCCTTATGCCGATACACAGTGGACCCTGCCAGCGCGTGCAAATGCCGAACAAAAAGAATGGGACAGCAAAGGTTATTCGTGGCAAACCCGTTTATGGATTGATGATATGTATATGATTACCATCGTTCAGGCACAGGCATTTAAAGCTACCGGCGATCAGAAATATATCAACAGGGCAGCCAGCGAAATGGTGATGTACCTGGATAAATTACAGCGCCCGAACGGTCTTTTTTACCATGCGCCTGATGTACCTTTCTACTGGGGCCGAGGCAATGGCTGGATGGCTGCGGGCATGACAGAGCTTTTGCGCCTTTTGCCTAAAGATAATAAAGACCGTGCACGTATTTTGCAGGGTTATCAAACCATGATGAAGAGTTTAAAAGATTATCAGAGACCAGGCGGTATATGGAACCAGTTGATTGATGAACCTGATTGCTGGGCCGAAACATCAGGATCGGCGATGTTTACCTATGCGCTCATTTCGGGGGTAAAACAAGGCTGGCTGGATAAGCAGGAATATGCACCGGTTGCCCGTAAGGCATGGCTGGCCTTGGTGCCTTATATCAATGATAAAGGCGATGTAGCCGAAGTTTGTGTAGGCACAAATAAGAAAAATGATAAACAATACTATTACGACCGCCCACGCAATGTTGGCGATTCGCATGGTCAATCTCCATACCTCTGGTGCACATTTGCCTTGCTGGAAAAATAAAACCTGCCACCAATATCATGTAGTTAATTCTCTATAACCACAGATGTACACGGATAAACACGGATGATCTTGTTTTCCAATCATCATTTAAAAGTAGTGGATATGCTGGATGTTGCAGAACAACAAACTTAAATTGTGCCACGTTTGGTTAGCGCCGGCCGATCTCATACGGCCGGGGAGTGCACAACATGATAGTCCTGGGGAAGAGTTTCCCCAGGTTATCTTCATTTACGATATCGGTAACAGGCGCTTTTGTCGAAATAATACTAATAATTTTAGTATTTTAAAAATGTTTCGCATCTTTGCAGAGGATGGAGCAGTTGAGTTTTTTTAGCGAAGCAGGTCAAACACCCGGCCTGCCCGGCGAAGTGCTGGAATACCTGCCGGGATTTATTTCAGCACCCGAAGGTTACAATATGCTTTCGGGCATGATCGAACATACACCATGGACGCAGAAAATAGTTAAAATGTACGATAAGGAAGTGATCACACCGAGGCTTTCGGCCTGGTACGGCGATCCGGAAGGATTGGATTATAATGCGCTCGGAAAATCAACTCCTTTAACATGGACTAATGAACTTTTACGTTTAAAAAAACTGATTGAACCTGTTGCCGGGATAAGTTTTAACAGTGTACTATTAAACTATTACCGCGATGGACAGGATTCTGTTACCTGGCATAGCGATAATGAAACAGTAATGGGTTCGCATCCCGTTATTGCATCGCTTTCGCTCGGTCAGGTTCGTCCGTTTGATATCAGGAAAAAAGCCGATCACAGCGAAAAATATACGATAAAGCTCGAGCATGGCTCATTACTGTTAATGAAAGGCGATTTACAGGCAAAATGGGATCACCGCATAGCTAAATCTTCAAAAACAATGGGCGCGAGGTTAAATTTAACCTTTCGGAAAATTATCGGGCAATAAGTGGATTGATATCATGACTGAACTTGATTATTTTTTTACAAACAACAATGGAGAAGACCAGCAATTTAAGCTGATCCAATTTTCGTCTGCCGGTCCGTGGTCGGTACTTGATGGCGACGAACTTTTGTGCAGCATTTTAAACGAGAACGGGCAGTGGACTGTTCTGGAGGGCGTAATTTCTAACACAATCCTTAGTGATGCCGTAAAGCTGATCGAGAAACAACATTTTCTGAAGTTGCCTTCTGAAATCATCTCCCGATGGCCAAAGCTTGTTCATGAGGTTATTGCAAACTCCGACCATGAATACATGGTGATTTGCATGCCAGAGATTAATTTTGAGTTGTTCGAACGTGTTTTCTTTCAGTTTGTTCCGGATATGCTGAAAGATGAATGGCAGATCTCCTTCAGGATTTATAACAGCGATTTCAGCAGCGATTTTAGGTTCGAAACCAGCGGCCGCAAGCAGGAAATGCGCCATAGTCCTTTAAAAAAGTGGCAGGTTTAAAAAACTGTAGCATTAAAAAATACTGTACTATATTAATATTGATAAAATATAAGGATTTTTTCCGCTCCTATGCCGCGGGGGCATGGTACTTTGGAGCGCCAAAGTACCCAAAGCGCTTCGTCAATCCAGCAATGTGCTTTCACACAAGCCCATCTCACATCAAAAAAACAGAGGCACTTTGTTTTGTGCAGTAAATATCCATGAAGTTAAAATTTTTGCAAGAGCTGCACAAAACCACTGCGTTTTAGGTTTGGTAGTGCCAATTATTCTGTTTTGCTACTGTTTTTTTGATTTGCCCGCACTTGGGATTGACGGGGGTTCTTCGGTAAAACCTGTTAGTTTTCAAAGCAAGTTAGCATTACGCCTTAAAAAGGCCTGTCCTGATATTATCATGTTACGCATTTTTTTAAAACCTTATTACGCTCCAACCTCAAACTGTAACCCGCTCAAATACCGGTATAAACCCGCTTCATTATCAATCAATTCGCGGTGCGTACCTGATTCAATAATCTTTCCGCCCTCTACTACAATAATTTTATCAGCTTCGCGAATGGTGGATAAGCGGTGGGCAATGATGATTGAGGTACGGCCCTTCATCAGTTCTTCGAGCGCTTCCTGCACCAAACGTTCCGATTCGGAATCCAGTGATGAAGTAGCCTCGTCCAAAATCAATATAGATGGATTTTTAAGCAATGCCCTGGCAATGGCAATCCGCTGACGTTGTCCGCCGGAGAGCTTTACACCGCGCTCGCCCACAACTGTATCGTAAGCCTCTGGAAAAGAGCTGATAAAATCGTGTGCATTTGCCCGTTTGGCCGCCTCTATAATTTCAGCCTTACTTGCATTTAACCTGCCATAAGCAATATTTTCGAGTATGGTTCCTCCAAATAACATTACATCCTGCGGCACAATGGCCACCTGGTTCCTGATATCGGCAAGTGAATAATCTGCTGCAGGTTTACCGTCAAAAAATATGCCTCCGGTTTGAGGATGATAAAATTGAAGAATCAATCCTGCAGTTGTCGACTTTCCTGAGCCACTTGGCCCTACAATGGCTACTTTTTGTCCGGCTTTGGCTTCAAAAGACATATCATGAAGCACTTGTACCTCCGGACGGGAAGGATAAGAGAAATTAACATGGTTAAAACTCAGGTTTCCTTCTATTTTCTGTTCAACCTGATTATCATTTCTGTTTATAGATACCGCTTCACCCTTTTCAGCTAATATTTCGAGTACCCTTTCGCTGGCACCAATTGCTTTTTGCAGGTTGGCGAACAGTTCGGGGAAACTGCCGAGCGAACTCCCGAGAAACATGGCATAAAGCGAGAATTTTAACAGTTCGCCAAAAGTAATTTCATGCTGACTTACCAGCACACAGCCATAACCTACCACTGCTAAAATGCCACCAAATACACATAATACAATAAAAGAAACAAACATACCCCTGTATTTTGCTCCTTTGATGGCGATATTGGCCACCTCGCGGATGGTATTGCGGTAGCGGCTGGCCTCATACCATTCGTTTACAAAAGCTTTTACATTACCGATGCCCATTAGGGTTTCTTCTACAATGGTATTGGATTCGGCCATTTTATCCTGCGCCTGGCGTGAGATTTTTTTGATAAACTTACCAAATAGTACGGCAAATACTATCATTACAGGCAATACCAGTAACAAGGCAAAAATGAGTTTTTTCGAAATCACCGCCATAAAAACAATACCACCTACCAGTAAAATGGCCTGCCTTAACATTTCGGCGATAGTGGTGGTAAGCGTATCCTGAACCTGCGAAAGATCTGCCGATATCCTGCTGTTGAGTTCGCCAACCCTGCGGTTGGAGAAGAAGTTCATCGGAAGGGTAATTAACTTGAAATAGGTATCGCGCCTGATGTCGGCCAGTGAACGTTCTGCTACATTTACAAACCACAGTATCCTGAAATACGATACTACTGCCTGCAATGCCAGCACAATAAATGCCAGCAACAAAATTCCCTGGATACTTGCCGGGAGAAAACCATTGGTGTGTTTACCCTGTGCGGTATCTATTAATGCACCAATAAATGTAGGGAAAGCAAGCCCAACCAAACTCGACAAGAAAAGAAAAAACAAAGCCGCGATAAATTGATTACGGTATGGTTTTAAGTAGGTGAGCAATCGTGCAACATGGCTTAATGTTTCTCTGTTTATCTTCGCTTTTGATAATTCAATGCCGGGTGCATTACCACTGTTAAATTGTTTTCTTGCCATTATTCAGGTTATTATGCAGTTATCAAAACTGCATTTTTTATTCAATATTGTTATACCTTCCTGCTGGTGCCGGTTAGAAGGACTATTACAATAGATAAGACGGCGGAAAACAAAAATTACTTTAAAAATCTTTTAAAATTTAATAAAAAGCCAAAATAAGTATCCAATTCTCTGTCGGGACATCATAAAGGCTTTAAAAAAAATCAGATTGAGGGATTGTTTTGAATCGGATAATGCGACAGCACTTTTTTTTTTCTGGCTTGTTTGTTCTTGCCTGATGGTGCAGTAACATTCATCACGGAGATATATTTTGTAGGATCACCCATGGCTTCATAAATCACTACCTCACCATATTCGGCTTCTCTTAATACCTCGGGATTGTTTTTTAAAATATCAAAATTCCTGTTATTTAGCTGGTTTATTAAATGCTCTTTATCCTCAACAAATGGTATAACTGAGCTTGGCTTGCGTGGCTTCATCCACTGATCGTTCAGCTCCGAATAAGGTAATTTAACCTGGCCGTTGCCAACAACGAACACCGTACCTCCAATAATCACCAGGAATTCGCCCAGCCATATTACCCATAAAAGTATACCGGATATATTACTGCTTCCCTGTATGCGGAAGGTACCAACCTCGTTCAGTGCCACAATTTCTTTAAAAAGGATGCCCGGATGAACAAACAGAAAGCCCATATCCAGTATGAGTTGTTTAAGATCTGTCGAGCTTTGATTAAATGTAAAACCACGACGGCTATACATTACCGCATCAAAGAAAACCCATTGTACATAGAATGCCAGTAAACTGCATACAATCGCGATCACAACTGCAATCCTAAAGTTTCGGATCTTACCAATTTTAATACCCAGATTGATCATCAATCCCAATGCCATGCCTAATAAAAATGCACAAATGGCAATAAACCAGATGTTGGGGATCAACTGAGAAAGAATAATATAAAATAGGGGTAAAAGGAGCGAGGCAACGATACCTATAACTAATGTAGTGATGACGCTGGATGCCGAGGCATGACCTGCAGGAGTGTATTTTTCTACCATGTGAGTGTATAATCAGATTATAATTTTTCAAACAACAGGAAAGAAAATTTGTTTGGCTATGAATTACCTTTAGAAGATTTTTCTCTGTTTTTGTGGGTTGATGGCGATTGAACACAATTTCCCCCACAAAAATGAAGTGTTTATTTAAAACACAACAACAGATCTAATCTTTTTGATAAAAAAGGTTGGAAAAAATCATGATACTGGCGAGTTTATTATCCTTGAACTGATAAAAATGGCGTATACCTGCTGTTTTAGAAGTAATTTCTACAGTGTTAGCCGATGTATTTTCATCCACAATATTCATCTTTTTAAAGAATGTTGTACGTTCCATACCAACTACGATTCCGTTTTGCAGAGGCATTTCGTTGCCGAGTATTATCGAACCAATCAATTCAAGCTTTTTAGTTTCTTTATTAAGGTAAAACCGAGCATAGCTTTTCTGCAAAGCAAACATTGTTGCAGGCTCAGTTCTTCCGTTTTTATATGGCCTGACACTAATGCTTTTAGATGGAATGAGTTTGGTGTTGGTATTTTTAAATGATTCGAAACTATTAAATGTTCCTAGTGGATAGTTTAAAAACTGATCATCGCGCACCACGTGTAGTGTATCCTGAACGATGATGGCCTTTGCTGCAAAGTTTAAACTGCAAATCAGACAGGCAGTTAAGAGTGTTAATCTGAAATTTTTCATGTTGAGTAGGTTAATGTGATAGTATGCTAAAGTAAACTTATTAATTAGAAATCCAAATAGACAAAAGTTTAAAAAACATGGATGATCAGGCAGAAATGCTCGGAGTTTAAAGATAAGAATGCATTATAAATTGAGTGTCATCCTGGGAGTAGTCGAAGGATTACTCACAACATTTTTGCCCTACTGCGCAATCTTACCGCGGCGACAGATGAAAAGTCGGTACAGGTCCGCCGCTGCCGATGGGCTCCTTCTTTTTAGCGTCAAAAAGAACCAAAACCGAGGCTTGCCGAGCTCATTAATGCAAATAAAAAAGATAAACAGCTTATTAATAAAACGCCGGCTGAAAATTTTTCTTTTAAAGCCACTAGGTTGGCTTGATCAGTTTATCCCGAAAAATTTGTTAGGCCGGAATTAAAGAGAAAAGGGAGATAGTGCTTTGGCCTGGCCAGTCGGAAATGAATGTAGTTAGTAAGGTGTTTACTATCAGTGGATTACTAAATGACATACATGGTAGCTTGTCGAAAGATCAGCAATAACATTATTGATGGCATTTCGACAAGCTCAATGTGACAAATTTTCTTAGAAAACGGATGTTTTCGCATTATATTAGTTGTTTTCACGCCCTTGCGGAAAGATATTCTTGTCGAAATGATGGTGACGATAAAAATTTTGCCTGTCTATTTCAACTGCTTCATCTTCCATAACTAATGCTGCGGGGCTACCAATAACCTGGCGGATTTGGTTTTCCATTTCAGGAGTTACCTCGTCCATAATGTACCTTGGCATGGCTTCCAGTTGATCCTGATGAAAATCAGGTGCCAAAACCGCTTTTTCATTGGTATCAAGATCGATAAGGCCGATAGGTACCAATATTTTTTTTTCTTCTACAGTTGTAGTGCCTTCATCAAGCAAAACTATAACATAGCGTACAGTATCTGCTTCAGGGTCAAAAAGAAGGTCAGCCACTTTACCAATCCGGTTTTCGCCTGTTTTTACCGGCCAGCCTTTAATGTTTGCTTCGCCTGAGGTAAGGGTATAATCGCTATGAGATAATTCTAGAAGATTGCTATAGGTGATCTGATTGTAATTCATGATAAATAGATTTAATGTATGTAATTACAACACCTGCCCTAAGCCAATGGTTTGTGTTTTTTTGAAATAAATAGGTTAAGGATCAATAATATCCGATTGAAATTTCAGCTGTGATTGATGTTATTTAATTGGTTTGAAGCGGATTATAGCTGTATTGAGGTCGCGGTAAAAATTGTTTATGAGAAGGATTGATTTGATATGGAAATGACAATAAAAAAGCCGGATAAATGATATCCGGCTCTTTTTTAGTCTTCTTCGCGGCGACTTGGTTTGCAAAGGAATATCAGGATACCTAGGCTGGTTAGTACCGAAAATAGTCCGATACTTACGTTGATCGTTTCAAACATATAGTGTGGTTTAGTTTAGCGAATACAATATATTACTTTTTTATGACGAAAGCGAAAAACATTGAAATTGTTTAAAAAAAAGTTATAGCTAAGGGTTGTATGCGTTTACGAGAATGGAAATTTTAATCACTTATTTCTTCACAACAAAAACACAAAATCAGCGAAAGTATGAAGGCGTTTTCAGGTAGCCATCTGAGGCTGTTGTCTTTACGGTATGAATGTTAAAAATATGCAATTTTGGTGTTGTTATGCCGTTTTTTTGTTAGAAAATAAATTGTTTCTCGTTTACAGATAGTTACCAAAACGGGCTTTGTAAATGATTTAAAAGATGGTAATTTCGGCATATGAAGGTTACGGTAGTCGCTATTTTAGAAACGGAATTTAAGCAGGAGCAGGCGCTGGCCAAAATTATGAACAACAGGTTACAGCGGGCTGCAAAAGAATTACAAGACTTTCATTTTGCAGGCCTTTCAGTCAGAAGATCTTCAGCGCACTACCTCACCGTACAACTTAGTTACAACCAAAAATACAAAATCCGTTACCGGATTATGAACGATGTACCTTCCGATGTAGAATTCCTGGTGGCCGAAAGCTGTAGCAGACTGGGCTATATCCTATGGAAGAGCATGGTAGCCGAGCATACCAGGCAAGCCTGGTAAAATGAGGCTGCTTAGACCTTACCGTCAGAATGGTGAACGTCTGCCTCCGCCATCCACTATGGAAACCGTACCGGTAATATATTTTGCCCGGGGAGAAACGAGAAAAACGGCCATATCTGCCATATCCTGTACCTCACCAAAATCCTGTAGGGGTATTTCACTTTCTGCAAATTTCTGACGTTCATTGCCCGGGAAATAAGGACGGATGTTATCTGTATCAATAAGTCCGGGTTGCAAACAATTCACCCTGATGCCGTATTTGCCCAACTCAGACGAAAGTTGCTTAGACCATACGGCCAAAGCTGCTTTTGCAACAGCAGAAACATTTAACGAACGTAATTCGTAAGTACTGGTTAAATTAAGTATAACACCCTGTTTACGGGCTATAAAATATGGTATCAAGGCCTCAGTAAGCTGCCTTGGGCGCTCAAAATCCAAAGTCATTGATTTATTCCAGGGTTCTTCTGATCCTGCAGGACTTACTGGCTGGCTTTGCCCTGCATTGTTGATGAGAATATCGACATGCCCCATTGCAGATAATGCCGCTGTGGCAATGTTGGAAGGCGCATCAGGTGCCAGCAAATCCTGTGCAAAAAAAACAGGGGCAGGGCCGCCATTTGCGATGATCTCATTGGCAAGATTGTTTAGTGAATTGAGGTTGCGACCTGTTGCGAAAACTTTTACGCCTTCTGCAGCCAGCGCTATGGCAATTGCCCTGCCAATACCTTTGGATGCACCGGTTACCAGTGCGGTTTTTCCTTTTAAATATAAATCCATATTTTTTTCTCTATTAAAATTACCTTGCAATAATAACCCATAGCACGTATTTTTATTGGATTTACAGCCACTTGTGTGGTACAGACAAATTTGTAAGTAATGACTGCACGAAAAGAAAATTCGACCTATAGCCTGAACGAAAAATTTATAACAGAATGCGACCTTACCTACGCGGCCAACAAAATCGGGGGGAGGTGGAAAATTGTGATATTGGATAAACTGGGAAACCGGAAATTAAGATTTGGTGAGCTGAAAAAGGAATTTCCATATATCACAGAGCGGATGCTTACACTACAGTTGCGTGCGCTGGAGCAGGATGAACTGGTTAAAAGAACGGTTTACGCCGAGATTCCGCCAAGAGTCGAATATGAACTAACACCAATGGCCTTGGAGTTTCTTCCGATTTTTTGCCAACTGAGTGCCTGGGGCAAGAAGAATAAAGCATTAAAAAAACAGGCTGATTTAAAGGGAAATTTGCCCTGAAACCGCACATCCTTAAAAGCCCAGCCCGATACCTGCACTCAGCATGCCATATCCTCCGGAGAATCCATAGGATCCATAAACCCTGACAACGGGAAACTTGAGTTGAAAGCCTACATCCCCGCGAAAGGTTTTAAGATAGGTTCTTTTGAGTTCAAAAGGATCCTGATAGGTAATATAAGCAACCTGATCATTGCGTATACTGTTAGGAATGGGGAAATTTCCTTTTAGTCCCAATGTAGCGGATGAAATGCTGTAACCCAGCGATAGAAACGGACTGAAAAAATGGATCTCTTTCGAAATGGTGGCCTGTAAAAGGTAGTTGTCAAATTTGCCATATATCTTCTGGCCCGAAAAATCAGTGGCCTGTTCAGCATTTTCAGGAATCATGCCACCCAGCGGCCTGACATTTAGTCCTCTGTTGTAATTTAACCGGTTAAAGCCTATCAATAGCGAAAAATCAAAGGGTGTTTTCTCTACCTCTTTTGCTACAAAATCTCTCACAATATTATGTTTGATGCCGAAGCCAAACAGTGAAACGGATCCAAAACGTTCCCCGAGTTTTATTCTCGGTGCAGCCCTGATCATCAGTTCGGTATTTGCAGCAAAACCTACTGTAAGCTGAACCTGTGGCGTAGGAACAATGTTTTCGATAACTGCACTGGGGAGTTCGAAGGAAATCAGCTTATTTCCATTTCCATCAAAAAGATCCATATAAGGACCGTTAGTATACCTGTTGCCGGTAAAAGTTGGTGAATATATTTTATTTGGATCGGAGGGACGGAGATTGCTCGACAGGCCTATGGCTGTAACATCAAATGTTTGTTTTGAGGTAGGAATCAGCGATCCCGTTGCCATTATCCTCAGATCGAAATGCAATGGCTTAATGGTGTGGGCAGAATTGGCCCATCCACTGTTCATGCCAAGTCCGAAGCCGTAAAGAAGTGGCCTTGAATATGCATCAACCAGTTTTTCAACATCGGCCGGACCAGCTTTGATTAATTGCTCGAAATTGAATTGCGCTTTAACGCTGTGTATAAAAAATAAAGAGAGACTGATAAGAAAGAATAACTTTTTCATGAATAAAAGGCTTCAGCTGGTGATATGATGACCGGATATGTATTTCAAACCAGCAGCTGCAGAAAATGTTTTTTGTTTAATGCAGGTAAATCTTATTTTAATTTTATTCCCGATTAATCCTTTTCACCTGATGATTGTCAAAGCAACATACCTAATAAATTATGAAGGCTTTAGAACAGAACAGTATGGCGGATGATGGAGATCGGTTTCCGAAAACAATGGTATTTTTTATCCTTGTATTAAGCGCGTTGCTTATGGCGCTGATTTTGTTCCGGGATTTTATCCACTTCTGATTTTAAATCAACCTTGATCAATTTTATTAACTTTATCTGATAAAGAGCAGATACAGCTATATCGTTTAGGAACCCGGCAAAAAGAAACCACAGCCAAGATTCAAGATTTTTTCGATAACAAAGATAATTTAGTGCCATTTACTGATAGTGGTGAATTTGCTAATACGACCCGCAAATGTTGGCTGGGAAGATGGTCTTCTACCGGAAATTACATGGTTTTATAAGGCGCTGTTTACCTTTGCCATAGGTTTTTAATTAATGTGTACCTTTAGGTATGCGCATACAATCGTATCCAGTTATTCAACCCTTACAACCGTACATTAAACTGATATGTACCATGGAAACTGATGGAGATACCGACATCAGTAACATCCGTGTACTGCCCGACACCTGCGTAGAGTTGTTTTTTAATTATACCAGCACGCCCGTAGCGGTTATCGGTAATAAATTACATAAAAGGAGTATTGTAACTTCACGCATGAGCAGGCCAATGGATGTGCAAATGCGAAAAGGCACAGGTGTTATGGCAGTATGCTTTCAACCTGGAATGGCCTATCAGTTTATTAAAATCCCGATGGATTCGTTATCTGATGCTACAGTAGCACTAAGCGATTTGTGGGGGAACATGGTCTTAGATATTGAAGAACAGTTATCAGCAGCCCATCATAACGACATGCGGGTAAATCTGGTTCAAAATTACCTGTTAAAGCAGCTGGCTAACGGTAAAGAAAGTCAAGCTATCCTCCGCTGTTTAAAGCAAATACAGCTATCGGGGGCTTCGGTTTCGGTAAATCAGCTTGTAAATGATACAGGTTTTAGTCAGCGGCATCTTTCGCGTAAATTCCAGGAGTATGTTGGTTTATCACCCAAAGAGTACCTGCGTGTTTCGAGGTTTGTATTTTCTTTAAATTACCTTAAAAAATATCCTGCATATTCACTTACCGAAATCGCTTATCAAAGCGGGTATTACGATCAGGCGCATTTTATCCGCGATTATAAGGTTTATACCGGTTGTACGCCCGGGCAGGTGCTGCAAAATGAGCATATTTTATATTGATGTCCATTTTGTACAATTAACCACGATGGAGTTGCCGCATTTTTGTGTTATAAAATTAAAACTATGCGAAAACTAATTTTGGGATTGGCCATTACACTGGATGGCTACATTGAAGGGCCAAAGGGCGAGTACGACTGGTGTTTTACCGATCAGGATTACGGATTAAACGAATTTTTTAAGCGTATTGATGCAAGTTTCATCGGTCGTAAAAGTTACAAAATGATGCAGCAGCACCATGGAGAACCAGTGCCGGGAATGCCAGCGTTAAAAGAATATGTATTTTCTAAAACATTAACATCCGTTAAAGAAGGTGCCGAACTTATTTCGGGCGACAGTACTGCTGAAGCTCGTAAAATAAAAAATCAACCGGGAAAAGATATCTGGCTGTTCGGTGGTGCATCGCTATCCGATAGCCTGATGAAAGCCGGGCTTGTTGACGAACTCTGGCTTTCCATACATCCCATACTTTTAGGTAGTGGTAAACAGTTATTTAATGGCAGCGAGCAACGTACTAAACTAAAACTTTTAGAAAGCAAAATTTACGAAACTGGTTTAGTTTCTGTGCATTATCAAATCGAAAACACTTAAAAAAAATTACCATTACTGGACCTAAAGGCACAGTAATGGTAAACAAATCTAATTTTCGATTATAAGATCATCAATATAAGCTTTAAAATCGCCTGTATCTGCTGCATGATCGTAAGCGATGAGAATCTTATCGATGGTTTTGCCGCTTAACCAGTTTCCAATGGTGCAGGTAGTTTGCCCCCAGGTATTAACGGTACCTTTTGCTGTGCCGGGGTGCATCGACGCCCCATTCTGATCCTGAGCGCCCGAATCGCGGAGTGTAGTGCCATCCGTCATCACCAGATCCACTGTTACATATCTCGAAATTGTATTGGTCGGGAATTTCCAGAATTTTAATTTGGTACTGGCTGTAACCGGTATATCAACATCAAAAACTTTGAAATAAACATTCGATCCGGTTGAAGCATTATCGCGGCCTGCCACCCGGATAGCAGCATTTCCGAGGTGATTGGTTTCGTTGGTTACCACTCCGCACACCGGATTACCGGTTGCGCCAAAACCGATGGTATTTATAGCTGTTTGGTTAGGCGAATCGGTCCAGGTGGGCATTCCATCATATCCCGACTGAAAACTGGTGGCCAGCCAGCGCGGTCCGGCAGAGTTGGGGATCGGAACAATATTGGTTAAAGGATCCAAACCTTTGATCATACGGATTGCCTTTCCGGAAAGCCGTAGGTAAAAATCGCTCGAAAGATAGGTGCCGTCTGCACTTGTGGTTAAAAAATACTGGTTCGTAGGGATATTCAGATAACTATCGGCAGTTTTGGCAATGTTGGTTGCCTCATCAAATTCATCAAACATGGCGATATAAGCCGATGGAATTGATGCATTACGAAAATTATAGGCCCATTTCCAGAAAAACTGGCCTTTATTCCTTGGAATCTGGTTTACAGCACCGCCATTCCAGTTCGACCACGCAAAACCTACATACATTACTGGCTGGTAATCCATGCCATTAGTGGCACAATAGGCTTTATCCGGAAGGGTATAATTGGTATTATAGCCATCGGGATCCGAACTACCTACTGCCCATGGCGAAATCATATCATAAGCTTTGTAAACATTCTCAAAGCCGGGTTTCGAGCCACCGGTTGATGTGCGCCAATCTCGCGGTACACCACCAATTACATAACATCCCTGTGCTTTAAACCAGTTAATGATATCCAAGGCCTGTGCTGCAGTGGGTACCCTCGAGGTAAAACCATAACCCCAGATACAAACTACCGGTTTTCCCCCTTCGCGGGCATAATTTGGCGAGGCCGTAAGGTTAAGTTGGGTATTGATTACATTCAGCCAGTCGTCTTTTACCTGTTGATCGGCCGAATTAAGGTCGTACATGATGTAAAAACTTCTGTCGTAGGCTTCTGCAGCATTTTTGGCATTTACAGCAATAGCATTGCGATGCGTCATAATGGTGCTGTTGGTGTTCAGGAAACGCTGCACGGCAGCACCGTCAATGCCCGCCTGTTGCATCCATTGGAAATGTTTGTTTACCACATCCGGCTTGTAAGAAGAAAAAAGTTTTGCCGGAGCTCCGTTGCCCAGATTGGCAAAACCCGACTGGAAAAGACTGGTTGAGGCATACTCACTCATATCTGGGTAAGCTTCAAAAGTTAATGAACCCGGCGCAGGTGGATTGCCACCCCAATGGATCCAGGCATTAAGCGGTGAACCATCGCCTGGCGCACTAAACCAGCCCTGGTAACCAGTATACACTTTTCCTACCACACCAATGGTTTGAAAAGCGGCAATGGCTTTTGCATTTTCAAATTTTTCGGGTGAAAGGGCAGATTCCTGCTGAAGGTTTTCCTTCGTACATCCGACCCATAACAGCGATGCTGTAAGCAAATAGACAGTTGTTTTTTTCATAATATAAAGATTTAGGTTAATGTTGCTCCGATGGATTTAAAACCCAGTAAAAAAGGTTGGCGAGCGTAGATGACGCACGTATACAATATGGCCGCAGGCATAAGCAAGCCCCGGTAATTGTTGGGTAGGTTAATCATATCTGGTTAGTCTCAACAGGGGTAAATTATGCCTGTTAAGATTAACTAAAATAGCTTCGCGTATTAAAAAAAGCTTAATAATTTCATAATCAGGCTCCTGTAATCTGCTTTTTTTTGAAAATTGGACCTGAAAGGAATTTCAGAATAAATAATGCCTTTAAAAATATTTTTCTCGTCAATGTGATTTATTGTATATTTATCGCATTAAATTCTAAATCATCTCTTATGAATAAAAAAATCCAATTCAGTACAAATCCTCTCCATTATGTTTATGCCTTGGTGTGGTTTTCGGTTTTCGTAGCCTTTGCAGTTTATATTTTCACCGGCAAATTGTTTATGCCCGATGCAAATGGTAAAGTCAATCTGGTAGCTATACTGGTAGGTTGGGTTGCCGAATATCTTACGCAGATTGGCACAGGAATATTGGTGATATTAATTGGCGCTTACGTTGCTTTTAGGGTTGCAACAGAAAAAAAATAAATGATTATGCAGGTTACATATTTTATATTGCTATTTACAGGTTTATTTCTTTTAGGAACTTACATCCATTACCGTTATACTGTAAAAAAGGGAATTGCTTTCAGGTATAAACCTTTGGTTCTGTTAATTGTTATAATACTGTTTTTTGTTGCACTATACGGGTCCATAACACAAAAACCATATAATGAAATATTGCCTTTTATCGGCTAAATTATGGTACAGAAAAATAAATGAAAAAAATGCTGCTCTGGATCATCCCGTTGGTTGTTATAGTGATATTGATTATCATCTTCAAGCCGTTTAAGGAATTTTTTATCGAAAGGAACAAAGAGCCTCTGCCCAAAGAATATGCAGCTATCCAGCCGATTGATGAGCAATATGCTTCTCCGGATTTTAAGGTGAGTTTACTTTATACAGTCCAGGTTTCGGGGGCAGCCTCCCCAAATCCCATCCGCATTTTTCCGTCGGTCAATCATCAGCTCATTGTATATTGCGATGCACAAAAAGACGAGGATACCAAAGCCGATTACCAGTATTATAAATTTAACGAAAAAGGAATAGTTGCAGATTCGCTTTATATTAAATACGATGGTTACTGGGCCGAATTTATCGATGATTTTATCATGTATACCAAAGAGGAGGGCGAGTATTATACTACCTGGCCATCAAATGGAGATATAACCAAAAAAATAATCCATGCTGTTAATGCTGATTTCCATCTTTCTGAAAAAGAAATGAATGAGTTGATTTCAGAGGCAATCAGCGATAGCCGATATTATTTCTATAAATTTTATGTGGTGCAAGGAACCTATATCCGTAAGTTTTTCTGGTATAAAGATGAAAAGTGGAGGGTTTTATATCAAAAAGTATCGGCCTATGATGATGTTCCGGACGAGTTGAGCGCCGGGCGCTATCGTAAAATAGTATTCAGCAGCGGAGAGAGTGATCCTTACCTGCCGGATAATGTAGAACTGCTTTATTATTATCCTGAAGAAAAAATGAACTATGCGCATATCATCGGTGGCGGGCAGGGAGGGTTCAAAGTTTACAACTGGAGGGGAAAAGGTTTTTTCCGCACGCATGTTGCAGGAAAAAAATTAGATTTTCGTGTAGATAAACTGGCTACAGAAAAAGAGCGGTTCGACAATTATAAGCTGAGGCTTTATACCGTTAGCGAAAGAAACTCTTCGGCAGATAATTTCAGGCCGGCGTTTTACCATTCAGCTTATGGTTATTCTTTTTATTCGCCCGTAAGAGATAAAATATACCTGATTACCAAAAAGTAATGAGGTAACTGTTTTTACTGCTAAAAAGTTATTGAACCTGCGGTGAGGCAAAAGCCTTTTGCAGATCAGAGGCATCAATTACCGGAAGTATAATCCCATCCAGTATTGTTCCCTGGGTACGGGTGTAAATCATCCCTCTTGATGTTGAGAAAGCCAAACTTAATAAGGCAGTACCGAGTTCCGGATGGATATCTACTTCGCCACTGTTACGTGATTTTATAAAATCTTCTATTCCCTCTATTTCAAATATAAATTCATTGGTATATGAACCAGAGGTTCCCGATTTTTTGCCTTCCTTGTTAAGAATATGGATATCGATTTTGAAAATAATCCTTACAAGCAACTCCTTTAAATTGGTGGCAATTTCGGGAGTACATTCGATCTCATAATTTTTTGGATCAAGATCAGCATCAGCCTCGTCGGAATTAATGTTTCCTTTTAAGGTTCTTATGCTAATCATTTTGATCCTATCAGGGTTAATATTTGCCATATTAAGAAACTAATGCATAAGCTGGTACAGTGGAATCTTTTTTAGCAGTAACCTTTCGTATAGTTGTCCATTCATTTTTGGGCAAAGGGGCATGCTTACTTCCAAAGAAAACTACTGATTTATTATTAACCATGTTAACATTTGAATAGATATGGGTGGTGTTGGGGATCAGCACAATCTGTTCATTAAGTGCCACTTCTATTGCCGATATCGTACGGAGTGTGAAATTGTGAAGTCCGCCCATCCATTTACTTATTTCAGCCTCCTTTTTATTTAAGAGCCTGGCCAGATCTTTTTGTTTCAGTCCCTTCTTTTCTAAAAGCGTTAAGATGTAATGGGAAATGTCCATGGTTTTATCAACAAAATGGATACTCTCCTTTTTTGCCGAACCTATAATTTCTTCAAAATCCTGAAACAATGCTGTTTGGTCTGCTGGCTTTTTCATAGTTCTATTTCAAAGTCGTCTTCGAGCAGTATGTCGAATCCTACTAATTCAATATTTTTATCCCTGATGGCTGTATCAATCACTTTTGCAATTTTTTTAGCCATCATGAAATGTTTTTTACAATTTGGACAGTCTTGTACTTTTTGTGCTTTTTTATGATCTCCATTTAAAAGGATCACAATTTTTGTAGTTAACCGGATACAATATAACCTTAACCCATAATCCTTTAATCCCTTTGTTGAAATATGGTGATAATATGGCGGCGGGAGTCTATCTGCATTATCTTCTTTTTTGAAATGCGCTTCTTCTGCACCATATTTTTGTCCAATGTTCTGTATAAATCTACTTAATTCCGCTAATTGGTTGTTGTCGCTAATTTTTGCCCTGTCGATAAAGTCCCTGAATTCATTTTTAGCCCTCCCTTCCAAATGGAAAGTATAATAGGCTACTTTGTCAAATTGTAGAACTTTTGAGAGTGTTGCAATCAAGTTAACTTATAAGTTAAGTACAAAAATAGAACCAAAAATGAGATATACAAAGTTTTTCACATTTTTTAATAAAAATCACAAAGCGATTGTATAATAATATGGGAACCAGCGACTATTGATTTCCAGTTATCCTTATAAATATAATAAAAAAGATGTATAAAAGTATTGAATTGTCATTCCGGCTAAACCATAAGGGGGGCTATAAAAACAGAATGACGTACTTATACGGTGGTTAAATTAAGTTTAATTTTTTCCACCTGTAAAACTTAGGTGCCTAAGGTGGTGGTAAAAAATAAAGATTACACTGTTTATAATTTACCTCTTAAGTCACCTGAGAACATCTAAGCTGTTCATACAGTCGTTTTTCGAATTGAGCGTTTATTTAACCATATAAGAACATGTAGCTTATATGTCCCTTCTATGCCTTATATGGTTATTGAAAAAAATATACTTATGATTTTCAGTGATTTATATTTGTTATTGTGGACTTATCGAAGAGCCTGGTTAACATTGTTTTAAGAGATATTTCGATAAGCTCAATGTGACAAAACATAAAAGGATCAGTTTTTTGTTACAACCTATTTCATTGTTATACCTGAAGAACTTTCCCCAACATTTCTTCCAGCGATGTTTCGCCGCAAACATGTTCTGTATTTTTCTTTTCAAAAACAATCCACTGGTTATTAAAACCATCATTCATTTTTGACATCAAATTCGATGCATTGGGTGTAAAACCAAAAGATGAATAAGTGCTTTCGTAATCTTCGCGTAAAATAGGAGATGCTATAATAGTTTCACCCGTTAAGTTGCCAATTACAGCCGCAACATCATTAGCGGAGTAGGCTTGCGGACCTTCCAGCTCGATAATTCGGTGCCCCTCCCAATCCTGAAGTAACAATGCAGCAGCCGTTTTACCAATATCAGCTACAGCGACCATGGGTACTTTTAAGTCGGTTGGATTTAAAAAACTGTGTAAATTACCTGTAGCAATTGCACCTGAGAGCGATCCGGTAAAATTTTCCATAAACCAACCCGCCCTTATTCCGGCAGTTGGAATATCAAGTTGTGTGAGTGCCTGTTCCATATCATATAACTTCCTGATTGCTCCAGTTCCTTCCGCTAAATGTGCTCCAATAGAAGAGAGGTAAACTAATTTTTTTGGATTACTTTTCTTTATTGCAGTTGTAATGGCTTCCAGCATTTGCAGGTGTTGCTCAATCGGGTTTTCAAGATCCAGGGCTGGGGGCGTCATAACAAAAATACTTTCTGCACCTTCAAAAGCTTTGGTCAACGATTCTGCATCGAATAAATCGGCTATGGCTACGTCAGCACCTTTATCTTTCCATTCGGTACCTTTAGCCGTGTTGCGTACAATTGCTTTTATGTCTTGCTTTTGTTCTAATAATAATGTTGCTGTTACGCGGCCAACATGACCGGTAATTCCTGTTATTGCTATCATAAATTTCGTGTTTACAGATGCAAAATTAGGGAGGTACAATTAAGGGAGATTTACCAAATGGTAAAAAGCAAGAACACAAACCAAATCAGAATGTGTTCTTGTTATAAATACTATTTTTTATGTTCAATATTGGGCAGAAAACCGGTAATAATACCAATAAGCGGTAAAAATGCACAAATTTGAAACACATATCCGATACTTGTTTTATCGGCCAGCCAACCTAATAGGGCAGAACCAACCCCACCCATACCAAAGGCAAAACCAAAGAACAATCCGGCAATCATGCCTACTTTTCCGGGTACCAGATCTGTGGCATAAACCAATATTGCAGAAAAGGCAGATGAAATAATTACACCAATTATTATTGCCAGAATAACGGTCCACATTAAACCTACATAAGGTAATAAAAGGGTAAAAGGTGCTACACCAAGAATGGATATCCAGATGATGTATTTTCTTCCAAAGCGATCGCCCAACGGACCGCCAATAACTGTTCCGGCGGCAACAGCAGCTAAAAAGCCAAAGAGATAAAGTTGCGATTGTTGTACTGAAACATGGAATTTATTGATCAGGAAGAAAGTGAAATAACTCGTCATACTGGCCATGTAAAAGTATTTGGAAAATATGAGTACCAGGAGGATTGATAAAGAAATAATGACCCTTTTCTTAGATAATCCCGGACCTTTCTCTGCCTGAGTGGCCACAGGATTTTTCATTTTGAGGTGTAAATGGCCTTTGTACCATTTGCCGATCTGGATCAAAACCAGAATCGCCAGTATAGCCGCTAAACTAAACCAGATAATATAAAACTGTCCGTAGGGAATAACAATCAGTGCAGCTAAAAGTGGCCCGATGGCTGAGCCGGCGTTTCCACCCAACTGGAATATCGATTGTGCCAAACCTTTTTTACCACCAGATGCGAGATAAGCCACCCTCGATGATTCAGGGTGGAAAATAGAAGAGCCGATGCCCATTAAACTTACTGCGCAAAGAATTAAAGTAAAACTCGAGGCTACCGAAAGCATGATTAATCCCATCAGGGCAAAACACATTCCGATCGATAATGAAAATGGTCTCGGTTTCCTGTCGGTATAAAAGCCTACAAAAGGCTGTAATAAAGATGCGGTTGACTGAAAAGTGAAGGTAATTAATCCAATCTGCGTAAACGAAAAATTAAAACGTTCTTTAAACAGGGGATAAATAGCGGGCACAACAGATTGTAGCATGTCGTTAAGAAGATGGCTAAAACTAATGGTAAACAGAATGGCATAAACTGTTTTTTGCGCAACGGCTTCCGGTTGCAGCGGGATAGTGGGTTGTAGTGTAGTTTTCATAATATATAATAATCAGATCATCTGATGAATTTAGATTTGGTGCATTTGTTATTGGCTACTTGTCTAATTGCTGTGTTGTTAAATTGTTAATTGTTTAATCGGTCAGTCGACGCAAGGCGCCTCACGCATCACGCCGAGTCGTTTTATTCTTTCATTTCGTGCTTTCATTCTCACAATCGTCATTTCGAGCGAAGTGCAACGCAGTCGAGAAATCTGTCCCGAGACTGGCAACTGGCTCATTGTTTAATCGGTTTAGTAGACGCAAAGCGCCAAACGCATAATGCAAAGCTTTCTATTCCTTCATTTTTTTCTTTCCCCACCTGGCGTTTCGCTTCATTGGAAATGACACTTTTTATATTCTGAACCTTGTCCACAACATTCCAACATTGAAACCTTTTAACATTAAAACATTCTTAATAAAAATCAGATCATCTGATGAATTTTCTCAAATTTTTATTTTGCAGCGTATTTCAAAATTTTCGCAGCGGTGTTCAGGGCTTTTTTAGGATCTTTCGCTATAATGTAATTTAATAATTGCTGGTGGAGCTGCTGTGTTTCTACAAAACTATCGGTGTTTTTATTAATCTCTTCGAACCAGTTTTTTAAGTGTAAGGAAGCCGTTTTATACAGATCCAACAGGATATCATTTTTAGAAGCCCGCGCTATGGCCACGTGGAAATTGATATCTGCTTCAATGCATTCTTTCAGCATTCCTGCTTTTCCCATTCGATCGCGTTCTGCCAGGTGTATGTTAATCTGTCCAATATCTTCCTGAGTGCGCTGTAGTGAAGCTTTTTCGGCAATTTTCATTTCGAGCATCTGTCTGATTTCATCAAGATCCTGGATTTTAGCCCTTTTCAAACGATGATCCATCGGTTCGTTATCACTACTGGTCTTGTTTACAAAAGTGCCAACTCCCTGCTGCACCCTTAGTAATCCCGAATTGGAAAGGATTTTGATCGCTTCGCGCACGGTTGACCGGCCCACACCAAATGCTTTCATCAGTTCGGGTTCGATAGGCAGTTTTTCGCCTATCTTATATTCGCCACCCGAAATCTGTTGCTGCAGTCTGGTAGCTACTTCTTCGGCAAGAGATTTTTTTTGGATCAATGAGTTCATAGCTTTTTATCATCATATCATCAGATGATTGCAAATGTAAAAGTTTTTACTAAAAAAAGAAATTATAATTTTTTAAGGCATAAGAAAAGCGGCCCCCATCCAGGATGCCGCTTACTCATTAAACTAACTACTTCAACATATTTATTTTATTTGCCAAGCCTCATAGGCCTGTATAATGCATCATCTAAACGCACCACCAAATCATCGAGATGTGCGCGTTCCATTTTACCCAATGGTTTCTTTAAATCGGATTTGCAGGTAACCAGCAATTGTTTAGCCTGTGTTTTTATAAGTGATGCAGCATCTCCATCCGATTTGATTAGTACCGGAATTAAACCAACCAGCTCATTAACATATATTTTCTGTAAAAATCTTCTGTTCGCACTGATCGGGCCACCTTTAATCACTTCGGCAAAAATGCCATTGTAGATGTCGTTCAAAAATGCGCGAAGGTCATAGGCTTTACTGCCAGTAGCATTTTCGGTTGCACGAAGTTTGTTAAAAAGCTTTTCATCCAGCAATTGCTGTAATGTTCTTTTCTGTATGGCCTGGATGCTGCTGAAATCGGCACTGCTTAAACGGTAAAGTTTTTCATCGCGTAACCACTCTGGCGTGGTAAAAAGTTCGTGGTTTAAAAAAGCAACAGCCTGTTTTTGTTTGTTAAGGGGCTCGAAACCATAAACCGCTGCATTATTGGTATTGCTGCCGGGTGTAAATTCCATGCCGCCAATATAGGCTGTGGCGTGTTTGATATACCAATCGTACTGATCAACCAAAGCTTTATAGATGTCGGCAGTACGATCGTAGGAAGCACCTGGAACCTGTGTCCATTTCATCAGGTTCTTTTTAATTAGTTTTAAATTTTTGATGCCGTAAGTTCCAGCCATTACGGCGTCGTTGCTCAGGTCTTCGCGCTGGTTCTGCGGATATTTTGCCGTAGGATCATCACCAATGCCAAAGCGCAGGCGTTTATTGGCACCAACTTTATTGGTAACCCAGTTATCGAGCGCTTTTTTCTCTGCATCAGCGTTTAGGGTATCGGGTAGTAACCGGTAACCCCATTCAACCGCCCAGGTATCGTAATCGCCTATTCTTGGGAAAATTCCGCTTTGGGCGATGTGATCTTCGGGTTGGGCAACATAATTAAAACGGGCATAATCCATAATAGAAGGGGTATGTCCATGTGCTTCTACCCAGGCCTTGTCGCGGAGCTGTGCAATGGTGGTGGTTGATGAAGATCCCCAATTGTGGCGTAAGCCTACCGCGTGACCAACCTCGTGCGATGAAACAAAACGGATCAGTTGCCCCATTAACTCATCGCTAAACTGTGGTTTCTGTGCGGTGGTGTCAATGGCGCCGGCCTGTATAAAATACCATTTGTAGAGTACTTCCATTACCGAGTGGTACCATTGAATGTGCGATTCGATAATTTCGCCACTGCGCGGATCCTGGAGCGAATGCCCCATGGCATTGCCAATGGCCGAAGCCTTGTAAACCATTACATTGTGCCTCGAATCGTTAATATCGAAGGTAGAGTCGGCGGGATCTACTTCTTTGGCCATAATAGCGTTTTTAAAGCCGGCTTTTTCGAATGCTTTCTGCCAGTCGTTTACCCCTCTAATAAGGTAGGGTACCCATTTTTTTGGTGTTGCCGGATCGATATAGAAAACAATAGGTTTTGCAGGTTCAACCAGCTCACCCCTGAAATAACGGGCACGGTCTTCAGGTTTAGGTTCCAGGCGCCAGCGCCAGATATTAGCCTGATTGCGGATATGTCCGTCTGCATCGTAACTTTTGTAATCTGCCGGGCTTACACCGAAAAAACCTACACGTTCATCCAATGATCTGCTTTTCATTGGGGTTTTAGAAAGCAGGATAATCGAACTGTTGTACTCGCCGGTTAATACAGTACTACCGGAAGTATAGGTGCGGGTGCTGAATACCTCGATATTTTTAGGATAGGCCTTTACCGAATTTAAAAATGAGCGATCGGGAGCAAACACACCCGGCATGGCCAGCATTTTAAGTCCGCTTAAATAACCAAATATTGGGTTATCACTATTTAGGTAGTCGGTAAGGTCGATTACGGCCGATTTTGCTTCCTTATTATAAGCTTTTACCGGAAAAATGGCGTAAATCGGTTCAAAATTATTTCCTGCCATGGCTTTAGTAAGCACAGGGTCGTTATCCGTAACACGATCTGTCGTACTGATTAACTTTAATGCTATTTTGTCTTGACCTGATTTTTCGAAACTGAACATGGCCTGTCCAATCCAGTCGTTGCCATAGCTGCAGAGGCCGCCAAGTGGATTTCGCCAGTCCTGAGCAGATTTGGTGATTCGGTTAACGGTAAAAATAGAACGCCCAAATAAACTATCCGGAATTTCGAAAAGATAACGGTCGCCTACCTGATGAACAAGCATAAAACCTTTGCTGGTTTTGGTGCCATCAGGGATTACTTCCTTATAAGGTTTAGGCTGGTTTGCGGGCGTTGCCGGTGGTTTTGGAAGGGCAGGAGGTGCTACGGCAGGTGTAGGTGTCGCCTTTTTAAAATTTTTGCGTTGTTGTGCCAATCCATTGAAAGCGCACACGGCAATTATGCTGAGCGATAAGGCTGCGGATAAAAAATAGGTTCTCATCGTACGGTAGAAAAAGGGTTAGTATTGCTTCTTTCGGGTTGTGCAGGATTGTGTAACCCAATGTAAAGTCGTTCGTATAAATCAGTTAAATGCGATGCGCCAATGCCCTTGTAAGATCCGCTTGCTGTTTTGATTCTTTTCATCAGGAATGTAGCATGCATACGCATTACGGATGATAGATCAGAATCGCTTTTGGCCATAGCCTGTACCAGTACAATCAATTTGTTTACATATACTTTTTGCAACTCGCGGCGGTTGTTATCAAACGCGCTGTGCTGGGCAAGTTCGGAAAATATTCCGTTTGATAAATCACTGAGGTAAGCCGAAGGACTATAACCTTTTTCGCCACTGCTTTCGGCCGTTACCAGCTTTGATAAGGTTTTGGCATCCAATAAATCGCCTAAAAGCTCTTTTTGTACTTTTCCTACCAGATCGAAATCAGTTTCTGTACGTGCATAAAGTTTAGGTGAATTAAGCCATTGTGGTGTTTTAAAAGCTTCCTGCTGGATAAATCTTAATGCCTCCTGCTGCTTAGCTAAGGATGTAAAGGTGAAAACTTCGCCTTTTTGATCGCTATTTTTAATATCGATATATACACCACCAATCTGGTTGGCTGCATACCGCAGGTACTGGTTGTATTGCGCTATCAGTTGTTTGTAAACATCGCCTGCAGGTTGATAACCCTGTCCTGGGGTGATGGTCCACGAAAGGAGGTTGGGTACTACTTTTTTAAGGTTGGCAATGCCTGATTTCCCTGCCTGGACGGCATCATTACTTAAATCGCCACTTTGGATCCTCGGATCAAGAGTAGTTCTGTTGATACCTGCAACGGCTTCTCCCGAATACATTTGCAGACCTTTATTGCTTCTATCAATGATCTGTTTGTTTAATGCCTTTGCTTCGGGAGACGGTAGCAATCGGTAACCCCAGTTGATGGTCCAGAGGTCACTTTCTGAAACCCGGGCCAATAAATTTTTCGGATCGATGGCATCCTGTGGTTGTGCAACATAATTGATCAGTGCCTGATCGGTAATGGAACCATTAAATGCATGGTTATTTAGCCAGTTGTTATTTCTGATATCGGAGATTCTGACTGCTGCAGATGCACCAGAATTGGCTTTTAAACCAAGTGCATTGGCCATTTGCTGGCTCATGTAAGCTGCAAGCAGCCGCCCCATTAGCTCAGTAGTAAACGTGGGACGGCGTGATTGCGGATCCAGGGCACCAGCCTGTATAAGGTATTGATTGTAAAGTTTATTTAAATCCTGCAGATAAAAATTAAGCTGCGCCTGAAGAATTTCTCCCGTACGTGGATCGCGGACGATATTTCCCCAGCTTTCGCCTGTACCCGGTTTGAAAATCACACCACTTAAATGGGCATTTTCAAGATAAACCTGGCTTGAATCTGCATCAGGCATTACCACTTCTATGGCATCTTGATATCCTGCTTTTTCAAATGCCTTATTCCAGCTTAACAGTCCTTCTGCTATATACGGAAGCCATTTTTTTGGGATCTGCGCATCAAGGTACATCCTGATCGGCGTTTTGGGTTTGCTTAATTTTCCTCCATTATAGTCTGCAGGGTTTGAAGGTTCCATTCTCCAGCGGTAAATGTAACCGAGGTTAACCACACCCAGTGGATTCTGGTCGAAATCAATATAATCAACCTGTTGAAAAGGAACGCGTTTATCAGCGGTACGGGTAGCCATTAACTGTTTTGGCAGGAGAATCATCGAACTGTTGATCTCAAAGGTAAAAGGAGCGAGGGTAGCACTTCCTTTAGAAACCGGCTTGTTATAGGTTCTCACCATACGGATAAACAGGTTATCTGGGTATCCTTTAACCGACTCGATATAGGAGCGGTCGTTCAGCATCATGCCAAGCCCGCTAATCATTTTAACCTGCTGCGCAAAACCAAAAAGTAAATTATCCTGGTTAAGATATTCGGTAAGTTCGATTACTGTAGTATGGGTACTGTCGTTAGTTGCTTTAATGGTGAAAGACTGTAAAAGCGATTCAGAATTGTTGCGCTCCAGCGAACGTTTCATACCATTAAAAGTGGTGTCGGTTGCCCTTTCTTTGTAACTTTTCATTTTTACAAAAAGTTTGTTGCCAGCACTTTTTTCAAAGTGAAATAGATTTTCGCCGATAAGGTCGCCTGAATAACCGAAAGGATTATCGGCGGAGCGGAAATCGGCCGCAGCCCGGCCCAAACGGTTTACGGTAAGGATTTCCCTGCCTAAAAGTGAATCGGGGATTTCGAGGTAATATTTATCATCTACCTGATGCATGCGTACAAAACTGTTATAGGTTTTTGCTTTGCTGGTAATGAGTGCTTTATAGGCACGCATGCGGGCGCCTGCACTGTTTGCCGTGCTGTCTTTTACCTGCGCTGAGGCAGAAATTGAGAAATATAGGGCAATAAGGGTCGAAAAGACTTTAAAATAAAGTCGGCAATTGGTCTTTTTCATGAAGGTTTGTTAAATCAGGCTACCGGAATACAGCAGCCTGAAAGGTGTTACTGGTAATTTGGTGCCTGGGTTAAATTCGGGTTTAATTGGATATCGTTTAACGGGATCGGCCAGATTTGTTTCCAGCTTGCCCAGGTGCTGCCTTTTATGGTTGCGGCAGCCGTCATCACTGCATCAATTCTACCGGTGCGTTTCAGGTCGTAAAAACGGTGACCTGATTCGCTGAAAAGTTCTGTGCGTCTTTCCTTTAAAATGGCATCCATACAGGCATCAGGCGAAATTGTTGCTGGATAATCGGGAAGGGCACCCGCAGGAGTAGCTGGTCTGGCCCTTTGGCGTATCAAATTAAGATCCTGTACCGCTGCGGTTACATTATTATTTTGTTTTAAACGTGCTTCTGCGCGGATGAGATATTGTTCTGCAAGACGGAGCTGGATCAAAAATTCGGTTCCGTTTACCACCGATTTATATTTAGCAGGATAATAAAACTGACCGTTTACCGGTGCGGTGGAGGTGGTTTTTAAAACGGTCCAATTTGCAATTCTTTGGTCATTGGCCTCAAAACTGTTTAATAGTGAAGCGCTCATGGTACCCGGACTGATATTGGCCAATGCAACCTGTGTTGCGTTTACAGCAGGAGCAGTGGTATACAGGTAATAATCGCGTACCACGCTTCCTGTAACCGGCGCAATGGCCCAGATGGTTTCGTTGCTGTTGGCTAAAAACACATTGGTAAGTGCGGGCAACTGGTAAAGCGCGCTATTGGCAATTACTTTGGTGGCTTCAGCTTCTGCTCCGGCATAATTTTCCATGTATAAATACACACGCGCAAGTAATGCAGCAGCTGCGAATTTATTGGGGCGTGTGCGGTTGGGGGTAGTTGCGCTGAGGCCGTCAAGATAGGTTTCTCCCAATAAACTTTCGGCTTTTACAAGGTCGGCGGCCATTTGTGCATATACCTGTGCCTTTGGTGCCCTTGGAAGAAAATTGGTTATAGAATAATCTGAACTTAATGCCAGCGGAACATCGCCGTATAGGTTTACCAGATCAAAATAACTAAAGGCACGCATAAACAATGCTTCACCCATCCACTGGTTGTAACGGGCAAGATTGCCTTTATGCGATTCAACATTCTCTATGGTAAGGTTGCAATTGTAAACCTGACGATAAAGTGTAATCCATTGTGTTGAATTGGTTGAAGTAAGTCCGTTGAGGTAAAACTGCGAGGTAGTAGCCGCAATAGCATTTACGCTGGCTGCCTGTATCTGTGTTAAATCATCGGCATATAAACCGGTACGGAAACCGATCGTTTCGTATTGTGTACTTGCTCCGTTATAAAGTATACTTCCGGCCGCGGTGCTAAAAATACCGGTAAGTACTGCGCCTGTCGAATTATCGTTCAGGTAAGCACCTTCTGTAGCAAAGCGATCGGTAGGTAACGGGATTTCCAAAAACTTTTTACAGCCACTCAAAAGTATACCGAAAAGTGCAAGGGCTGTGAATATATAGATTTGAATAGTTTTCATATCGTTGAAAATTAAAGCGTAACGTTTAAACCAAGGTTAAATACTTTTAAAGGCGGAAGGGAAATCAGAGAGAGATTTTCGGGATCCAGATCGCGGTATTTTGAAATCGTTAAGAGGTTTTGTCCCTGCAGCGTAACGCGAAGGTTGTTTACGTGCAGCCTTTTCAGGTATTCCTTAGGTAACGAATAAGATAAACTCAGGTTCTGCAAACGGGCATAGGTAACACGTTCGTAAGCACCGGAACTCTGTCTGAATATAGATGTGCCAAAGGCACTGCTAATAAAACTTGTTGTTGCTTTGGGTACGTTTGTTTCATCACCAGGTTTCTGCCAGCGATCTAGCGCCCATGTAGTAGTATTACGGTCAAAATAGCCAGGCAGGTAACTCAATTGTCCCTGAAAATTACTACCCATTTTGTTGACCAGTGCTACCGAAAAATCTAAAGAGATAGTTTTGTACGTGAACGAGTTGGAAACACTTCCGAAATAACGGGGTGCAAGATCTATATTAATGGTTTTATCGTTAACGGTTAACCCAGTTAAATAGGCACCTTGCACACCTGCAGCATTAAGGTAGTTGTATTCACCTGTTTGGGGATTAACGCCCACATAATTATAAACCTTGATGTTGCTGACCGATTTACCCAATGCATAGTTAAAGCTTGGGGTAAGATACTGTTCAGGCATCGAAATTACTTTGCTTTTAGGTAATGTCATTACCGCACTGGTAGACCAGCTGAAGTTTTTTCCACGGATATTGGAACTTGATAAGCTAAATTCAAGTCCGGTATTCTGTATCAGAACCGGCGAGTTTAGCGTAACAGTTGCAAATCCTGTAACATTGGAAAGAGGCTGACCGATCAGCTGATCTGAAACTTTATTTTTATAGTAACTGGCATCAACCAGGATACGGTCTTTTAAAAAGCCGAGCGAAATTCCGTAATCCTGTTTTTTATTGGATTCCCAATGAAGGGTGCTGTTGGCTAAAGCGCTGGTGGTGAAAACCGTATTGTTTAAATATGGTGTCCCGGTTGAATAAGTAGCCAGGTAAGCATAATTTGGTATGCCATCGCCTCCGGTGGTACCATAACTTGCACGAAGTTTACCAAAACTTAAGAAGGGAAGATTTTCTTTAATCAGTTTTTCTTCGCTAAAGATCCAGCTTCCGCCAACGGATCCAAACCAGCCAGAACGGTTTTCCGGCGCAAATTTGGTAGATCCATCATATCTCGTACTAAAGTTAATGATGTATTTATTCGCCCAGTTATAGTTCAGGTTTCCAAAATAGCCCATATAACGGGTTAACGATTTATTGAAGTTGGTGGTTACCGTTGTTCCTGCCGATGGGTTATTTAAACGGGCATCGGCCACAAAACCTGTTCCGGTAATCTGGTTCTGATAAATCATTTTATCCTGATAGGTAGCACCTGCAATGGCGGTAATGTTACCGCGTTTTCCCAATGCCCTGGTATAACTGGCATAAGGTTCGAAAGACCAGGTGCGGATGTTGTAAACATTGCTTGCACTATTGGCTTTAGCCGTTGCAGCAACATCATTCGGGGCAAATACCGTGGTAGGAACCTGGCGCAGCTCGTTACCCGTAAGCAGGTTATAACCTACAAGGGCTTTAATGGTTAGGCCTTTTACGGGTTTGTAAAGCAAAGTGGTATTACCCAAAAGGTTGTTGGTTACGCCACGGTAATCGGTATTGATGTAAGCGTATGGATTGGCATTTGAAATCCAGTTTAAACTCCCGTCGGGATTAAAATACGAGGGCCCGTTTGGTGCACGCAAAGTTGCCGCATCGCCCGAAAACTCATAAGGCAACATGGTATTTACTGTAGAATTGAACAGGGTAGATACCGTTATATTGAATTTTCTATCTTTTGTATTGGTACTAAGGTCAACTTTAAGACCTCCATCACGATTGTATCCTTTAGATCGGAGTACATTACCCTGATCATTAAAACTGCCGCTCATTGAGTAGCTGCTTAGTTCGCTGCCACCGCTGTAACGCAGGTTTACACGGGTACTCCAGGCCTTGTAATCGGTAAGTTCTTTAGACCAGTTGGTTTCTGCATCCAGTGGGTAGGTTCCGTTAAGATCAAGATCTGCTGGCCCAACAGCCAAACCATCATTTTTAAGTGCTTCACGGCGTAACATCAGGTAGTCTGCTGTTCCCAGTAATTCGGGAAAAGTGCCCACCACACTTAAACTGCGGTCAAGGTTAACATTTAAAGAAGGATCGCCGTTTTTATTGTAACTGCCTTTTTTAGTGGTGATCAAAATTACGCCATAAGCTCCCCTCGATCCGTATATGGCGGTTGCATCTGCATCCTTTAATACGTCGATGCTTTCAATATCTTCCGGATTCAGGTAATTTAAGGCATTTCCACCCTGTTGTGCAAGCGTACCTGTACCACGGTTATTGCTTAACGTAGGCAATCCGCCCGATGTTCCGTTAGGATTAAAATTGGTTCCTCCGGCAGGGTAGGGCACCCCATCAACAATATATAAAGGATCTACATTATTGAAGCCGTTAATGCCCCGGATTTTTACATTAAACGATCCGCCAACCTGCCCTGTATTTTGTATAATCTGTAAACCCGGAACCTTGTTCTGGATCATCTGCAGTACATTGGGAACAGGGCTTTTTGCCAGTTCTTCGCTGGTAATGGTATAGGAATTACCCGTGCTCAATCTTTTAGAGGTGGTGGTATAAGCCAAAACCTGTACCTGATCGAGCTGACTGTTGTTTTCTTCAAGGGTAATATCCAGCCTGCGGCTTTCTGTAATTTTAACTTCTTTACTGAGGTAGCCCAGGTAACTGAATACCAGGCTGGTATTTCCATTGGCCAGCAGTGCGGTGTAAGCTCCTTTAATATCCGAAATCCACACCTGTTTACCGCCGGTACCTTTTGCGGTAATGGTTACGCCGGGCAATGCACCGCCATCTTTGGTTGTAATTTTACCTGTAACCAGGATGGCGGCTTTCATTCCAGTGGTTTCCACAAGGAGTTTTGGAGCGGCCTTGCTGATCACAACGGTATTGTTTACCATAGAAAATTCAAGGTCGGCACTCGATAAAATCCGGGTTAAAGCCTCTTTTAAAGGAACGTCTTTTAAACTTACTTTAATCAAAGGGTAATTTTTGAAAAGCCCCGAATTGTAGAAGAAAGTGTGGTTGGTCTGTCTTCCGATCCGCTCCAGGAGATTTTCAATACTGATGTTTTTTTCAGAGATACTGATGTTCTGACTATATACCGTGGCGCTTACCTGTATACAGCAAACGAACATGATCAGTGTGAATATCTTCATTATCTTCGATAGTTTATGGTAGCATCTGGTGACTGCATACCATGGTTGATACAAAGTAGAAATTTGCATACTTTTGTTTGGTTGGGTTGATGGTTATAAGAAATTAGTCGATTTTTGAAAACGACGCCTGACTGTATTATCCGGAATGTGTTGACGCACATTCCGGTTTTTTTGTCAAACAATCGGCAATCCTTTACCAGCCTGGCCAGTTTCGGATCGTGTTTGTATTATTCTTTTCTAATAGACGATTATTTTACGTTCATTTATTTTAAAGCGGATTCCCCCGCGTTTTAGGATTTCGATTACCTCCGAGAGGTTTTCTGTTCTTGAAACCTTGCCACTAAAGTGTTCCTGAGGGATTTCGCCCTGATAAATCACTTCTACATCGTACCAACGGGCAATCTGGTTCATGATTTCGGGTACTGAAGCATCTTCAAACTGAAACTCACCTTCTTTCCAGGCCACAGCGAGTTCAGTATTTACATTGGTGAATTTTTGGATTTCCTGTTTTCCGTTTTGAGTACCGGCAGCCTCACCCGGCGATAACAACACCGATTTTCCCTTTGAAGAAACTTTTACAGCACCTTCAAGAAGTGTGGTTAGCTGGATTGCGTCGCCCTGATAATAATGCACATTAAAATGTGTGCCCAATACTTCAATCTGTTCATTCCCGGCCTGTACAACAAACGGAATACGCGATTTTTTATCTTTCGCTTCCAGGTGTGCCACTTCGAAATAAGCTTCTCCCTTTACTTCAACATTACGCTGGCTGGCATTAAAAACTTCGGGATAACGGATGCTCGAAAGCGCATTAAGCCATACATGTGATCCATCGGGCAGCACCAGTTCATATTTTGCACCTTTAGGCGTACTTAAAGTATTGTACCGGTTTGATGAAAGATTCCCGCTTACTGGCGAATACACAATTACACCCTTGTTTTTACTGATCTCTATACCTGTTAATCCAGCCAGTTTGCCATCAGCAGCAGTATCGAGCGATATTATTCGTCCATCTGCAAGGGTAAGCACCGCCTGATCGCCACCCGGTGCAATATCATTTCTGAACAGGGCATTTCCCAACAGCGCGTTACGTTCTGCAGACTGTTGGTTATTAAATACCACGAAAACAATACCTGCAACGAGGAGTATTGCTGCAGCGGTACTCAGTAGTCGCCAGTTGAGCCACGAAAATTGCTTTACTTTTGGTTCATCAGCAATCATTTGCTGCGTTTTGGCATATATGCGCGAGCGGACCGCATCCTGATCCCGCCCTTGCTGAAAAGGCAGCTGTACCGAAGCGTACCAGAATTCTACTTCGGTACGTTCTTCTTCAGTTGCTGTTCCTTCGAGATATTTTTTAATGAGTTCTTGTTGCACGTTAAATTTTCTATAGGTTTTAAGGTATATCGTTTATACTTTTAAAAAGTACCATCCGGTTTTAATTTTTTTTAAGAAAACTGAAAAAAACTTTAAAATATATCGGATAAGCGGCTGGAATTAGCCTTGAATTAGAAAATTATAGAAAGAAATTAAAGATTGATAAGGCAGTATTATGATTTTATCCTTAAAAGCATAGAGATTCCGAGCATCAGCAGGGAAGAATCGTAAGCCATGATGCGTTGTTTTAAACGCTCGGCTGCACGGTGGCTCTGATTTTTGACAGTTTGCTCCGATATGCCCAGTTTTTCAGCAATTTGTGATACCGAAAGTTTAAGTTCGCGTTTAAGATGGTAAATTTCGACCATTCGTGGTGGCATCAGGGCAAGTTCCTCATCGATGATTTTTTGAAGTTCGCCTGCAATCATTTGCTCATCTGCAGCCAGGGCATAGTTTTGAGGTTTTTTAGCAAAACGATCAGCATAACGCAAACGCACTTCATCTTTCCGGTAAACATCGAGAATTTTATGACGGAGCACACCATAAAGATAAGCCTGTAATTCGCTTTCCTTTGCCAGCATGTCGCCGTTGTTCCAAAGCACTACAAAACATTCCTGTATCAGGTCTTCAGCCATGTCCTGATCGTTCAGTTTGCGCAGGGCATGATGGTAGAGTTGTGCCCAATATTTTTCAAAAGCCAGTTCGAAAGCCTTACCCTTATTTTCAGGGGTGCTCACCATTGAACCGCTTTCCGGAAGTATGGGCATGGGATGTGAAGTTAATTAGGTTGTTGAATGGCCTAAAATATAAATTTATAACTGAAATACAATTATTTTACCCGCTACAACGCAGTTTTTGTAAAAAATCTGTTGTAATGTCTTTCCTCAAAGGCGCAGGTATTAGCAATTGCTTTACAATGATTCTCTCTGAGTAAAAATTACCGGTCGAGCCATTTTTTAAATTCCGATACCTTGTTTTTACTAATCAATATGGCTTCTTCGGGTTCAGGCGAAACCACAATCTTTAACTGATTTTTGCCATAAACATAAATGGTTTTAATGCAGTTCAGGCTGATGATAAACTGCCTGTTGGCACGGTAAAAAAGTTCGTCATCAAGCTGTTTCATCAATTCATCCAGGCTTAATGTGGTCGAATATTTTTTGTTGTGATACGTTATGATATTTACAGTTGCGCCATCTAAAAAGAAAAAGGCAATTTCAGTTACCTCAAGATGGATCAACTCATCTTTTAAATAGGTGATAATTCTTTTCCGAACAGTTTCTTTGTCTGGATTTAACTTAACAGTCGCATTTTCCTGCTGTAGCTTAGCCAGTTGTTCATTTAAACTGCCCAGGGTATTTACTTTTTCGTTCAAGGTGCTGATTTCCAGCGAAACCGCTTTTTCATACTTGCCGTAAATCTGTCTGATCAGCAATAAACAGCTACCAATAATAATCAGGGCCGTAGCCAAAAAACAAACCACAAACCGGGTATAAAGGCCAGAGAGTTCTGTTTGTAGTACTTCAATATTGGCATGTGCCGCCACCACCCAATCGCTGCCCTTAACCGGCTAAATATTCACGATTTCTGAACTCCTGTTTTTTGCCTTAGGAAAACTCCTCGTACCGCCAATACTTTTTTGTTGGGCAATGGCTTCGTTAAAAGGAATTGATCCATTACCAGATAGAAGCATCGAATTGCCTGCTGCTATTTTCTGCCCGATCAGAGCCGGGTTGGGGTGACAGCGTTCTATACCGTTTTTATCATACATACAGATAAACTCGCCCTGTGTATCGGTATTTTCTATGCTTTGCTGCAGGTTGTGGATTACCTTTTCCTGCGGAAGGCCACTCTGCAGTTGTTGCTCGAGTAAGCGGCCAATTTCCCTGCTTTCTCTGGCACCCGATTCCATTTTGCTGGCCCATAGTTTTTCAGCAGCGCTATTATAGAGGTAACGAAAAGAAAAGTAACTGATCAGCATTACGGTGATGCTTACGGCAACAAAAAGTAGAATATGTAATCGCCCTTTTAACATGTGAGGTGGTAAAAAATCTCCAGACTGAATTTAACCGGAGTTGCGGGCTCAAGGTCTTAAAAAGATCGGATTATTCAAAGCGCTTAATTCGCCTTTAAGCTTAAATTTATCCCTTTCGCAGAACTATAATAGGTTAAAGGAGGCTGTATGACTAATTTTGGTTGATCAAAAAGAAAATCCATGAAACTCAAATTTAAAATCGTGCTCTGTATCCTTGCCCTGGTTTTGCTGGCACAACTGATCAGGCCGGAAGAGATAAGTTTAGCAAAAACACCCCAGGCTAAAGCATTAACTGGTGTACCCCAAAAAATAGCAAAGATATTGGAAACATCGTGTTTCGACTGTCACTCTGACCAAACCCAATGGCGTTGGTTCGATCGCCTAACGCCGGTTAATTTCCTGGTGGCATCACATATCCGTGACGGCAGAAAATCCCTCGATTTTTCGCATTGGGATTCGCTTGCTACTCCACAGCGTAATGCCATGTTATATTTTGCCTTAAACGGCATCCTCTCCAAAGAAATGCCTTTAAGCAGTTACACTGCGTTACATCCTGCAGCAAAATTGAATCCTGAAGATATTGATTTGTTAAAAACATATCTGTTAAACAATGCGGTAAGCAAACCCGCTGATGTAGAAAACGCAGAAAAAGCAACAGAAAAACAAGCTGTTCAGGGAGTTAAAAAATCACCAAACGGGATCGCTTACCTGCCAGATTACCGTAACTGGAAAGCAATAAGTACCACCGAGCGTTTCGATAATGGCACCATCCGCATCATTTTTGGCAATCCGGTAGCGGTAGAAGCCATCCGCACCGGCAAAATAAATCCATGGCCTGATGGAACCATCTTCGCTAAAACTGCCTGGAAACAACAGAAAGCCAAAGATGGCAGTGTTTACGCAGGCCAGTTTGTACAGGTAGAGTTTATGATCAAAAATGCCAAACAATATGCCCATACAAAGGGCTGGGGCTGGGCCCGCTGGAAGGGCGAAAACCTGCTTCCTTATGGTAAAACGGTAAAATTTGATACCGAATGCATTAGCTGCCACAGGCCCGAACGAAATAATGATTATGTATTTACCACACCACTTGCCATTAATGATTTAAATCGAAAATAAAATGAAAATATCATTCACCGTAGGAATATTTTCCTTCATTATATTATTAATCGTGAGCTGCAAACCACCGGTTTCTGATCGCATTAATAAAGAAGCTTCAAAAATTAGCATATCCAAATTACCCGAAAATCCTTTGGAGTTGACACCTTTGGCCGTTAGCCTGCAACCTGAAGCACAAACAATGGCTACCCTGTATGGTAACAGCACTGCCGCCAAACGCCTGAAAGATGGAGCAGATTATGCTGCAGGTTCGGTACTTTATCTGGTAACATGGAAAGGAAAGGCCGATCCGGATTGGTTTGGGGCAAAGATTCCGGATAGGGTAATAACTGTAGAGCGCATTTTTATCGGTCAAAACGGAAAGAAAAACTATGCTTTTTTCAAAGGACCGGCGCACAACACAGGTTTAGAAATGAAAAAGGATGATAGGGAATCTGCAATCCTTTCTATACCGGTTGCTATTTCGCCCTAACCAAAATTTCTTAAAAAAAATACTTAAAAATACCAAAAGCCATCGCATTGCAATGACTTTTGGTAATGTGATCTAAATTTTAGGGTGTTTTATTGCTTTACCAGTTTAAATTTTTGATTATTTCCGCTTCCGGCTCCCCAGATCTGGATTTTAGTGCCGTTTGATGTTGAACCACTATTTACATCTACATTCGAATTTGGCGCAGATAACGGAGAAAGTGTATAATAACCACCTCCAACATCGTTTACGCTCCATTTCTGGTTATTGGATCCCGAATTTTGATAAACGATAATTTGTGTGCCATTTGCCGAACCACCACCCGAAACATCCATTACTTTTGTGGTATCCGCTTTTGATTTCAGTGTATAAAAGCCCCCGCTTAACCGTCTGAATAACCAGAGCTGGTTGTTGGTGCTCGGATTATTCTGCGACCATAATGAAACAATGGTGCTGTTCGCCGGGCTATTGCTGTTTACATCCAGTACACTGGTGTTGTTTACAGCAGATACAATTTTATAATAGGCACCATTTTCTATAGATGGGGTTCCTTCTTCATTTAAAGTACTGGGTTCCACCGTAGGCTGGGGCAGGTTAAGGTTGGCAATTTCCGTATAAATACTTTCATTAACCTTAAAACCCCATTTTCTAAAGAAATTAGTCAGGTTTTTACCCGATATGGTACAGGATGTAAGCATAAAATAACGCATTTTATTTTCGTCGCCTGAAGGATTTTGCGTCAGTTCGCGTGTTTTTTTATGCAGCTGGATGTAAAAGTTATCGCCAAAAGCCAGCCAAAGCTGATGAAAAAGATACAGCCTGATCCATGGGGCATCGCCGGTTTGATCAGGGGTAGAATTATAGTCTTTGGTTGAAGAAGTGTTCGACAGATAAGAAAATACGACCGGCCAGCGGTTATCCCTTTTTAAACGCGACGGGGTAACACCAAGCATGCGTTCGGCGTGGAGCGAATATATATTAACCGTAACTTCTCCAAGTGTACTCCAGGTCCAGGGCGATTGCTGGTGCATGTGGCCCAGTTCGTGCCAGGCGGTCCAGCCGGCTGTTGTTGTAATCTTTGGCGTAAATACATCTCCGCAGGCATCAGGTGTGTATGAGGTAGCATAATAATAGGCCGCGGCATAATATCCCCCAACATAGGAGGTTTCTGTCATTAATAATCTGCTGTGTATATTATTTGCATTGAGCGGAACAGAGCCGTCAAGGCCCGAAAGAATATTTTCCTGTGCCCATATTTCATCCGCTTTTGAAATGACGTAATTGTTATCCTGCGGCTGGTAACCGATAGCCCTTGTTCTGGAGTATACCTGATAAATATGATCTCCGATCAGGAGTACATCAGGAGAGGTGTAAGTACTTAATTGGTTAGACCAATCGGTTTGCGTGGTTTGGTTTTTGATGAAAACAGGAACCCGCAGGTGTCCGCTGTTAAAAGTAATTTTTACTTTACTATCAGGCGTTCCGGTTGTAGTAAAACGGATCCATATCATCCCTCCATATTGGTCGGAGGTAATGGTATTTACCCCGGCGGTTAGCTGGATAATGGCTGGTAGTTCATTCTGGGTCCCTTTGTACCGGTAATAAGTACCAATAAGCAGTTTGGGTAGGGCAGAGCCGGTTACCTGTTCAACCGTAATATTAAGCTGGGTATTGGCCGGTACGTAAAATCCTGTGGGATCAAAATCCGTCCAGTGGAAAGTATATTTCAACCTCGACGATTCCTGCGCGGCATCTTTTAACTGGTTAAATTCCTGCACATTGGTACCAATAGTGGATAATAATTGCGGGTTTGAGGCAATTGCCTGAGCATCTGGTTTTTTAAGCTGCTCTTCCTGAAGGTTTTGTGCTTTTTTACAACTACCAAGTAATACTACCGCTAATAAAAGCGGTAGCATTGTTTTTGAAATCATGTAATTCATTTTTTTAGGATTAGGACGATTGATTAGGTTGACTGTTTTATTTTTCTTAATTGTTTAATGTTTTGATAAATGATTTAAAGTGTTTATTATGAGTATTTTAAGGTGTTGTTTGTGAATGAAGAATTTAATTCTGTTCGAAGCGGCAGGTAGATAGCGGTGTAATATAATAAATACAACAAAATAAAATTAAACATTGTTTAGTATTTATAAACAATCTTATTTTAACCACAAATTACCGGATATTAACCAGTTCGGAAGGAGGGTCGGGCAAAAATCAGAATCATCAAAAATTCTATTTCATGATTGATAATAGGGTGAAAATACGTTCCCGGTTAATGTTTTATTTCTAATTCTTTTGTTGATATTTGGTACAACCAGCAGCTATGAGGAGGAGAGAATCCGGCGCTCTGAAATATGCCTGTAAGATGTTAAAATAGCGTATGTTAATTTCAGGATACATTTTGCATCCCGGGTTTTAACCTGCGTTTTACTTATTGATAAACCAAACAACAGAAAAATATATGCCTCAATCTAACATTAAAACTCCAGGGGTTTACATCAATGAGCTGAATGCCTTTCCCAATAGTGTAGTACCAGTTTCTACCGCCATTCCGGCGTTTATTGGCTACACACCAAGAGCGGACTACGAGGGGAAATCTTTTACCAATGTGGCACAGAAAATTTATTCTTTTGCCGATTTTCAGGCTTTTTACTGTTTTCCCGACCCGGCAGCGCCCGCAGGTCAGGCTGTGCAATACAGCCCGGAATATTATCTTATGAAACAAAAAGGCCAGCCAACAGAAGGCGATTACATGCTTATTGATGGCATATATTACGCTATTCTGCCTGATCCAAATACCATTTATTACCTCTATAACAGCATTAAACTGTTTTACGAAAATGGTGGTGGCGAAGCTTATATTGTATCAGTAGGGTCGTATGGTACTACATCAGGTAAACCAATTGCGTTAGGAGAGCAACTGATTAACCCAAATGTAAAACTTGCTGATCTGGAAGGCGGACTGCCCTTACTGCTAAACGAGCAGGAGCCTACCATGTACATCTGTCCGGAAGCTACCTTATTATCCGTTGCTGAAAATGGAACACTGATGCAGCAAATGTTACAACAGTGTGGAAATATGCAAACAGCCATCAGTATTTTTGATGTCATTGGTGGCCGGAATCCCGATCCGATAGGCTATACTAAAGATATAGCTACATTCAGGGAAAATACCGGTGCAAATTGTTTAAACTACGGAGCCGCTTATTATCCGTTTATCGGCACTACCATAATGCAGAACACTGATATTAACTACACCAATCTTTTCGGCGGGGATGTTAAACAGTTGATGCCATTATTAAGCCCGCCATCAAATCCTGATCAGGCCGCCGCAACAATTCTTAATCAAATTCTAAATCCGGCAGGGGCACCGCTAACCGTAACGCAGTACCATAATGCTTTGCTCATTGCCAGCAAATTATATAGCAGCATTATTAATCAGGTGCTCGCTATAGCCAATATTCTTCCTCCGAGTGGCGGCATGGCCGGTGTAATCACCACTACCGATAATCAGATCGGGCCATGGCAATCGCCTGCAAATACTCCTATTATTGGTGCTGTTTCTTTGCCGATCTGGTTATCAGAAACTCAGCAAGCCGGTTTGAATGTAGATGCGCTTTCGGGTAAATCCATCAATGCGATCCGTTTTTTTAATGGCATGGGCATATTGATATGGGGTGCCAGAACTTTGGATGGCAACAGTCAGGACTGGAGGTATATTTCAATAAGGAGAACCATGATTATGATTGAACAGTCGTGTAAATTGGCTGCCCGGGCTTATGTGTTCCAACCGAACGAAAAAAATACCTGGGAAGCTGTTAAGGCCATGATCAGCAGTTTTTTAAATTCCATCTGGAAAGAGGGCGGTTTACAGGGCGCTTCTGCTGCGGATGCTTACTCGGTTGATTGTGGTTTGGGAACAACCATGACTGCGGATGATATTCTGAACGGATATATGAATGTAACCATAAAAGTTGCGGTTGTCCATCCGGCCGAATTTATTGTAATCACCTTTCAGCAGCAAATGGCGGTTTCCAATTAACAGGTGATTTATTATAATTTAAAGAGATAATATTATGGCAGATAATGGAAGCACACAAGGCGCGACATGGCCCTTACCAAAATTCAGGTTCGAGGTTGATTTTGGTACAACATTAAAAGGTATAGCATTTCAGGAAGTATCTGGCATGGAGGTCGAAAACCAGGTAGTGGAATACCGCAAAAGCAACAATCTGCTTTTTTCTATACAAAAAATGCCCGGAATTGTAAAATACGGTAACATAACTATGAAACGGGGGATTTTTACTAACGATAATACTTTGCAGAACCTGCATGAAGAAATTAAAATGAACCTGATTAAAAGAAGGACAATATTGATCAAATTGCTGGATGAAGCAGGTAATGTTACCATGCAATGGCAGCTTAATAATGCCTGGCCAACCAAAATCACTGGTACCGACCTTAAATCAGACGGAAACGAAGTGGCCGTAGAAACCATGGAGATTGCATACGAACAAATAACCATCACAAATGGAGGATAATATAAAACAAGATCTATTAAAAGATGCTATAGCGGTGAGAAATGCTGGAATAGTATTGTTAAACAATTACGTTCTGATACTTTTCGAACGTTTGGGACTGACAGAAGACCGCCGTTTTTTGAACAGCGAAAATCAATTGGCAGCCGTGCATTACCTTCAATATCTGGTAACGGGTCAAAATCACACCGAAGAATCGTTTTTATCTCTTAATAAAGTTTTATGCGGTATTTCCTTATCACAATCTTTAAAAACAGGCATCGAAATTTCTTCGGAACACCAAAATTTGATGGATAGCCTGTTGCATGCGGCCATTAATGCCTGGCCGGCCATTGGCAACAGTTTGGTGGATGGTTTTAGGGGTAACTGGCTGGTAAGGGATGGTATGCTTACCGAAAAGGAAGATAAATGGGAATTAGTTGTTGAAAAGCGGCCTTATGATCTATTGATCAACAAATCTCCATTTTCATTTTCCGTTATAAAATACCCATGGATGGATAAGCCACTTTATGTGACATGGCCATATTAATAAAATTTCTAACCCATTTAACTCACCATTATGCCAATAGAAATCAGGGAAATCTCCATTAAAACAGAGATTAACACCGGTAGCGAAAAACCCCATCCCGAAATAGGAAAAAAACACCTTGATCAGTTGAAAGAGCAACTGCAAGATAAATGTGAAAAAATGATTGCTGAGAATATTAAAAGCAGTAAAAATGTACGGTAAACTAATAATTTTAGCTATTTAAACCACAAATTAACCTTTCAATCAATCATGTCATCATCAACCAATAGCACAAGTGAAGGTTTAGCCACTTATACCATTAAAGTTTCAGGAAATGTTATTCCAGATAATTTAAATATATTTTCTATCCATGTAGAGAAAAAGGTAAATCGTATATCAACAGCCAAAATCGTCATATTTGATGGCGATGCCAGCACAGGAACATTTGATGTTAGCTCCTCATCGGTTTTTGTACCCGGCAATCAGATCAGTATCGAAGCTGGTTACGATGGCAACAATAATATAATCTTTCAGGGCATTATTACACAGCAATCGCTCCGGATTGACGGAATTGTAGGTTCCACCCTCGAAGTGGAATGCAGGGATGAAGCGATTAAAATGACAGCCGGGAGGAAAAGCCTTAGCTTTTCGCAAAAAACAGATAGTGAAGTTATTTCTTCCATCATTGGTAATTATGGCTCCCTTAAAGCCGATGTAAGTGCAACAAATTACATTTGGCCAGAGCAGGTACAGTTTTACGTCAGCGACTGGGATTTTATACTTTCGCTGGCAGATATGAATGGCCTCATTGTAACTGCCTTAAATGGTACGGTAACGGTAAAAGCGCCCGGAGCTAATCCAGATCCGGTACTGAATATCTGTTATGGCGATAATTTATTATCCTTCAGGGCTGATATGAATGCTTTAACCCAATTGGATAGCATTAAAACCAGTACCTGGGATTATAAGCAGCAGGCGCTATCAGACGTCGTGGTGCCAAATAGTTATTCAGGTCCTGGAAATATACCTTCCGGTACATTGGCCAGGGCAGTTGGTATTCCAGCATACGGACTGCAAACAACTGCTCCGCTGGAAAATGCTGAACTTAACAATTGGGCTAATGCACAGTTACTAAAAAGCAATTATGCGAAAATACAGGGTGAAGCTAAATTTCAGGGCAATAGTATGGTTGATCCTGGTAAATTTATCACCTTTACCGGCCTGGGAGATCGGTTTAATGGCGATCACCTTGTTTCTGGTGTAGTGCATGATCTCAGTGATGGTAACTGGTTTACCGAAGTTTCGATCGGGCTTTCTGCTGAATGGATTACTGAAGAACCCGATGTAATGGCGCCTTCAGCATCAGGCATGCTGCCCGGGGCACGTGGATTATTTAACGGAACAGTTAAAAAGATTTATGGCGATCCGGATTCGCAATACCGGATTTTAGTAGAGGTACCAATGTTTAATCAAAATGGTGCCGGAATATGGGCCAGGCTGGCTAATTTTTATTCAACCAGTGGGGCAGGTGCATTTTTTCTGCCCGAAGTTGGGGACGAAGTGGTACTCGGTTTCTTAAACGAAGATCCGCGCAGTCCGGTAATATTGGGCAGTATGTACAGCAGTCCGAAAATACAACCTTCCGAAAGGCTGGTTCCAAACGAGAAAAATGCGCTAAAGGCCATCGTTTCAAAATCAAAAATCAGTATCGAATTTGATGATGAAAATAAAGTACTTACCATTGCCACTCCCGGTAACAATAAGGTGGTTTTGAGTGATATGGAGAAGAAAATCAGCCTTCAGGATGAAAATAGTAACAGCATCACGATGTCGCCTGATGGAATTACCATTAAAAGTGCTAAAAATATCAATTTAGAAGCTGGTGAGAACGTGAGCGTATCGGGTGTACAGGGCGTTAAAGTAAATGCCAGCGGAGGCGATTTGGCCATGAGCGGTATCAATATTAAACAACAGGCCAATATGCAGTTTTCTGCAAAAGGCGCACAAATGGCAGCAGTGGAAGGCGGAATGGAGTTGACCCTTAAGGGTGCAATGGTAATGATCAATTAATTTTAAGTAGAAAAATATGCCACCAGCAGCAAGATTAACCGATTTTCACGAATGCCCGATGATAACACCAGGCCCAGTGCCCATACCACATGTGGGTGGGCCAATTGTAGGACCGGGCGAACCTACTGTACTCATCGCCGGTTTACCGGCCGCAAGGCTAGGCGATATGCTGGTTTGTGTAGGACCACCGGATAGTATTGTTTCCGGCTCATCAACGGTAATGATAGGCGGTATGCCGGCAGCCAGATTGGGCGATAAAACGGCACATGGCGGATCGATAGTATTAGGTGCCTTTAACGTAATCATTGGAGGCTAGCGGGATTTAGATATGGAAAATATTTATAAAAATTTTTACAGAAACTTTTACCTGCGTACCAATGGTTTTATTCCAACATTACCGTCAGCTCAGGCCATTTATCCCGGCGATTTCTTTCAGCTCATTAATGGTCAGGTAGTTGTACTCGGCAATATTTTCCGTAATCAATTGGTGAAACCGGAAGAAATACAACTAGACTACAATAATAAACTTAACCCTTCGGGCTGGAGCTTTAGCGAAGGTGTTTCAAAACCTTACTCAGGTAGGGGAACCGGGAATGAGTCTGTAAACGGCGAATTTGAATTCAGCAAACAGATTCTTGCCTTTGCCGAAAAGGGAAATTTTATTTTTAATGGTAATAATCCGGCATCAATACGCGTACTCAACTGGAATGATATTCAACAGGAGTTAATTGTGAAACTCACGCAAACTTATTATTCTTTTAGGGATGTTTATGTGGTTACCGAAAGTGCAATTGCTGAAAACTGGACACTGGCTGTTTCGGGATCAGGTTCCGCAGAGCTTGAAATTGTAACTGAAACCGAAAATTTCGGATTGGTTGATATCTTTGGGCATCCATCATCTAAAACCATTCAATCAAAAGATATTGAGTTTTATAACCATGATGAAAGCCGGAAACCATGTTTTTATAAGGCGAAAAAACTGACCGTAAAAAGCGAAAAAATTGAAAGTTTGGTTTCAGAGCTGATCCATAAAGGACAAGGACACGACGAATGGGCGAAGAGCTTCTATAAAACTGACTTTAATTACGAAAATGAATATGTAAATGATCAGGTGGCTTATTTGCACGATAACTTACTCAATTTATTGCCAACCAACGAACTAAACCCCAATACAGCATTGCTTTATTTTACATGGACAGATGCCAACCTTGATGATGTTGAAAAATTATTTGCAGGCTAATTAAGATAAAATTTAGTTGCATTAAACGCAAATCAATTATTAACCATATAAGGCATTTAAGATACATATAAGCCCGATATTCAATTGCTAAACTATGGGCTTAGCGAAAATCAATATAAAATTGTGTCTTAAATGCACTTATATTCTTATATGGTAAAAAAACTCGCTAACATATCAAACAAAACATTTTTGAATAATCTCTTCAAAAAAACAAAGAAATAGCGCTTATTTTCTAAATATTTCCTCCGGTTAATCTTTTTTTAAAGTTTTATTAATGCTTTACCGATAAGTTTGAGCCATACACTAACCAAATTTCTCTTTTTGTACAAAACCGGTTTTTCTTCCAAAAGGTAAAACGATTTAACAAATGCTGCTGGTTGGTACTATAAAGCTAAAATTATCGCATGGAAAAAATTGTTTTAGGAGCCGATATCGGTGGTTCGCATATTACCGCCGCATTAATCGATCTCGATAAAAAAAATGAAATCACCAAAACCAGGTGCAGGGCAAGTTTAAACACCAATGCCCCAGTTGAAGAAATTATAGATGCCTGGGCAACGATTATAGAAAATACGATGAACAAACATGCCGGGCGTCCGGCATGGATTTCTATCGCTATGCCCGGCCCTATGGATTATAAAAATGGTATCTGTATGATCAAAGACCAGGGCAAATACGGTGCTTTGTATAATGTGAATATCAAAGAAAAACTTGCGCAAAGGTTGGATTTTTCTTCGGATGCCATTAGTTTCCGTAACGATGCCGTATGCTTTCTTCAGGGTGAAATATTTAGTGGAAGTTTAAAAGGTATGGATAAGGCCATCGGACTTACGCTTGGTACAGGTTTAGGTACCGCTTACATTAAAAATGGCGAGGCTTACGATGCCGATTTATGGAAAATGCCCTTCATGAAAGGCATTGCTGAAGATTATATTTCTACCCGCTGGTTTGTAAACCGTTTCGAAGAGCTTGCCGAAGTGAAAATTAAAGATGTAAAAGACCTGGTAGACAACCACCACAATTCGCCTTATTTCCGGTCAATATTTACTGAATTCAGCATGAACCTTGCTAAGTTTATCTATAAGTTTGTACGTAAGAAAATGCCATTAGCGGCAGTAATTGGTGGCAACATTGTACAGGCCGAAGCATATTTTCTGGATGATACGCGAAAATACCTGGCACAGATGATGGGCTATAGCTTTCCTGTAAAAAGATCGGTACTTGGTGAAGAAGCAGCTTTGATTGGAGCAGGATCAAGTCTTTAATGGTTTAAGTATCATTATAATTAAATGCTATAATCAACAGATTTTAAAATAATTATTTAACCTGAATAAACTAAATATTGAACCCTTTTTATGCACTTTAGAAAAACGACATGGCTTGTTCTTAGTCTTTTGTTAATGGTTATTGTTTTTGCTTTTAAAGAGAAACCTGTTTCTGTTAATCAGCCCTGGATAGATTTTAACAAGAACGGCAAACTGGATATTTACGAGGATAAGAAACAGCCGGTAAAGGTTAGGGTAGCCGATCTCCTTAAGCGAATGACCATTGAAGAAAAAACCTGCCAGCTCACCACCCTTTATGGTTATGGTGCCTTTTTAAAAGACCGGTTACCAGCCGCCTCATGGAAAGACAGTGTATGGAAAGATGGTATTGCCAACATCGACGAACAGCTTACCGGATTGCGGAAAGATACCGTTCTGGCTTTTCCTTATTCTGCCCATGCAGAAGCCATCAATAAAATACAACGCTGGTTTATTGAAGAAACAAGATTGGGTATCCCTGTTGATTTTACCACAGAAGGGATCCGTGGATTGAACCACATGAAAGCCACTTATTTTCCGGCACAACTGGCGCAGGGAAGTAGCTTTAACAAACAGTTAGTAAGAGAAATTGGCCGGGTTACTTCAAGCGAAGCTAAAGCTTTGGGTTATACCAACGTTTATTCGCCAATCCTCGATGTTTCCTCCGATCCAAGATGGGGACGAATGGAAGAAACTTATGGTTGCGATCCTTTTCTGGTTAGTCAGTTAGGCAAAGAAAATATTTTGGGTATACAGGAAAATGGCATCATTTCTACCGTTAAACATTTTGCGGTTTATAGTATTCCTGTTGGCGGACGCGATGGCGGGGTACGTACCGATCCGCATGTGGCACCAAGGGAAATGTGGAACCTTTACCTGGAACCGTTTAGGGTAGCTTTTCAGGAGGCCCATGCAAAAGGGGTAATGGCTTCGTACAACGATTACGATGGACAGCCGGTTATTGCAAGTCATTACTTTTTAACGGATATTCTTCGTAAGCAGTTTGGTTTTAAGGGTTATGTAACCAGCGATAGCCATGCACTCGAAGATCTTTTTGCCAAGCACCATGTCGCTAAAGATACAGCCGATGCCGCCCGTATGGCGCTTAATGCAGGTTTGAATGTGCGTACTGAATTTAAAAACCCTGCCGATTACCTGAGGGGATTGAGAAGGGGGATAAAAAACGGAAGTATAACCATGTCCGTAGTAAACCAACGCGTAGCGGAAGTATTAAGGGTTAAATTTGAGATTGGTCTTTTCGATCAGCCTTATGTTAAAGACCCCGGTGCTGCCGATAAAACTGTGCATAATATAAAAGCTAAAGCACTTGCCCTGCAGGCTGCAAGGGAAGGTATTGTATTGCTAGAAAACCACAATAATATCTTACCGCTCGACAGCACAAAAACAGGTTCGATGGCCATCATCGGTCCGAATGCAAAAGAACACCATAGCTTGCTTTCCAGATATGGACCAACACATGCAAGCGTAATCACTGTATTTGATGGTCTGAAAGCCGCTTTACCAAACGGAACCAAAATTAATTATGCCAAAGGCTGCGATCACATCGATCCGCACTTTCCTGAAAGCGATGTACAGGATTTCGACCTCAGTGAAAAAGAAAATGCCGCAATAGAAAATGCTGTTGAAGCCGCTAAAAAATCGGAAACCGTATTTCTGGTATTGGGTGATAACGAAAATACCATCGGCGAAACTAAATCGCGATTGACCCTTAAACTGCCTGGCCGGCAAGAACTTTTGTTAAAACGAATTGCTGCGCTAAAGAAACCAATGATAATATTGTTGGTAGGCGGACGTCCGGTAACTTTTAGCTTCGATCATAAAACCATTCCGGCAATTGTAGAAACCTGGTATTTAGGCGAATATACCGGGAAAGCCATCGCCGATGTATTGTTCGGTAAATATAATCCGGGCGGAAAATTAAGTGTGCCTTTTCCTAAAATGGTAGGGCAAATTCCGCTTTCTTTCCCTATAAAACCTTCGGCCGATGCAGAGAGTAAAGAAGATGCCAATGTAAGCGGTTTCCTGTATCCCTTTGGTTACGGACTAAGTTATACCAGCTTTCAATACAGCGATCTCAATATTGTAAACGCTTATCCGAAGGAGAAAAAAATCAAAGTAAGTTTCAAGATTAAAAATACCGGTAAAAGGGAAGGTGATGAAGTACCTCAATTATATTTTCAGGATGAGGTAAGCTCGGTAATTACATACAGCAAAAACCTGAGGGGATTTGAACGTGTACACCTTGAAGCTGGCCAAAGCAAAACCGTTAATTTTGTACTTACTCAACAGGATCTTTCTCTGCTCGATGCCAACATGAAACGTGTGGTAGAACCTGGCTGGTTTAAAATTATGGTGGGTTCATCTTCGGAGGATGACCGTTTAACAGGTAGAGTTAAGGTTGATTAGTTTATTAGCCATTGGTTTATTGGTCATTAGTTCATTGGTGATTGGTCATTGGTTCATTGTCATTCATTAATTGGTGATTGGTCATTCATTAATTGGTCATTAGTTCATTGGTGATTGGTTCATTGGGTTAACTTTGTGCAAACTGTTAACTGAAAACTGCCAACTGCAGATTGGTTAAAGCCTATAGAAAATGAATGCCTTTGTGCCTTCGTGCCTTTGTGGTTAAAAAAGGTTCGTTGGTGATTAGTTAATTGGTCATTGGTCATTAGTTAATTGGTCATTCGTTAACTGGTCATTGGTCTTAGTTATTGGTCATTCGTTAACTGGTCATTGGTCATTCGTTAATTGGGTTAACATTAAAAAAAATGGAAATATATTCAAAATTAAACTGCCTGAAAATGAAAAGAGATCATAGAAATATTTTGCCCTTTGCAACATGCACTCTGTCCTAATAAATGCTTTAAATTTACACAACTATGGCAACATTGGGATATATATATTATATTCGTAATGTTAATAAATGATGACCAAATTATATTTCTGGAGTGCAGTAATCATCCTTTTATGCTGCTGCGAAAAAAGCTTTTCTCAATCTTATGGCCTCGGCTTTTTCAGTCACGAAGTGGTTCAGGATCAGCGTACGGGCCTCGATCTGAGTCCTGGTAAAAACCTGTGCTTTGATGATGGCTTTGATTTAAGTTTCGACCTGAATTTTCTCCCGAAAAGAGACGATTATTTTGGCTATATCCTTCGTTTGGTGGTTAACGATTCCGAAAATATCGATTTGCTTTACGACAATGATTTTAAAGAAAAACACCATTTTAAGGTAATTGTCGGGAACAAGTTTTCGAAGATAGCTTTTGAAATTCCGCCAGCCACACTATACCATAACTGGAATGTGGTAAAATTGAAATTCGATGCACAGAAATCCCTTTTAACATTAACTTCTGGCAATTATACCGGAGTGGCAAGTGTAAACCTCAAAAAAGGAAGCTGTTTTAAAATCCTTTTCGGGGCTAACGAATACCAGCAGTTTAAAACTTCTGATAATCCACCGATGAAGATCCGGAATATCAAGATTACCGAAAACGGCGAATTGAAATACCACTGGCCACTTGATGAATATGATGGCAGTACTGCAAAAGAACTGATCCGCGATAATAAAGCTTCGGTTAACCGTGCATTATGGATAAAAAAAATGCATTACGATTGGCAGCGACTTGGTAATTTTGTGGTAAAAGGACCTGCAAGTATCGCTTTTAATTCCAAAAACGACCAGTTATATATTGTGGAACGCGATTCGCTTAAAACTTTTTCGGTGAGCGATACCAAAATCAAGTCTTATCCTTTTGCCAATAAACTTACTTTATTAAGGGGTAATTATTCGCTTTATGATGAACACAATAACCGGCTTTTAAATTTTTATGCCGATCAGAAAATTGTAAGTGTTTTCGATTCTGCTTCGCGCACCTGGTCGAAAGATTACAACCCTAAAACTCCTATTACCGACAACTGGCTATTTAATAAATTTTATTCTCCAAAAGATTCGTCGTTATACATGATTGCCGGTTATGGGCATTTTATTTATAAAAACCAGATTAATAAATACCACTTTCCAACTGGACAGTGGCAACAGGTCCCTTTTACAGGCGATACCTTTACACCGCGTTACCTGGCCGCATTGGGTCAATCGGGTAATGGCGCTTATGTAATCGGCGGTTATGGAAGTACCACGGGCAAACAAATGCTTAATCCGCGGAATTTATACGACCTGTTGTATTTCGATATGGATAAAAAGACCATCAAAAAGTTATACGAACTGAAAGTAGGCGGGGAGGATTTTGTTTTTGCCAATTCGCTCATCATCAATGAAAAGGAAAATACTTTTTACGGACTGATTTTTCCGCGTCACAAATACGAATCGAAGCTCCAGTTAATGGTAGGTTCATTAAAAAGTCCGGAGTATAAATTAAGTGGTAGTAAAATTCCATACCAGTTCCACGATATTAATTCGTATGCCGATCTGTATTACAGTAAATCGTCTAAACGTTTTATTGCGGTAACCACTTTCCGCGATAGTACCGATAAAACACATGTAAATGTTTACGCGCTTAATGCACCTCCATTAGAAGCGCCCGACAAACTTTTTGCCGAAAATTCGCCATTCTGGTACTGGTTTTCGGGGATATTTATAGCGGTAATGGGCATTCTTCTTTTCGTGTTCAGAAATAAAAAGCCGGTTAAACCGGTAACCCACCGTGCGGTACACGCGGTGGCAGAAGTGATTACTGATCAGAAAGAAATTATAGCTGCTGAAGAGGTTTCGGAAGAAAAAAAGAGTTCTATTTTCCTTTTCGGCGATTTACAGGTGTTTGATGATAACGGTCAGCAGATTACCAAACAGTTTACACCGCTCATTAAAGAACTTTTTTTAGTAGTGTTGCTTTATACGATCAGGTGGGAGCGTGGTATCAGTTCCGATAAACTGAAAGAATTGTTGTGGTTTGATAAATCGAACGAAAGTGCAAGGAATAACCGTTCGGTGAATATTGCCAAGCTGAAAAGTATTTTAGATAAGATCAGTAACTGCCAGATTTCGAAAGAAACCGGTTACTGGCGCATCAATATCGATCCGGCGATAACTTATACCGATTACCAGGAGTATGTGAACATCATTAAAGATAAATCGCGTCTTGACCACGAAAAAATCAGGCACCTGGCCGCCATCATCAAACGCGGACCATTTTTACCAACTGTAAATTATGAGTGGATGGACAGCTTTAAGGCCGAAATTTCTAATGAGATTATCGATACTTATCTGCACTTCTCACATTCAGTAGGGGTAGAAAGCGATCCTGAACTGCTGATAGAACTTTCCAATTATATCTTTTATTTCGATTCGGTAAACGAAGAAGCGATGGTTATCAAATGTAAAGCCCTTGTTTTTCTGGGTAAACATTCTATCGCCAAAAATACCTACGAAAACTTCTGTAAGGAATACAAATTGCTTTATGAAGATGAATTCGGGAAAAGCTTTTCAGAAGTGCTGGCTTCCCATCCCGGGCAGGTAAAGTAAGCGATATTTTCTTCCAATCCGTCATCCTGAACGCAGTGAAGGATCTTTTTTTGTGATGTCGGATTTTCTCATTATACACTGATTTAATGTTTTATTCTTTTGCCACCGGCCGATAAGAAAGAAGTCAAGTTTTTAAAACTTGACTTCTTTGCATTAGTGCATGGAAAAGATCCTTCGACTCCGCTCAGGATGACACAACGCGTGAAAGAATGAGATTTGTCTTCGGTGTTAATCCGTGCATCTGTGGCTAAACATGAGTGAGCCACAGACCTGTAAAAAAGAAGTCAAGTTTTTAAAACTTGACTTCTTTGCATAAGTGCATGGAAAAGATCCTTCGAATTCGCCCAGGATTGACAAAACACGTGAAAGAACGAGAGTTGTCTTCGGTGTTAATCCGTGCATCTGTGGCTAAACATGAGTGAGCCAGACCTGTAAAAAAGAAGTCAAGTTTTTAAAACTTGACTTCTTTGGATTTGCGCATTGAAAAGATCCTTCGACTTCGCTCAGCTACATCATTCCGTCATCTTCTTTGCAGGAATGACCCTGAAATAAATTCAGGGTGACGACCAGGTAGAAAGGCTGGTAATAAGTACCATTTCCAATTTATTTCAAAAAAAACAGCATTCTACACTTAATTAATCAATTATTAAGCTTTTTTTAATTAGAGAATGCGAATTTCATTTTCAATTACAAACCAAATATTAACCAAATATGAAATTAAAACTACTCATGCTGATGATAGCATGCGCTGTGGCTTTTAAAAGCTTCGGGCAGGGTGTCATCATTAAAGGAAGGGTTTTAGATGAAACGGGTAAGGGCTTACCCGGGGCAACGCTATCCTTAAAAGAATCTACCGTACGAACTTCCACCAACTCAAAAGGCGAATTCAGTATTACCGTACCTGATGCCAAAACCGCTATATTAAACGTAGGCTATGTGGGTTATAAAACACAGGTCGTTAATGTGGATGGTAAACAAACATTGGTTATCCGCCTGACTGAAGATGCCTCTAACCTGAACGAGGTAGTGGTAACCGCCCTCAACATCAGCCGCGATTCAAAGTCATTGGGTTACGCCAGGCAGGGCATCAACACCGACGAATTAACGGAGGCCAGGGATATCAACATCACCAATATGCTCGAAGGTAAAGTTGCCGGTTTACAAATCATCACCAGTGGTCAGGCTACCGGATCAACCAAGGTACTTTTGAGGGGTATTAATTCTGTATCGGGCAATAATGAACCACTTTGGGTAGTTGATGGTATTCCGATCGATAACTCACACGGACAAAACGGCGGTATCGGAAACCTCGATTATGGTAATGGCGCCAGTGCCGTAAATCCTGATGATATCGAGAGTATGGAGGTGTTAAAAGGACCCAATGCCGCTGCACTTTACGGATCGAGTGCGGCAAATGGTGCCATCTTAATTACGACTAAAAAAGGAAAGAAAAGTAAGGGTTTAGGCATTTCCTTTAACTCAAACGTAATGATGAATACCATTTCTGAGTATCCCGAATACCAGAATGTTTATGGTGAAGGCGCCGATAGCCACATGGCCAATACCAACCGGATTGATTTAACCAATCCCGCTGCACCAACCATGCGTATGGGTAACGATACCCGAAGTTTTGGTGCCCCCATGTTAGGTCAGCCTTATGCCTCTTATTCTGGTGTACCGGGCGAATACCGCCCACAGCCTAATAACGTAGTCGATTTTTATAATACCAGTTTTACTGGTGTTCAGAATCTTTCTTTCAGTGCCGGCGACGGGACTTCTTCTTTCCGTGCCTCTTATACTTATACCAACGGGAATGATGTAATAGAAGGGCAGAATATTGTAAACCGGCATAACCTGGCCTTAAATGGATCTAAAAACTTTGCGCCCTGGTTAAGGATCGATACCAGGTTGCAGTATTTTGATGAGAAAGTAGAAAACCGTGTTTCCCGAAATCTGGATGCAAACAGCCCGATGAATGCTGCATCGGTAATGATGAGGAGTTTCCGTACCAACGATTTAATCCCCTGGAAAGATGCCAGCGGAAATTCATTCGCCTACACGGCAACCAGCCAGCAGGGATACGAAAACCCTTACTGGTCGCTTAACGAAAACTACAATGCCGATAAAAAGAACAGGGTAATTGGTGGGGTAACCGCAACCATTGGTTTGTTAAAAGACCTTAAATTCAGGACACAGGTAGCGGCCGATCTTACATTTGGCAATGCCATGGTATTTATTGATAAAGGTGGCTTGAGGAATCCATTGGGCCAGTACCGCGAATTTACCGACAATAACCAGAACTGGAATATTGAAGGACTTTTTATGTATAATAAAACCCTTAACAAACATTTTACTGTATCGGCCAACCTGGGAGGGAACTTAAATAACCGGAATACTTTAAGGGTAACCGGGCAAACCAACTCCCTGCAGATCCACGATATGATGAATATGGCCAACTCGGCTGTACTGCCAACCATTTCCGAAAATCCATCTAAATTCAGGAAAAATTCTGTTTTTGGTACCGCAACCTTCGGCTACAATAATTATCTGTTCCTCGATGTAACCGGACGTAACGACTGGTCGTCATCTTTAGGCCCCGAGAACTGGTCGTTCTTTTATCCATCCGTAAGTGGAAGTTTTGTATTCAGCGATTTCTTTAAAGTACCCGCTAAATCCATTTTAAGCTTTGGTAAAATCAGGGCCTCTTATGCTAAGGTAGGTAAAGATACCAATCCTTATGCCTTGCGTTCTTCATTCCAAACCGATGGTATTTTTAACGGATTGCCAGTCCTGAACTACGAAAATACCTTTAAAAACCCTGACCTTAAACCAGAACAAACTTCTTCAACAGAACTTGGGCTCGAATTAAGGTTCTTAAACAACAGGCTGAGTTTAGACGCTACGGTTTATAAATCGAAAACCTCAAACCAGATCTTCGATTCGCAGGTACCTGTGGAAACAGGTTTTACCAACAGGATCGTAAATGCTGGTGAGATTGAAAACAAAGGGATGGAGCTTACCTTAAATGCCACACCTGTTCGTACTAAAAACGTCACCTGGAATGTAACCGCAAACTGGTCTGCAAACCGAAACAAGGTAGTTTCGCTGGCCGAAGGGATCAACAAATTCAGGTTGGGTGGCATCTATAATGTGAGTGTGAATGCCATTGTGGGCAGACCAATCGGCGATTTGCTGGGAATAGATTTTTACCGCGACGCCTCGGGGAAAGTAATTGTTAACGATGTGCCCAGTGCCGGTACTTCTTATGGCAGGCCATATCCCGACGCTGATGTATACCTTGGCAATTTCCAGCCGAAATGGTTAGGATCGATTGGTTCTAACGTAAGGTATAAAAACTTCGATTTCAGTTTTAACGTATCGGTTAAAATGGGTGGTAGCCTTTACTCAGGCAGTCAAACCCAGGCGAATTTCTTAGGTACTTCTTTAATGAGTATTGATGGCAGGGACGACTTTTATTTCAGTAATGTGATTTTGGGCGAAAGTGGAACCGAACTGGCAGGTGTTACCCAGCTTTATAATAAACCTTATCCCGATGCTGCCCGAAGAAAAGGGATGCAAACCGTGGGTTACAGCCCGAAAAGAGATGCAAACGGGAACCTGATCCTTGATGCCAATGGCCGTATGATTGCCGATAAAGTAAACGTAATCAGTGTAAATCCATTTATTTACTGGCCTAACGCACAAAATATGGCAAGTTTGATGATATATGATGCTTCTTATGTAAAACTGAACCAGTTGATTTTTGGGTTCACAGCTCCTTCGAGGTGGTTGCTGAAAAGTCCGTTCCAATCAGCAAGGCTTTCTTTCGTAGCCCGCAACGTATGGACGATCTATAAAAAGACCCCAAGGGGAATTGATCCCGAATCTGCCAATACCTCAGGTAATGCACTGGGGCTTGAACAGGGCGGGTCGTTGCCTTTTGTTAACTACGGATTCGATTTAAAAGTATCATTTTAAGGATAAAGAGAAATGAAAAAGATTATATATATACTCAGCTTTATGGCTATCGGGATGTTATCATCCTGTACAAAAGATTTTGAAGAAATTAATACCAATCCCGCACAGTTTTTAACACCCGATGCAGAACCCGTATTTTCGAGTACCGTAAAACGTACCGCCGACCTGATGGGGAACAACAACGTCGATTTTTTATGGGAATACACGCATATTATCAATAAAAGCGGGCGTTATAATGGTGGAAACGATAGCTACTGGCAACAAACCTATGTAGAAGTGCTGGGCAATCTAAAACAGCTCCGCGAACTGTATAAAAATAACCCGGGTTATGCTAACCGCATCCAGATCCTCAACATCTGGGAGTGTTATGTGTATGCCATGATGGTGGGAACTTATGGTCCGGTGCCTTATAGTAAAGCGCTTGAAATGACCCCGTCCGTAGAATACGATGATGAAAACAGCATTTATGCCAGTTTATTAAGCCGTTTAAAGGCAGCATCAGATGCGATTGTGGTTACAGGCGATAAATTTAGTCCGGATATACTTTACGGTGGCGACCTTACCAAATGGAAAAGGTTTGCCAATTCGTTAAGGTTGAGGCTTGCACTTACCGTTCAGTTGAATATTCCTGCCGCACAGGAAACCATTAAAGAAGTAATGGCTAATGAAACATTGTTAATGTCATCCGATGCTGATAATGCCAAAGTAATCTATTCTGCAGCAGAGGGTAGCGAATCGCCTTATTTTATCAAACTGCTTAAAAATGTAACTAATCCCGATCAAATGCCGAAAATGAGCGATTATGCCATGCTGTATTTCCGTCCCTACAAAGATCCGAGGATGCAGGCCTACTTTGAAGCTGTGGCTCCGGCCAATCAGTTTGTGATCACCGATACACTTTCGAGTGTTGCTGATGATACGCTAAGAGTGGTCAACTATAAAATACCATACATGGGTAATGCTAAAAGTACCTTTAATATCCCAACATGGAACCTGCCGGGTTTAAGTCCATTTAATGGCGCAAATGTAAACAGTTACAGTAATTTACAATCATCTATTCTGGCTGCCGCACACCCTTTTATGTTAATGGATTATGCTGAGGTTTGTTTTATGAAAGCCGAAGCCAGAGAACTGGGTTTGGGCGGTGCAAAAACATCAGAGCAGTATTACCTTGATGGGATCAATGCCAACTTCTCTTTCTGGGGTCTCGGAAATGCCGCTGCGGCTTACACTGCCGGTAACGGAATTAAATGGAATACTGCGGGTAAAGGATATAATAATTTCTGGGGGCTGGTTAATTCAGATATTCCACAGAACAACATGGCTAAAATATGGGTGCAGCGCTGGTTAAACTATTATCCTGATGGTGCTTACGAAGCCTGGACCTTGCAGCGCCGTACCAATAACCTTAAACTCGTTCCGCATACCAATCCGGCCAGCGCCGTATTGAACAACCCCTTCCAGGAAATTCCCGATCGCTGGGAATATCCGGTAATTGCTGAAAGAAACATCGAAGCTTACAGACAGGCGCTGGTAATTTTAGGCAGCCCGCAGGATTCGCCCGAAAAAGCACTAAAGTTTGCTGCACCTTACGTACACCGCAACTGGAGCCTGGCGCAACCGTTTTTCGATGCCCGTTTCGAACAGAAATGGTTTGGTAATACCATACAGGATTTAACGGCGGCAGGAGTAACTTATACTATAGTAAATAAATTTTTAAAGCCTTAACCAGATCAATATGAACTTCAGATTAAAAAATAGAACGGTTGAAATGGACAGCAATAAAAAATCAATGGAAAAATTAAATAGATACAGTTACCTGGGGCTAATGGCCCTGGTTACTTTCACTTTTGCCTGTAAAAAAGGCGGCGATCAGCCATCGGTGGATGATAATGTGCTCAATTATGAGATCGAAATCAAACCACCAACACGTAACTATATTCTGGGCGCATTTTATACCAATTTTGGTTCTGGTTTTAACGCCAACATCAAAGAGGTACCCAGCATTGGCAAATATGCCTATCCGAATGCGCTGCCGACCACCATTCCGGCTTCAGGCGTAAATGTAATGACGGAGCAGATTAACATGGCCAAAAAAGCAAAACTCGATTATTTTGTGTTTTCCGTACGTTCTGCAAACCTCGATTTTAATAATTACCGCAACGATTCAATTACGGTAAATGCATTTTTAAACGCACCGAATGCAAAAGACATGAAATTTGCTCTTTCCTATAACCTTAACACGGCCTCTTTAGGTATCAGCAATACCATTGCTATCGAAACACTGCCTGCAAGGCTTGAGTCTTTTTATAAGGATTTTCAAAGGATGGGGGCCGATCCCAACAGTTATTTTAAAAAGGATAATTACATGAAGGTTAACGGCAAAACTTTGGTAATCATCAATAATGCTCAAAATTTGAATGCAAATGATTGTCCGGCGGTGTATAAAGAAATCCGCAGAAGACTGTCGTTACTGGGTTTCGAACTTTACATTGTGGGCATGCAGGATCGCTGGTCGCCGCCACAACGTTTTTACTACCGTTTTCAGAACTGTGTTGATGCCATGTACGAGTACAACATGATTGATACCCGCGATTACGACCGTTACTTTTTGTTCTTGCAGAACGTAGATCAGGGATGGAAATACTGGAAAAGCATGTTGCAATCATGGAATATCGAATTTATCCCGAGCATTTCGCCTGCCTTTAATAACCTGATCACCAATCCGGCAAGCAGAAATCCAAACTTTTTAAGGAACGACGGTGGTTTGTTCTACAAAAAATTCTGTAATGTGGCCAAAAATAATGCCTCTGCCAGTGGATTGATCTTTATCGATTCGTGGAATAATTATAATCTCGATACGCAGATCGAATCAACGCAGGGTTACGGCGATTTATATTTAGATATTACGAGGCAGGAGTTTAAGTTGAATTAATTTCAGTTAGTTGGAAGACCGGGGACGGAGGTCCGAGGATTGGGCTCCCAAAAACGTCGTCATTTCGAGCGGAGTGCAACGAAGTCGAGAAATCTATCTAGGTAGATCTCTCCATTCCGCTGCGCTTCAGTCGAGACGGCCACCTTTGAAGGACCACTTTATAGGAGAATGTCATCCTGAGCGGAGCCGAAGGATTACCGTTAAAGATTCTTCACCATGTTCGGAATGAAAAAATATTACTTAACAAAAAAGCGCCTGGCAGACCTGTCAGGCGCTTCTTTTGATTATTGTTCCGGTTTAAAATCATCTGTCCTGAATGGAGATGCCGGCAGTCCCTCTTTATTATAAAGTGTTCCCTGTGGATTATCTGCCCAGTTGTAACGTACGGCAACCGGGTTTTCTATTCCTTTAGCCATAACCAATACCTTATTACCTTCGATTTTAGCCTCTGCCCATGCAAATTGGCCATCAGCGGCAGCAACGGCAAAACCTTTAAGCTCGTTCATTGCCTGAGTTCCTGGTCTGTATCCGGTTAATCCCGTGCCTGTATGATCAAAACTAAGCTCAATGATTTTGCCCTTAATTTTCATCTGTTTAAAAACAGGACCTGAATAAACCAGTTGTTCACCATAGGCAACTTTTCGGGCTGCCAATGATAACCTTATGCCTACATCCTTTTTATTGGTGGGATGAATGTCTGCAGAATCGCCAATATCTGTTATTACCGCCATTCCGGTTGCCTGTAATGCCAGTGTTTTTAATTGTGCTTCGCGTACCCATGGCCAAACACCTTCAGCAGGTTTTTTGGGTGCCTTTTTAAAATTTGCAAGTTGTACAAAGAGAAATGGAAAGTTACCCAGCGACCAGTTTTTTCTCCAATCGGCAATTAATCTTGGAAAAAGATTGCGGTATTCTATTGCCTGTTGAAGTTTATCCCCATTACTTTCGCCCTGGTACCAGATCACGCCTTTTATTCCATAAGGGATGATGGGATTAATCATTGCGTTAAAAAGACTTGAAGGCGCCGAAAAACCACCTTCTGGTGGTAAGGGAGCTTGTGGTTTAGGGGCAGAAGAGTTTTGATCAAAATTTTTGAGTTTTTCGCGGTATTCTGCTACTTTGCTGGGATAGGCCTGTTTTGCCAGTTCGAGATTCTCAAGAAGTTTTTGATGATCATTAATATAAGTATCAAAAGCTGGTGCAGTAGCCAGTGCCTGCTCACTTATCCAGGCCTGCGCAGGTGTTCCGCCCTTGTAACTTCCGATCATGCCAACTGGTGTGTTTTCATGCGTTCTGATTTCCTTCGCAAAATAATATCCGGTTGCCGAAAAGCCATGCCAGGCAAACTTAGGATCGGCCATGGCTTCCGGCGAACAAACAATCCATGTACCATTCCGGGATGCTGCAGAAGGATCGATATTTTCTTTAGGATTGATCGAAAATGCCATCGGAACATAAAACAACCTGATCATCGTATCCCGGGCATTGGCGATTGCTGCTTCACCACTTTTTTCCTTCTGTATTCCGAATTCCATGTTCGATTGTCCTGAAGCAAGCCATACATCGCCGATTACAATATTTTTTAACGTGATGCTGTTTTGTGCGGAACTGATCTGCATCTCAAATGGACCACCTTTACTGTAAGTATCCAGTTTTAAAAACCATTTCCCGTTTTGACCGGTACTGGCCTGGAATTTTTTCCCCTGGAATACAAGGGTTATTTTCTCTCCCGGATCGGCCCAACCCCAGATGGGTACCTTTATTCCACGTTGCAGAACCATGTTTTCGCCTATGATTGCCGGCAAACTGATTTTTGCTGAAAGGGGTTTAAAAAATAAAACAAGGCAAAGCATAAAAAGTGCGCTGTAGCCGTAAGAGGTTAGTTTTTTCATGTGATATGGTTATAAAAAACTAAGCTAAGCCGGTAACATTAACAATAGCTTAACAAAGTATTAAATCAGCTTTAAGCACTTGGAAATAATTGATTTTGTTATTTTTTTATTAATTAAAAATTAATCCCGAACCCTAATTTTATATACAATTAAATATAAACACGTTGGTTTCATCTATGTCTTTTTTGATAAAGGATGGAGGCCATAAATTAAATATATGGGCAGAAAAATATTTTTAAGGAGTTATCTTTTTTTGATAACCATCATGGTAAGTGCTGTGGCTGTCGAAGCGAAAATCAAAATCGCCTGTATTGGTGCCAGCATTACTTATGGCGCAGGTATAGCGAACCGCGAAACCAATGCTTACCCTGTGCAGCTTCAAAAACTGATGGGAAGTAATTACGAGGTACGTAATTTTGGCATCAGTGGTACCACATTACTTTTAAAAGGCGATCATCCCTATCAAAAAACAGCACAGTTTAACGAAACACTGCAATGGAAGCCCGATATTGTAATCATTGATCTTGGAGGTAATGATGCCAAAGCCATAAACCGGAAATACATAGCCGATTTTAAAAGTGATTACCTCAGTTTCATTCAAAAATTTAAACAGCTTCCCAATCACCCCAGGATTGTACTGTTAACAGCGATGGTGTCTTTTGTCAAAGATTCAGCGGGTATCTGGGATCCCGTGATTACGAAAAATATCAATCCATTAATACAGGAGGTCGCGTTTATAGCAAAAGCAGAGGTAATCGATATGCATGCTCCATTGGTTAACCATCAGGAGTTATTTTCAGATTTGCTCCATCCAAATGCCGAAGGCGCATCCATCATGGCCAATACCGTTTATAGCTGTTTAGCAATGAAAAGGGATGTTGCATTTAATATTTTCTCCAGATTATCCGCTCCGTTTAAAATTACCGGTTTTTTCGGTTACGAATGTGCCGATTTCGAGTACGTGGGCCGGAACTGCAAAATAGTTAAGCCGAAATATACTGCCAAAGGGCATCCATGGGTGTGGAGGGCACGTTTTTGGGCGCACGAACCGCAGGCAGATATCGCGCTGCTCGAAAAAGGCTTCCACATTGTGTATTGCGATGTAGCCGAACTGTTGGGCAACCCAACCGCTATCAATATCTGGAATGGCTATTACCATCTTCTGGTAAAAGCTGGATTGCATAAAAAAGCCGTTATGGAAGGAATGAGCCGCGGAGGCATATATGTTTTTAATTGGGCTGCCGAAAATCCTGATAAAGTAGCCTGTGTTTATGTAGATAATCCCTTATTAAATATTTCGAACTGGGCTAGCGATATATTGGAGAGCGGAAAATCAAATGATATGGTAAAAGCATTTATGGCTGATTTTGGTTTAAAAGACCTCACGGCAGTAAAAAACTTTAATAAAAATCCGACCGATCGCATAGCTGACATAGTAAAGGGAAAATACCCGATTCTGATTTTATGTGCCGATGCGGATGAGCAGGTTAAACCAGCCGAAAACACATTGGATTTTGAACGTAAAATTATCGCGGGTGGTGGACAAATTACCGTAATCCACAAGCCTGGTTTTGCACATCATCCCCATAGTTTGCCTAATCCTAAACCCATTGTCGATTTCATTTTAAAAGCCACAGGCAAGCTGCACAAAGATTAATTTTTTATAGTAATATTTTATTAAACACTTTGATTACGGGTTGGTAATATGTTGATTGTTAGGTAATAGTGTAGGTTGGTTGTTTTTTAATAACCAATTCGTTACAAATAACAGATTTCTATTAATTGTTTATTAATACTTTTTTAAGCCCTTCTTCTAAATTCACCTTCTGTTAAACTAACCAGATTAAACCTTTTTTTATGAAAAAGATTAACTACATCAGCAGCCTGATTGTAATCGCCGTTTTGCTTTTCAGCAACAGTTTATCTGCCAAAAAGCAGAAAGTCCTCATTTTTTGTAAAACGGCAGGTTTTCACCACAATGCCATTGCCGATGGCGTAAAAGCCATCATAAAACTAGGTGCAGAAAATAATTTCGATGTTGATAGCACCACAAATGCCAACAACTTTAATGCCGCCAACCTTAAAAAGTATAATGCCGTAATTTTCCTGAGTACGACAGGCGATGTATTAAATGATACACAGCAAAAAGCTTTTGAAGATTATATCCATCATGGTGATGCTTTTGTGGGCGTGCATGCCGCAACCGACTGCGAATACCAGTGGCCCTGGTATGGCAAATTGGTAGGGGCTTATTTTGCCGGTCACCCCAACCAGCAGGAAGCCGAACTGAACGTTATTGATAAAAATCACCTTTCAACAGAAATGCTTCCCAACTTATGGAAACGGAAGGATGAATGGTACAACTTTAAATCTGTTGCTACTGATCTGAAAGTGCTCATTACCATTAACGAGAAAAGTTACGATGCAGGCAAAGCCAAAATGGGCGATAACCACCCCATAGCCTGGTACCATGCCTACGATGGCGGAAGGGCCTTTTATACTGAACTGGGCCATACCGAAGCTTCTTATACCGAGCCATTATTTCTTCAGCATTTATTGGGCGGAATTAAATATGCACTTGGCCGAAAAAAATAACCACAACACAAACAACAAATGAAAAAAAACAAAAAAATTGTAATAGGTATACTGGCGCTTTCGAGTTTCATTTATACCTGTAAAGTCACCCAAACTGCCCTTAAACGCGATGCCGATGGAAAAATCATCGTTAACACCAATCCATCTTCGGCTTATCTTTCTCCGGAAGAAAGTATGAAAACGATCCACCTGCAAAAAGGATATCATTTAGAACTCGTGGCCAGTGAGCCGATGATACACGAGCCTGTTGCCATTGTTTGGGACGGAAACGGAAGGATGTATGTTGCAGAAATGAATACCTATATGCAGGATGTAGACGGTACAGGGGAGATGAAGGCCGTTTGTTCGGTTAAAAGGCTGGAAGATACAAATGGCGACGGAAAAATGGATAAATCGGTCATTTTTATCAACAATCTGGTACTGCCTCGGATGATTTTAACACTTGATGACCGTTTGCTGGTGAACGAAACCAATTCTAACAACATTTACAGCTATCGCGATACCAATGGGGATGGCGTAGCCGATGAGAAAAAACAGGTATTTAATAACGATGCCATTAATACAGGTAATCTTGAGCACCAGAAAAGCGGTTTAATCTGGAACATTGATAATAAAATATATGTTACGGTAGAAAATGCGCGCTACAGTTATGAAAACGGACAGATTAAACGCGAATTTTTACCAGAAGGCGCAAGCGGACAATGGGGGCTTACCCACGATGATTATGGCCGGTTGTACTTTTCTGCTGCCGGTTCCGAAACCCCTGCTTTAAACTTTCAGCAGAATCCGGCTTATGGCAGACTTGATTTTAAAGACCAGTATAACGACGAATTCCAGGCAGTTTGGCCGATTATTTCTACCCCGGATGTACAGGGTGGAGTGAATCGCCTCCGTCCGGATAGCACCCTGAACCACTTTACGGGCTGTACCGGGCAATCTATTTTCAGGGGAACCGCTTTACCGAATGATGCACGGGGAGATCTGTTTATTTGCGAACCGGTTGGCCGTTTAATCCGCAGGGCAAAAGTGACCAATACTGCCGGAAAAATTACCCTGACCAATGCTTATAACAAAGAAGAATTTATTGCTTCTACCGATATGAATTTCCGTCCGGTTAATAGTGTAACCGGTCCGGATGGAAGCCTTTACATTGTGGATATGTATCGCGGAATCATTCAGGAAGGAAACTGGACAAAACCGGGAAGTTTTTTAAGAAGCAAAATCGTGCCTCGTGGATTGGATAAAAATATCGGCCGAGGCCGCATCTACCGGGTGGTTTACGATGGGATCAAACCCGATAAAAAACGTCCGCAGATGTTAAACCAACCCGGCAGCGAACTGGTAGCTTATCTCGAACATCCAAATGGCTGGTGGAGAGATAATGCACAGAAAATATTGGTGGTACGCGGCGATAAATCGGTTGTTCCGGCCTTAAAAACTATGGCTACTACTTCTGCAAATCCGCTTGCCCGTATCCATGCACTTTGGACGCTTAATGGCTTAAAATCTCTTGATGAGCCAACCTTAAACCAGGGTTTAAAAGATAAAGATGCTACGGTGAGGAAAACCGCGGTTTGGATCTGCGATGAAAAATTGAGGGAAGGCAACACCAGTTTATTAAGTACGCTTGCCACACTTAAAAACGATCCGAACGAAGATGTGCGTTTTCAGCTTGCACTGAGCCTGCGTTATGCAAAATCAGATCAGTCGAAAACCTTATTGGCAGATGTGCTGGCACAGAATAACAATGTTCCGGTTCTGTTAGAATCGCAAAAGAAATACCAGTCGGCCATTGATGCCAAAGCCGCTTCGGAGCGTAATGCCAAATTAATGGTAGAAGCCGACCGTAAACTGGTAACCGAGGGCGGATTGATTTTTAAACAGCTTTGTGCCACCTGCCACGGTGCTGACGGAAAAGGTGTTTCCATCGGAGGCAAAGATATGCCTGCGCCACCGCTTGCCTCATCAAAAGATGTAACCGGCGATCCACAGAAACTGATCAAAATTTTGCTTCACGGACTTTCGGGGCCCATCAATGCTAAAACCTATCCTGATGTAATGCCCGCTTTGGGTTTTAATACCGACGATTATATTGCTTCGGTTTTGAGCTACATTCGTAACGATTTAGGCAATAAAGCCAGCACCATCAAACCTGCTGATGTAAAAAAAGTGCGCGATTTACATGCTTCACGTACCAAACCGTGGACAATTACCGAACTCGAATCATCTAAATAAACCTATAAAAAACACTATGCCAAACATTCAAACCAACAAATTATTTTGGGCAAGTTGCATGGCCCTGCTTGTTACCTCGCTTTCTTTCGGAATCAGGGCGGGCATGATGGGCCAGCTTGCCAATGAGTTTCAGCTTAATGCCACACAACTGGGTACCATTACTGCTACGGCTTTCTGGGGGTTCCCACTGGCCATTATCATTGGCGGTTTCATTGTTGATGCTGTGGGTATGAAACGCCTGCTGGTTGCTGCTTTTGTATTTCACCTGGCAGGAATAGCTTTAACCATTTTTGCACAGGGTTATTGGAGCCTGTTCCTTTCTACCTTGCTTATCGGCATTGCAAACGGAACAGTTGAGGCGGCCTGTAATCCTTTGGTGGCCACTTTATTTCCCGAAAACAAAACCACAAAATTAAACCACTTTCACTTATGGTTTCCCGGTGGCATTGTAATCGGTACGCTCGTAGTAACACTTTTTGTAAAAGTTGGTTTGAGCTGGCAATGGCAGGTAGCAGCCATGTTGCTCCCTACACTGGTTTATGGTTTTCTGTTTTCCAGACTCGATTTTCCTAAAACCGAACGTGTTACCTCTGGTTACAGCACTTCCGATATGTACCGTGCCGTATTGTCGCCACTTTTTATTTTTATGTTCATCTGTATGTTCGGCACGGCCATTACCGAACTTTTTACCGGACAATGGATTGGTTTGCTGCTTAAAAACGTAACCGACAATGCTTTGCTCTTGCTTACCCTTACTACAGGTATTATGGTTATCGGCCGTGCGTTTGCCGAACCGGTTGTACATAAACTGGCACCACAAGGTGTTTTACTGTTATCGGCCATATTTGCTGCCAGCGGATTGTATATGTTGAGTACGCTTACCGGAAATTCAATTTTCCTGGCCGCCATTGTATTTGGGATTGGTGTATGTTATTTCTGGCCTACTATGATCGGTTTTGTGGCCGAAAACATCCCGGGTTCAGGGGCATTGGGCCTTAATTTAATGGGTGGGGCAGGCATGTTCGCGGTATCCATTTATACCGTATTTATGGGCAGTTTTTATGATAAGCTGATCGTGAAACACCTTCCGGCGGGTGCCGATCTTAAAGTGTATTCAAAAGCATCAGAAGGTTCACTACTGGCACAGGATCTGAACGAGGCCAAAAATATGGCCGGACCTGAAATTTTGCAGGCCACACTGGTAATCCCGTTGATACTGGTACTGGCTTTCACCGGATTATTGCTTTATATGCGCTCCAGGAAACTTCGGGCTACAAAATCTTTACATGTAATTTAAACAAGCTTCTATACCAATTTACGATAACCTTTAATCCATAAATGAAGAACCTATTCAGATCCTGTATTGCCCTCTCCAATATTGTATTGCTCTCTCTTAATGCCTTTGTTGCCCATGCACAAGAAAAAAATAACGATGGAGCCGGAAACCTCAGATATATTGATCCACGTATTGGTAATGTGGGTCAGTTGTTGCAGCCAACCCGGCCAACCGTGCAATTGCCCAACCAGATGATCCGCATGTTTCCGCAACGTACCGATTATATGGACGATCAGATTTCGAGCTTCCCCCTAAATATTGTTTCCCACCGTTTGGGCGAGGTATTTTCCATCAAACCATCTGTAAAAAAGATTGAGCTGGCAAACTGGAAAAATCAGCTTACCTACGATTACGATCTGGAAGTAACCCGGCCTTGGTATTATAGTACCTTTTTGCTTGATGATGAGGTGAATGTTGAATTTGTACCCGGAAAAAAGACCGGTTATTACCGTTTTGTATTTCCTGCAAATGCACAGAAAACGCTGTTGCTGGGCACGTATAACCCGGGTGAATCGGCTTATAAATTCATTTCCGATACCGAAATAACCGGCCTGGAAACCTATCATGGCAATGTTAAGGTATATTTATATGGTGTTTTTGATGCCGGTGCAAGTTTTGGCGTAATTAAAGGCGGTCAGGTGGTAAATGAGCGTGCCATTGATGGTAAAAGTGTAAAAGCCTGGGTCAGTTTTGACCAGGATAAGGCAAAAAACATCAGTTTTAAATATGCCATTTCTTATATCAGTGCTGCGCAGGCTAAAAAGAACTATGATGCAGAATTTACAGGACAGAGTTTCGAAAGCATTAAAACGCAGGGTGAAAATGCCTGGGCAAAAGTAATCAACCAGATCCAGACGGCCGGAGGTACAGAAGCGCAAAAACGTTCGTTTTATACCGCACTTTACCGTACCTACGAGCGCATGGTGGACATTACCGAAGATGGCCAGTATTTTAGTGGTTACGATAACAAAATCCACCAAACCAGCCGTCCATTTTTTGTTGATGACTGGGCATGGGATACCTATCTGGCACATCATCCGCTCCGCGTAATCTTAAACCCGGCACAGGAAGAAGATATGCTTAATTCTTATGTAAACATGTACAGCCAAAGCGGCTGGATGCCAACATTTCCGGTACTTTTTGGCGATCACGTGTGCATGAATGGTTTTCATTCTACCGTAAGTTTTCTGGATGCCCATCGTAAAGGACTGAAAAATTTCGACATGGCCGAAGCTTACAAAGGCATGTACAAAAATGCAACCGAAGCCACCATGTTACCCTGGAAAAATGGCCCTAAAACCGAACTGGAAGAAGTATATTACCAGAAAGGTTATTTCCCTGCTTTACATCCGGGCGAAAAGGAAACTGTTGCAGAAGTGCATAACTTTGAAAAACGCCAGGCGGTAGCCATTACTCTCGGACATAGTTACGACGATTGGGCTTTGGGCGAACTGGCCAACGATTTAGGCAAAACAGCCGATTATAAAAAATTTAACGCCCGTGGACAGAACTACCGCAATTTATGGGATCCTAAAAAGCAATTATTTATGCCGAAGGATAATAAAGGCAACTGGATCAATATCGACCCTAAATTTGATGGCGGAATGGGCGGTCGTGATTATTACGATGAAAACAACGGCTGGACTTATGTTTGGCAGGTACAGCATGATGTGAAGGGTTTGATTGGCTTATTCGGCGGAAGCAAAAACTTCGAAGATAAACTCGATCAGCTTTTCAGGGAGCCGCTTGACAGGAGTAAATATGAATTTAATGCTAAATTTCCTGACGCTACCGGCCTGGTAGGTCAATATTCGATGGGTAACGAACCAAGCTTCCATATTCCATATTTGTATAATTTTACTGCTTCACCATGGAAAACGCAGAGAAGGGTACGCTTTTTATTGGATACCTGGTTTAAAGACAATGTTTTCGGTATTCCCGGCGACGAAGATGGTGGCGGTATGACGGCTTTTGCTGTATTTTCTTCTATGGGTTTTTATCCACTTACTCCAGGTATTCCAACCTATACCATCGGAAGTCCTGTTTTTGAAAAAGTGAGCATCACCTTACCTAATGGAAAAACATTCCGTGTAATTGCCAATAACAGTTCGGTGGTGAACAAATACATACAAAGTGCCAAACTGAACGGAAAAGAATTAAATACGCCCTGGTTTACCCATGAGCAACTGATTGGCGGTGCTACTTTAGAACTCGAAATGGGGCCAAAACCGAACAAAAATTGGGGAAATGGAACTATAAGCCCAGGCAAATAATGAAAAGGAATACGATATTATTAATCATGTTATGCTTTGCTTATACGGCAAATGCACAGCTTAAACATAGCGCTGCCAGTGCGTTTAAAAGTTATAAAGGTTTGGTAATGGCCGGTTACCAGGGCTGGTTTAATGCGCTGGGAGATGGCGGCCAACGCGGCTGGAACCATTATGCCGGAGCCAAAGGTTTTGCGCCAGGCAGCATTAAAATTGATGTATGGCCCGATGTTTCAGAATATAAGAAGACCTATAAAACCGCTTTTCAGCATGAAGATGGAAGCCCGGCCTACCTTTTTAGTTCTTACGACGAATCGACCGTTCAGTTGCATTTTAAATGGATGGAGCAGTATGGTATTGATGGTGTATTTGTGCAGCGTTTTGTTTCGAACCTTAAAAATACAAAGAGTTTGGCGCACAATAACAAAGTACTTCGTTCTGCGCTCGATGCGGCAGGTAAACACAAACGGGCCATATCGCTGATGTACGATTTTTCGGGCATGCAGGAGGGCGACGAAGGGCTGGTGATCAGCGATTTTAAACACCTGGTAGATAGTTTAAGGCTCACCACCCGTGGAAATAAACAAAGTTATTTATACCATAACCAAAAACCATTGGTTGCCCTTTGGGGCATCGGGTTTAACGATAAAAGGCGTTATACGCTAAAAACCATCACCAAAATTATGGATTTCCTTCAGCACGATCCTGTTTATGGCGGTTGTTCTTTATTGTTGGGCGTACCTACCCAGTGGCGTGAGCTTAAAGGCGATGCTATTGCAGATCCCGAACTGCTCGAAGTATGCAAAAAAGCAGATATTATCCAGCCATGGTTTGTGGGGCGTTTTAAAGAAGAAAATATCCCGGTAATGATGGAACGGATCAAGGCCGATATAGCCTGGTGCAAAGCCAATCGGCTAGATTTTGTTCCGGTAGTTTATCCCGGTTTTAGCTGGCATAATATGAAACCCAATTCCCCATTTGATCAGATCCCGAGAAACAGGGGGCAATTTTTCTGGAAACAGCTTTCGGGTGCGATCAATAGCGGTGTAGAAATGGTTTATGTAGCCATGTTTGATGAGGTAGACGAAGGAACGGCCATTTTTAAGGCTTCCAAAAATCCACCTGTCGGAGAGAACCGTTTTGTGAAATTCGAAGAAGGCATACCAAACGATTATTACCTCTATCTGGCTGGTTTTGCATCAAAAATGCTCAAAAAAGAAATTCCATTCCAAAATAATATTCCTCTCCCGAAATAGCGAAATGAAGACTTTATTTTCAATCTTCCTGGCATTGTTGTGCCTGAACGCGAGGGGGGCGTTAAAATTACCGGCTTTGATCGGCGATCATGCGGTGCTTCAACGCGATGCCAAAATTCCCGTTTGGGGATGGGCCAATCCCGGAGAAAACGTCAGTATTTCTTTTAAGGGAAAAAGCTATTCAGTAGTTACTGCAGCGGATGGGAAATGGAATATACAACTTGCTGCGGCCGATGCTGGTGGACCTTATGAAATGAACATCAGTAGTTCAGACCAATCAATTACACTTCACGATATTTTAATTGGCGATGTGTATTTATGTTCAGGTCAGTCGAATATGGAATATGGTATTGATAAGGATTTATATAACAAAGATATACTGGCTTCAACTAATGTAAAAATCAGGCAATTTAAAGTAAACAGACAGGCTGCTGATACGGTGCGGAACGATATTCTTTTACATACAGGATGGCTAAGTGCATCGCCTGCAACATTGGGCAGGTTTTCAGCCGTGGCTTACTTTTATGCAGCGGCTTTGTTCGATAAGTATAAAGTGCCCATTGGTGTAATCAACAGCAGTTATGGTTCATCATTGGCCGAAGCCTGGATCAGCAGGGAAGGACTGGCAGATTTCCCCGATTTTTTAAAACAGCCAAAATTACCTTCCGAGCAATCGAATCCAACCCTTCTTTTTAATGCCATGTTATCACCACTTACCGATTATAGTGTGAAAGGTGTATTGTGGTACCAGGGTGAGTTTAATGCAAACAGGGCTTTTCAGTACCGCAAATTATTGCCTGCGCTGATCAGCGACTGGCGTAAACATTTTGATAAGAAAAATCTGCCTTTTATCATTGTGCAACTACCAAATTACAATAAAGTACAGCCACAGCTTAATGGCAGTGCTATCGCCGAGTTACGCGAAGCTCAGGCCATTGCTGCCACAATGCCAAACGTTGATTTTGTAACAACAATTGATATCAATAGCAATGGCGATCTGCATCCCAAAGAAAAAAAGCCAATTGGGATCCGGGCTGCGCTGATGGCGCAAAAACTCATCTACCACGAAAAATTACAGGCCTCTGGACCACGCTATGCTACCTTAAAAATAGAGGGGAATAAAGCCATTATCGGATTTACCAACCCTTCTAGTCAGATAAAACCAGTTGATTCGGTAAACAATTTTATTATTGCCGGGGTTGATGGGAAATTCTTTCCGGCCAGGGCTACAATTGTTAAAAATACGGTTGTAATGTCCAGTCCCAACGTACCAACACCTGTAGCGGTGCGCTATTGCTGGGCCGATAATCCACCTGATGTTAATTTGTATAACCTTGAAGGATTACCGGCAAGTCCTTTTCGTACCGACGATTGGCCCGGACTTACCGCTCCAAAAAATACCAAACCAAACAAACCATGAAGCAACCAAATTTAACCTTAACGATATTATTTATACTTTTTCCTTTTGTTCCGCTATTTGCCCAAAAAAGTATAAACGAACACTTTGATAGCATCCAAAAACTCGAAACTACCGGGCGTGGAACAGCCAGAATAGAACAGGGTGTTTTAAAAACGAAAGCTATCGATGTTGCTTTTGGAGATTTGGAAGCCAGCGATTATGAAGTGAGTTTTAAAGCCCGAACGCCAGAAAGTGAAACACAGGTTCAGATATGGGCTGGTTTCAGGGCTTCATCACGAAATGATAAATATATTATTGGTTTGAGGGGTGGTATCCAGAACGATTTATACCTGGCCAGATTGGGTTACATGGGAACCGACGATCATTTGGCGCTCCGCCACCTTGATTTTAAGCTTGTTCCTGGTCAGTGGTACAAATTCCGGATCCAGGTGGTAGGTAACAGGATCAAGGTTTTTCTGGAGGATATAACACTTCCGCTTATTGATGTGAAAGATCCGTATACAAAGTTTTCGCCAAAAGGAAAAGTAATCCTTGGTGGAAGCTGGCTGGCAAACGAATTTGATGATTTATCGATCAAACCATTGGCTGCTGATGCTTTTAAAGATGATAAAGTGCAGGAATATGCTACTCCATTGGTAAATAAGGTACAAAAAAGAGTGCAGGAGCGCGCTGCTTACAAACCGGTAAAGGTGGGCACACTGCCAAACGGCAGGACCAGTCTCTCGCTCACCGGAAAATGGTTATTTGCTCCGGGATATGAAATCAGCGATCCCCTAAAGGCAATTTCACCCGAAAGTAGCGATGAAAACTGGCATGTAATGACTGTACCACAGTTTTGGAATCCGAACCGGGAGTGGTTGCATGGCGAAAAGTACAATACCGCAAGTAAAGGTGTTGCCGATAACCATTACCAGAAAGAAATTGAACGGTGCGAAGCCTATACCTTTGATTATAAAAAAACGGATGTCGGTTATTACCGCCAATGGATCGAACTCCCGGCCGAAGTTGAAGGCAAAAACCTCGAACTTGATTTCGATGCAGTATCAAAGGTAGGAGAGGTTTTTATCAATGGAAAAAAAGCCAGTGAGCCGCATATTGGCATGTTTGGCGCTTTCAAAGTTGATGGAACAGGCTTGTTGAAACCAGGCCGCAACCTGATTGTGGTTAAAGTTTCGAGGGATTTTGTAAAGGATATTAAAGATGCCGATAAAGTAACCGATGTGGCCGTAACCGTGCCCATTACCAATAAAATGATCAAAGATTTAGCGCATGGTTTTTATAACGATGATCCTGCGGGCATCTGGCAACCTGTATCACTGATTATTTCCGATCAATTAAAGATCACCGATGTATTTATCAAACCGAATTTAACCGGTGCAGATATCGAGCTTACTGTAAAAAACAATACTGCTAAAAACAGTGCATTCAATCTGGCTACATCAATAGTTGATAATCAAGATCTACGCGCATTATTTGCTGGTGAAGCCTTGAAAGATCAAAATTTGAATGCTGGTGAAGAAAAGGTTTTCAAATACAGCATCAGTGGTTTGAAACCTAAATTATGGTCGCCGGCCAATCCCAATCTTTATAATTTTAGCTTCATCTTGAGTAAAGGCAAGCAGGAAACTGATCGTTTAACGATAGAATCGGGCTTCAGGACGTTTACCGCTAAAGGCGATTATTTTTACCTGAACGATAAACCCTACTGGCTGCGCGGAGGAAACCATACGCCAATGTCGCTGGCACCAAACGATACTTTATTGGCCAATGCATTTTCTAAACTGATGCACGATGGCAATATTGCCGTTACTCGCACCCATACTGCACCTTATAGCGAAGTTTGGATGAATGCTTCCGATCATCAGGGTGTAGGGGTGAGTTACGAAGGTGGCTGGCCGTGGCTCATGATCAACAGCAGTATGCCAGATACTAAACTAATCGACCTTTGGAAGAACGAGTTTTTCGACCTGATCAAAAAGTACCGTAACCATCCTTCGCTTTTATTCTGGACGGTAAACAACGAGATGAAATTTTATGATAACGATCCTGATATGGAACGGGCGAAACTTAAAATGAAGATCATTTCGGATGTGGTGAAAAAAATGAGGGAGATCGATCCCACCAGGCCCATCAGTTTTGATTCCAATTATATCCGTAAAGAGAAAAAATTTGGAAAAGACTTTTATAGCACCATTGATGATGGGGATATCGACGATCAGCATTGGTACCTCAACTGGTATCACGGCTCCATCTTTTCCGAATTTAATGGTGAATGGCAGCAGCGTTTCAAAAACCCGGGCAGACCGTTGATTAGTCAGGAGTTTTCTACAGGATATCCTTCCGAAACCGGGCACCCGACACGTTTTTATACTTATGTACATCAAAACCCATCTTCATTGGTGGGGAATTATGCTTACGAATATGCCGATCCGAAATATTTTTTAGAAGCACAATCATTCATCACCCGCGAATCGGCTGAGGCAGTAAGACGCACCAATGATAAAGCTGCGGGTATTTTGCATTTTGCGGCATTAACCTGGTTCAGCAATATTGAAGATGCCAAACTGCTTAAACCCGAGCGCACTTATTACCAGATGAAAAAAGCTTTGCAACCCGTTTTGCTTTCTGCAGAGTTATGGGGAAGACATTTTTTTGCTGGGGCAACCTTGCCTGTCCGTTTTTATGTAGTTAACGATAGTGAAGATGGAAAAGCCATTTCCCAAAGCACTATTCAATGGTCAATCGAAGATAAAAATGGAAAAGTATTAAAAGAAGGCAAAGAAACAATGCCTCCTGTTGATTACTATGGACGCAAATGGATTGCACCAAAAATCAATCTTCCTGAAAACCTTTTTTTAGCGAAAACGGATGCTAAACTGGTGGTCAAACTTATCGAAAACGGGAAAATAATCTCTGCAAATGATTACGAAATAACCATTGCCGATAAAAATTATATTAAAGCCGTAGAAATTAATAATTCTAAGATCGTTTTGGTTGATCAGGGAGGTAAAATTGCTCAGCTCGCTGCAAATTCAGGTTTAAAAGTGACTATTGCTGCTGATGTTGATGCCGCGGTAAAACAAAAACCAAATGTACTGATTTTAAGTGGAGTGGATTCAGTAAATACCTCAGCTACAACAGCTGCTGCTATCCGAAACTTTGTAAAAGATGGCGGTAAACTATTGCTTTTAAATAGCGGAAGTCTGGCTTCAGTGATATTTCCGGAGCAGATTAGAAGTATAGTAAAAGAGCAGGGCGAAATTGTTTCGATGGAAATTCCTGAATCAATTGTTTTTAAAGGAATTGAACCAATGGAACTGCGCTATTTCAACAATAACGAAAGGCAGAACCCAACAGTGAGTTCGGGTGCTTACCGCATTAACCGAGATACGGGTGTAGAAGCCCTCGCCGCATTTACCAAGGTGCATGGTTATCTCGAAGGAAATATAGACCAGCGTACCAAAACTCTAGATGCCATCAGGGGATTTCCGGTTGTAAAGGTAACCGATAAAGGAACCGCAATACTTTCTGAAATGTTGCTAACCAAAGGAAATACCGATCCGATTGCCGCAAAGCTTTTTGTAAATATGGTGGAGGAGTTGATTAAGGTGAAAGACTAAAGCTAAAAGACCAAAGTGAAAAGACGCAAGCAAAAAAAATCGTCATTGCGAGGAGGTACGACGAAGCAATCTTTCCTGCAAAAAAGATTGCTTCCCACATTCCTTCATTTCGAGCGGAGTGCAACGTAGCGGAGAGATCTGTCTCGATAGATCTCTCCATTCCGCTTGCTTCAGTCGAGATGACGAATCAATAGAAATGACGTGCCTGCATAAAAAAAAAAAAAACAATAAATCTTATCTTACCACCAATACCAATAAATTAAAAATCTCCCTAACCAGCATAACATGTTACTGAAGAAAATCAGCCTCCTTAGCACCACATTGCTCTTTTGCTCTCTGATTGGCAAGGCTCAAAAAGTAAAACCCAATACCATGAAACTCTGGTACGATAAGCCCGCCAGGAACTGGAATGAGGCTTTACCCCTGGGCAACGGAAGACTTGCAGCGATGGTTTATGGTAATCCTGATAAAGAAGAAATCCAGCTGAACGAAGAAACGATATGGTCTGGCGGACCCGGCAATAATGTGTTGCCTGATGTATATGGCAATATTAGCGACATGCGTAAATTACTGGCCGATCAAAAATACAATGATGCCCAGCAGCTGGCAAATAATACTTTTAAAAGGGCCAGTGGCGAAGGTTATAACCATGGGATGCAATACCAGCTTGCCGGGAGTCTTTTTATCCATTCCGGAAATACAGCGCCTGTTAGTCAATATTACCGCGATCTCGATATCAGCAATGCCACTGCTACCGTAACTTATACCAAAGATGGAGTAAGCTATAAACGCGAAACATTTACTTCGCTTAAAGATCAGGTGCTGATCATCAGGATTACCGCAAATAAACCTAAAAGCATCAGTTTTAGCCTGGGCATGAACAGTCCGATGCCAAATTACAAAGTCATTACCGAAAATAATACGCTTAAATTAAGCGGCATCACGGGCGATCTGGAAGGAAAAAAAGGTTTGGTAAAATACACCACTCTTGTTAAAACGAAAACCGAAGGCGGTACATTAAAAACAGAAAAAGACAGTTTGACGATTAAAAATGCTGATGCCGCAACCATCTTCGTTTCAATCGCGACCAACTTTAAGAATTATAAAACCTTAGATGTTAATGAAAACGAAAAAGCTTCGAACTTTCTTTCATTGGCGATGGGCAAAAGTTACCAGGCCTTAAAAGCAGATCACATCCAGGCTTACAAAAAATATTTCGACCGCGTTAAACTCGATCTTGGTTTTACTGATGATGCAAAACTCCCAACCGATGAACGCATCAAAAAGTTTAAATCAGGTGATGATCCGACCCTGGTTTCACTTTACTTCCAGTTTGGCCGTTACCTGTTGATCTGCAGCTCTCAGCCCGGAAATCAGCCTGCAACCTTACAGGGCAAATGGAATTCGAAAATCGCTCCGCCGTGGGACAGCAAATACACCGTAAACATCAACACGGAAATGAATTACTGGCCGGCTGAGGTAACCAATCTCTCCGAAATGCACCAGCCTTTGTTCAGCATGCTTAAAGATCTTTCCATAACAGGGAAGGAGAGTGCATCGAAAATGTACCATGCCCGTGGCTGGAATATGCACCACAATACTGATTTATGGCGCATAACCGGACCAACTGATGGCGGCTATTATGGTATGTGGCCTATGGGAGGTGCCTGGTTAACGCAGCATATCTGGCAACATTACCTGTATACCGGGGATAAAAAGTTTTTGCAGGAAATGTACCCGGTATTAAAAGAGCTGGCTATGTTTTACAAAGATGTACTGCAGGAAGAGCCTGCACATAAGTGGCTGATTGTATCTCCGTCTATGTCGCCAGAAAACGAATACCAGAAAGGTGTGGCACTTGCTGCGGGGACTACAATGGATAATCAGTTGGTTTTTGATGTATTTAGCAATGTAATAAAGGCTTCTGCTACTTTAAAACAGGATATTTCTTTTGCCGACAGCTTAAAAACGTTAAGGGCTAAACTTCCGCCGATGCAGATCGGACGTTTTGGTCAGCTGCAGGAATGGTTACAGGATTTCGACAGGCCGGGCGATAAACACCGTCACGCTTCGCACCTTTATGGTTTATATCCTTCTAACCAGGTTTCGGCTTATCATAACCCCGAACTTTTTGATGCCGCTAAAACTGTGCTATTGAACAGGGGTGATAAATCAACCGGATGGAGCATGGGCTGGAAGGTAAATTTCTGGGCCCGTTTGCTCGATGGTAACCACGCCTATAAATTAATTACCGATCAGCTTAGTCCGGCACCGGTTGCCGAAAGCGGACAAGATGGAGGCACTTACCCAAATCTTTTTGATGCACATCCACCTTTCCAGATTGATGGCAACTTTGGCTGTACCTCCGGCGTGGCCGAAATGCTGCTCCAATCGCAGGATGGTTTTATTTATGTTTTACCTGCCTTGCCTGATGCCTGGAAAAACGGAAATGTTAGCGGATTGGTATCGCGGGGAGGATTCAGTTTTGATATTACCTGGAAAGATGGCAAAATTATTAAGTTGACCGTTCATTCAGCGCTTGGCGGAAATTGTAGATTACGACTGCCCAATGCCATAAAGTTTGTAAAAGGGGCTGCACCGGCATTGGCAAAAGGGGAAAATTCAAACCTTTTATTTGAAGTAGAGGAACAGCAAAAACCGATTATAGCAGCAAGTGCGAAACTTAATCCTGTAGCTTTAAAAGCAACGGTTTTGTATGATGTTAAAACAGAAGCGGGGAAAACGTATTATTTTGAGTAGTTAAAGGAGTTATCATTAATAGTAAAGCCCCTCGTGCCGTCATTTCGAGCGGAGCGCAGCGAAGTCGAGAAATCTTTTAAGATGGGTCTCTATTTTCTGATTTTCAGTTAGGAATTTTATTATCCCATTTCCCGCAGGGGTAAACCCGTGTTTTCTGTAAATCACCGCCTGAACGGCCGGGCAGGCGGGGTAAAAAACAATTGTCTCAGCGAGACGCTAAGACCAGTAAAGAGAAATCTATTGAAATGGATATCTTCCCGTCTGCACACCCAGGTACGCATAGCGAAAACAAAAGTCTTAGCGAGACGCTAAGATCAGTAAATTAATCCGTCTTAATATTAGCTACCGCATTCAAATCTGTTTGATCTGCGTTTCTGATCTTTTTAAATCTGCGGGAAAAAAAATCCGTGTTTATCTGTGTGCATCCGTGGTTAAAAAACCTTTACTTAATACGCAGGCAATTAAAATCCCTAAGCCTATTTTTTTTCTATTGGTTTTTCAAATAAAATCCGTTTTTAATCATTTTTTAAGGCTTTATTAATCGAACAGGGATATTTTGGCCATTGCTAACCAGATCATCCCGTTAATTTTTATCGGGATTTATTTCGTTGACCATACGCTTACAGATCTAAATCTCCATGACGAAAAAAATATCGATTAAAGACATTGCCCAAAGGCTAAATCTCTCTACCACCACCGTTTCATTTGTAATTAACGGGAAGGCCAAAGAAAAATTTATCAGTAAAGAAGTAACGGCCAAAATACTCAATCTGGTAGCCGAAGTTGGCTTTCGGCCGAATTCATTTGCCAAAGGATTAAGAACCGGAAAATCTAAAACCATCGGTTTTTTGGTTGATCATATTTCAGATCCCTTTTTCTCGGGCATTGCCCATTTCCTGGAAGAAATAGCGGCAAAACATGGGTATAAAATCCTGTTCAGCAGTACCGGGAAAGAAAAAACCAAATTCACCGAACTGGTAGAAGTTTTTACCGAAAGACGTGTTGATGGCTACATTGTGGCCACAGCTGTAGGCATGGAAGAAGAAGTAAAAAAACTTGTTGATTCCGATGTTCCGATCGTACTTTTCGATCGCTATCTGCCAGGCATCCCTGCCGATTATGTGCTGGTAGATAATTTTGCGAGTACCTATAAAGCAACGCAACATCTTTTTGAGAACGGTTACCACAACTGTGCTTTTATTACCACCAATACCGAAGAACAACAGATGACCGATCGTTTGGAAGGTTATCGCGATGCAGTTGCTGATCATGGAGGAAAGGAATTCATCTTTAAAATTAAGTATGAGGGTACAGGTAGTATAGTAAATGCCATTACCAGCTTTCTACATGCACACCCACAAATCGACGCCATAATATTTGCCGCCAATTACCTTACCATGGAAGGCTTGCGTGCCCTCAAAAAATCAAATGGAAAACTTAGGGACGACCTCGCATTGGTTTCGTTCGATGATTTTGAGCTGCTTGAATTTATTTCTCCGGCAATTACAGCAATTCAGCAGCCCATGGAAAAAATCGCTCAGCATATTATGAAACTGTTATTGGCAAAACTCGCCCAAAATAACGATGAAGATATGTTTTCAACCATCAATATTCCCTGTGTACTAAATATAAGGGAATCCAGTGCGGCTAAAGTGCAGCTGGAGCGACCGTCATTTCGAGCGGAGTCGAGAAATCTATCCAGATAGTTTTCTCCCTGCCCGAAGCAGGCGGGCATTCCATTGCATTCTAGTCGAGATGGCACTTTTTTATAAACAATCACACAATCCCAACAATAAAGCAATTCAACAATATATATGAAATACCTTTTTACACTTTATTTCGCTCTGACCGCTACGCTTACCTATGCTCAGTCCAAAACCACTTATGTTGACCCCTACATAGGTTCAGGTAGCCACGGACACGTTTTTGTAGGTGCAAATGTTCCCTTTGGGGCGGTGCAGCTTGGTCCGATGAATATTTTTAAGGGCTGGGACTGGTGTTCGGGTTATAATTATGGCGATAGTATTTTAACCGGTTTCTCGCATTTGCGTTTAAGTGGTACCGGAATCGGCGATCTTGGCGATGTACTGATTATGCCGTTTACAGGAGCCATCAAAACTGATAAAGGCACTGAAGAAAATCATAAAAGTGGTTATTCTTCATTGTATTCGCATAAAAATGAAAAAGTCCGTCCGGGTTATTATGCCGTAAAACTCGACGATTACAATATCGATGTAGCACTTACCGCAACCGAAAGGGTGGGCTTTCACCGCTACAAATTCCCCTCGGGCAAACCCGCACAGATTATTATCGACTTAAAGGAAGGGCTTAACGATAAAGCAACCGATACCTATATTGAACAGGTTGATGCCTATACTCTAAAGGGCTACCGTTTTTCATCAGGCTGGGCCAAAGAGCAGCAGGTATTCTTCGCCATCCGTTTCGAGAAAGCCATTGATGCCTTTAATGTGTATGAAGAGTCGAAATCGCTCAATGCCAAAAAAGGGCAGGGGAAAGCAATTAAGGGATTGATCAGTTTGGGCCAATCGCCCGGCACCATTCAGTTTAAAGTAGGCATTTCGCCCGTAAGTAGTGAAAATGCACTGGCTAATATCGCCGCAGAGATTCCGGATTGGAACATGGACGCTGTAATTAAATCAGCAGATGATAAATGGAACAAAGCGCTTTCTAAAGTGGAAATTAAAACCGAAAACACGGCTGATAAAAGGGTGTTTTATACCGCGCTGTACCACGCGATGATGCACCCATCCCTGTTTAACGATCATAATGGTGATTATCAGGGTGCGGATAATAAAGTACATCAAAAACCTACTTTCCAAAATTATTCGGTGTTTTCTACCTGGGATACTTACCGTGCCGAACATCCCCTTTTCACTATCCTCAATCCTGATAAAATAAGCGATTTCGTAAATACTATGCTCGCTATTTATGATGAACAGGGTTATTTGCCTATATGGCATTTAAACGGCTACGATACCGGAACAATGGTGGGAGTAAGCAGTCAGCAGATTATTGCCGAGGCTTATTTAAAAGGTTTCCGAGGTTTTGATGCCGAGCGGGCCTTTGCTGCCATGAAAAAAACGGCGATGAGCGACCTCCGTGGATTAAATTATGTACGTGATTTTAAAGCCATTCCTTCTGATATTGGCGTTAACAGGCCTGTTGCCAATGCTTTGGAAGATGCCATTGCCGATGGAAGCATCGCTTTAATGGCAAAGGCCATGGGCAAAGATGCCGATTACCAGTATTTCGAAAAACGTGCGAAAAATTATCAGTTGTATTATGATAAAACCGTTGGGTTTCCGCGTGGTAAAATGAAAGATGGCAGCTGGAATCCTGTGTTTGATCCCTTAAAATCGACCAAACCTTACGCCACTGATTATGCCGAAGGTAATGCCTGGCAGTATTTATGGCTGGTGCCCCAGGATGTAAAAGGACTGATTGAAATGCTGGGTGGCGAGAAAACATTTACGAAAAGGCTGGATGACTTTTTTACCATTCCGGCCGCAGGAGATCTGGTCGATCTTACCGGAAATATCGGTCAGTATGCCCATGGCAACGAACCAAGCCACCATATTGCTTACCTGTATAATTATATCGGTCAGCAATGGAAAACAGCCGAAAAGGTACGTTACATTATGGATGAATTTTACCACGACCGTCCGGATGGCATTATCGGTAACGAAGATTGCGGACAGATGTCGGCATGGTATATCTTTTCTTCGCTGGGTTTTTATCCGGTATTTCCTGCCTCAGCGCAATATGTAATTGGTAGTCCGAAATTTGATGCTGCAACCATTAAACTTCCACAGGGAAAAAGCTTTACTGTAACTGCTGTAAATAATGGACCAAAGAATATTTATATCCAAAGTGTGGAGTTAAATGGAAAACCTTACAATAAATCTTTTATCAAACATCAGGATATTGTAAATGGAGGAACGATGAAGTTTATAATGGGAAGTAAACCGAATTACAATTATGGTATGGATAGGATGCAAAGGCCTTAATGTAATGTTCGAAGGTTGGTAAAAGGAATAAGCAAGGTGGTACCACCTGATAAAACAACTAAATGTTTCAGCTTTTAAGTTAAATGATTAAGCCCGGAGCATATACGATTATGCTTTTAAGTTAAATGATTGGTGATGGAGGTTAATTGATTATGCTTTTAGGTTAAACGATTGGTGTTTGAAGTCAAATGATCAGGCCTGGAGTATACATGATTATGCTTTTAGGTTAAACGATTGGTGTTTGACGTCAAGTGATTAAGCCCAGGGCGTAAACGATTATACTTTTAAGTTAAACGATTGGGGGTAGAGATTAAATGTTTAAGCCCGGAGCATAAATGATTATGTTTTTAAGTTAAACGATTGGTGTTGGAGGTTAAATGATTAAGCCCGGAGTATAAATGATTATGCTTTTAAGTTAAATGATTGGTGTAGGAGGTTAATTGATTAAGCCCGGGGCGTAAACGATTATACTTTTAAGTTAAACGATTGGAGGTAGAGGTCAAATGATTAAGCCCGGAGCATAAATGATTATGCTTTTAACTGACCCTTTTTTTATCGGTTGGTGTCTCACCAACCGGAGCTTTATTTTTTTTATTTGCATTACAAATGCATACCTCACTAATCCTCGTTACAAATGAGGACTATATTTTGGCGATTGTCATCCTGAGCGGAGTCGAAGGATCTTTTTTTAAACGGTTGGTGTCTCACCAACCGAAACTTTATTTCTTTTTTATTTGCATTACAAATGCCTACCTCACTAATCCTCGTTACAAACGAGGACTATATTTGGCGATTGTCATCCTGAGCGGAGTCGAAGGATTTTTACAGCGATACTCTTAACAATTAGCTTATTTTTATCGGTTGGTGTCTCACCAACCGAAACTTATTTCTTTCTTATTGGCATTACAAATGCATACCTCACTAATCCTCGTTACAAATGAGGACTATATTTGGCGATTGTCATCCTGAGCGGAGTCGAAGAATCTTTACAACGATACTCGTAAAGATTAGCTTAAAGAATCAAGTCATCTTATCTCACTAAGGCTTTTTGATATCCTTAAAAAATTTAACCACCACCTCATCTGCTTCTTTTGGGTAAACGTGCCCACCTGGATGAACATATAAAATCACTGGGTTTCCGCTTTTTGATGCGTGATAGGTAGCATATTCGCCAAAAGGTTTTCCTTGTGTATCACAGCTGTTTACTTTTAATATCAGGTTGCACATCAGCCTTTGCCATTCAGGTTTTACCAATGGATCCTGTTCTCCCATAATGTGCATAGCAGGTTTTGGTTTTAACATGCCGACTGCTTTTCGGCTCACAGCTGATGATGGTGCAAAGGCCGCGAATACATCAGCGCGGGTTGCCCATAACAGGTAGGTAAATCCGCCTCCGTTAGAATGCCCGGTGGCATAAATGTGGGTGTCATCTATTTTATAATCGGTTCGAAGCGTTTTCAGCATCTGGTCAAAGAAATTCAGGTCGCGGTTGTTCATATCACCCTCTTCCTTTTGCCAGCCTGGTAATTTGCCCTGAGGGTCAGTAAGCTGTCCCGGGGTATTTAAACCCTGCGGATATACAATAATTGCTTCAGGCCAAAGTTTTTCGAATTGATGGCTCCGGTAAGCATTTTCCATGGTACCACCATGACCATGAAAAACAAAAATAAGCGGGCTTGCTTTTGTTTTTGCCGTATTTGGAATATGCACTAAAGCTTCACGCCCGGTATCACCAACCATAAAACGCATCTTTTTAACTTCAGAAGCTGATTGGGCAAATACAGATAGCACTGATGCGCAGGTAAGTAGAAGGATTAGTAAAACGGATTTAAATCCCCTGAAAGTTATGTTTCTGATCATATCCATATTGACCCCGATGGCCTGATATGGTTTAATCGTTATTTGTTTTTCAAGATATAATTTATACTGAAAAGGCGTAGCAATTTAAGGTGTTTCCTGCACAGACCTAAAATAGGAAAGGTTACCATCCATGATGATAACCTTTTTTGATTTCTTAACTAACCAAAGTTAAAAAATCTGTTTTAAATAAGTAGGTGTGCGGAATAAACCAGTAAGCAATTGATTTGTTTGACAGTTTTTGACGTTTTTAAAGTTGTTTTTTCTTTCTGCCTGATTATGAGTGTATTTATTTTTATTTATAATATCGTCAGGTTTATAAATTACAAAAGGTTACCATCCACGATGATAACCTTTTTTGATCTGTTACTCATTCGCAGATCTGTTCTAAATAAGTAGGTGTATATTATAGACAAACAACCTACCGCTTTGTTTTAGAAAATTTTTATTTTTTTAATGCGCCAAGATTTTTGGTGCTTAAACCTTTCTCTTTTGCATATTTTAACAGCTCATTTGCGCTTTCGATACTTCTGTCGCTCGATAAAATATCTGCACCATTATCTACCAGTTTCGAATAAACGGCATCGCCACTGGCTTTGGCACTTTTATCTAAGTTGCCCATAGTACCCAAAATACACCAGATACCTTTACTATGCAGGTAATCGTAAACGCTTTTTTCGGGCGCAGAAGTACCCACAAAAGCTACAATGCGGTTATTGGGGATACCCATTTGGTTAAGTCTTTCCAGATCGGCGATGCTTCTGATCGATGCAGAAATCATCAGGTCAGGAGCCAGGCGGTAAACTTCGGCTGCTTGTGTGGAGCTGTAGGTAATGATAATGCTGTAAGCTTCTGCTTTGTTGCGCCGTACCGCTTCGATCATCTTTTGGTAGGGCACGCCTCTTTTTACATCCAGTGTATAAATTACCTTATCCTTTCCCCATTTTAAAACCTCATCAAGCGTTGGGATATGAAATGATGTAACCGTACCCTCATTATCTTTTAAACGGATGTCTTTTAATTCAGCCAGCGTTTTTTCTCCTATAGGTCCGGTACCGGTTGATGTTCTGTCTAAACGGTCATCATGCATCATTACCAGGGCCGAATCTTTGGTTAAAGCGGCATCACACTCAATAATGGTTGGGTGGAGTTTAACACTATTGGCAAAAGTTTCTATGGCATTTTCGGGAAATCCAGCAACAGGACCACCACGGTGACAGCTGATCAAAGGGTAACGCGAAGGTGTCCACTGCATAAATTTTTGGAACTCTTCCAAAGTTTTGAACTTTAGCGCGTACTGTTGACTATAAACTGTTGTGAAACTAAGCAGTGCAACAAATGCCAGTAATAATTTTTTCATCTGATGTTATTTTAAAATCGGTTTTAATACCTCTAATTTTCCGTCTATTGGCTCCTGGTAACTTAAACCAAGGATGTTTGCAACCAACGGATATACGTTTACATTTTCAAAAGAAGGGATTTTTACCTGTTTTTTAAAGGCCGGGCCCCAGGCTAAAAAGGTAGCATGCATATCTTTTACCACCGATGGATCGAAACCATGGTAACCGGCACCAGGCTTGCGGCCCGAAAATACTTTTGGCCATTCGGGTACTAAAAGGATATCGCCGATACGGTTCATGCGATCGTCTGTTGTGCTGTAATGGAAATGCTCAGGCATATTGCTTTTCAGGTATACCTTATAATCCTTTTCATTGGCTTTTAATACCTCATATAAAGGTTGTATGTCTGCCTTGTTTTTGGCATGAATATCCATCATGGTACCCGATGATGCAATGATATATTTAGCGGTATCAATTTCTTTTGGCGTGGCAATCGGATGTTCGCGATCTACCGCGGTCATACCGTGATCAGAAACAAAAACATAATTTACCGGAAGGTTTAGCGGTTCGATGGCTTTTGTTAATTCGTAAATCACAGAGTCGACCATTTTAACGGCTTTTTCCGTTTGTGGAGCATCAGGGCCAAAGCTGTGTCCGGCATGATCTGGTTCTGAAAGGTAAAAAGTAATCAGGTGAGGTCTTTTATCTTCCGGAAGGCTTAACCAGTTTTTAACGATACTGATTCTTTTATCAACCTTAATCTGTTCGGTATAATCGTAATAATAGGTTGGGCGCAGGCCTTTTATTTCGGCTTCCGATCCTACCCAGAACATACTTGCGGCAATCATGTGCTGCTGTTCTGCCAGTACCCATAATGGCGTGCCACCATACCATTTACCATCCCTCACTTTTGTTTTCGCACCCATCGAATACTTTTCGCCTGTTTTTTCTTCCAAAAAGCTATTGTTAACCAAACCATGGTGCGAAGGATACATCCCGGTTAACAATGTATAATGGTTAGGGAACGTTACTGAAGGATAACTGGGGATCATAGATTGAGCCTGAACGCCATTTTGACTAAGCGCCAGTAAATGATCTGCTTTGTAGCGCTCTGCATAATCATGACGGAAACCATCGGCCGAAATGAGGATTACATAAGGTTTTTTAATTTGTGATGCATCATTTTTGCGGCCCTGGGCCACATGCTCAATGGTATCGGTTTGTGCCTGTACCTTACTTTCTGTAAATAAAAAGAACGCACTAAGCATACAGCACAGGCTATAATTGATTTTTTTCATTTTGTGTTTATTTATTAATTTCATTCAGTATAGCAGCTAAACGGATACCTGCCTGTGCAAGGCGTTTTTTAACGATATCGGCATGTGCAGGGTAATAACTATAATCGAATTCCGGATTTTTTGCGGCTTCTGCATAAAGTTGTTTGCTGATTTCGTATGATTCGAAAGCCCATTTTGCCACATCATCTTTTTCCCATGTTTTTGCTTCATTTTTTTCAACTACATCACAATCGGCAGCCAGTTCGCGGTAACTTAAGCCGGTATAATCAATTAATCCGCTATCCCAAAGTCCGTGAAGATTGGTTTCCTTACGCATCAGTTTTACCTTGATGCCGTTACCGCCCGAATCTTCCGAATGGCCGGTATGCATTGGCTGGTGGATGTCGCCAACCAGGTGGACCAGGAATTTGAGCGCAAAAATATGCTCTTCTTTTGTTTTCGAAGCATCTTTTAAGTCACTTATACATTGCAAAAGCGCTTTATAAATATTTGGTTTATCCATTGATTTCAGTTGAGCATTGAAATCGTCGTAGCTTAATCCCTCAGGCAGGTTTACATAATGCCAGGGCGCAGTGTAAGAATACTGCTGGTACGACCTGATTTCGTCCGGATAGGTGCTTACCATGGCCAGGCTTTCGCTGCCCAGAATATCCTGAACCGCTTTTTTCGCCTTGCTGCTTAAGTGGTTTTCGGCAATTTTACCAATGGCCCTGTGGCCGATTACGCCCCACGAAATTAACGCGAAACTAATGGTAATTAATAAGGTAGGGAATAGTATTTTTTTTAACATGCTATTAAAATAATAGAGGGGAAGCCAAAATGGCTTCCCCCTGATTAAGAAATTGAATTAATTGAAGATATAACGGAAACCGAACTGCATCTCGTAAGTAGAAGCATAACCCACCACATCTTTATTGCCGTTTACGATAGGGAAATTCCTGTCTGTCTGGATTCTGAATGTTGGTTTGGTGGTTCCGCCTGGTACCAATGCTGCTACGTTGGTAGGCACAAGGATAGAAGTGGTTCCGAAATTGGTTTGCATGCCCCAGTTTTTGTTCAACAGGTTACCAAAGTTTTTAATATCGATACTGAACTGGATGGTATTGCGTTTACCGCCCACATTGGTGAAAATGTCTTGTAAGAATTTAAAATCCCACTGACCGTTAAATGGAGTAATTACAGCATTACGCTCTGCATACTGGCCTTTTCTGCCACGCAGGTATTTATCCTGATCAATGTAGCGGAAAAATAAATCGCTTTGCTGTTTTGGGGTATAGGTTACCGCATCGGCACCGGTTCCAACGGTTAAGGGCACAAAGGTAATTTCCGAAGCATCTTTTGGAACATAAATTAAATCTCCGCCTACACCGTCTCTGTTGATATCGGTAGAGTAGGTGTAAGAAGTACGTCCATTCGATCCATCATAAACCAGGGTAAACTGGGTACCCAAATGTTTAATAAATTCTTTACGGTAATAAACAGAGGCAATAATACGATCAGGTGAAACAAAGCCTGAGTAACCCAATGTCGGGTTGTTGGCGCCATCTACACTGCTGGTAGCCTGCCATCCCGATAAAGTCTGGTCGCCACTGCCTTCGTATAAACTTTTTGCTGAACTTCTGATATAAGAAACCGTTGCACCAAAACCATTGTCGAAACGTTTGCTCAAAGTACCGGTTAACGAATAATAATATCCTTTATTGGCGTTTCCAAGCACAATTACGTTAAAAGCATCTGGCTGTCTGGCACCAACGCCTGGAATTACCGTACCGTTTGCCACAGGCAGTCCGTTTAAAATCGGGTTGATAAATTTATCAGTAGCCGCATTAGGATAAATCATCCTGTTATCCGGGTAACCTGCAACATTTAAAGGTTTCGGATCAACCAGGTTCGCATTGCGGAAAAGGATAGTCCTGATATCCCTGTTAAATATTCCCTCTACCGATCCAACAATGCCGAATGGAAGTTTCACATCAACTGCTAAACTGGTTTTAAATGAAGCAGGCATTTTTAAGTTACGGTCCATTACTGTAATCGGATTAGGTAATACTGTTCCGGCAACTGGTACTGTTGTTGGTCGGTAAGCACCAATATTGGGATTAAACGGACCAGGCGTATTGTTCTGTCCTGAATAAGTTTCCGTAATCTGCAGCATACCTGCATCGCCTGCCTGTGCCACGATCCATACATTTGGGATACGCCCCACAAAAAGACCTGCACCACCTCTTACCTGTAACGAACGATCGCCAATCACATCCCAGTTAAATCCTATACGCGGGGAAATGGATATTTTAGATTTAGGAAGATTTCCGGTATTTAAATGTTCGCCATCATGAAAGGTAAGCATTGATACCAATGGATGCTCTTTCAGGATTTTCGGATAGCTGCCCAATTCGGCACGGATACCACCCGTAACCCTTAAACGATCGGTAACCGAGATTTCATCCTGCACATAACCCGAAAACTGCCAGAATTTATAGGTAGGAAAAGCCTGCTCGTAATTTGGTGAAAGCGAATAAGTTTGTGCAAACTCAATCGGTTTGGCACCATTTTTAAAATCATCCCACGAGTTAAAGGTATAATAACTGGTTCCAAAACGCTGGAAACCATTTTTAGTAATGCTGTAATCACCCTGAAAACCAGCAGTGATGTTGTGCTTGCCTACCGCCCAGGTAACATAATCGTTTAACGAGTACACCTGCACATCCCTTAAATTACCATAAGTAAAAGGTTCGTAACCAAAAGTGGTAAATGGTGTAGGCTGACTGTTTCCATCGGCTTTTAAGATATCAACCAGCGGAAAAATCTGACTGTCGGAACTTCTTGGATCGTTCTGATTCGTGTATGATAAACGCAGCGTATTGGCAAAGCGCCTAAATACCTTACTGTTTAGCTCAGCAGTAATGGAATATAAATTGCTCTCCTGGTAATAGTTTGAATTTTTAAATGCGAGAGCGGTGTTACCTGTCCTCGATCCTCCACCCGGGAATCCTCCCAGCGGACTTCTCGAAGTACTTACAAACGATGGCTGCTTGGTTTTAACATAACTGCCACGAATGTTGAAATGGTTATTCTGGTCGATATTCCAGTCTAACCTGCCCAATAAGTTTGTTCTCTCGGTTTCGGATGGATAACCCTGGTAAATCCCTGGGTCGTATCCGTAGGTTGTTTTTAAATAATTGCTGATTTCATCGAGTTCGGCAACGGTAGGGCGTACCACATTAGGGATACCCGAATTATAAGGTGCTTCTGGTGTTGCAGCCAAACGGGTTTGGCCAGGTCTTACTTCATTTTCGCGCTCTGCGTTTAAAAAGAAAAATAATTTGTTTTTGATAATCGGCCCGCCAATTCTCGCCCCAAAAGTTTTGTAGGTTTGGTCTGTCGGATCGGCTAGTTCAGGGTAATTGCTTACTCTCTTACCAATCTGGTTCTGGTTTCTGAAATAAGTATAGGCAGAACCCGAAAACTCGTTTGTACCCGAACGGGTTACCGCATTGATTGATGCACCGATAAAGCCACTTTGTTTTACATCATAAGGGGTAACATTTACCGATATTTCTTCCAATGCATCGATTGAAACGGGATTTCCGTTACCCGGAAGATTGTTACCGATACCAAAATTATTGTTAAAATCGGCACCATCAACGGTTACATTGTTCTGGCGCGAGTTACCTCCGCCAATAGCCGCACCGTTTGCCTGTGGGGCAAGCCTGATCAAATCGTTCAAACTTCTGCTCAAAGTGGGTAGCGCATTGATCTCCTTTTTGCCCAGATTGGTTGATGTACCCGTTCTGCTGGCATTAAGGGTCGAGTTTTTAGAAGCCCCTTTAATACTTACCTCGCCCAGCTCTTTGCTGCCTGCGGCCATATTCAGGTTGAGGATGTAAGGATCGCCCAAGGGCAGGGTGATATTTTCAATTGTTTTTGGGTCCATACCCACATAAGTAATTACCACTTTGTATGGTCCTCCCGGACGCATATTGGAGATGGTAAAGCGGCCATCATCATTAGTGCTTACCACATAACTGGTTCCCGAAGGTACGTGTGTGGCTTTAACCGTTACACCGGGCATGGTGGTTTTCGAATCCTTTATTGTTCCGGACAAACTTCCGGTTGTAACCTGCGCATGCAGGGAAATTACAACAAACAATAAAGATAAAAGGGTAAAGATTTTTTTCATGTTTATCTTATCTGTTAATGAATTAGTTGCGCCAAAGTTCATTTAGCCAGTTAAAGCAGATGTTAAGACAGGGTTAAAATAGGTTAAGAAAAAAGTATTATCGGTGTGACAGCGGAGGCTATTGTAAAGAGAATATTTACAATTCGATAAATTCAAGGCTTAATTAAGTAACATCCGGGATAGAGTAGGTGGTAACTATTTGTTTTAGTGTGTTTTAGTCGGTATTCTGAGTGTCTGTAGCCTAAAAAGGAGCAATTCGGTCTGGTCTTAAACAATCGTTTGCGTAAGATCATTTATACAGAAAATGCTTTAACATGTTTAATCTTACAGAGGGGCGCGGTGATGGTTGAAAGTTAAGTAGATGTAAAGCCACAGTGCCTGTATATTTATTGAAAAACAGCCCTTAAAAACACCATAAATTTATTGATTAATACAATGGCCGGGCGCAAGTTACGATCTAGCTTTGCATCAAAAATGCATTACTGATAAAAACAGATTATGATACAGATAGCCATCATCAGCGATATACATGCCAACCTCATTGCCTTGGAAAAAGTTCTGGAAGATATTGATCAAAGGGGGATTACGGATATTTATTGCCTGGGCGATCTGGTCGATTTTGCACCCTGGGGAAATGAAGTAATTGCAATGCTGCAGAAAAGAAATATTCCATGCCTTTTAGGAAACCATGATGAACGCATAGGTTTTAACCAAACCATCATTCCTTTGGCCCATCATGATGAAGAAGAGACCTTCCAGCGTAACCTGGCCATTAATTTTAGCAAGAAGACAATTACGGCAGCACACAAAACATGGTTAACACAGCGACCTTACCAGTTAATGCTTTCTTTTAAAACCGATTATGGCATAAAAAATATATGGCTTGTACATGCCAGCCCCAGAAGTAACGATGAATATATTTATGAATCTCATTCTGGCGAAGACTTAATAAAAATGCTGCCTAATCAATCAGTAGATGCCCTGGTAATGGGACATACGCATATTTCTTATATCAAACACCATAAAAATATACTTCTGGTTAATTGCGGTTCGGTTGGTAGAAGTAAAGAGAACCACAGGCAAGCAACCTATTGCATTTTAAATATCGCTAATGATGTACAGGCAGAAATTGTAAAGTTGGAATATGATATAGAAACTTTAACCAAAGCGATTAATGAAAGCGAAATTCCTGACTTTTATGCTGATTTCTTCCGGTTTCAACCAGATAGCCTTTAATTTACCTTTTGGGCGATAATCTTAATTCCTTATTTCTGAGTCTGCTCAAGGTTTCGCTGCGCATGCCCAGGTAACTAGCCAGGCAACTTAAAGGAATGCGGTCTTGCTGCATCGGTTTTGAACTGGCAAAACGCTGGTAACGTCGTAAAGCATTAGGAATCCGCGCTAAAATGGAACGCTCTGATGCTGCATAGTACTGAAAAGCCAATACCTTTCTTCCAATTATGTTGGCTTCAGGATAGAGGGAATAAACCGAATCGATCAGGCTGAAGGGAATGCAGATTACTTCCGAGTCTTCCAGTGCCTGAAGGTATTCGATAGAATGATGAGAAATATTATTCGGGTGGTGGATAGCGCCTATGGTTTCATTCTCGAAACTGAACCTGGTGGTAATATCCTTGCCATTATCTTTGATAAATCCCCTTACCAAACCGCTAACTATAAAATAAAGTGATGAATTGTGATCAGCGGGAGAAAGTATAAATTTATTTTTTTTAACCAACAGTTGCTTGCAATGCGATACGTGGTCAGCTATGAAACCATTAGATAGCGTATGGAACTGTTCAAAATACTTGATAAGGGGCAGCAGGTAGTGGTTTTCAGGAAAATGGGACATTTGAACTTGGTATATGTTTGGTACTTTGTGCACATATACGAAGTATTCCTAAAAGGGGTTTTCGGTTTTTGAAAAAAAATGCTTTTTATCTGTTTTCTGAAATTCTGCAAATAAACTTTAAAAAAAAAGCCCTTTGCATTTTGCAAAAGGCTCTATTATGTTTAATAGTAAAATGCATTAAATTGCACCGTCTACTTTAATCATTTTATGTACGGCAGTTTGTACTTTAAGTGCATCTGCTTCAACAGTTTTTCTGATGGCTGCATCAAATGAAGCTGCAAACTCTGTGCTGATCAAAATCTGATCTTTTTCATTCACTACCGTTAACACAAAGGCATTACTTCCGAATTTAAATCCGCTTTTAATCGTGTTCACGTCTTTTTCAAAGATTTTCAAAAATTCGTAACTGTTGCTGATCTGGTCGAAACAATCCCTTACGGCCTGAAAAACCAGGTGTGTTTCAATATCCAAACCATTTATAATTACGGTAACAGAGGTAAGGTCGTTTAGTTCAGGAAGCAGGTCTTCGCTGTAAATAATATCTTTTGGATCTACGATTACAACGGTTTCAAGATCCGCATTTTCGCCCTCACGTTGTGTTAATTGTATCGTAGCATTCCCATCTTTCAGGGTAACGGTATTTGCAGATGTGTTTTCGATTTTAATATCGCTAATGGTATCTTTAATGATGCCTACAACAAGTTCGAGCGCTTTTGATTGGGTACTGTTCATTATGGTAATTTTTTGCAAAGGTAAGGCTTGCTTTCAGTGCTGTGCAATTATAACATAAATAAATACAATTTTAGCTGGTAAGTGTTTTATTTTGAATGGGTTATTTTTTTTGCATTAACTGATTTTATCAGCACTAAGGGTTGATTAAATGACGGAGGTAAAGCTGCGGGTTATCCAGAAATGATTTGGTCAGGGTAAAATGTTCCGTATCCTCATAAGTAGTTTCTGATATCCCATCTTCATCAAATTGGTATAGGTTTGCGCCTGGATAACAGATCAGTATAGGCGAGTGGGTAGCAATGATAAACTGTGCCCTGCCGCTTTGTTCCAATTGATTGATAACCGATATAAAGGCTAAAATCCTGGCTGGGGATAATGCCGCTTCAGGCTCATCGAGGATATAAATCCCTGATTCGAACTGGTTATTGAAGAGCGACAAGAAAGATTCTCCATGCGATTGCTCATGGAGCGAACGACCGCCATAAGCCTCCAAAATGCGGCTGTCTTCCAGTGCCAGCTCGTCGATATAACTGGCAAAATTGAAAAAATTTTCAGCACGCATAAAAAATCCATCGTTTATTCTTCTTGGTGTCCACGATAATTCTAAAAATTCTGTTAATGTCGATTCAAAACCTTCAAATCGGTATCCCGTATTTAGGTTGTGGTTACGGTTGCCTCCGTTTAAACTAAATCCGCATCTTTCGGCAATCCCTTCAAGCAGGGTCGATTTTCCCGATCCGTTCTCGCCTACAAAAAACGTAACATTGCTTTTTAACCTCAACTGCAAACCATCACCCAAAGCTGGAATTTGTGCGGTATAACCGCCACCGCGTAGTGGAGGCAGGGATATTTGTGATAAAAAAGGCATTGGGCAGGTAAAGTATATAGTTTTTAAATACGAAGATAATCAATTGATCAGGAAAATATCCCTGTCATTGCGTTAACTGTGGGAATCAAAATCTCAAATAATAGAAACCTAATATTTGAGCTTCTTTTGTTCTTTTACCAAAGCCCTAAAATTCCCATGGCCGGATCGTAAAATGGTATCACCCGAGTAATCCAGATCAATTGATTTAAACTCAATTTTTCCAAACAAACTATCCCCGATTTCGTAGTTTTCCTTGTTTAAGCTTAACTTTTGATATATTATCTTTTGATTTGGGGCCATTTCGCCTTCAATAACCAAATCCGTATGCATGTAGGCTTCGGTATTAAATTTTTTGTTTACGTATTTAATGAGCAGGCCCTGTCCTCCGAAAGGTCCATTAATACCAATATTGATCAATAGCGTATCAGATCCTGAGTAATATGCCCGGCAATTGTTGTATGTTGTACCCGAAGTATCACGTTTTTCATGTATCCCATAGCTAAAATACGATACATTACTGGTGCGTTTCGATTTGTCGTGTTTTTCATAAAAAGAAAAAATTTCTCCTTTTTGGTCCAGCTCGTGATAAATGATGTTTTTTGGCAAGCCCGGGTCCAGACAGGCATTGTCCCATTGATCTGAATTTTGTTTATTTTGACAGCCTGATACGAAAAGAGCCACTGAAATACAGAGCAATTGAGAAAATTTATTCATTGAGCGTTAATAGGTTTTAGCCTGCAATTTGATTGGCTGCATAGTATATGCTGGCTAATCTTATTGCAAGATGTTGAATTGAATGCAATTCCATAAACCGATACCTGAAATTGATTATCCGGTTAGAAATTCGATGTCAAAATCACATTTATAACGCTGATATAGGGTGTAAAGTATTTTGTTGACAAACTCATTTTATAATCCTGAATAAAATGAAGGGTCTTTTTTAATAATATTTTCCAGCCAGTAAGAATGCGTTCTCCGTGTTTTCCGTGAATCCGTGGCTAAATTTCAGAAATAGCCTTACGGTTTACCATTTGCAAACGGTAAACTATCATGCAATTTATATACTTTTACCTATATGTTATTTGATCTCCATCTGACCGAATTTGAAATGATCTGTGCTATAATTCTTAGCCTGGTATTGATGATGATTGGCCTTTTACGCTTTGCAGACCGCGTGAAGCTAACAAAAAGCGGATTAAAAACCCAGGCTACTGTAACGGCTATAAATCAAATGATGAAACGTAATAGGATAAGCTTCTCGATAAGTTTATTTTTCATTACTCTTGATGGAAAAAGAATTGATGTAACAGATGGCGACAGTACACCTATTCCATTTCATAGTGTTGGTGATCAGATCAATATCATATATAATCAAAACAAACCCGAAGAAATTGTAATAGTTTCGAAAGGAATGGCCATTGTAGAATTTTTAATGATAATCACTGGAATGGTGGGCTTATTCTACTTTCTATATCTCTTTTTGACGCAGCCTAATTAAATCTGATAGAGAAATCTATCTCGATAGATTTAGCATCGCTGAGCCTTCTGGTCCTCTGCTAAGCTTGGCTAAAATATGCTTGCTTATCAACTATTTTAAAAATATCCTAAAACAGGAAAATGTAATTTTTATACTAAAGAATCCTGTTTCTTTTATGCAAAAGAGCATATATTTTAATTAATTGGCCCATTATGTGCCGTTAATTTTCTGTTTAGTGCTGAAAATCAGCTTTTTCTTCTGTTAAAGTCCGTTTTGATGAATGAAACATGAATTTCAACTTCATTTAAACTTCATAAATCTGTATTTATTTCGCTATCGAATTAAATCGTTGAGTAACCATCATTTATTGAAATTATTAAGCCTCCGTACCGCGGTTGTATATCGCTTATGTCGTAAAAAATGCTGCTCAGCCAAACTAATTAGAGAAAAAATAAATCAGATTTAACCATTCAACAAAAAAAAATGAAAAGAGTTGTAATATGCCTGGGCCTTAGTGCTATGCTTTACGTAACGGCTTGTACCTCGAAAAAAGAAGAAAAAGAAGAAGTAGCAACTTATGCGGTAACCACAGCGCTGAGAATGGATACTTCCTTTACCAAAGAATATGTTTCGCAGATTAAATCTGTCCGCAACATCGAAGTTAGGGCTCAGGAAAAAGGCTATCTGCAGAATATTTATGTAGATGAAGGTCAGCATGTAAAAGCTGGTCAGCTGCTGTTTAAAATTATGCCTAAAGCAGCGCAATCCGAATTGTTAAAAGCACAGGCTGAAACCAAATCGGCAGAAATTGAACTGGAAAACACCAGATTACTGTCGGATAAAAATATCGTTTCCAAAAATGAACTGGCTATGGCCAAAGCGAAACTGCAATCGGCAAATGCCGAAACCTCTCTGGCTAAATTCCACCTTTCTAATACCGAAATCAGGGCACCGTTTGATGGGACCATCGACCGTATTCCTTTAAAGTTAGGGAGTTTGGTTGATGAAGGGGCTTTGCTTACCAGTCTATCTGATAACAGTCAGGTTTTTGCATATTTTAACGTCTCAGAGCCTGAATATTTAAACTATCAGAGCGCTGCAAAAGCAAAAGGACAGCAGGAGGTAAGCTTGCTACTGGCCAACAACGAATTGCTTAAATCAAAGGGTAAAGTGGAGGTAATTGAAAGTGAATTTGATAATGAGACCGGAAATATCGCTTTCAGGGCGAGGTTCAATAACTCAGATAACCTGCTCAGAAATGGCGAAACAGGAAAAATCCAGATGGTTGTTCCTCTAAAAAATGCCATTGTTATCCCGCAGAAAGCTACGTACGATATCCAGGATAAAACCTATGTTTTCGTAATCGATAAAAACAATAAAGTACACTCAAGGGCGATAACCATTGCAGGCGAATTACCCGATCTGTACATTATTGGCGATGGCATCACTGTAGAAGATAAGATCTTGCTCGAAGGTGTGCAGAAAGTTAAGGACGATGATAAAATCGCTTTTAAATTCCAGCAGCCTCAGGACGTGATGAAACAATTGAGATTGAAAACAGAATAATCTAAACCCTCCATACTTATTTTATGTTTAGTAAATTCATACAAAGGCCCGTCCTTTCTATCGTAATATCGCTTATTATTGTGTTTCTCGGTGTGCTGGCCATCAGCTACCTGCCGGTTACACAATTCCCATCCATTTCTCCGCCTAAAGTAAATATTACGGCAGAGTACCCTGGAGCAAACAACGAATTGTTGATTAAATCGGTGGTTATTCCGCTCGAACGTGCACTTAACGGTGTACCGGGCATGAAATATATCGCATCTGATGCCGGTAACGATGGTGAAGCCTCCATCCAGGTGGTATTTAACCTGGGTACCGATCCTAACCAGGCTTCGCTTAACGTACAAAACCGTGTAGCCGCTGTTACCAATAAACTTCCTCCTCTGGTGGTTCGTGAAGGGGTTAAAATTACCCGTGAAGAGTCTAATATGCTGATGTACATCAACTTGTACAGTAAAGACCCTAAAATGAACCAGAACTTTTTGTATAACTATGCTGATATTAACCTGCTTTCGGAGCTGAAAAGGGTTGATGGTGTGGGTTTTGCAGATATTTTGGGCGACAGGGATTATGCGATGCGTATCTGGCTAAAACCCGATCGTATGCAGGCTTATAAAATCTCTGTTGATGAGGTAATGAAAGCCCTTGATGAGCAAAGTTTAGAGGCCTCGCCAGGTAAAACAGGGGAGAGCTCGGGTAAACGTTCGCAGGCTTTCGAATATGTGTTAAAATATTCCGGACGTTTTAATACCAAAGAAGGTTACGAAAATATTGTGGTAAGGGCAACACCAAACGGCGAATTGCTTCGCTTAAAAGATATTGCCGACGTAGATTTTAGTGCTTCCGCTTACAATTTGTATTCTACCTTAAACGGGAAAGCGTCTGCTGCAATTGTTTTGAAACAATCTTATGGCAGTAACGCGAGTCAGGTTATTAAAGATGTTAAAGCTAAAATGGCCGAAATTAAATCGGCTTCATTTCCAAAAGGTTTGGATTACGAAATCAGTTACGACGTTTCCAAATTCCTGGATGCATCTATCGAAAAAGTAATCCACACCCTGGTAGAGGCTTTTATCCTGGTAGGTTTAGTGGTATTCCTGTTCCTTGGCGACTGGCGTTCGACGCTTATTCCGGCCATTGCTGTGCCGGTATCACTGATCGGAACCTTTGTATTTATGCAGTTCTTCGGTATCACACTCAACTTAATTACCTTGTTTGCATTAGTACTCGCCATTGGGGTAGTTGTAGATGATGCGATTGTGGTAATTGAGGCGGTGCATGCCAAAATGGAGCACGACAGGCATCTTTCGGTATTAAAAGCCACACAACAGGCCATGAAAGAAATCGGCGGGGCAATTATCGCCATCACTTTCTTAATGGCATCAGTATTTATCCCGGTAGCGTTTATGTCTGGTCCGGTGGGTATTTTTTACCGTCAGTTCTCCATTACCATGGCAACGGCAATTATCCTTTCAGGTATTGTGGCTTTAACGCTTACGCCTGCATTGTGTGCCATTATGCTGAAGAACAATCATGGTTCGGCGAAAAAGAAAACTTTGATAGATCGTTTCCTGGATGGTTTCAACAATGGTTTTGCCAAGCTTTCAGGCAAGTACGAGTTGGTATTGAGCAGGGTGGTAAGCCGCAGGATTTTAACTTTTGGTGTATTGGTTGCCTTCTGTTTGGGTGTTTGGGCATTAAGCGGAAGTGTACCTTCGGGATTTATTCCTAATGAGGATCAGGGTATGGTTTACGCCATTATCCAAACGCCTCCGGGATCTACTTTAGAGCGTACCGACCAGATTGCAGAGAAACTGCAGAAAATGTGCGAGGATATTGATGGTGTAAAATCAGTTTCATCTTTGGCCGGATACGAAATCCTGACCGAAGGTACGGGATCGAACTCAGGTACCTGTTTAATTAACCTGAAAGACTGGAGCGAACGTAAACATTCTGCAGCAGAAATTATTGAAGAGCTTGAAGAAAAATCAAAATCCATCCCGGGTGCAACCATCGAGTTTTTCCAGCCACCGGCAGTTCCGGGTTATGGTGCAGCGGGCGGTTTCGAGCTTCGTTTACTGGATAAAGCGGGTAGCGGCGATTACAAAAAAATGGAAACCGTTGCCAACGATTTTGTACGCGAACTGAACAAAAGAAAAGAACTTTCATCTGTATTTACTTTCTATAGTGCAAGTTTCCCTCAATACATGCTTGATGTTGACAACGATATTGCACAACAAAAAGGCGTAAGTATCGATAATGCCATGAACACGCTATCAACTTTTGTGGGTAGTAACTACGAAACGAGTTTTATTAAATACGACCGTCAATATAAAGTAATCGTTCAGGCATTGCCTCAATACAGGGCTTTACCAGAAGATATTTTAAAGCTTTCGGTTAAAAACGACCGCGATGAGATGGTGCCTTTCTCGGCATTTATTAAAATGCGTAAGGTATATGGTTTATCAGAAATTACCCGTCACAACATGTACAACGCTTCTGAAATCAGCGGACAATCGGCTCCGGGTTATAGCTCTGGCGAAGCCATTAAAGCGATTACAGAAGTTGCCAAGAAAACATTGCCAAGGGGATTTGGGATCGATTGGGCAGGTATCTCTAAAGATGAAGTATCAAGAGGTAATGAAGCCATTTATATCTTCCTGATCTGTTTAGGTTTCGTGTACCTGGTTCTTGCCGCGCAATATGAGAGTTTCATCCTGCCGCTTTCGGTAATCCTTTCTTTACCGGCGGGTATTTTTGGCGCGTTCCTTTTCCTTAAATTATTGGGACTGGAAAACAACATTTATGCGCAGGTGGCCATGGTAATGCTCATCGGTTTACTCGGTAAAAATGCCGTACTGATTGTGGAGTTTGCCACGCAGCGCCATGCACAGGGAGCAACCGTATTCAAGGCAGCACTCGAAGGTGCAAGCGTGCGTTTCCGCCCGATTTTAATGACCTCTTTTGCCTTTATCGCAGGTTTAATTCCTTTGATGATTGCAAGCGGACCAGGTAAAATCGGTAACCGTACCATTGGTTCGGCCGCTGCCGGAGGTATGCTTTTCGGTACCATTTTCGGGGTAATTGTAATCCCTGGCCTGTATTTTATATTCGGATCAATTGCAGCAAAACACAAGCTGATCAAAATTGAAGAAGAACATCCGTTAACTGAAGAAATTGAGAATAATGTTTAAGAAAAATCTTTATAAAGGCCTTGGACTGGTGTTGATATGCGCTGCATACACCGCCTGTAAGTTACCAGAAGTAGCCCAGCGAGCCGAAAATAAAAATGTACCTGTGAGCTTTAACGGCTCGCAGGATACCGTAAGCACTGCCGGTATACAATGGCGTAACTTTTTTACCGATCCTAACCTGATCAATCTGATTGATACAGCCCTGAAAAATAACCAGGAGCTGAATATTACCCTTCAGGATATCGAGATTGCCAAAAACGAAATCAAAGCCAGAAAAGGAGAGCTTTTGCCAAGCGTAAGTTATGGTGTGGGTGCCGGATTGGATAAAGTTGGCCGTTACACAAGCTCTGGTGCAGGCGATGCTTCTACCGAAATCACTCCGGGCAAAGGTGTTCCGGAAGTATTACCTGATTACCAGTTTGGTTTACAAGCCAATTGGGAAGCCGATATCTGGCATAAACTGCGTAATTCGAAAAAAGCGGCAGTTAACCATTACCTGTCGACAGTTGAGGGTAAGAATTTCGTCATCACCAATCTGATTGCCGAAATAGCAAATTCATACTATGAATTGTTGGCTTCTGATAGCCAGTTGGAGACCGTGAAAAAAACGATCGAACTGCAAAGCAATGCACTGGAGTTAATGAAAATCCAGAAACAAGCGACCAGGGTTAACGAACTTGCCGTACGTAAATTTGAAGCAGAGGTACTAAGTTCTAAAAGTCTGGAGTTCGATATTCAGCAAGATATTACTGAAACCGAGAATAAAATTAATTTTCTGGTAGGTCGTTTTCCACAACCCATCATCAGGGATAAATCCAGCTTTACCGATCTGGTACCGGCAACCGTACAGGCGGGTTTACCTTCGCAGTTACTGGCCAACCGTCCGGATATTAAACAGGCTGAATACGAACTTGCAGCCGCAAAATTAGATGTTAAAGTAGCAAAGGCACAGTTTTATCCTTCACTGGGTATTTCTGCAGCTATTGGTTACCAGGCTTTTAACCCTTCTTACCTGTTAAGAACCCCTGAATCTTTGATTTACTCTTTAGCAGGAGATCTGGCCGGACCCCTGATCAACAGAAATGCCATCAAAGCAGAATATTCTTCTGCAAATGCAAAACAACTACAGGCTGTATTTGAATACGAAAAAACCATTTTAAATGGTTATATTGAGGTAGCCAATCAGCTGTCGAAGATCAGCAACCTGCAAAAAAGTTACGACCTGAAATCAAAACAGGTAACGGCGCTTACGCAATCAATCGATATTTCGAACGATTTGTTTAAAGCCGCAAGAGCTGATTATTTTGAGGTATTGATGACACAACGTGATGCTTTACAATCGAAATTAGAACTTATTGAAACCAAAAAACAACAATTAAACGCTGTTGTAGATATTTATCACGCACTTGGTGGCGGATGGAAATAGCTTGTAATTAATTATTTATAGTCAGTTATCCTTATCATTCAATCAGGCTGTTCCAAACCGGGACAGCCTTTTATTTTTTGTTGTTCTGAGCGCAGTGAAAAATCTTTTATTATGGCTATTCTGGTTTTAGCGTCTCGCTAAGACCTTTTTTTGCTGCAAATTTTTAGCCGCAGATTCACAGAAAGTACGGAATTCAGCTCACGCTCCTTTCCGAACAAGTTTTGAATAATTTTTCGTTTTCAAACGATGAAATCGTTTAGTTATTTGTGCACTCGTTGGAAACGAGCGCAAACTAGGTTGTAATTAATTTTTTTATAGTCAGTTATCCTTATCATTCAATCAGGCTGTTCCAAACTGGGGCAGCCTTTTATTTTTTGTCATTCTGAGCATAGCGAAGAATCTTTTATTATGGCTGCTCTGGTCTTAGCGTCTCGCTAAGACCTTTTTTTTGCTGCAATTTTTTTGCCGCAGATTCACGGAAAGCACGGAATTCAGCTCACGCTCCTTTCCGAACAAGTGTTGAATGGTTTTTCGTTTTCAAACGATAAAATCGTTTAGCTATCTATGCACTCGTTGGAAACGAGCGCAAACTAGGAGGTAACTTTTTGTTTTTTGTCATTCTGAGCATAGCGAAAAATCTTTTATTATGGCTGCTCTGGTTTTAGCGTCTCGTTAAGATCTTTTTTGCTGCAATTATTTGCCGCAGATTCACGGAAAGTACGGAATTCAGCTCACGCTCCTTTCCGAGCAAGTATTGAATAGTTTTTCGTTTTCAAACGATAAAATCGTTTAGTTATTTATGCACTCGTTGGAAACGAGCGCAAACTAGGAGGTAACTTTTTGTTTTTTGTCATTCTGAGCATAACGAAGAATCTTTTATTATGGCTGCTCTGGTCTTAGCGTCTCGCTAAGACCTTTTTTTGCTGCAATTTTTTTGCCTCGGATTCACGGAAAGCACTGAATTCAGCTCACGCTCCTTTCCGAACAATTTTAGAATAGTTTTTCGTTTTCAAACGATAAAATCGTTTAGTTATTTATGCACTCGTTGGAAACGAGCGCAAACTAGGTACTCCGGAAATACCTTTTTGTACCTCGGCAGTAGCTTTTAGTGCTTCAACAGTTCGGCTTAGTACTCCGGAAGGAGTTTTTTGTACTTCCGGAGCTCTTTAATAGTCCTCTGGAAGGTGTTTTTTGTGCTCCGCGAGTACCTTTTTCTACTCCTGCAGTACCTTTTTGTACTTCCGGAGCTCTTTAATAGTCCTCTGGAAGGTGTTTTTTGTGCTCCGCGAGTACCTTTTTCTACTCCTGCAGTACCTTTTTGTACTTCCGGAGCTCTTTAATAGTCCTCTGGAAGATGTTTTTTGTGCTCCGCGAGTACCTTTTTCTACTACGGCAGTACCTTTTTCTACTACGAAAGACCAAATTGCTCTTCCGAAGTACTTTTAAATAGCATTCAAGGCATTTTTTGATTTTTATATAGTATAAGCAGCCGTGTTTGAAATCATCTTTAACCAGCCTGATAGGCTGAAAATAATCTGATGTGAAGTTTAATACCTGTTAAATTCTGCTTTTGTTCATTTATTTATCATAAAATTCATTTTACAAACAATGCCATCACTGTGCGGTTATCATTAGCGTAGAATTTATCATCATATCTAAAACAAAATGGGAAAAACAACATTTAAATTCGGCGAATTAGAGGTTAAACGTTTAGGTTATGGCGCAATGCAATTAACCGGAAACGGTGTTTTTGGTGAAGTAGAAGATCGCGAAAATGCAATAACTGTTTTACGTGAAGCTGTTGCAAATGGCGTTAATTTTATTGACACTGCCGAAGCGTACGGACCGAAATTTAACGAATCGCTTATTGCTGATGCCTTAAATCCTTTTCAAAAAGATCTTTTTATTGCCACTAAAGGTGGTTTTGACCGGCCAGGACCAAATAATTGGGTGCCTAATGGTGCGCCCGAAAAAATAAGACAGGATATTGAAGGGAGTTTACAACGTTTAAAAGTAGATAGCATCGATTTATGGCAACTGCACCGCATTGATCCCAATGTTGAAGTAGCCAAAACCCTGGCACCTGTAATAGAGGCTGTAAAAGAAGGGAAAATAAAAAATGTAGGTTTATCAGAAGTGACCATCGATCAAATTAAGCAGGTACAGGATATTTTGCCGGTTGTTTCTGTTCAAAATCTTTATAATCTGGGCAACAGACAATGGGAAAGTGTGTTGGATTTTACTGCCGAACAAGGACTGGCTTTTATTCCGTGGTTTCCTTTGGCATCTGGTCCTCACAAACTCGAAGATAAAATTAAAGCCATTGCCGAAAAACATAAGGCTACAACTGCACAGATTGCTTTGGCCTGGTTGCTAAAAAGATCACCGAATATCCTGTTAATCCCCGGAACCAAATCGGTTGACCATTTAAAAGAAAACTTAGAAGCCACAGAAATAGAATTGACAGAAGAAGAATTTGAAAGTTTAGCAAAATAGAAAGGTTTTGTCATTCTGAGCGCAGCGAAGAATCTTTTTCTTCTTTACAGGTCTTAGCGTCTCGCTAAGACCTTTTTTCTGTTGCAATTATTTTTTTGCCACGGATTCACGGAAAACACAGAAATTCCCTGCAATCCTCATTTTCAGTTAAGGCTCGTTTGTAATGAGCATTGAATAGTTTGAAGTTACAAACGATAAAATCGTTTAGCTATTCATACACTCGTTTGGAAACGAGCGCAAACTAAGTTTCATTTACAGGTAAAACCCCTAACTGGTCTTAGTGTCTCGCTAAGACCTTTTTTCTAGTGTAATTATTTTTTGCCACGGATTCACGGAAAACACAGAAATTCCCCATGATTTTCATTTCATGCGTCGTAGAAAAGCTGTATTTTAAAACAATTACCCCTAACTGGTCTTAGCGTCTCGCTAAGACCTTTTTTCTGGTGTAATTATTTTTTGCCACGGATTCACGTAAAACACAGAAATTCCCCATGATTTTCATTTCAAGCGTAGCCGAGAAATCTATAGTTTAAAACAATTACCTGTGTTCATCTTCCTTATCTGTGCTTAATATTTTGTTGGAATAAGTTTTTACCTTGTTAAAATAAAACATGATATTTAAACATGAAAAAAGTCTTCCTAACCACCATCATTTTATTTTCAATCCTATTTCAAAAAGTCATGGCGCAGAACAAAACCGACAATGTACCTGCTGTTTTAAACCATATTGCCGTTTATGTAGCCGATTTAAATAAAGCTACTTCCTTCTACGAAAGTGTTTTTAACCTTAAAATCATTCCTGAGCCCTTTAAAGATAACCGCCATACCTGGTTTAGCCTGGGGCCGGCCGGACAGCTGCATTTGATTCAGGGGGCAAAAGGCAACGAAACTTTCGATAAAAACGGACATTTATGTTTCAGCGTTCCATCGGTTGATGATTTTGTGAAAAAACTCAATACCAAAAACATCAGCTTTGAAGACTGGGCCGGAAAAGAAAAAGGCATTACCCTCCGTGTTGATGGCGTAAAACAGATTTATTTTAAAGATCCCGACGGACATTGGCTGGAAGTGAACGATGCGAAGTAAATTTTTTACTACGTGCTCACTTAATCCCCGCCCAAATCCTATATTTAGGTTTGATCCGCTTTTTTATGAAACTTCAATTTTCACAGTATTTTTTTGCCTTCTTTTTAATCCTTGGTTTAAACAACCAATCGCATGCCCAGAACGAAAGTGCTGAGGCAGATTTTAAAAAGGTAATGGAAAAATATAATGCTGTTGGCGCTTCGGTGGCGGTAGTAAAAAGCGGTAAAATCATTTACACCCATTCGTTTGGCTTAAAAGATCTGGAAAATAAAGTTCCGCTAACCGATCAGGATATTTTTAGGATCGCATCCATATCAAAATCCTTTTCGGCAACATCTGTTATGCAGCTGGTAGAGGCGGGTAAAATTTCTCTTGACGATGATTTCGGGGATCTGGTAGGTTTTAAAATCAGGAACCCAAAATTTCCTGATCAGAAAATTACTTTAAAAATGGCTTTGTCGCATACTTCCAGCTTAAACGATTCGCAGGGATATTTAAACCTTGATGTCATCAATCCGGATAAAAACCCAGATTGGGCAAAATGTTATAACGATTACCTGCCGGGAAGTAAATTTGATTACTGTAACCTCAATTTTAACCTAATCGGAACCATAATCGAGAAACAATCAGGCGAACGTTTCGATAATTATGTGAAAAACCATGTTTTAAAACCTTTAGGGCTTTATGCTGGATATTGTGTCGATTCTTTGGATAGTACCCGTTTCGTAAACTTGTACGAATATCATTCCGATACTAAATCCTATACGCCTACGCCAATGGCATACGCGCCACGGCGTACCGAAATTGCGAACTATGTAATGGGATATACCACGCCCATTTTTTCGCCAACAGGCGGCATGAAGATTTCAGCTACCGACCTGGCAAAATACATGATGATGCACATGAATTACGGCACTGCTAATCAAGTAAAAATTATAAGCAAAAAGAGTGCAAAACAGATGCAAACCGCATTAACCGATGATGAAGGTTATGGCTTTGCAATCAGAACGGCCGACAGCTTAATTCCAGGCGTGAAATTAAAAGGGCATACCGGCTCAGCTTACGGATTATATAGTACCATGTTTTTTAACCCCAAAGAAAAATTTGGATTCGTAATTATAACCAATGGAATAAATGCCACCTACACGGATGGTTTCCCCGATTTTAGCAGGGCAGCCATTAACAGTTTATACCAATCTTTCTTTAAATAGCCTAAAGCAGTTTGGCTAAGCCATTTTTATGGAAAAAAACAGTTAAAGGTTTAATGCCGGCTTTTGGATGGCTTACCTCTGTACCTTTTACTTTTTGGTCGAAAATACTTTTAACGGGCGGCAGATCGATTAAATGAGTGCAATCGGTAATCGGTTGATTAACAGTTGCCTGATTTTTACTTTCACTTTTATACTCCATATCGCTGTTACTGATTTACAAATCTTTGATAGGTACTTCCGGATTTAACTTTTTCCATCATCAGGTATGCTCTTAATTTTGAAAATTCCATACTGTGAAGTGCTTTAACTGCTGATTTAAGCTTCTCGGTGCTAATGCCAAGCCTTGCAGCCCAATAATTACGATCTTGTTCATCTGCGATATCGATAAATTCTTTCCTCGCATTCATCGAATTAAGTTGATATTCCATTTTTTATGAATTTTGGTTAGTAATACTCATAGAACACGTATAATTATGTTTTGGTTTTGTGGTTTTGTCAGTAAATTCTCAAAAAAATATAGAGATATGTGGGATTACAGCACATTTTAAGATATTGTAATCGCGCTTTACAAATTACAGGGCTAAAACTCCGTTTAAATAATGCATTTGCGCTATTTTTACAGCTTCACATTTATCCTTAAAAAGAGTAATATTTTCTTTACAAATCATTAGGTTTTGTCGATTTACATTTTTATTATTGTATTGTAATATAATTTTTACAAATGCTAAATCATTTTCTAACTGGCGTTCAAAGTCTGTCCCCGCGTCGAAAATTTTATCAGGATAATCGTTTCGTATTATCGCTCTGGGTATTTATCACCCTGGTTTTTGTAATAGATTCGTGGGCCACGCATCGTTACAATAACTATCTTATTTTCGAAAATACATTTAGAAATTTACTGCACGAGCGTTCGCTTTACGCATATTATCCGGCTTATCACGAAGATGCCAACCACTATGGCCCGATTTTTAGCCTGTTAATCGCACCATTTGCAATTTTTCACAACTGGATAGGATTATTACTGTGGAACCTGTTTAACTGTTTCCTGCTCTTTAAAGCCATACAAACCCTGCCGTTAACAGAAGATCAGAAAGTGGCTATCGGATACATTGCCATTCCCTGTTTGATAGAATCGATGCTTAACCAGCAGTTTAATGCGGGCGCAGGAGCATTAATGATATTAAGTTACACCCTCCTGAATAAAGATAAAGGGATATGGTCGGCACTTTGCATCGTGCTTGGTACCTTTATTAAACTTTATGGTGTGGTAGGACTCGTTTTTTTCTTCTTTGCCAGGAAAAAGCCGGCATTTATTTTATGGTTGGTTTTATGGTCGGTAGTAATATTTCTACTGCCTATGCTTTTGGCTTCACCTGCTTATGTGACACACTGTTACGTAGACTGGAAAAACTCTTTGGTGGGTAAAAATATGGTAAACGTTTTGGGCGGTGGAATCGATGTTTCCATCATGGGTTTCTTCAGGGAACTTTTAGATGCACGAAAAGTACCTAATTTTCTGTTTCTTAGTCTAGGTGCTTTATTATTTATGTTGCCATTTGTAAATCTATCCTGTTTCGGAAAGCATAAATTTCAACTGATGATCCTGTCATCCGTAATGATTTTCCCGGTATTATTCAGTACCGGTGCAGAAGACTGTACCTTCATTATTCCCATTATTGGTGTAGGTATATGGTATGTAAAAGAAAATAATAAGGCCATGAAAAAGGTTTTGCTGCCCGTTTTACTGTTGATTACCTGTAATTTCCCCTTGTTGTTGTTTCCGGTTTTCGCCAAATCGCATCCCTTATCGCTGGCCATCATCAGCCTCCCTTATTTTTTAGTATGGGTTAGGATTATTTATAAAGCTACAAATAATAGGTTCGCCTATGCCGAAGAAACAGAACCAGAAATGGTTACTGCGCTAATAGATTAAGTTTTAAATTTTATTTTTTTAAAGGTTTTAATGCCCGTTTGTAAAAACGGATGTTAAAACCTTTTTTGTTATTGCGCTGTTTTATAGCTGTCTAATCAAAAATAGTTATGGATGATAAACAAAAAACAGGTGGTGCTGATCGCGGTAGGATCAACATTAACGAAGGTTATGAGCTGGATTATTGGTCTAATAAATTTGGCGTAAGCAAAGATAAACTCAAAGCAGCAGTGCAAACAGTGGGTACATCGTCCAATGCCGTAGAAGATTATTTAAAAAAATAAAACGTTAATTATGAGTCTGGAAAAGTATGTTTCAAAGCGCGATTTCTCAAAAACGGCGGAGCCTAAATCAGGTAAAAGCAGCGATCGGAACAAGTTACATTTTGTGATCCAAAAGCACGATGCATCACGCCTGCACTATGATTTCAGACTTGAAATGGAGGGTGTTTTAAAAAGCTGGGCGGTTCCCAAAGGCCCCTCAACTGATCCCAAAACGAAACGGTTAGCCATGATGGTAGAAGACCATCCTTACGATTATAAAGATTTTGAAGGGATTATCCCACAGGGAGAATATGGTGGAGGAACCGTTATTGTTTGGGATGAAGGTACTTATGAGCCAATCGAAAGTATTAAAGGCAAAAAGGCACAGGAGAAACACCTCTTAAAGCAACTGAAGGATGGTTCCTTAAAAATTAAGCTGAACGGAGAAAAACTTCATGGCGAGTTTGCCCTGGTTAAAACCCATGGGATGGGAGAGAACGGCTGGTTGCTGATTAAACATAAGGATGATTATGCATCTGCTAAAGATATTACCAAAGAGGATAAATCGGTACTTTCTGGTAAAACCATCGAAAAGATGGAGAAAACATCCGATAAGGTTTGGAAAGAAGGAAAAGAGCAAAAAATAAAAGCTGAAAAAAAAAATCCTGAACCAAAACCTAAGAAAGAAACAAAAGCTGTAGGTGATGATAAAAACATAGATGTAAAGGCCATTTTAAAAAAAGCCCCAAAATCAGTCATTCCCAAAAATATTAAACCGATGCTGGCCACACTGGTGGATGAACCTTTTGATGACCCAAATTGGCAATATGAGGTGAAATGGGATGGTTACCGTGCCCTGGCATTTATTAACAAAGGAAAAGTAGAACTTTTTTCGAGGAACAATAAATCATTTAACGAAAAATTTTATCCCATTTACGATCTGCTTAATGAGTGGAAAATTAATGCAGTGCTCGATGGTGAAATTCTGGTTTTAAACGACAAGGGGATCTCAAATTTTGGCTCCCTGCAGAACTGGAGGAGCGAAGCTGATGGTGAACTGGTTTTTTATGTATTTGATATTTTGTGGTACGAGGGCAAAAACCTGATGGAATTACCACTTTATGAGCGCCAGGCAATTTTAAACGACATTTTACCCACCGATGATGACCGTGTTCGCTTAGGAAAAGTTTTTAAAGCGAGCGGAGTCGATTTTTTTGATGCTGCCCAAAGAATGGGTTTAGAAGGCATTATCGCCAAAAAAACCGACAGCACTTACGCTACCGACCGCAGATCGAAAGAGTGGTTAAAAATTAAAGTTCACAAACGCCAGGAGGTGGTAATTGCCGGTTTTACCAAAAATGAAGACACTTCAAAATCTTTTAGCTCCCTTTTACTGGGTGTATATGAGAAAGGAAAATTACAATACGTAGGTAAGGTTGGAACTGGATTTTCGGATAAACTGCAGAAAACGATGATGGAGCAGTTTAAACCGCTTATTGTAGATAAAAGCCCTTTCGAAAGCATCCCCGATGTAAATAAACCTTCGCGTTTCAGGCCAAATCCGCCAAGGGCAAAAGCTACCTGGCTAAAGCCTCAACTGGTTTGCGAAGTTGCCTTTACCGAAGTAACAGATGACGGGGTTTTTCGCCATCCTTCCTTTCAGGGCATGCGCGAAGATAAGAAAGCGAAAGATGTGATCCGGGAAGAAGAAAGCGCAACCACAGAAATTGTTAACGATGCTAAGGAAAAAGACGGACATGATGAAGCAATAAAACCACCAAAAGGGAAAGACCGCAAAACGCTATTGAACCCTAAAGATGAAACGCAGGTAAGAAAAATAAAAGGCCACGAACTTAAATTCACCAATTTGAGTAAAGTATACTGGCCTGAAGATAAGGTAACCAAAAGGGATATGTTCAACTATTATTACCAGGTTGCCGAATATATTTTGCCTTACCTTAAAGATCGCCCCCAATCCCTAAACCGTTTTCCCGGCGGGATCCACGGGCCAAGTTTTTATCAGAAAGATGTTAAGGGCAAAGCTCCAGACTGGGCTGAAACCTTTCCCTATGAAAATGGTGAAGGCGAAAAAAAAGAATATCTGGTCGGCACTGACGAAGCTTCCTTATTGTGGATGGCCAGTTTAGGTTGTATTGAAATGAACCCCTGGTTTAGTCGTGTGCAACACCCCGATAATCCTGATTACTGCGTGATCGATCTTGATCCTGACAAACATACTTTTGATCAGGTGGTTGAAGCGGCGCTTGAAACCAAAAAAGTGCTGGATGCAATTGATGTGCCCGGTTTCTGTAAAACATCAGGTTCAACGGGTATGCATATCTATATTCCTTTAAATGCGAAATATGATTATGACCAGAGTCAGCTTTTTGCAAAACTTGTGGTGAATTTAGTAAATAAACAGATTCCTGATTTTACTTCATTGGAGCGGATGGTATCGGCAAGGAAAGGGAAAATGTACCTCGATTTTTTACAGAACAGACCTGGGGCAACTATTGCCTGTCCGTATTCCTTACGGCCAAAAGCAGGGGCAACCGTTTCTATGCCATTACATTGGGATGAGGTAAAACCGGGTTTGAAAATGAAAGATTTTAATATTTTTAATGCAATCGATCGGTTAAAAGCAGAAGGCGATTTGTTTAAAGGTGTTTTGGGCAAGGGAATAGACCTTAAAAAAGCCATTACTAAAGCCAAAAGTGTTTTTGGATAAAGCGCAATAATCTTTTGCTGCTTTGATTATATTTGGCAAAAAATTAAAAATGATAGCACACCACGTTTTATTCTGGCTTAAAGCCGATACCACGGAAGAGCAAAAAGCTGCTTTCCGCAATGGATTACAAACTTTAGAAAGCATTGAAGTTGTAAAAACCTTTCACATTGGTATACCTGCACCAATTGAGCGTGCTGTTGTTGATACCACTTATACTTTCAGCCTGATTTTATTTTTCGAAGATTTAGCTGCACACGATGTTTACCAGGTGCACCCGGTACATAAAGCTTTCCTGGATGAATTCAGGATTTATTTCGAAAAGGTTGTAATTTACGACGCCGAATAATATCAGATGCCTCCAATAAACCGGAGGCATTTTTTTTGAAGTGACTTTTTAAGGAAATAGACAGTAATTTACAGGCTTCATTAAAACTCGGCGTCATCTCGACTGAAACGCAGTGGAATGGAGAGATCTAAATCACAAATGTTCTTGAGATAGATTTCTCCACTACGGTCGAAATGACGGGACGCAGAATAAATCAATTTTATTATTTGGAATTATTCTAAATAATATGATATTTGCTAAATCAAGCAACGATTTAATCAATAGCCCATGTGTAAAACAACTGTTCTGGCCCAAAATGCAAATATCACCATTGCACAATGCAACAATTGTAAAGTCTTAAATATCTGGCGATCGGGCGTACTCATGAATTTTTCTTTCGAACAATTCGATGCTTTTTACGTGGCCACCAAAAAACTCGATTTCGACGACTATCTGGAAAACCGGCCTGATGGTAAGGAGGTTGTGATTTTATCAACGCCTTTTCCTGATATCAGTTTGGTGTTCACCAGAGAAGAGTGGCATGAGTTTTTTAACAAGATTGATGAAGCGCTCTACATGAAACGGATTTATGAATTAATGTATTGCTAATTAAAACTACAATTGTGTATCTTAGATACTTATTAATAAGTAATTTGATGGTACTACAAAACCAAAGTCTTTTTGATTGCGTAAGTACAATAAACCGCAATCTCATGGAAAAAAGCGCTACACTGATCAAAAGAGCGTCTATTAATGTAAATCTTTTAGATAGCATTAAAATTGGCGATTTATTAGCTGATGAATATGGAAAATCAGGTAAAGTTTGTGAAATAGAAAAAGTGAACCGTCATGGCGAATGCCATTATTACTTTAAGCTGCTCAAATCAGGTACCATCCTGATTATTCTTTAATTTTTTCTTGCTTAACAAATTGGTTATATTAGTGTTATGAGAAGATATCTTATAACATTAGGCCTTGCCATACTGGTAAATCAGGTTGTTTCTGCCCAAATCATCAAGGGAAATTTTGCCATTAAAAATGTACTAACCGGTATGCTTTTACGTGTTAAAGATGCCAGCGGTAAAAATGGCACGCCACTGGTAGCTTACGATCCGCAGAACTGGAAATGTATGACCTGGAATTTCGTGGCTGTAGAAGGAAATACCTATCAATTGAAAAACCTCTTTACAGGCAAAACATTTCAGCCCAAAGCAGGTGATGTGGCACTGGAAGAACAACCCCTGAATTTAGGCAGTGTAAACCAGCAATACGAATTTGAACCTGCCGGGAAAGATGTTTATCTCATCAGGCTTAAAGGAACCAATCTGTATGTTACACCAGAAGATAAAAAAGGAGCAATCAATTCTGCTATTATCCTCGCTAAGAAAACGAAAACCAAAGAGCAGCAATGGAGCATTTACGAACAATCGCCAACCATGTAAAAATCAAAAAGCTCCGTAACCCTGCGGTTTGGAGCTTTTTGATTGATCATTTCTCTTATTAGAATTTATAAGATAATGTAGTCATAAACTGGCGTGGTGGAATTGGATTCACGCTGTAGTTTTCATGTACAAAATAGTTCAATTCGTTAGTGATGTTTGAAATTTTAGCCAGTAATGAAAGTTTTTTCCAGCTGTAACCTGCAGAAAAATCAAATGTTGTAAATGCACTTAATGGTATTAACCTGCTATAGGTTTGAGCTTTGGTATCGTTATAACCTCCATTACGCGAGCCTGTATAATAAGCTGATGCACCAAGTTTTAATCCCTTAACGCTACCCTCCTGGAAAGTATAAAATAAAGTTCCGTTTGCGGTGTTTTTGGTAGAACCTACCAATCTTTGTCCTTCAATTACTCCTCCCAGGGTTACTGTACGGGTTGCATTAGGATTTGCAGTAGTAGGGGCAGGTACCGTGAAAACAGTTTTATCACGCGTTTCTGTATAACGGATAAAGTTATAACTGTAACCGGCAATAAAATTTAGCCCTTTTACAATTGTTCCGGTAATATCAAGTTCTAAACCATCGCTTAATGATTTTCCGTTCAGTTCTTTAATATTGGCATCTCCGTTAGGAGCGCCCTGGGCATTTAAAAGTGCCTGTTGTGCAAATTTATCATTGGCAATTCTGTACCAGGTTAAATTAACCGATAATCTGCCTTTAAATAAGTCGTTTTTAACACCTGCTTCATATTGTTGCAAGGTAGATGGATCCAATGGGGCGAGGTTGATATCAGTTCCCGTATTCTGAACAAAATTACTCGAATAACTGGCATAAACCGAAGTGGTTTTTAACGGTTGGTAGATTAAACCGAATTTAGGCGTAAAGGCGCTTTCAACCTTCGATTTATCCAAACTGTTCACACTTAAGGTTTGTACACCTGTTGCCAGGGTAGTGGTAACCGTTCTGGGTGTTTTTTGGAAAGTATAACGTACACCCGCAAGCACCTTAAATTTATCGGTAACCGAGATCAAGTCCTGCACAAATGTGCCCATGCGGTATAATGGTGCAAAGGTTTCTGAAATTACGTTTACATTTGGCTCAATTCCCGATCCAAAATAAGTAGAAGGATCAAGTAAGTTTACATTGCCATAGTTAAACATGGTTAAGTTATTGTTGAATGTAAAACCACCACTCGTGGTACGAGATTGATCCGCATCGGCACCCACTAATAAAGTGTGACTAATGCTTCCTGTTTTGAAATAACCGTTTAAGTTAATCTGTTCGTTATAGGTATACTCTCTGGTTTTAGAACGCGTAACATTACGGGCAGCAAAGCCATAAGGAAGGGGATTATTAGCTTTTGTATCGGCAAACGGACGCTCGGCACTGAAATAATTACGGTTATAAGACTGTAAGTTGGCCAGTACATTCAACTTCCAGTTATCGTTAAATTTATGGTTAATATTTAGTTGCGAAGTAACGGTGTTTGTTTTGTTGTATGCCCAGGGTGCATTTACGAAAGCTTTACGACCAATGTCAGCAATCTGATTTTCAACCGTACCGATACCGAAATCCGGTGTCATGTTGCTTTTTAAATAATCACCCTGTAATAAAATGTCTGTTTTTTCGCTGATTTTATATAACAAAGATGGATTGATGTATACCCTGTTAGAAGTTACACTGTTTCTAAAACTGGCTGCATCTTCAAAAGTACCGATTAAACGGAAAGCTAAATTTTTCGTAATTGGTCCATAAATATCACCGGTTGGTTTATACATACCATAACTACCGGCACGCATGGATACTTCGCCACCGTATTCGAATTTTGGCTTTTTGGTTACCATGTTTACTACAGCACCACCACTTACACCGCCGTAAAGCAATGCAGCGCTTCCTTTTAAAACCTCAACCGATTCTAAAGTACTGGTTTCGGGCATACCGCCACTGGTTGCGCGGGATCCATTTTTGAAAACGTTATTGGCACCCAAGCTATAACCACGGGCAAAAAAAGTTTCACCGCTTACTGATCCACGATTTTCACCAAAAGCCACACCATTAACATTTTTTAAAACATCACTCAAACGGTTTGCCTGCTGATCGGTAATGACCTGGTTGCCGATAATTTGAACAGATTGAGGCAGATCCATAGGTGCAATGGCTATTTTTCCTAAATTAACAGGTTTTTTATTGGGCGTTTTATAACCATTAATGGCCACTTCATCCAGTTGGGATGAAGATTCAGCAATCGAGAAATCGGCGTTGGTTGTTTGACCAGCGACTACAGTGATCAATTTTTCCTGTGCAGAAATACCAATTGCTGACGTTTTGATTGTATAAGTTCCCGGAATTACATTTTTAATGCTGAAATAACCTTTTTCATCAGTCTGAGTAGTTTTATTGGTATTTTTCAAACCCACGCTTACATATGTGGCAGGATTACCATCGCTGGTTTTGATTGTACCGGATACTGTTCCGTTTTTGGTTTGTGCCATAACATTTCCTGCAAGGAGCAAAAAAATGATCATCAGCTTAAATAGAAAAGTAGATTTTTTATCCATCTTATTTAGATTAATTCTTAGTTGGCGCAAAGGAACTGTTTTAGAATGATAATGCCAAAATTATTTTTATTTGTTCTAAATAAGATTAATGATTGTCTGATTTTTTTGAAATACGCATCATTTCATAATACGTACATTAGTATATTCTAAACCGGATTATGTTAAATAGCAACGATCACTTTTATTCCAATCTGCCTGTAAATAAAATTCCATTATATCAGTTGCTGGTAAAAAACCGGCTATTTGAAGAAGTGCCTGCAGACTGGCATGTGATTATTACCGACATTAAAAGTTCAACAGCGGCGGTTAACGCGGGCCTGCACGAAAATGTAAACCTTATTGCCACAGGAAGCATTGTAGCTGTGCTCAACATTGCTTTCAAGGCCAACATTTCAATACCTTTTTTCTTTGGAGGGGATGGGGCAACGTTTATTGTTCCGTCCGGAATTACGGATGAAGTGATAAAATCATTATTGAAGTATAAAGAAAATACGCAGGGAAATTTTAACCTCGATTTAAGGGTAGGTATTGTGGCTGTTAAAGAAATTTATGCCCGGGGGCATAATCTCAGAATCAGCAGGTTCAGCAGTTCTGAAACGTTTTCCATTCCTGTTGTTTTAGGCGATGGTTTGGATTATGCCGAAAAACTGATCAAGGGTGATGATTACCTGTTATCAGGGCACGACACGGCCAGCGAAGAAATTGATTTAAGCGGGATGCAGTGCCGCTGGGATAAAATTGAGCCGCCAGAAAACAGTGAAGAGATTGTAACCTTGATTGTGGTTGCAGGAGATTTTACAAAACAGGCAGCTATGTTTAGCCAGGTGATTCATTGCCTTGATCAGATTTACGGGACGCCGGAAAAGCGTCAGCCCATTTCAGTGTCGAAATTAATCTTTAAAACAAGTTTTAACAGTTTGGGCAAAGAAATGAAACACCGTTTGGGAAAAATCAGGTTATTTGAACTGCTTAAATCCTGGTTCATTAATATTTACGGCTACATTTATTTCAGGACGGAGAGCGGCAAAAACTACCTTAAACAGCTTGTAGCCATGTCTGATACGCTGGTAATAGATGGAAGAATTAACACAGTTATTACTGGCACAGAACAGCAGCGTTTGGCTTTGCAGAAAGAGCTGGATATAATGGAAGCTAAAAATGACATTTTATATGGTTTGTATGTAAGTGGAGAATCGGTAATGTCGTGTTATGTAAGGGATCTGGTAGATGATCATATCCATTTTGTTGATGGTGCAGAAGGGGGATATACCCAGGCAGCAGGGGTATTGAAACAAAAAATCCGCAGTAAAATAAAAAAGGACCATAACATTTAACAAAAGCCCAAACATTTAGTGCAACTGCTTGTATGTTATATACCTGAAATGTTTAAGGTACTATCACGATAAGTAATTTAATCTTCAAAATATACATGACTAGCCAATCTAAGATTTTAAGCAGCGATCAACTGTTAAATGTACTCGCCCTATCGAAAGATGCAACAGCCATTTATACTTCAGAAAATATTGTAATTGAAATGGCCAATGATGCCATGATTGCCTTTTGGGGAAAAGACCGGTCAATTATCGGCAAACCGCTTGAGGAAGCAGTACCCGAGTTAAAAGGGCAGCCTTTTATTAATATGCTCAAAAATGTACTGCTTACGGGGATTACAGATAAAGGAGATGCAATTGCCGCCGAAACCATGAAAGATGGTAAGCTGCAAACGGCATACTACAGTTACGAATACAAGGCTATTAAAGACGAATCTGGTTTGCCCTATTGTATATTGCATACTGCAAGCGATGTTACCGACATGGTATATGCCCAAAAAGTAATCAAAGATACCGAACAGCAACGAGAGGCGCTTGATCAGGAACAGCTTATGATCAGTATAAAAGAGGATCAGCAAAAACATGATTTTATCAGTATGGTAAGTCATGAGTTGAAAACACCTTTAACTTCTATCAGTGCGTATGTGCAATTGATGCAGAAAAGAACGGTAGCAGATGATTTCATTATCAATACGTTAGATAAAGTTCAAAAGCAGATCCGTAAAATGAGCACCATGATCGGGTCTTTTTTAAATGTATCGCGGCTGGAGTCTGGAAAAATTCAACTATTCAGGTCTGATTTCGATATGGACAAGCTAATTTGTGATGTAGTTGAAGACGCCCGTTTAGTCCACTCGGCCTATCAGATCCATTTCATAGAAGGTGATCCTAAAATAATTAACGCAGATCGCGAAAAAATAGCTTCCGTAATTTCCAATCTGGTAAGTAATGCCATTAAATACTCTGAACCGGGCAGTGCTGTGGTGGTCGAATCTGAAATTGTAGAAGATAAGGTAAATGTTAGGGTCCGTGATCACGGCATCGGTATCAAACAGGAAGATATGGGAAGGCTTTTTGATCGTTTTTACCGGGTAGAAAGCCTTGAAACCAAAACCATTTCCGGCTTTGGCATCGGTTTATACCTTAGTGCAGAAATCATTGATCTGCATGATGGCAAAATTTGGGCAGAAAGTAATTATGGAGAAGGATCTACCTTTCATTTTCACATTCCACTAGCTTCTTTAAAAGATTAATTTGTGATTTAAAAACACAATTATGAATTCAATTTGTTAGTTTGCCATGAGTATTTTATCTATCAATCCCGTTAACGGCGAAGTTATAAAAACCTATCAGGAAGATTCTGTAGAAATAATTGAGCAGAAAATTAATCAGGCGCATGAGGCGTGGTTAACTTACAGGCAAACTGATCTTAATTCAAGGGCAAAGTTACTATTGGAGCTTTCAAAGCTTTTAACCGAACGCAAAGATCAACTGGCTAAACTGATGGCGCTGGAAATGGGTAAACCGTTACAGGCTGGTATTGCAGAAATCTTAAAATGTGCCTCAGTTTGCGAATATTATGCTAAAAATGGTGCTGAATTTCTTGCTGATCAAACCATAAAAACCAATGCCACAAAAAGTTATGTGAGTTTTCAACCAATAGGATTGGTTTTGGCCATTATGCCCTGGAACTTCCCTTTTTGGCAGGTGTTTCGTTTTTTAGCGCCTGCGTTAATGGCTGGTAATTGCGGGGTTTTAAAACATTCGTCGGGTGTTACAGGTTGTGCCATCGAAATAGAAAAGTTGGTTGAAGATGCCGGTTTTCCGGTTAATGTATTTAAAACACTGATCTGTAGCAATAATGCGATACCAAAAGTAATTGAACATCCAAATATTAAGGCAGTAACGCTTACCGGAAGTACTGAGGCTGGTAAAAAAGTAGCCGAACAGGCTGGTAAACTAATCAAAAAAACAGTTTTGGAACTAGGAGGGAGCGATCCTTACGTCGTTCTTGAAGATGCCAATCTCGAAAAGACAGCCAAAATATGTGCTGAAGCCAGGTTAATTAACAATGGCCAAAGCTGCATTGCTGCAAAAAGGTTTATCGTGGTTAAATCTGTGCTCGAAAAATTTACCGCGCTCTTTAAAGCTGAGATGGAAAGCAAAATAACCGGCAATCCATTACAGGAAAAAACCAATTTAGGGCCAATGGCCAGGGCCGAACTTCGCGATGAGCTGCACCAGCAGGTTTTACAAAGTATAAAACAAGGCGCAAAATGTATTTTGGGTGGCGAAATTCCGTCAATAGGTGGCAAACATGCCTATTACACGCCTACAATTTTAACTGATGTAAAAAAAGGCGTTTTGGCCTATGATGAAGAAATATTTGGACCGGTTGCAGCAATTATTGCTGCTGAAGATACTGAAAATGCCATCCGCATCGCTAATGATACCAATTTCGGGTTGGGAGCAGCCGTTTTTACAGAAAATCTGATATTGGCAGAAGATATTGCCCGGAATAAACTCGCAGCAGGTTCATGTTTTGTAAATGAAGGTGTAAAATCAGATCCTGCACTTCCTTTTGGTGGAATCAATCAATCGGGCTACGGGCGCGAATTGGGCATGTTCGGAATCCACGAATTTGTGAATATTAAAACGGTATACGTGAAGTGATGTAAGATGGGGGATGGAAAATGTTGAGTTTTAATAACCAATGATTAATTTTCAATGACCAAATGCGACCGTTTTAAAAATCCAGTTTGTCATCCTGAGCGTAGCGGAAGGATTTTTTGCAACACAACATCCTTAAATACCGTCATTTCGACCGTAGCGGAGAAATTAATCTCTAGATAGATCTTTCCGTTGCGCGCTGCTTCAGTCGAGATGACGACGTTTCTTTTAATACCTGCTTTCTTCCTATTTGTCGTCCTGAGCGTAGTCGAAGGATCTTTTGCAACACAACATCCTTAAATACCGTCATTTCGACCGTAGTGGAGAAATCTATCTCTAGATGGATCTCTCTTTTGCGCGCTGCTTAAGTCGAGATAACGACCTATTTTAGCGCATGTTTGCCTCGCGCTCTGCGACCTGTGTGGTTAGAAATTCCATCACTTTATTCCAGGTAAATATCTTTGCTAAAGTCGTTCTCCGCTACATCTGCAGATTGGGGCTGGATAATCACAAACTTAATTACATTGTATTCTGATTTTATCTTATCACGCAAGCGGTCGATCGCATTGGTTAAATCGGTGGTATTTAATTCGGCCTTAAAGGTAAGAATCAGCACCAGCAACACTTCTTTTGGCGATTGATATTGAGATAGAATACTTGTTACGGTAATTACATCCTGGTCATTTTCTACGAGATCTTTAATTTTCTGCTGGGTTTCTGAGGTTAAACCTTCGCCCATTAACAAACTACTGCTTTCCCTTGCCAAAATAAATGATACAAAAATGAGAAGGGTTCCGACTAATACAGAAGCCAGTCCATCCAAAAATGGCAGGTTTAAATTATGGCTTAGCACCATAAAAATAAAAACAATCAACAAACCTAAAACAGCGGCACCATCTTCAAACAGCACTAAAAAGCCTGAGGGATCTTTACTTTTAATAATGGCTTTCCACCAGGGCAGGCCCTTACGCGTTTTATTAAATTCTTTCATCGCGATAATCAGCGAAGCACCTTCGAAAATAAAAGATAAACCGAGCACTATGTAATTCCATGTGGGGTTTCCCAGAACTTCTGGATGGCGGATGTGCGCAATGCCCTGCGAGATTGAAACCACGCCACCTAAACCAAAAATCATGATGGATACAATGAACGACCAGAAATACAGTTCTTTACCATAACCAAATGGCCGTGATTTATCGGGTGGTTTTACACTTCTTTTTAAACCGTACAGTAATAAAAGCTGGTTACTGGTATCAACGGTGGAGTGGATGCCCTCGGCAATCATGGATGAGCTGTTGGTAAATGCCCCGGCGATAAATTTGGTTACTGCGATTAATAAATTGGCCGCTAAAGCGCTATAAATAGAATTGTTGGCTCTTGCCATAGGTTTAAGAAATATAAAAGGATTTATGTCTTAAACGGTTTTAAGCTGATTTGGTTTTGAAAGCTGAAACGAAAAAAGGTCCTTCATTTCGACCGTAGTGGAGAAATCTATGAAGATATGCTCCATAGATCTCTCTCCCTAATACTCGGGACGTTTCATACAATAGATTCGGATCGGGATAATGGTTTAAAAGAAATCCATCATTTCGACCGTAGTGGAGAAATCTATGGAAGATATGCTCCATAGATCTCTCGGTTTCACTTAACCTAATATCTCATCAATTAGTTTTATTTCAGCCTCACTAAAAGTAATATTATCTAAAGCTTTAATTGAATCAGTTATCTGCTCTAGTTTACTGGCACCTATCAATACTGAAGTAATACGGCTATCCTTTAAAATCCATGATAAAGCCATGTGCGCCAGCTTCTGTCCGCGTGATTTGGCAACTTCGTTTAATTTGCTGATTACTTCGATTTTCTCAGGCGTAATGTTACTTTCATTCAAAAAAACACCACTTGTTGCCACTCTCGAATCAGCCGGTATTCCGTGGAGGTATTTATCGGTGAGCAATCCCTGCGCCAGCGGAGAAAACGGAATACAACCCACTCCATTTTCTTCTAAAACATCAAGCAAACCACCTTCTACCCAACGCTCGAACATGGAGTATTTAGGCTGATGGATTAGACATGGCGTTCCGTTATCTTTTAAAATTTTAATCGCTTTTGCAGCTTCTTCTGCCTGATAATTTGAAATACCTACATATAGAGCCTTGCCTTGCTGAACCATTAAACTCAGGGTATCCATAGTTTCTTCAAGCGGGGTTTCAGGATCCGGACGGTGGTGATAAAAAATATCCACATAATCCAGTTTCATGCGTTTTAAACTTTGATCTAAACTGGATACCAGGTATTTTTTTGATCCCCAATCGCCATAAGGACCATCCCACATGGTGTATCCGGCTTTGCTCGAAATAATCATCTCATCGCGGTAGCCTTTAAAATCTTCGTGGAGGATTTTTCCGAAAACCTCTTCGGCCGATCCCGGGGGCGGACCATAATTATTGGCTAAATCGAAGTGTGTAATGCCATTGTTAAAGGCCGTATAAATTAAGTTTTTGCTATTTTCGAAAACATTAACATGTCCGAAGTTATGCCACAGGCCCAATGATATGGCCGGTAATTTAAGTCCGCTTTTACCACAGCGGCGGTATAACATTTTATCGTAACGATCTGCTGATATGTTGTGATTCATATTTTGGATTTGATTGGCGCAATAATAATCAGTTTTGGCGGATTATTATCAATATGGACGTATTTATTATCTCGCCACCTGCGGAAACTGTGAAATCCTTAACCGTGTTGATCCGTATGGAACCAGTGTGATTTCTTCAGCCTCTCTAGCCGTTTCAAACTGATAAATCATACTATAGGGGATAGGTCCTGCCATTTCGTTATACAGTTTCCATGAAGGGATGCGTTTTGCCTTGGTTTTGATCCGGATTGGCGCATTTTCAAGGTTCCATGGGTAATTATTGGTGCCGGCAATTTTCTCAACGGTAAAATTTTCTGCCAGTTTATCCGAGGGAATATTAAAAATAGCATAATTCCATGGTGTGGTGGGATGAATCTCATCAAAAGTATCGCCATAATCAATAGGGTCTTTAGTGTTCGTGATGGTTTTTACCTCTTCTCCGATTTTAAGTGCATAGGTAATCGGCCCGCGCTCAACCGAAACAGCATTTTCGAACCAGTTATTCTTAAAAATATGCATTGGCAAAGCCAGCTCTACCACATCGCCCGATTTCCAGTCGCGGTTTATTTTAATTACCTGGTTTCCCTTTGCGTTTTGCAAAACATTGCCGTTAATTCTGATGGTTGCTTCTGTGCACCACGATGGGATCCTTAAATGAAAAGGAAAATTTACTGTTTTTGATTTTTTGTCTAAGGTTAATGAAAACCTGATCGATTCTTCAAAGGGATAATTGGTTTCTTCTCTGATTATAATTTCTTTATCATCCTTTACTTTAAGTTTTACTTCGCTTGGCGAATATACCAAAGCGGCCACGCCTTTATCGGCAGTGGCATACCAGAGGTTTTGCGTAAATTTTGGCCAGCCCTGGTGCATGTTAGAGGTACAGCAGGGATAACCCGAAAGCAGGCCGTAACATAAATCGGTACCATGGTGGTTTACATCAAAATTATGCATTTGCCTGCTGATCATCACCTGATTTGCCTGCTGAAAATACTGACGTTTCAGGTAATCATCAGAACTTTGTGCGGGCAGGGTGTTAAATGCTATTTTTTCCAAACGATCGGCATAATCCAGATCGCCTGTAATTTCCAAAGCATTTTCGAGGGTAAACATCATTTCTACGGCTGTACAAAGTTCTGATCCCTGAGTAGGGTTATTGCCATGTAACGATTCATCTCCTCCAAACATGCCATTGGCAAAACCATTGTATTTATCTAAATCCTTAAAGCCTTTTTTAAGCGCATCCACATATTTTTGATCAGGATGCTGCTGATAGTAAACTAAAGGTTCTTTCATACCCTGAGCAAGGTTAACTGCATGAATACTGCCAAATTTTGTAAGCATATCACCATCCTTAAAGGCATTGGTAAAATCGAAAGTCTGTTTATGGATCAGATCGGCAAGTTCCAGTAAAAACTGGTCTCCGGTTTTATTGTAAAGCCAATAAACCACTGCCAGGTTATCTCCTGCACGGTACCTGGCCCAAAACGACCAATAATCTAAGGGCTTTGCGGGAAGTTCTTTTAACTGGTATTTAAAATAATTGGTCATCAGGGTAATGACCCTTTTATCATTTGTTGCCGAATAATACTGTTTTAAGATCTTTAACATCACCATTTTTGGCCACCAGTCTCTGCTGTTATCGCGTTGTAAACCGGCTTCCGGACCGTAATCTTTAATCGGACCGAAATACCCGTCGGGTTGTTGACTTTTTATGGCCCATTCTACCCAGGGTTTGGTTTTGGCAATTAATTCTTTGTCATCTAAAATGTAAGCGAGAGGTAAAAGCCCGTCTACCCAGTAGGGTCCCCGTTCCCATTGATCGCCGTCGCCACCCAGCCAGCCATTGCGCTGTCCCATTACCGAAGGATAGAGTTTATCAAGATTACCTGTTGCACCGGTTTTTTGTCTGATGAGCATTTCTTTCAGCCAGCCTTGGGCTTTAATCGCACCCAAAGGTAATTCGAGATAAGGGTTTTGTCGTAAGGCGACTTGCTGTGCCTGTGCAAAACTTGTGCTGCCCACACAGAGCAGAATAATTTTGAGTAAATGTTTAAGGTTCATTCGGTCAGGTTTGTTTTATGGTTCAGGTTTTTGGTTATATCCAAAGAAGTCAGGTTTTAGAAACCTTATTTCTTTTTATTTAAGAACTGTAATGGGAGGTAACAATTTGTATACAGTTTTTAGTTGTTCTACGTTTTGTTATCATTGTTTCTACAAATCGTCTCATAGATGTTATTTGTATTGAAATTTTTAAAAACAGATGCCTTCACAATCATCTAAAACGTTTTATTTGTAAAGTTAAGTGATATACTTATATTTAAAAACTCAAATAAAATTCTAAACCAAGTATTCCATTTTATGAAATTAAAATCATTAGCGGGCCTCGGCGTTCTGGCTGCAATCGGGTTAGCATCATGCCAGTCTGAATCCAAAAAAACTTCATCAACGGATAGTTTGAAAAGCGATTCTTCAGCAGTAGTAACATTAGTTGCCGATTCTTTTAAGAAAGAAATTGACGGTAAACAAACTGCTTTATACACCTTAAAAAACAAAAATAACGCTGAAGCAATTTTTACCAATTACGGCGGACGTTTGGTGAGTTTACTGGTGCCAAATAAAGACGGGAAACTGGTTGATGTAGTGGTAGGTTTTAAAAGTGTAAGCGATTATGAAAAATCAACAGAGCCTTATTTTGGTGCAACCATTGGTCGTTATGGCAACCGCATAGCTAAAGGGAAATTTACTTTAGAGGGTAAAACCTATTCGCTGTTTACCAATAACGGGCAGAATACATTACATGGCGGTAAAAAAGGCTATCAATATGTGGTTTGGGATGCTACCCAGCCAAATGCCAGTACGTTGGTGCTACATTATTTATCGAAAGACGGAGATGAAAATTTCCCAGGAAACTTAGATGTTAAGGTAACCTATACGTTAACGGATGACAATGAACTGAAAATGGATTATGAGGCCAAAACAGATAAAACCACAGTTGTTAATTTAACCAACCATGCCTTTTTTAACTTAAACGGCGATGGAAGCGGCACCATTTTAAACCATGAGGTTCAGATTTATGCGGATGGTTATACGCCTGTAGATTCGACTTTGATCCCAACCGGAAAAATCGAAAAAGTTGCCGGTACACCTTTTGATTTTACAAAAGCAACTACAATAGGTGCACGTATTAACGATAAAAACGAACAGTTAACTTTTGGTAAGGGCTACGATCATAATTATGTTTTGAATAAAACAAAGGCTATGGGCATGTTCCACGCGGCAACTGTTAAAGGCGATAAATCGGGTGTGGTGATGGATATTTACACGCAGGAGCCTGGTTTACAGTTTTATAGCGGTAACTTTATGCAAAGCAAAAATACTTTTAAATCTGGCGCAAAAGATGATTTCAGAACGGCCATTGCCATGGAAACACAGCACTTTCCCGATTCTCCAAATCAGCCTGCGTTCCCTTCAACAGTATTAAAACCGGGGCAGTTATATAAAACAAGTTCTATCTACAAATTTACCAAATAATTAATTTGGTAATCCCTACATCTTTGATGATAACATGTATACGGCTTGTGGCAACACAGGCCGTATCTGTTTAAAAAAGATCCTGCAAAATAGGGTCGGTATAATCTTCAATAAAGGCAATAATGTTGTTATATGCCGTAAATTCTTCTTTTGTATGCATGGTGGTGAGTGCTACGCATTTCATCCCGGCATTTTGTGCCGCTTCAACACCTTTTGGGGCATCTTCAAAAACGATACAATTGCTGGCATTTACGCCTAAAATCTGAGCGCCTTTGGTAAAGGTTTCAGGATCGGGTTTACTGTTTACCACATCATCGGCACTTACTATGGTTTTAAAATAATGGCGGATATTTAAATTATCGAGTACGAAATTAATATTAAAAGGAATCGCTGCCGATCCTATAGCCATTTGTATACCCGTTTGTTTTGCCTTTTCTAAAAAATCGCCCAAACCGGCAATCAGTGTTAAATGTTTTTTGTATGCAGCCTGGTACCTGTGCTCTTTTTCGATAGAGATTTGATCAATCTGCTCCTGTGTGAAATGACCAACACCGAAAACACGTTCCAAAAGATCCTGGTTTTTACCGTACATCTGTTTTTTTACTGCTTCGAAGCTGATATTTGCACCTAAATCCTGAGTAAGGATATTATGCCATGCGTGGTTATGAAAAGCCATGTCGTTAATCATGGTACCATTGAGATCGAAAAGAAAAGCTTTGGGTTTATCGTTTGTCATGCCCGCAAAATTATCAGATTTTTCCAATCGTCATGTTAAAATACGGTCACCATTCCAAAATTTAACATTTATATTGTTCCATAAATAATGAAACAAAAAAGCGACGGAAAATAAATTTAGCTTAGATTGTAATTTATTATCGGATGAACCGTTTGGGTATTTGAAATGCCGCATACAAGTTATAGATTACATTTTTAATCGCAACCTAATATTATGACTGCTGAAAAGCACGAGAGTGATCGTCTAATCGAATATTTAAAACATTTACAGCCGCTTAGTGATCAGGTTGCTGCGCGTATAAAAGCAGAAACATTTAAAGTTTCTGTGCGGAAAAACGATATTCTTCCATGCGTTGATCAATTAAACGGAGATTATCTGTTTTTTGTGACAAAGGGCCTGCTGCGTAGTTATATTGTAGATGAAGGAAAAGATATTACGGCCTGGCTAACAGATGAGGACCACTTAATCGGAAGCATCCGGAATCCGGCAATGCTTAAACCCACCTACGAAGAGAAATTCCAGGCATTGGAAGATTCAGAGCTGCTGATCCTGCCTTATCGTTTTATTGATGCGTTATATGAGCAGTTTCCAGAAACCAATATACTTGCCAGAAAAATTCTGGCCATAAATTACCATATATCGCAGGAACGGTCTGTTTTATCCAGGATACCTTCTGCCGAAGCCCGTTACCGTCAATTTAAAAATGGACACCCTACAATGCAACACAGGGTACCCTTAAAATACCTGGCAAGTTATTTAGGGATCAGGATAGAAACGCTGAGCAGGATTAGAAAGAAAGAAAAACAGGAAGGGAAAGATTAAGGCTTAACCGCTTTTTTAAAATAAAAATAACAAAGCGGAAAAAGGCAGATCAATCCCAATAAAAAGCCACCTACCGTATCAGTAAACCAGTGTGCGCCCAAATATATCCTGGATGGCGCAATCGTAATCACCAGAAACGCTGATAAAAAGGAAATGATATTTCTGGTAATTTTAGGTATATCTTTCAGATGATTCATTAAAATAATAAGAAATCCAAAAAACAGGGTATAAGAGAGTACGTGTCCGCTTGGGTAACTCTGAAAACGGTTTACCTCAACCAAACGAACATAAAATGCAGTTGGTCTGGGTCGGTTAATGATATTCTTTATGCCTAGGATAATTAAACCTGATAATAAAACAGTTGAAATAAATATGCCTTCGCGTTTATATTTCTGCCAGTAGAAAATAGCCGCAACAATTACCACAGATAGCAGCGAAAAAGGCAGTTCTCCGAAAAAGCTGATCGCCAGCATTACTTTATCCAGCCAATCGGCATGGTATTGTTGTATAAACAGTGATGTTTTGATATCAAAAGCTAATATGGGATGCTGGGCAATGAAAAAGCTTAATCCTGTAAAGGCAGCAATAAGTAAAAGGAGGATAAAAATTAACGTATTTCGTTTTAGTATAGCAGGCATAGGCAGGTTAAAAGTCAAAACTATGAATTTTATGGCAATAGATTCAAAAAAACAAAGCTTTTTGAAATTTGATGTGCTGCAATAGTCAAAACAGTTAGAAAATATTATCTTTATTTCTTTAACGAATCTCACATGCAGGAAAATCACCCGACTGAAAGTGCGTCAGAAAGCAATTTTAACGAAAGCTTGTGCGCCAACTGTCAATTAAACATTTATGAACCCGGGCACGCCGTAAATTTATGTTCTGATTGTAGAAAAAAGCTAATTAAATTCCCCATTCCAAAATGGATCAGGTTTTTCGCGCTGGGTATCCTGACGGTGATGGTTATCAGCCTGGTGCGTACACAACAGTATATCTCTGCAGCCATCCACCTGGGGAAAGCCGAAAATGCCATTGATCAAAAACATTTTTTAACGGCAAAACGCGAGCTTGCTTTAGTACTCAATAAGTTTCCGGCTGATTTTAATGCCAATGCGTATATGATGGTTGCAAGTGCCTATACTTTCGATTTTCAGGCATACCAGATTGCCTATGCAAAGATTGCAGATGTAAAAACCGATGATCAGGACTTATTCAACACTGTAAATACTGCGTCGGATTATATAAGTCAGGTATTCCCTAAAGACACGTTGATGTATAAGCGTATTGTTGCCGTTGCAAATGATAAGGTAAAATTATTGGCTATGGTAGACAGCACAGATGAAATTGTATTAAAAGTTCATATCGCCAATTTTTTATATGAAACAAAAGATTATGACCATGTAGAAGGCATTGTAAACAAGGTATTGGCTACAGATCCGAATTTTTATCAGGCATTGAGCTTACTTACTGCCGTTAAAAGAAATACGGCAAATATGATGAAGCTTTGGCAATATGCGATCGTTTACTGGCATTTAACGCCGAAGATATTTATGTTTTAGCGCAAAAAGCCAGAATTGAGCTTAAGCGCAAACATGATAAGGAAGCTGCTGTATTTGTTTCACAGGCCCTGGCCCTCAATCCGGATGATGATAGCGCCATGGAAGCAAAAGCCATGGTAGATTATTTTGCCGGTAGAAAAAAAGAAAGCCTCGCAAGTTTGGCCAGGATAAGAGCACACGAAACAAAATCCGGTGATAGTACGATATCAAAACGTTTATCACCAATTATAACAGGTTCAGAAATTTACAGATAATCAGAAAATCACATCATGTTTATTCCAGGTATTTTTATCAGTATTGCCACGTTTCCGGGCGTAATTGTACACGAGCTTGCCCACCAGCTTTTTTGCAGGTTATTTAAAGTGCCCGTGTTTGAAGTTTGTTATTTCAGGACTGAAAATCCGGTTGGTTACGTCATCCACGAACCCACCTCAAAGGTTTATCAAACGGTATTCATTTCGGTAGGTCCGTTTATTGTGAACTCGCTGTTGTGTTTTATCATCGGTTTTTCTGCTTCGCTGCAGTTTAAATTCGATTCGGCTAATGTTTTGGATTATTTGCTGATGTACCTCGCCATTTCGATAGGGGCACATGCTTTTCCGAGTACAGGAGATGCAAATGTGCTGTGGAATGCGGTCGTGAAATCTAACACAACATCATGGCTGTCTAAAATTGTAGTTACGCCCATAGTGGGTTTTATCTACGCAGGAGCATTGGGATCTTTCTTTTGGCTCGATATCATTTATGGCGGAGCCGTAGCTTTAGGTTTACCTTATCTGATTATTAAATTTTTGGTGTAATAAAAACTACAGTACTGAGAAATATTCATCAAGGAAATAAAACGATTCATCAAGGAAATATGCCTATATGTATAATGAATTATGAAATATTAAAAGGATTTTGAATCTTCGAATCAGATAATAAGGATATCTATGCTTACGAGGTTGGCATGATTAAGTTCCTGCCGACTGAAGAGGCACTACTTCACTGACATTTTTTCCAAAATAATAACTTTTCTTAACGCTCAAACCGAAGCCTACCTCCTTAAAATGAGGGGAAGCCTAGGTTTTTTATTTTTTCAGCCCAACGGGCAGTTAAACGAAAACATTAATTGCTTACGTTTTGAGTATGATATAAAAAAGAATATGGAAAAGTGGCCGATTGGTGTAGTTTTAAACTAACTTTAAAGGGTTAAATGATTACTTTACAACAATCTGCTTCGGATCGGTTACCACAATCTGGGTTTTACCTTTAAACTCGCTTACAATTCCTGTAACACAGATTTTGTTTCCCATAAACATGCTGGCGGGTTCTGATGGAAACTTACTTTCATCTTCCTTATTAATTACTACCGTAATCAGTTCTTTTGGGTAAGCACCACCTAAATTGATCAGCGTTAACTTATCCAGGCCCTTCGTACTGTAAACCGAATCGCAGATGGTTACATTTTTACCAACATACTGGCCGGCATCTTTAGCCAGTACCAAAGTTTGGCTTTTTGCATAAAATGCTGTGGCCAGTAAAAACAGAAGGAGGGATAATTTTTTCATGTTGATGGGATGAATCATTATAACCGGGCAAAATGCCCTGATCAATTTGTTTAGCAGCCAAAGTTAAGGCGAATTTGACAGAAATCAATAACAAAATCAAAACACGCACAAATATTACATCTTGAAGATTTTCTCCTGAGGGGAATATTTTATAAATTGTATGAAATAATGCCAACCAAATATTTTGAGCCAGTATGAAAGTAGATTACATTGCTTTATCTGTACCCGTATTTTTTATCCTGATCGGGATTGAACTGGCATATAATTTCTATAAAAAGTTAAATTATTACCGGCTTAACGATAGTATTGCCAATTTAAGCCAGGGGATAGGGCAGCAGCTTACCGGCATTTTTATGAAAACAGCCCTGTTTTTTGGTTATAAATACATTTTTGAGCACTGGCGTTTGTTCGAGCTGCCCAAAACCATCTGGATCTGGATTCTTTTATTTATTGGTGTCGATTTCTTCTATTACTGGTTCCACCGGATGAGTCATCAGGTAAATGCTTTATGGGCCGCACATATTGTACACCACCAGAGTGAAGAATATAATTTAACGGTAGCGCTGCGTCAAAGCTGGTTTCAGGGCTGGTTTAGCTGGGTGTTTTACCTGCCATTGGCTTTTGTTGGGTTTGATCCGATTATGTTTTTAACCCTGAGTTCATTTAACACACTCTACCAGTTTTGGATCCATACCCGGGCGGTTAAAAATATGGGCTTTCTGGAATATATATTGAATACACCATCGCATCACCGTGTACACCACGGCTCCAATCCTAAATACATCGATAAAAACCATGCCGGTACCTTAATCATCTGGGACCGCATTTTTGGTACTTTCCAAAAAGAAGAGGAAGAAGTTTATTATGGTATTACAAAGCCACTGGCCAGCTGGAACCCGGTTTGGGCAAACCTTCACTATTGGGACGATCTGGTAAAAACCGCCAGGCAATCACCCAAACTGAGCGATAAAATCAAGGTTTTTATCAAACCTCCGGGTTGGTTCCCCGCGCATTTGGGTGGTTTTCAATCTGCACCCGAAATTAATCCGTTAACCTATCAGAAATACAATCCCGTATATCATTCTAAATTAACGGGATATGTGTTGGTGCAGTTTCTGGTTGCACTGCTTGCCGGTTCGGTTATATTGTTCTCCTACCATAAAATGGATATTCTAGCATTGATCTGTGGTTCCTTTTTCACTATACTCACGCTAATCACCTGTGGTGCTTTGTTAGAGCAGAAAACATGGCAGATAAAGTTTGAATATTTCAGGTTATTTTTTGGCCTGTTGTTAATTATTATTTTGAAAATCCCGGTAGGATATCAGGTAATTTTTGCAGCAATCCAGTTAATATCCGTAATTTGGTTCTTTAATTTGCAAAAGGCAAATCCCAATCCTGATGAAGACTAAACTATATTCCTTTATGTTTTTTCTGGTATTTATTGTTCAGCTGTATGCAGAATATACCAATAATATACAACTCCGTTATTTCTCTAAACCTTTAATTGTTGTGGTGCTTTTGGTATGGCTTTATGTGGGTTCCAACCTGAAAGGACGTTTCCATAAGCGGATTTTTACAGGCCTGATTTTCGCATGGGCAGGAGATATATTGCTGATGCTGCAAAATGGAAGAACTACTTATTTTATCTTCGGACTTCTTGCATTTTTAATATGCCATATTTTTTACATCAGGGCTTTTACACTCGATCATAAATCCAATCCAAGTCATAAAACACCCTATTTTCTATGGGCAGTGGGCGCTTTTGCCATTTTTTGTTCAGGTTTGTTCTTTTACCTGCAACCACATCTCGGCCCTATGCAATTTCCTGTATTAATGTATGCTATAATCATCTGCGTAATGGCCCTGATGGCAGTAAACCGTTATGGAAAGGTGAATATTTTCAGTTTTAAACTAATACTTTATGGCGCGTTGTTTTTCTTGCTGTCTGATAGTGTTTTAGCAGTTAGTAAATTTGCCCAACCTATTCTGCAAAGTGGTGCTTTAATTATGGCTAGTTATATGATAGCCCAGTATTTAATTGTTTATGGTACTATTGAGCGAAAACTTGTGGTAACCAAAACGGAGGTATAACATTTTCTTTATTAGAAAAGCAAGGTACGGTGGTAATGGGTCAGGGTAGTCCTGCCATCGTTCCAATCTTTTTAATCAGGTGCTGTTAGTGCTTTGAATAAGGAGGAAGCGTATCGGTTACAGCTGCTTCGTGCCTCAGCATTACGCGTTATGATCGTTGCAAATTAAAAAGGATTTCCACTTCATCAGGTTTATTTCGGTTTGGGTAGTGCATAAGAGGACGCGTTATGTCGGGAAACAATTTAATGCCTGTCAGGAATTATCCTCTTATATACAAACGAATAATGTTCGCATTATGATTTACATGGTGAAAATTCCTGTAAATCTGTTAGTTGCAGCTAACCGGTAAACCTATTTCTTCTCTTTGTCCAATACGGTAAAAGTTTGTACCAGGCGTTCACCATTTTCATCAACAAGTGTTAAAGTATGTTTGCCAGGCGGCGGACTAATGGCCAGCTGATGAAAATTAGTGGTGGTGGCCACATATTCGTTATCAATGTGCCAGTATATTTTTGAGCTGGAATTTCGATGTGCAGCATTGACTACAATTTTACCTCTTGTACCATCAAGTTCCAATGGAATATACACTATAGCGTTATTTTTAGGATAAATTACTTCCATTACGCTATTTCCGCCTGCAGGGTTGCAACCTTCTTTAAAAGGAGGGAGGTTTTTATAATCGCTGTTTTTAATTTTGTAGTAATATTCCATTGCCGGTGGTAAAATGAACCAGCTTTTATGTTGCATATTGGTTACACTTTCGCACTGATCGGTAACCCTGTAAGCACCGGTTTTATCCAAATGAACCAATTTATGATAAGGACAAACGACAGTTTTTTCTCCTGAAACCGGAACCAGCTCTTCTACCACATCAGTACAGTATTCTCCCGCTTTGTAACCACTTTGTTTGCATATTTTGAGCTTTTTGAGTTTAGTAACAGGGGTTTCGAACCATTTCCCGTTAGGCAATAACCTAAAAATATCGAATAATACGGGTGCCGCTGCTTCAATTCCCACTAAACCAGGTCTTCCTTCGCCATCGGCATTACCTACCCAAACACATACCACATAATTTGGAGTTAAGCCTACTGCCCATGCATCACGGAAACCAAAGCTGGTTCCGGTTTTCCAGGCTACCCTTTGCGATGAAGAAAACTGTTCCCACAAACCTTCATCTCCCGGCCGCATCACTTCTTCCATAGCATTAAAGGTGGCCCATATTGCACCATGATCTAAAAACGAGTTCCGCTGATAATCTTTTTCGTCTCTTTCTTCGCGATTGTAATAAGTGGCCGCTTTATAATCTTCAGGATCGTAAAGGCCTTTATAGGTGTTGAAATGGTTTAAAGTGCGTACCATGCCCATATAGGTATTGGCCAGATCCCACATGGTTACTTCGCTGCCACCTAAAATTAAAGATAAACCATAATGGTCGGCTGGCTGATTTAATGCGCTGATGCCAAGTTTTTTGAGTTTATCGTAAAAACGTTCGTACTTGTATTGCTGCAGCATTTTTACAGCAGGTATATTTAGCGAGCGGCTTAAGGCTTTATCTGCTGCAATGGCACCATCATAACCCAAGTCGTAGTTTTGTGGCGAATAACCGGCAATTTGTGTCGGAATATCAGGAATTAAGGTGTGGGGCAATATAAAACCATCGTTCATCATACTGGCATATAACAAAGGCTTTAATGTACTGCCAGGACTGCGGGCTGCTTTAATCATATCTACATGACTTTGCAGATCAACATTTTCGGGCTGATAGATATTTCCTACATAACTCACCACCTTACCTGTACGTGCATCTAGTATCAGTGCCGAAATGTTATTAATGTCGTTGGCGCGATAGCGGTTATTATAGCGCTTTAATATGGCATTTACCTTTAGCTGGATGTTTTCGTCTAAAGTAGAGGTAATCCTGGTCGATTTTATATCCAGGCTTTTCTGTTCGGCTTTAAAACGGTTTAATAAGTGTGGTGCATTTTGCGGTAAGGCCATCGGTTTGCCCGGAACAGGCTCTAATTTTGATAAATTGGCCGTTGCCTGATCAATGTATTTAAGCTGAGCAAGTTTATCCAATAAATCGTTCCTTTTTTTGATCAGTCTGGTGGAATTTTTACCCGGGTGAACCAAAGATGGGCTGTTGGGAAGCACCGCTAAAGTAGCCATTTCGCCCCACGAAAGGTTTTTTGCGTCGCGACCGTAATAACGCCAGCTGGCAGCCTCCAAACCTACAACATTGCTTCCAAAGGGCGCGTTGGCCGCATATAAACCTAAAATTTCTTCTTTCGAATATTTAATTTCCAAACGGAAGGCCAAAATAACTTCCAGGAGTTTTTGCCATAATGTACGATCCTGTTTTCGCGATAGTCGGATTACCTGCATAGTTAAGGTACTGCCTCCGCTCACCACACTTTTAGCCCGCCAGTTTTGACGCATGGCCCTGCTCATGGCTAAAATATCTACGCCAAAATGGTTATAGAATCTTTTATCTTCAAAAGCAATGATGCAATCCTTAAATTTTACCGGAACACTATCGGCGACAGGGAAGCGCCACTGTCCGTCGCTGGCAATTGCAGCACTTAATAAATTACCATTGCTGGCTTCGATAACGTAGGAGGTAGGTGTTTTGAAAAGTTTTGAGGGTAATGAAAGTAGAAATGCCAAAAGCAAGGCAAAACAAATCAGATCGGAAATGAGGAATGCTTTTGGGGTTTTGTTCATTTGTTTTTGGTATCTCTAGTCGTAGCGTCTCGCTACGACATTTATTTGTTTTATTTTTGAATTCCTGGTCTTAGCGTCTCGTTGAGACCTGAAATTACTTAATACTAATTTATTTATAGGTCGTAGCGAGACGCTACGACCAGACTTGTTTAATGTTATTTATTTATTGCGGTCGTAGCGAGACGCTACAACTAGAGTAGTTTAATAATATTTATTCATTCGATAATAATAACTTCAACTTGTCCCTTCCTAATTTGATAATAATCGCCAGCAGCACTACTATTAATCCAATCTTCCTCATTCTCCACAAAGCCAGCCTTTACAGGGTTTTGGTGGATGTAATTTAAACGCTGGTCTAAAAATTCATTTGTATCTAATTCTATGGGATGGTTGTGTTGCTGCCAAAATTGAAAGTCCTTATTTCTTCCATTTTTAATTCCAAAATCTTTCATGGTTTTTAACATCCATGATTTTCGACTTTCAATTGTACTATTTTCAATAGCTTTCCTGATATGTCTTGATGTAAAACTCTTGAAATCTCTTACAATATCAGATAATACTCCATTTTCGGTTCCAATAATTAAATGAATGTGATTTGTCATGATGCAATAGGCATATAGATCTAATCCTTTTTCTTTTTGGCAATATTTCAAACTGTCATAAATAATATCCACGTATTCTTGTCTTATAAACACGTCTATCCAATCAACAACGGTGAACGTAACAAAGTAAAGATTGGAATTATCATGAAATCTATACTTTCTTCCCATTTTTTTTAAGTTCCGGTTTTACCATCTCGATCTCTAGTCTTAGCGTCTCGCTGAGACATAAAATTATTTCTTTGCTTCCTAGTCAATCCTAATTTATTTATAGGTCATAGCGAGACGCTACAACTAGAAAAGTCAATTTATATATAGGTCGTAGCGAGACGCTACGACCAGTACTCTTGGAACCTGGGAGGTTTAAGTAAGAGTCTACTTCACCACCTGTACCCATTTACCTGGCTGGGTAGCTGAAATATCATTGTTATACATCGCTTCGCATTGAACGGCCGATAAATAATATTTACCCAGGTACGAAGCATTAAGCAATATTTTGTACACCAGACTTTCGCCTTCCCTTACATTAAAATAGGTGAAAACGCGGTCATCCCTGATATCCTGATAGGTAAAAGGAGAGGAGGCCAGTATACTTTGATTGTCGTTAACACGGGTATTAATAATTTCCCAGCCCGAAGGAAAAATCTGTGTTAACGCCATTTGTTCATAATAACCCATCCGGCCGGGATTTTTCACCGTAACCTCAGCATAAAAATCAGTTCCCTGTTTTAAAGTAGTTGGGTCTAAAACTTTTCCGTTTAAACGTTTGTAAATCACATTCATATCCAAAACCTCAGGTCGGTTAGGCAAGAAATTATTCTGACCTGCAATTGGCTGTCCTTCTAAAACCAAACGAACAAACAATACATTGCTGCCGTTATTGGTAACCGATGCCGTGTTACCTTTAAAGGTTACAGGCGTACTATTGAGGTACTGGTTTGAGTTTACCGGCGCAGTTTTTCCATCAAGTACATATTGGTACTGTAATTTATTGGCCGATTGGTTTGTTCCGCAGAATTTCGCAATAGCCAGCAAACTATAAGCGGTAGTTTGTGTGCTGTACCACGTGTTTTCACCAAGCTTAGCTGCTAGTGGCTGTAATAAACTGGCTGCCTTAGCTTTCTGACCCAGTAGTGTAAGGGTTTCCAAAATCATGGCTTGATCACGAACATCAGACCCATAGGTGCCGCCCAGTTGTTTGTAAGGCTGAATAGAAGTATCCAATCCTCTGATCATATTCTGGGCAACATCGTTTTGTCCGGCAAGTTTATAAGCCGCTGCCAATCGCCATTTTGCGGCGACTGAAATATATTCGAATGCTTTTAAGCGGTTCATGGCTGCCATTTCCGGTTTTTTGGCCAATGCGAGCATATATAAACGGTAGGCTTGCGAAAGGTCGCCGCCATAAAAATTATTGCTGTTTGGCGCCCAGTTCGTAGCTTTTGTTTTTTGATAACGTAAAAGTTCATCTAAAAGGCCAACTGGTAAGGTATAACCCGCATTCTGTGCTTCAACTAAGAAATGCCCCGCATAATTACTTCCCCATTCATCAGCATTTCCTTCACCCGGCCAGTACGATAAACCACCTTCGGTAGTCTGGAAACCTTTAAGCCTGTTTATTCCTGCTTTAATGTTTTTCTCCGTTGTAGCTTTTTGCTGCTCATTTAACGGACTCAAGCGATCCAGAAATAGTTGAGGAAAAATGCCCGAAGTGGTTTGTTCAATACAACCATGTGGATACTGGATCAGGTAAGTCAATCGTTTACCCAGGTTGATGGCCGGGATAGAGGAAACTTCTAATGAACCGGAGTTTGTACCTGTCATTCCGATCGGCAAGTAATTTAACGCCCATTTGGTATGGGGCTGTACCGTTGCCGAAACTACATTGGTTATATAAGGGTTTGGATTTCGGATATCCATTTCTACATCGTACACTGTTTTTTCGGCACCGCTCTGAGCAATTACCTTTACTTTGGCAATCCCCACGTTATTTGGTGCTTTAACCTCGAAAGTGGTCATCTGCTCGCCAGTTTGTTTATAATAAAGCTGCTGTTTGTTTGTTCCCTGAACAATTAAATTGCTGGCCTGAAGCTGTACTGATACATTTTTAAGGTTATTTTCTGTTGCAAAAACAGTAACTGGAAGCGTAAAACTCTCGCCAGGACCAATTACCCTTGGCAGGGTAGCCAGCACCATTAACGGTTTTTTTACCTGAACTGATTTTTCTGCAAAACCATAAGCTGCATCCTGGCCGGCAACTACCATGGCCCTCACGGCACCGATGTATTGTGGTAATTTGAACTTGTGTGTCTTACTTTCGCCCTTACCGATGGTAAATGGCCCCATAAATTTAACCACTGCTTTAAAACGGTTCGCTTTAGCAGGATTGAGGTTTTTGTTGATGCTGCCATCACCACCGATGCTTAAAATACGCTCTAAATTTCCACCCCATGCACCTAATACATAATCAAATAAATCCCATGTTTTTACGCCCAAACCTTCGCGTGCATAAAATGCGCCGTGCGGATCAGGTGTTTTAAAACGGGTTAAATCCAATAAACCTTCATCAACCAATGCAATGGTATAAGTCATGGCTTTACCATTCTGCTCCCCAACAGTAATGGTATTTTCTGTTTCAGGTTTAATTTTATCGGCCATTTTAATGGTCGGTTTAAGGATGGTTTGAGGATCTTCTACCGAAAGTGGAATAGCACCATACATCCTGATCGGTAAATCGTTAACCGTTTGTGCGTGTGGCTGTAATAAAGTGATGTTGGCAAACACGTTAGGAGCCATTTCTTTTTCGGCCTTAAACGAATACTGTGTTTGTCCGGCTTTAGTATCAATCCAGAAAGTTTTTAATACACGACTTCCGTTTTCGATAGAAATTAAAGCCCTGCCGTTTTTACCGGTTGGGATGGTTAAAGTGATATCTTCACCAACGGTAAATTTCTCTTTATTGGCGGTAAACGAAAGCATCGAAGCCTCTGTAGGGTTGCTGCCCTGCTCGCGCTGTGCCCAGCCAGGCCAATCTACATAAACTGATTTACCGGTAACATGGCCACCATTTGCATCACGTACCAAAATTAAATAACGTCCCCATTCTGGTTCATTTACACGCAAATTCCAGCTTCCTTTTCCGTTAAACAGGTTTACCTGATGGCTTTCTACCAGTTTGTTATACTGGTTTTGGGTAAAATTAGCGTAAGTGTACTGGTCGTCTTGTTCCCACCACCAGCGCCACTGTGTTTTATATAATTCTACCGTAACGGTTTTGGTTCCGCTCAATAATTTTCCATCTGTATTTACATTAACAATTTCGATTTTATGATCCTTTCCGGTAACCAGCATGCCGCTCAAACGGTCTCCTTTTTCCGGACGGATACCCAGGTAACTGCTGTACACATGGTAAGGGATACTAAAATTATCTATACTGAAATTACCTCCGGGTTCGAAAACTTTTGTAGTGAAGTTGGCCCTTAATACGCCAGGAGCCGTATTGTTTTCGTTTAAATTGGTATTGATCTGCGCCGTACCATTCTGGTTTAAAATACCCTCGAAAATGGTTTTTACCTGCGATTCGAAATTTACGGTTGGATTATCAAAACTATAACCTTCAAAACCCTTAAATTTAGTTTCAGTGGTATTCAGGTTTACGTCAACTTTCGCTTTCAGGTTTTGTGCAACCGCGCCAAATAACCATTTTGCCGATAAAGTAGCGGCAGAAGTGCCTGTGCTTAAATATGCTCTGTTGCCAATGTTGAAATCAATTTTTAAACGGTTTGGCATTACCGTTTCAATTTTCAAAGTTTTGGTAAACGTCGCGCCACCGGCTTTCACTTTTGCCATCCAGTTGCCGGTAGGAGCAGTAGTTTCTGTAGCTGTTTTAAAGGTGTAAAATCCATTTACAGGTTTACCGTTAATCAGGCGTTTATACAGCTGGCCTTTTGGATTATAAAATTCCATGGTTACCGGATAATTGGCGGGTAATTTTTTAAGTTTATCTTCCAGAACGAAAGAAACAAATAAACTATCACCCGGGCGCCAAACACCACGTTCGCCGTAAATAAAACCTTTTAAACCACTTTGTACCACATCGCCACCAACATCAAAACGGCTTAACGGAAGTGAACCACCATCATCTAATTTAAGATAGCCACGTTCTGAACCATTTTTAGCAATTAATAGGAAAGGCTGACGTTTAAGGTCAAATTTTGCAAAACCATCTCCATCTGTTTTGGTACTGAAAATGATCTGTTTCTGGTAATCCATCAATTCGAGGTTTACCCCGCTCAATGGCTTGGCAGTAAGCAGATCAGTTGCCACAATCAGCATAGAATTATCATTTCCACGTTTGGCTACCAAACCAATATTCGAAGCAATTAAGTTCCTGCTTGCCCAGCGCTCGTTGGTATAAAATGAAGGGGTACAAGGATTATTTTTATCACTCCATCTGTAATTCGAGGGATAATAATTGTTGTAACGCTGCCAGAAATCATCATCTTCATCAATTTTTTCACCATAACCATCATATTCTCCATATTCGCTTTCCTCACCAGTACCATCTGCATTTTCTTCACCCGAAGCAGCCTTGCAATTGTAAGCGTTGTATTCTTGTCTGAAAGCAATGGTAACACGATACATGGCGCCCGGTTCGGTGCGGATCATTTTATCCAGATCGAGCGTAAAACGGTTCTTTTTGTGAAGATTTAATGCTTTATCTTCATCTAATCGAACGGTTTTCTGTAAAATAGGTTTTGCTACTCTGCGCAACTCATTTCCGTCTTTGTAGCTGTTAGTCTGGAAAAACTGCGGAATATTATTTTCATAAATTTTGATTACAGTAACGTCAACCGCTTTTAAGTTAATGGCCTCGAAAGGTAAAACAAGTTTTCCCGAATTGGGCAAAATAGTACCATTACCAGCAATGGTAACGGATGGGATTTTATCTTCAAAAACAAGATTGGCAACTTTTCCGCTGGTTAATGTTTTTGCATTAATATTCTCTACTCCGGCATTTACGCTCAAAGCATAATCGCCTTTTAACTCTTCAGGGGCATAAATTTTAACCTGGCTGGCATCAATGGTGTATCTTACATCGCTTAAATTACCCAGCGTAATCATTCCGGTTAAATCCTGTCCTACACCAATTGGCTCCGAAAATTGAACCAGGGCATAATCTTCTTCGCCCTGAATGGCTTTTATGTCCAGTACTTCGAATTTATTGATAGCTGGAACGCGGACTTCGACTTCACCTTTCTGGTCGGCATCAATCGCATCACCATCCCATTCTATTTTTAAATTTTGGTCGTTACCAGTCTTTTTAATACTATCTATGGTAAATTTTGAGCTATTTTTTGCCGGATCGTGCTGCCATTTAACTTTTAATTTCTGGTCGAAATCCAGTGAAAGTGTTTTCTCTATTTTAGCGGCCTCTTCTACATCGGCCGTTGCTACTTCTCCGCTTAGTTTCATGTAATCGAGTGAAGTATTATTCTGCGAAACCAGGCCATTTTGGGTTAACATAATGCCCGGAGTAATCACTTTAAACTCGAAATCGAAATCTTCGAGACCTTTTTCGGTTGCAGAAACTTCTGAAAGCTTAAAAGTAGCTTCGTAATTTTTACCAGGTTTCAGGTTTTCATCAGGTCTGAATTCTACCGTTTGCGGATCAATCCAGTAAGTTTTTCCCGAAATGGAAGGGGAGAAGTCGAAAAGCTCGCGCGAATCTGCCTTGCCTAAATCCTGCATGCCTGTAGCTGCATTGGCCAGGTGCACACGGATAAAACTCTTTTTCGAAATGGTACCAGAGGTATACGCTTCGATATATTTTGCATAAGCCTGGTTTTCCTCGTGGTTTTTCTTCTTATGGTTAAAATAAATGAATACAATTGCCGCTATGGAAACAGCAAGCAAACCGATAAAAATAAATTTCTTTTTGGAGGATGATTTGTAGGTAGATGGTTGTTCCATGGATGAAATTCGTTAAGATAAATGGAAATATAATGTTGCGGTTGGAGCAATTGCTATGCCGTAATTAGCCTGTTTAAATCGCAAACCCCATATTCCTACTGAAAATTAACTAAAATGGACGTTAAAAGAAATAATGTTGAAAATTAAAGCGAATATGTTGCTCTTTTGATGGCTTTTGGATAAGTTTACAACATCAACCCTATATAACCAGATATGATCAAGAAACTCTTAATTTTTTCGTGTTTATTAATTTCTACACATTTTTGTTTTGCGCAGAAAGCCGAAGTAGAAGATGCGGTAAATAGATTAACCAAACTGATGGTTACACCCGATAGCCTAGCCCTTGATAAAATTGTACTCCATAATTTAAGTTACGGCCATTCGAGCGGAAAAATCCAGACTAAACAGGAATTTTTACACTCTTTACTTTCTGGCGAATCTGATTTTGTAGATATCAATTTAACAGATCAAACTGTTATCATCCAGAATAAAACAGCTTTGGTGCGACATATCCTGAGCGCAAAAACACATGATAAAAACGTTCCCGGAAATGTAAAACTATATATTCTCTTGATCTGGAGTAAAGAAAAATCAGGCTGGAAATTGCTTGGCAGACAGGCGGTTAAGGTGCCTTAATCAAGTTTGGAGTTTACAGTTGGGAGTTTTCAGTTTTGGATGCAGAAATAGCGAGAGCACTAAACTAAGTTTGATAATTATGGTGCCTTAAAAAGTCTCCTGCAAAGATTTCTAGCTTATAGTCGTCACCCTGAATTTATTTCAGGGTCTATCTAGCAGGAAAGATGCTGATCCTGAAAATTCGGGACAGCATGACAGCCGCATCGATTGAGCTGTATGAAAAATTAATCTGTATTGATAAATCTTTCGGACTAAAATTGAAAAAAGTCTTTTATAGGTGAGCTCGACTCTGGACTTAGGACTCAAGACTTCCGACTATTTTATCATCACCCCAGGTCTGTTCACCAATGGGATTTTGATCAGGTTAGAATCGATAATGCTTTCTGGCAGGAAAATAAATTTTTTGTCGTAAATGGTAGTGCCAATGTAGTAGCTTAGCCAGTACTCGTTAGTTAAACCAAAAACCTCCGGGTCAATGGCTTCCACTCCGGCAAAAGAATTGGCTTCCATATCGCCAACAAAATGGCGCAGAACTGAAGTTTTTACCTGTTTGCCATCTTTTTCGCCATAACCTTTAGAGCTGATCAAAACGTTGGTAATCGGCTCATTTTTTAAATTAACAAGATAAACCGTCCAGCTTTTTACCTCTGGTGTTTCGCCCATCAATACTACGGCCATCGCAATATCTTCAACTGTATTTTCTGGTAAATCTGATTTCAAGTGGGTTAACTGTTTAAACTGGTTAATTGTATTATGTAAATTATTGAATTTTGAATGATAGATTATTGAATAATTGTGCCATGCTCAATAATATGTATATAAATTAAAGAATTTTGAATGATATCATTATTATCCTACCATCCAAAAATCCTTTAATCTTAGATTTATTTCTTCTTCGCTACTGCCTTTTTAGCCGGAGCTGCTTTTTTCTTTGCAGGTGCTTTTTTCTTCGTTTCGAAAGCATTAGGTACCTGCTCCACAATCATTTTCTTTACCACCTCAAGATCAATATCTGCCAGTTCTTCGGGCGTATATTTCTGTTTGGTGGCTTCATTGTTTCTCAATTTCAGCATTAATTTGCCAAAACGGATAAACGGTCCCCAGCGGCCATTTTCGATTGAAATTTTTTCTGCATCCCAGGTTTTAATGTATCTGTTTGCTTCTTTCTCTACTTTTTTGCTGATCAAAGTATCGATGTTTTCCTGCGTAAGGTTATCAAAATCGTAACCCTTTGCCGGGATATTGATAAAAAGATCGTTCCATTTAATAAACGGACCAAAACGGCCTTTACCTTTTGTAACGCCTAAACCTTCATAGTAAGCTATTGGTGCGTCATCATCCATTTTCTGGCGGATAATTTCAACAGCTCTATCATAAGTTACCGATAAAGGCTCTTCGTTTTTAGGAAGGGAGATGAAACTTTCGCCCCATTTTACATACGGCCCGAAACGGCCAACACCAATCACTACTTCTTTGCCTTCAAAATCAGGTAACTGGAACGGAAGTTTAAACAGTTCGAGTGCGTCATCCAAAGTAATGGTGGCCACCGATTGATTACGCATTAAACTGGCATAACGTGGTTTTTCTTCCTCGTCGAGTTCGCCAATCTGCACCAAAGGACCAAATTTGCCTACTTTAGTGTATACGTTTTTACCCGTTGCAGGGTCTAAACCCAATAAACGTTCGCCGGTAGCACGTTCAGCGGTTTCTAATGTTGTTTCTACTTCACTGTGGAAAGGATTGTAAAACGAGTGCAGCATTTTGGTCCACTCCTGTAAACCCTGTGCAATTTCATCAAATTCCTTTTCAACTTTAGCAGTAAAGTTAAAGTCAACAATGCCTTTAAAATGCTCAACCAGGAAATCGTTTACGACCTCACCGATATCAGTAGGGAAGAGTTTTGATTTCTCTGCACCGGTAATTTCCGATTTGGTTTCTTTTTTTACCTGTCCATCGGCTAAAACGATAGAAGTAAATTTACGCTGTTTACCATCTCTGTCTTCTTTAACCACATAACCACGGTTTTGTACCGTAGAAATGGTTGGTGCATAAGTAGATGGACGGCCAATGCCAAGTTCTTCTAATTTCTTAACTAAACTGGCCTCTGTATATCTTGCAGGTGGACGTGAATAACGTTCTGTGGCCTGCATTTCTTTTAAAAATAATTCCTGTCCTTTGGCTAAAGGAGGTAAAATTGCACCACCTTCTTTTTCTTCAGTTTCTTCGTCGTCTGTCGATTCTAAATAAACTTTTAAGAAACCATCAAATTTTAAAACTTCACCTTCGGCAACCAAATGCTCTTTACGAGTTGAAGCCGTAATCTGTGCCGTTGTTTTTTCGAACAAAGCTTCGCTCATTTGCGAGGCGATAGAACGTTTCCAGATCAGATCGTACAAACGTTTCTCTGAAATATCGCCGTCAACTGTGTGCCTGTCGAAATAAGTAGGGCGGATGGCTTCGTGAGCCTCTTGCGCTCCGGCAGATTTAGTTTTATAAACCCTTGGCTGATGGTATTTATCACCGTAGGCCGATTTTATTTCAGCGGCAGCGGCATTTATAGCCGTTTCAGATAAATTTACAGAGTCAGTCCTCATATAAGTAATCTTACCCGCTTCATATAATCTTTGTGCAACCTGCATGGTTCTGGCTACCGAAAAACCTAATTTTCTCGAAGCTTCCTGTTGCAGGGTAGAGGTGGTAAAAGGGGCGGCAGGATTACGTTTCGCAGGGCGTGTTTCTAAACTGGTAATGTCGAATTTGGCATTAACGCAATCCTGAAGATATTTTTCGGCGTCCGCTTCACTTTCAAAACGTTGTGGCAATTCTGCCTTTACCGTTTCTTTTCCTTTACCTGTTGAAAATTGTGCGGTAATTTTATAAGCAGCGGCTGCATTAAAGTTTAAAACTTCGCGTTCCCTGTCTACTATTAAACGTACGGCAACAGATTGTACGCGGCCTGCTGACAGTGATGGTTTTACTTTTTTCCATAAAACCGGAGAAAGTTCGAAACCTACTAATCTATCTAAAACACGGCGTGCTTGTTGAGCATTTACCAGGTTATAATCAATTCCACGCGGACTATCAATTGCTTTTAAAATGGCCGGTTTGGTGATCTCGTGGAAAACAATGCGTTTTGTTTTTTCTACTTTAAGGCCTAAAGTTTCGAATAAGTGCCACGAGATGGCTTCTCCCTCGCGGTCTTCATCGGATGCCAGCCATACCATTTCGGCATCCTTAGCAAGTTTTTTTAATTCGGCAACAACGTTTTTCTTGTCGGCGGGTACTTCGTAGGTCTGGGCAAAATTATTTTTAATATCAATCGCCATGTCGCCTTTCACTAAATCCCGGATATGGCCATAGCTGGATTTCACCAGGAAATCTTTTCCCAGGTATCCTTCAATGGTTTTAGCTTTTGCAGGTGACTCGACGATCAGTAAATTTTTTGCCATGAAATACGTTTTTGTGCAAATAAAGCTATAATTAAAGCATAAATCCAAACCTGTGTGGATTTTTATACGATTTTTTTATTAAATGTTAGTAAACTATGTTGATTTATACGGTGATTTTAATAAAGTTTTAATGTTGTATCCAGGACCTCGCAGGTTAATATCGGCAAAACGACGAACTCTTTATTCGATATATTTTTTTTGGAAAGGCATGGTTCTGTTTTAATGGCGGCCGGTAGTCCTGCTATCGCTTCAAGTCCTCACTCGTTCCTCGCTCCGGGCTTTCCGCTTTATCAGGTTTATAAATGAGGGGGCTGCTAATCCATCATGCCTTTTACCTCGTCCATCATATTATTTACAGCCACATTACATCAAGGCAACCGATTTGTACCTATATTCGTATATAAAAATAAAAACAACAATGATCAGCACAATTTTAATCTTATTAAACTTATTGGTGTCGCCACCAAAGAATGTTTACGATTTCAGTTTTAAAACCATTGATGGTAAAGAAATCAAGTTATCTAAATTTAAGGGTAAAAAAATCCTAATTGTTAACACGGCTTCTAAATGCGGTTTCACCCCCCAATACGAAGATTTGGAGAAACTTCAGAAAGAGTATGGTAAAAAAGTGGTATTGATCGGTTTTCCGGCAGGTAACTTTGGCGGTCAGGAATTTTCTACCAATGCAGAGATTAAAGAATTCTGTACCGGAAAATACAACGTTTCCTTTTTACTTGCCGAAAAAAGCAGTGTAAAAGGTGATGACATCAGTCCATTGTTTAAATATTTAACCTCGCAAACCAATACTGAAGAGCAGGGTGATATTAAATGGAACTTCGAAAAATTCCTGATCAACGAAAAAGGAGAGTTGGTACACCGTTTCCGTTCTAAAACAAAACCTACAGACGAAGCAATCGTTAAAAACCTGTAAGGATGAAAAATGGAAGATGTGAGATGGGAAATGTGGGCGCAATGATGGAATAGTCTTTCTTTAAATAATTTAAAAAGGTAAAGTGGTGAAGAACCATTTTGCCTTTTTTTATGATCATTAAATGCAGATTGCTATTCTGATTTGCTTTTAGCATATGAGACATTTAAGCTTATATGATGCTTATATCCCTTATATGATCAAAAAAATATGTAAAAACACAAATGGAACATTCACAACTTAATTATTATCAAATGATAAATAGATTAAGCCCCTTAGGCACCTAAGTCTATCTTAGTTTAATTGATGCAAAATATTAAACCTTACCTGCAGGATACATTCCCATTTTATTTATGGCGGAATCCTAACTGGCCCCTGCAATAACGATCATTTTATATATTATTGTTGGTAAACTGGAAATTTTAGGGCAAAAGAAAGGGGCTTAAATCCATAAGCCCCAAATAAACCAAACAAACTATTTATGAAGTATATATATAACTCCTGTTTAAATAAAATGTTTTTAGAAAAATTAAATTATTTAGATCTTTTAGCATTTTCGCGGTATGATATCAAGGTAGATACCGCAAAACGCATGAAATAAGCAGATTTGTAACAAAAATGCAGCTTGTTTTTGACTTTACTGTGTTAAAACAGATTTAGTTGTTCAGGCTGGTAAAGATTAGGAGCAAAAGAGTAAGCTGAAACGTTGTTTTGACTTCCGCCTACGTAAAAAACTTCCGTTTCTTCATATCTCGAAGCTACTTTAACAAAAGTATCGCCTGCAACGCTTTTAAATAAGCTTTCAACCAATTCAGGATCGTTATTATCTTTTGATAAATGGCTGAGCAGTAAATGACTCATATATTCAGGTCGGTGGTTCATAAAAAGCTCCAGCGCCTGGGCATTACTGAGGTGCCCGTGTCCGCCCATAATCCTTCTTTTTAAAAAATAGGGATAACGGCCGTTCTGCAACATCTCTGTATCGTAGTTGGCTTCTAAAAAGGCTGCATGGCAGCTTTTAAAATGTGTAATCAGGCGATCGCATACGGCACCAATATCGGTAAAAACACCAACCCTGATATCATTGCACTCAATGGTAAAACTGTAAGGATCTGCTGCATCATGAAATTTGGAAAATGCAGAGATTTTTAAATTGCCAATCCGGATATGCTGTAAATGTTTTAAAGGAAAAGTATAACTGGCATCCAGCAACAACCTGCTGCTTTTTAATGTTGGCATACTGATGTACACCGGGAGTTTATATTTTTTTGCAAAAACAGCCAGGCCTTTAATATGGTCGCTATGCTCGTGGGAAATAAAGATTGCTTTAACTTTGTTTACTGATAAGCCTAGGCGGGCCATTCGTTTTTCTACTTCTTTACAAGTTAAGCCAACATCAACCAAAACGGCTTCGTTATCGTTCCCCACATAGTAACAATTGCCGTTACTCCCCGAATTTATTGATGTAAAATATAGTGCCATTTTCTGTCTGCAAGATAAGGCTTATTTGCTTAAAGAAAAAGTAATGTTATACTCTTGTTCCATTGTGTTCTACCAGGCGCGAAAGGAGCGGAAGAAAAGCCTGGATCAGGTTGATTTCTTCTGCAGAAAATATTTTTTCGAGTGTTTGCGCCAGCCATTCCTCTTTAATCTTCCTGCTGGCAATAATGTGTTTTTCGCCCAGTTTGGTTAAACCAATAAATACTTTGCGCTTATCTTCTTCGCTCGGAAAACGTTCTACACATTTTGCATCATACAAACGGTTTATGATTTGTGAAATGGCCTGTTTAGATACCCTTTCCATATCGGCCAGCTCAGTAGATAGCAATTTGCCATGCTGTTCCAGTAGCGACATGGTTAACAGTTCGGCATTGCTAAACTCCGAACTTACGTTCTGGCGGCGCAACTGGCGGGTTAAGCGGGTTACCGTGCTTCTTAATTTCGCTGCAATCTCTTGTGTTTGAGTAGGCATATTAATGGTAAATAAACTTTACAAATATAAGCTTTTAATTTTAATCGTAATCTATTTTCATTTTATGAAACCCTTAATTTATGATTTTAAACTGATAAAAGTGTTCTTTTTTGGTTTTATGGTTTGGCTAAATTTTTATACTTTTGTAAAGTTACTTTACTATTTTAAACATGAGTATTTTTCGTTCACTAAGGCATTATAATTACAGGTTATTTTTTACAGGTCAGGCTATTTCATTAATTGGTACATGGATGCAGCGTGTAGCCATCAGCTGGCTGGTATACCGTTTAACAGGGTCGGCATTTTTGCTGGGTTTAATTACTTTTTTAAGTTTAATCCCTTCGTTAGTGCTTGCGCCTTACGCCGGGAGTTATGTAGACAGGCATAATAAATATAAAATATTGGTTATTACGCAGGTAATCCTGATGCTCCAGGCAGGGGCTTTAGCTTTGATGATCTGGTTTAAAGTATATGATATGTTCTGGATTGCAGCACTTTCGCTGGTACAGGGGCTGGTAAATGCTTTTGATGTAACAGCGCGACAATCTTTAATGGTAAATTTAATTGATGATAAAGAAGATTTACCAAATGCGATTGCGCTTAACTCTTCTATGTTTAATGCGGCAAGGTTAATCGGGCCGGCACTGGCAGGTGTGATTTTGAGTACTTTGGGTGAGGATATCTGTTTTCTGATCAATTTTGTCAGTTTTATTGCCGTGCTTGGGTGTATGGTAATGATGAAATTAAAACTCACCGAACACCAGAAATCGAATGAAAATATATGGATGGATCTGAAAAAAGGTTATGATTATCTAAAATCTTCGCCTGATCTGGCTTCCATGGTATTAATGATGGCTGCTTCAAGTTTATTGGTCATTCCTTTTACTACACTACTGCCTGTTTTTGCTAAAGACATATTTAACGGCAATGCCACAACTTTTGGCTGGTTCGAAAGTGCGGCCGGATTTGGAGCATTTTTCGGAGCCATTTATATGGCCACATTAAAAGCAGGCCAGAACTTGCAGAAAATAGTAATGTTATCGGGTATTCTACTGGCTGTTTCGGTAGTGGCGCTGGCAATATCTCCATCGTTGGTATTGGCCTTGATTTGTACCGGTTTGGCTGCTTTGGGTTTAATGGCACAAACTTCATCCATCAATACTTATCTGCAAACGCATGCGGATGATGTAATGAGGGGCAGGACATTAAGTTATTATATTATGGCTTACCAGGGGGTATTACCGATTGGAAGTTTGTTAATGGGCTATCTGGCGCATCTTTTCGGTACACAGGTGGTTGTAGCTTTTGAAGGTGTTGCCGGTTTATTGATTGTCGCTGCTTTTGTTTATAATGAGAGGCACAGGAATCAGTTTAAAGGCAGTGCAATGTCGTTGAATTAGTGACTCGTTAAGTTGTTTTTGAAGTATTAATATAAGGGGCCGTTACCCTGAATTTATTTCAGGGTCTAATATGCAAGAAAGATGCTGATCCCGAATTTTTCGGGACAGCATGACGATCGCTAGGATGAAACGCCAAATGCCATCCGCTCGGAATGACGGACTTTTTTTTAGATGATTCGCATGAAGATTGCGTGATATAACGCCAAACGCAATCCGCAAAACGCTTATCATTTATGCACAATCAGCTTACAATCTACCATTACCTTTTGGTAGTTCTGGATATCAATTTCCTTGTTGATTAACTGAAGCAGTAACTTTATTGCATTTTCACCAACCGACTCAGGGTTTTCTTCCACCGAAGCAACGGGTGGCGAATCGAGGTAACTTATAAAAGATGTATTACCAAAACCAATACATTCTATATCGTTAAAGTTAGGGTGGTTAATAGACCTCAGGTATTTAATTGCGTCGAATAAAATTGGTTCTTTAAACGCCACCAAAGCCGTGGGCATATTCTCAGGGTTGGCAAAAAGGTTACTGATGGCCGAAATCGTATTTTCCTTGTCGAAATCGGTATAAGCCACCAACTCAGCAGAAAAAGGTACTTCGTTATCCTTTAAAGCATTAATATAGCCATTAAAGCGGTCGTGCGTAAAATTGATCATCTTTGGGCCGCCCAGATATGCAATTTTTTTATGTCCCCTGTCAATCAAAAATTTAGTGGCTTGGTAGCAGCCCTGAAAAGTATTGCCCAATACCTTATGGCAGCTTAAATTAAAACTCGGGTTCCGTGTATAATACACTACGGGTATGCCCATTTGTTCAAATTGATCAAGATGTGCAAAATCCTGCGTTTGTTTCGAAATGGCCACAATTAAACCGTCAACCCGGCTTCTTAAAAGCATATTGGCCGATTGGATTTCTTTTTCAAGGTCATCATGCGATTGGCTGATGATAACATTGTATCCATTTTGTGTGGCAAATTGTTCTACGCCATAAATACTGCGTGTAAAAAAGTGGTCTAAAAGGTTGGGTAAGATAATACCAATAATACGCGATTTTTTTTCCTTTAAATTAATCGCCGATTTATTTGGTGTAAAATGCAGATCGCGGGCCATTTCCTGTACACGTTTCTTCGTGTACTCGTTAATGGTGGGGTAATTATTAAGGGCTTTCGATACTGTTGATACTGACATCTTTAACTTTTCAGCCAAGAACTTTAGTGTAACAGGGGTATTGTTCGTCATCTTTTCCAATCTCAATGCATAGATAAGAAAAAAAACGCAATTATTTCAAACGTTTGAAATGTAGTTTCAATGGATTTTATCGCGTTTTAAGCTATTTAATAACAGTTTTATCTTTTTAGCTTTTCTAAATTCGTTACCGCGAACACAAACTAACCAAATAAACATGATGAAATCATCCCACACTTACTTCAGTTTTAAAAGGGCTTTAACTGGAGTATCAGGTTTAGTTGGAGGTAACAACTTCAATATCCCTACAAAATATTACGCTTCGAAGACAAAATCATACAATCCTAAAGATGCGTAGCACTTAATAACCTTCATCTTCTTCTACCAACGCCAATCTGATTCCGGAAAGGCAATATGATACAAACATTTAAAATGGACTTAATGGATTTACCCATGTAAATCTACCTGTCCTGATATTAACTCAGCATTAAATTTTAACCGAATAGATTTAATATTTTATAACAATTATGGATAGACTTTACAATTTGAAGAAGACTTTTAACGGCGTTGGATTTGAGAAATTCCAATGGTATAAAGTTCTTTATACCTTAACTTTTCTCGTCCTGATCAGTTCGTCGTTTAGCGCTTTTGCGCAGGGTACGGTAACCGGTAGTGTAAAAGATAGTAAAGGAACAACTTTACCCGGTGTTAGTGTAAGGGTAAAAGGTACCCAGGTAGGTGCGGTAACAGATAATGACGGTAAATTTTCGATTAAGGCGGCAGATAATGCAACATTAACCTTTGCTTACATTGGTTATATCACCAAAGAAGTTGCTGTAAACGGTAAAAGCACATTAACCGTTTTGCTGGAAGATAACTCACAGGGTTTGGATGAGGTAGTTGTAGTGGGTTATGGTGCACAGAAAAAATCTACTTTAACAGGCGCTATTGCGCAGATCAATTCTGAAGAGATCATGAAATCGCCAACACCAAATCCAACCAATAGTTTAATAGGTCGTTTACCAGGTTTATTGGCAGTACAAACCAGCGGACAGCCTGGTGCTGATGGTGCACAGCTTAAAGTGAGGGGTGTTGCCACCTATGGTGCTAATAATGCGGCCATTGTGGTAGTAGATGGTGTAGAACGCCCGAGTTTTTCGGATGTGGATGCGAATGAGATAGAATCGGTCAATGTACTGAAAGATGCTGCTGCAACAGCAATTTACGGTATCCGCGGTGCCAATGGTATTATTGTGGTAACGACTAAACAAGGAAAAATCGGTGCGCCAAAAGTTACTTACACCGGTAATTATGCGTTGCAAACCTATACCGGTTTGGCGGTTGGTCTTCCGGCTTTAGAAAGTGCCACTTTGTTAAATCAATCTTACCTGAATGATGGTAAACCTGCATTTTTTACGGATGCGGAGATCCAGAAATTCAGGGATAAATCAGACCCGATCGGTTATCCTGATGTGCAGTGGTTTGATTATTTAACCAAAAAATATTATTCCCAAACACAGCATAATATTAATATCAATGGCGGAACAAGAATTGCCAAATATTTTGTTTCGGCAGGTTATGCTTTTCAGGACGGGATTTTCAAAAAGTTTGATTCTCCTTACGGAATTAATACGGTACCAAATTATAACCGCTATAATTTCCGTTCGAACGTAGATTTAACACTGAATAAAGATTTTACTGTTGGAATTAAGTTAGGCGGGCGTTTTGCCAACCGTTATCAGCCAGCAGGTTTAAGATCCTCTTCTGCATTCTCTTATGATACGATTGAAGGAATGATTTCGCGTATTCTCCAGGTTCCGGCTTATGCTTATCCGGTTACTTTACCTGATGGCAGAATTACAGCTAACCCTAATGTGGGTACCAATATCTGGAATCCTTATGCGGTTTTAACACGCTTTGGAACACGTAATGATGATAACAATACCATCGAGAGCACATTTAACCTGAATTATAAATTAGGTTTTATTACTAAAGGATTAGGTTTTAAAACAGTATTTGGTTACGATTCTTATTATAACAATACCGAAAGAAGAAATGCCAACTGGGCGGCATATGTATATAATCCGGCTACCGGCGAAGCTACTTTATCAACCGATACTCGTAACCGTGATGAGCCTTTAGGTGCCGTACAAGATGGCGGGGTTACTGAAGGCAGCACCAATATGAATTTACAGGCGGGTTTTGATTATAACCGTGATTTTGGAAAACATAATGTGAGTGCCTTATTACTGGGTACAAGACAGTTGATTAAATCAACAGGTACCACTGCATTTACCGCTCCTCCAAAAGCATCACAAGGTATTGCCAGTCGCGTTGCCTATAATTATAATGAACGTTATTTCGCAGAGTTCAATGCTTCTTACAATGGATCAGAAAATTTTGCCCAGGGTTTGCGTTATGGTTTCTTCCCGGCAATATCGGCAGGGTGGACGTTAACCAATGAGCCTTTCTGGAAAAAGAATGATATTCTATCATATTTAAAAATCAGGGGTAGTTATGGTTTGGTTGGTAACGACAGAATTTCGGATAGCCGTTTCTTATTCTTAACCAGTTATTCTACTTACACCTCTACTACGGCTGGCGGTCAGGTAGCGCCATTCGGAAACCCAAATTCCATTACCAATTATCCAACCATTTTAATCAGGGATCCACAGTTTTTTGGTGCTACCGGAAACGATCTTGGAAACCCGATAGTAACCTGGGAAACCGGTACCAAACGCAACATTGGTTTTGAAGCCCGTTTATTTAAAGATAATTTAAGGGTTACGGTTGATTTATTTGATGAAACCAGAAGAGATATCCTAACGCCATCTCTAAGTGGTTCAGCTCTGTATGGGCATACTTATCCGAATTTCAACAAAGGTATTGTTTACAACAAAGGTTACGAGGTTGAACTCGATTACCAGAAACAGGTTGGAAGTGTAACCCTTGGTTTAAATGCTCAGTTGAGTTATGCGAAAAACAGGATTGTGGAAAATGATGAACCAGATGGTTTACCTCCGTCGTTGATAAGAAAAGGAACAAGTGTAGGTCAGTTTTTTGGATATGTAACAGATGGTTTCTTCCAGTCGGCGGCTGATATTGCTGCTTCTCCAAAATTGCAGGGTTATTCTCCGATTCCGGGAGATTTAAAATTTAAAGATTTAGATGGCGATGGCATTATCACCAGTTTAGATCAAAAAGCAATCGGGCATACCAATACTCCAGAGTATGTATATAGCTTTAGTCCACGTGTTTTATACAAAGGATTTTCGCTTTCCGTATTATTTCAGGGTGTTGGAAACGTAAGCTCGAATGTAATTTTGAACGAACAGAACAATGGCCAGCAGATGTATCCTTTTATGCTCGATTCGTGGACACCGGCAACTGCAGCAACTGCAACCTGGCCGGTTATACACGCAAGAGGAACAGCATCTTTAAACTATGCTTTAAACGATTTTACCTTACAGAATTCTTCTTATTTAAAAATCAGAAACGTAGAATTTGCGTGGAACTTACCTAAAGAGTGGGCCACCGCATTAAAGTTAAGCAATGTGAGGGTTTTTCTACAAGGGCAGAATCTTTACACCTGGACGAAGTATAAATTTTATACCGATCCTGAAAACGTAAACACCATTAATACTGCATTTCCATTGCAATCGATTTATCCAACATCAAAGGTGTACAATTTTGGTTTAAACGTTCAATTTTAAGAAAATGAAAAATTATAAAATATTTACAGCAATTCTTTTATTAACGCTCTTCTCTGTTTCTTGTAAAAAAGATTATTTAGAACGTACCCCGGGGGTTGCCATTAGTGAGGATGATATTTTTGCAGATCCGGCACTGGCCGCAAGATTTGCCGACAACGCTTACAACTATGTCATTACCAAATATGTACGTTTTAACGATCATCGTGGTTGTACCGCACAGGCTTCAGATGAGGCCGTTTCAGGCAACTCCGAAGGCTCGGTAACTTCTTTAAACAGAGGTTTGTACCATGATCATTCTAACGGCCCGTCGTTAAACGATATTTATGGCGTATGGAAACTGATGTATGCAGGCATTGCAGTAGAAAATAAAATGCTGGCCAGGATAGGTGAAGTACCTCCATCTCCAAATGCTTCCGTTACGATTTTTGATGCCAAACGTGTAGAGGGCGAAATGCGGTTTCTGCGTGCATTATCTTATTTCGAGCTGACCAAAAGATTTGGTGGTGTACCCATTATCGATAAAGTTTATGAGGTAACCGACGATCTGAACAGTATTCCAAGAAGTTCTTTTGCCCAGGTAACCGATTTTATCTTAAAAGATATTGAAGTTGCCCTTACTAAACTCGGAACTGATGCTGATTATGGTGCATCTAATTATGGCCGCCCGACACTGGGTGCTGCACTGGCTTTAAAAGCACGCGTATTATTATATGCAGCCAGTCCGCTAAACAATCCAAACAACGATAAAACCAAATGGCAGGCTGCTGCTACTGCTGCCGCTGAGGTAATGAAAGGTGTTGATGGTTTGGCTAAACAAGCTTATTCGCTGCAGGATAATTATGGAGACCTGTTGAATCTCCCAAACTCCCCAGAATACATCATGATGAGGATTAAAGGGCCAACTCCTTTGGCTGGCGAAATGATGCAGGATTTTTCAATGTCGCCAGGTTCTGGTGGTGCACAGGGACAGATGAATCCTACTCAAAACCACGTAGATATGTACGAAATGGCCAATGGTAAAGCCATAACCGATCCTACTTCCGGTTACGATCCGAAAAACCCTTATTTAAACCGCGAATCACGATTTTATAACAATATTATTTATAACGACTTAGCATGGCAGGGAAGAAAAATAGAAATGTGGACCTCAACAGATGCCAGTGGTAAAGTTTCATATGGTAAAGATTACAGTACAACCATTACCTATACCGCAACACGTTACTATTGCAAAAAATACTGGCCGGAGGTTTACCGTACGGTTGGCGGAAGTACAACATTATTAAATTACCTGTATTTCCGTTATGGTGAAATATTGCTGAACTATGCCGAAGCACAGAATGAAGCAACCGGACCAGATGCCAGTGTTTATGCACAGCTTGTGGCATTGCGTAAACGTGCAAAGATTGCCCCGGGTACTGGTACATATGGTTATGGATTAAAAGACAACATGACCCAGGATGAAATGCGCATAGCAATCAGGCATGAACGCGCTATTGAGCTGGCTTTCGAAGATCACCGCTGGTATGATATTATGCGTTGGAAAATCGGTGCACAAACAATCGCTGTTCCGATGAAAGGCATGGACGTAGTAAAGAATACCAATGGTAGCTTTACCTATACGCCGATAGTGCTTGGTCCAACCTTCCAAAAAAGCTGGACAGAGGCACAAAATCTTTACCCGATCCCCAGAGCAGAGATTTACAAAAGTAAAGGTGCTTTAACCCAAAATCCGGGCTGGGAATAGTTGATTAATCATAACGCTAAAAGATTTTCAAAATGAAATTTATAAAATCAAAATATATTATATGTCTCTTATTCATGATGGCAGGAATGCTGAGTGTTTACGGGCAAAAACCTGATGAAAGTTTAACCATAACCGGTAAAGTTGTAGATCAGGATAAAAAACCGTTGCCTGGTGTAGCCATTTCCATTCAGGAAGATAAAAGCAATAAAGCGGTTTCTACAGCGACAGATGGTACCTTTTCTATCGATGCATCCAGCAGCGATGTATTGGTATTTAAGTTTGTTGGCTACGGAACCATATTAAAGCCTGCAGCTGAGGTGAGTAAAGGCGATGTGGTGTTAACCAAATCTTTGGTTGATGCCGGAGATGATGATCTGGTATATATCCCTTTTGGGGTAAGAAAAAGGAGAGAGGTTACCGCAACTATCAGTACCATCAAAGCAGAAAATCTGCCTCAGATCCCCTCATCTTCCTTAACTAATGTTTTTACCGGTCGTTTAGCAGGGTTAGCCGTATATCCAAGTGGCTCACAGCAGCCGGGATACGATGCCTCGAGTTTTTTAGTTCGGGGTCGCTCATCTTATAACAGTAACCAGGAACCTTTGGTTATCGTTGATGGTATAGAGAGGGACTTCACCTCTATGGATTTAAATGAAATTGAAAGTGTTAGTGTATTAAAAGATGCAGCTACTTTGGCATGGTACGGGATGTACGGTGGTAACGGTGTAATTTATGTTAAAACCCGCCGTGGTAGTGCAACTTCTACAAAGGTAACCTTCGATGCCCAGGCCGGTATACAGGCCCCGTTACAGATTACAGCACCTTTAGATGCTTACTCTTATGCTACACTTTATAACGAAGCCGCTATTAACAGTGGTGGTACAGCAGTTTACGGACCTGCAGCTTTACAGGCATACCAGGATGGTTCTGACCCGATAAAATATCCAAATAACAATTTTGTAAGAGATTTTATCAAAAAAGTAGCACCAACACAGCGTTATGTAGCTTCGGTAACCGGTGGTAATGCTTTTATTAAATATTATACTGTATTAAGTGCTTATCAACAGGGAGGCTTGTATAAAGGCGGTCATAGTGAAACTTATGATGCAAATACCGATTTTAGCCGTTATAACCTCCGTACCAATTTAGACCTGCATGTAAACAAAAATTTAGATGTAGCTTTAGATATTGGCGGTAGAATTACAAACCTTACCTTTCCTAATGCAGGTACCGGCACTTTTTTAACCGCAGTATATTCTACTCCCGCAAATGCTTTCCCTATTTTAAATCCTAACGGATCCTATGGAGGAACATCGGTTTACCAGCAAAGTAACCCATTGGCCATGTTGCAATCAAGGGGTGCAAGTACTGATTTAATGCGAAATATGATTGCAACCATTAGTGCACGTCAAAAAATGGACGGTATTTTGAAAGGTTTATCAGGCGAGGTTTTTTATGCTTATGATATTGCCGGTTTATACCGCTCTGGTTTTGCAGAAACCTATGCAACTGCAGTGCTGAATGCAGACGGTACTTATTCGCCATTTGGTACAGCAAGTAAAGTAAACTATCAAGGCAATGCATTTTCTGGCAATGTTAAAAAAAGTGAGTTTTGGGCAGGTTTAGATTATAACCGTACTTTCGGTAAACACGATATCAAATTCTCTACAAGGGTGTCGAGGGCAAACTTATCATCATTCGGAAGTCTTGATGTGCGCAGAGAAGGTTGGTCTAACCGTTTGTCATACAATTTTATACAACGTTATTTTGTTGATGTAACCGCTAATTATTCTGGATCTGAAAATTTTGCGCCTGGTAAAAGATATGGTTTCTTTCCGGCAGCATCAGCAGGATGGATCATCTCTGATGAAAATTTCATGAAAGGATCCGGGAATTTCTTAGACCTGTTAAAAATCAGGGGCTCTTATGGTTTGGTGGGTAACGATGCCATTGGTTCGGCCAGAAGATTTGCATTTAACGATTTCTATAGCAGAAGTACAACTGGCTACAATTTCGGTACGGCTTTTACAGGTGTAACCGGTACTGGTCAGCTGGCTTTGGCCAATCCTGATTTAACATGGGAGAAAGCTTACAAAACCAGCATTGGTTTTGATGCCAGGCTATTTAAACAATCATTATCAATCAGCGCCGATTACTTTTATGAAGACAGGAAAGATTTAACTACCGCTTCATTATTGCCAAGTTTACTTGGCCAGAGCTTAATTTACGTTAATGAGGGAGAAGCCGAATACAAAGGTTTCGAAACCGGCGTAAACTATAATAAAAAAATAGGAGATGTAAACCTGAACGTTTTTGGAAACTTTACCTATAACGTAAGTAAAATCCTTGCCATAAACGAAGGTGCTGGTTTACCCTCTTATCAAAAACAATTGGGCCACCCAATTTCGAGTGTAATTTCGCCTGCGGCAACCGCAACTACTGGGGCTGGCTATATCTCAACCATGTTAATCTCCAATGGGATCTTCCAATCGCAGGCAGAGATCGATGCTTCACCAAAACAGATGTTATCAGGTTCTGTAAAACCAGGTGATATCAAATATGTAGATCAGAATGGTGATGGTTTGATTAACGATCTTGATAGGGTAAGAACCGATTTCAACTTTGTGCCAAAAGCTTTCTTTGGTTTTGGTGCTTCGGTATCCGTTAAAAATTTCGACCTTAATTTCTTGTTCCAAGGTACAAGTGGCCGTTCTATTACTATTCAGAACCTGGTTAACTCGGGTAATGCCAATAATGGTTACCTGAGTCAATTTAGTGTAGATAGATGGACTCCAAGTAACCCCGGTGCACCTTATCCGAGGTTATTATTAACTGATAGGGGAAACAACACGGCCAATTCTGATTTCTGGATCCGCTCCGGCGATTACATCAGGTTAAAAAATGTTGAACTGGGTTATTCATTATCCCCGGCATTTATCAAAAGGTTAAAAATCTCTCAACTCCGTTTTTATGTGGGAGGCTTAAACCTGTTAACCTTTGATAAACTTGGCGATTTACCAATCGATCCGGAATTGCCTGAATCAGGATACAATGCTTCATATCCTTATATGAAAATTTATTCCCTGGGCTTGAACCTGAAATTTTAAAAGATAAGGCAATGAAACATCATGGTTTTACAACTTTCTAATAGATATGCTTAAAATCACGATCGCTTCATCACCGTTGAAATAAATAAAAAAAGATGAAAAAAAATATATTTTATCCAATCCTGGCCTTTGTACTTTTACTGGTTGCAGGGTGTAAAAAAGATGACTTTCTTCAAGATGGATCTTTTAGCGGGACTAACGATATTACTGAGGCACAGTTGTGGGCCAATCCTGATTATGCAAGAAATTTCCTGAACAATGTATATTCTGTTGTTTCAGACCGGTATAATTTAGGCGATGGCGCCTTGTTGGCCTCCGGAACAGACGAAGCGGTGAATTCCAACCTCAATGCGTCGATTTCTACCATAAATAATGGCACCTGGAGCCCGGTTAGAACCTTTGATGATGTTTACGTAGATATGTATGTAGGCATTAGAAAAGCCAATATGTTCCTCGAAAAGATCGATGCTGCTGCAATTGTTCCGATTGATGAAGTTTTGCCTGCTAACGTAGCCGAAAACCAGACTTTAGCCTCCCAAATTGAGCGCTTAAAAGGACAGGCTTATTTTTTAAGGGCATTTTTCGAATTCGAACTGCTCAAGCGTTACGGTAGCTTCGCCATTGTAACCAAAACCTTAACCATTAACGACAAACTGGATGTACCAAGAAATACTTTCGATCAATGTGTGGCTCAGATTTCAGCAGATTGCGAAAGCGCTATATCCCTGTTACCCCTTTCGCCCTCTGAGTGGAATACTACCAACAGAGGCAGGGCCACAAAAACCTCAGCAATGGCACTTAAATCGAGAATGTTATTGTATGCAGCCAGTCCGCAATATAACCCAACAAACGATGTTACCAAATGGCAGGCTGCGCTTGATGCAGCTAAAAGGGTGATGGATACCGGTAAACATGGAATTTACTCTTCTTATCCAAATATTTGGTTGTGGAATGTATCGGGAGCAGCCTATAACACCGAAGTGATTTTTGCAACACAAACGCTCAATACCAATTCAATCGAAAGCACAAATGCACCTGTAAGTTACGATGGTGCAACCGGCCGTACAAACCCGACCCAGGAAATGGTTGATGCCTTTGAAATGAAAACAACAGGTAGGCCAATTACTGATGCTGCATCAGGTTATTCCGCAACAGCACCATATACCAACCGCGATCCACGTTTAAACTTTGCGGTAATGTACAATGGTTCCACTTTTAAAAGTAAACCTGTTGAGACTTTTGTGGGCGGTAAAGATGGTTTAGGATTAAATGTTAATGCCACTAAAACGGGATATTATATGCGTAAGTATTTAAGTGAAAGTGCCGTTTGGGCAGGTACAGCGACAAATATCCGTCGCCCTTGGATTTTGTTCAGGTATGCAGAAATACTTTTAAATTATGCTGAAGCCGTAAATGAAGTGCAGGGAGTAGCCGGGCAAACTGAAGTTTTAAGGGTTTTAAACCTGATCCGTGCCAGAACAGGCGTTGCCATGCCTGCATTGCAAACTACCAATGCTGCGGGTAACGGTTATGTAGCCCCTACAAAAGATGAATTGCGTAAAAGGATCCATAACGAGCGTAGGGTAGAGCTGTGTTTCGAAGAGCACCGCTTTTACGATGTACGCAGGTGGAAAGAAGGGGAAGCTACTTTTAATAAACCGGTTACGGGTATGCGCATTGTGCAGTTAACACCAACAACTTTTAGCTATACACCATTTACAGTAGAGAATAGGGTATTTGCTGTCAGAAATTACCTATATCCGATTTCTCAAACAGAATTAAACAAGGCACCGAATCTGGGTCAGAACCCTGGATATCAATAAAAACTAGATTTTGCTCAAATTTAGGCGGGCGGTGGAAACACCGTCCGTTAATTAATTGTTAGTTTTGGGAACGATCAATTAATTAATATTAAAACATAAGTTATGCTGAAAACAACCTATAGCGTATTTTTAATCTGCTTTTCGCTCCTTTCTTCAATCAGTTACGGTCAGGTTACTGCTATACAGAATATCCAGGGACGTAAAATCCAGAGCCTTAATGGCAAATGGAATTACATTATAGATCCTTACGAAAACGGTTATTACGATTACCGCCACGAACCTTTCGATCAATCGAAAACAGGCACCGGCGGTTATTTTGACGATAAGGTTCAGAAAGATAAATCAGAGCTGATTGAATACGAATTCGATCATTCGCCACAGATGAATGTACCCGGCGACTGGAATTCGCAATCCGAAAAACTTGAACTTTACGAGGGCAATATCTGGCTGCGCAGAAAGTTTGATGCTAAACCCGAAAAAGGCAAAAAATACTTCGTGTACTTCGGTGCGGTAAATTACGAAGCACATGTTTATCTTAACGGTAAAAAACTGGGCATACACAAAGGTGGTTTTACGCCTTTCCAGTTTGATGTAACCAATAATTTAAAAGCTGGCGAAAATTCGATTGTTCTTAAAGTCGATAATATCCGTAAGCAGGACGAAATCCCTACTGTAAATACCGATTGGTGGAATTATGGCGGCATTACCAGAGATGTTTTCCTGGCCGAATTCCCTGATCATTTTATTAATGATTATAAACTTCAACTCGTTAAAGGAAACAAAAACCTGTTAAATTTCTCTGTAAAACTGGCTGATGCAACTGCCGGACAGGAAATTACCTTATCTATTCCTGAATTAAAACTCGAAAAGAAATATAAAACGGATGCAGAAGGTAAAATTGCCGATGAATTTACCTGGAACAACCTCAGCTTATGGTCGCCCGAAAACCCAAAACTATATGCGGTAAATATTAAAACCGACAAAGAAAATATTAACGATAAAATCGGTTTCAGAACCATTCAGGTGGATGGCGACAGCATTTTGCTTAATGGTAAATCTGTCTTCCTTCGCGGAATTTCGATTCACGATGAGAATCCATTGTTGGCTGGTCGTTTACGTTCAGAAGGCGATATGCGCATGATGCTGCAATGGGCAAAAGATATGAACTGTAATTATGTTCGTTTGGCACATTATCCGCACAATGAAGAAATGATCCGTTTGGCCGACGAAATGGGCTTACTGGTTTGGGCCGAGGTTCCGGTTTACTGGACCATCAGCTGGACAAATCCTGCAACCTATGCCAATGCGAAGCAACAACTTACTGATTTAATTGTACGCGATAAAAACAGGGCAAGTGTAATTGTTTGGTCAATCGGTAACGAAACGCCATTAAGCGATGCCCGTTTAAGCTTTATGAGCAACCTGGCAGAAACTGCACGCTCTCTAGACGATACCCGTTTGGTAGCTGCAGCATTGGAAGTTCACCGCGAAGGAAACAACATCATTTTGAACGATCCCCTGGGCGAAAAAATTGATCTCGTAAGTTTTAACGAGTATGCAGGCTGGTACTGGGGTGGCACACCTTCAGAAATCACCAAATATAATTTCGATATCAAGTATAAAAAACCAGTAGTCATTACCGAATTCGGTGGCGATGCCCTTGGTGGTTTCCATGCCGACGAAAATACCCGCTGGAGTGAAGAATATCAAGAAGCCCTGTATAAAAACCAGATTACCCTATTGAGTAAAATTGGTGCATTACGCGGTATGACGCCCTGGATTTTAACCGATTTCAGGTCGCCGAGAAGACAACACCCTATCTATCAGAATTTCTGGAACCGTAAAGGATTAATCAGCGAAACAGGCAAGAAAAAGAAAGCCTATTATGTGCTGAAAGAATTTTACGACCAGATGCAGGTCAAATACAAATAGCATGATAAACAGATTAAAGAAAATTGGTTTTGCTTCGAAATTAATACTTTCGTTGTCGCTGTTAAGCATCTCCTGCGCCAAGTCGGAGAGTACCAGCATCGATCCTGGTATGGTTGTTCCAAATCATGGTGTCGACGAGGTAACCTTACAAAAAAACATGCCTTTCCCGATGGGAGCAGCTGTTAACGTAAGTCTTTTAAAAAGTAATGCCAATTACCGCAATCTGGTAATCAAAGAATTTAATAGTGTTACGGCAGAAAATGCCATGAAATTTGCAGCTGTACATCCGGCAAAAGATACCTATACCTGGAGCGATGCTGATTACGTGGTTGATTTTGCCGTAGCCAATGGAAAAAGAATCCACGGACATACCTTAAACTGGTATAAATCATTGCCTGATTGGGTAAATAATTTCCAGGGAAGCACAGCTGATTGGGAGAATCTCCTGAAAACCCATATTCAAACCGTTGTCGGGCATTTCAAAGGCAAAGTAACTTCATGGGATGTAGTAAACGAAGCCGTTAACGAGGATGGTACCTTACGCAACAGCATCTGGCTTCAAAAATTAGGTCCCGATTATATCGGCAGGGCATTTCAGTATGCGCATGAAGCAGATCCCAATGCCTTACTTTTTTACAATGATTACGGCCACGAATTTGGCCCCACCAAGCGTACAGCGATTTTGAACCTCGTTACCAGTCTTAAAAACAAAGGCATCCCGATTGATGGCATTGGCATACAAATGCATACCCGCGTAACCCAAACTGATGCCAATTTAACTGCTGCCATTACAACTGCGGCTGCCACCGGCTTAAAAATCCACATTTCTGAAATCGATATTGCCCTGAACCCTGATAATATACAATCAATAACTTATACTACGGCGCTGGGTGAGGAGCAGGCAGCAAAATATAAAACCATTGTTAAAGCTTATCATGCCATTCCAAAAAGTCAGCAGTACGGAATTACCCAATGGAATGTAACCGATGCCGATAGCTGGATACCATCAAACTACAACCGTCCCGATTGGCCATTGCCTTTCGATGCGCAATATCAACGAAAAGCAGCTTACCAGGCCATTTTAGATGGCGTTAAATAGTATAAAATACCAATATGAAAAGATACTTACCATTAGCCTTAATTTTAGGGATATCCATTTCCGCTTCGGCACAGGATAAAAAGATCGAAAAGAAAATTGATTCGGTTTTAAAACTGATGACCCTGGACGAAAAAATCGGTCAGTTAAACCAATATACCGGCGATCGGGATGCAACCGGACCGATAACCAATAATCCGAATAAGTTAAAAGATATCCGTGATGGTAAACTGGGTTCAATGCTTAATGTGCGTGGTGCCAAAGAAACCCGCGAAGTACAGGAAGTAGCCATGCAATCGCGGATGAAAATTCCTTTGATTTTCGGTTTAGATGTCATCCATGGTTATCGTGTTACCTTTCCCATTCCTTTGGCCGAAGCAGCCAGCTGGGATCTGGCTGAGATAGAAAATGGTGCAAGGGTTGCTGCACGCGAAACTGCCGCATCTGGTGTACACTGGACATTTGCGCCCATGGTTGATATTGCCCGCGATCCGCGTTGGGGGAGGGTAATGGAAGGTGCCGGGGAAGATACTTACTTAGGCTCTAAAATTGCTTTTGCACGAGTTAAAGGTTTCCAGGGCAAAGGTTTAGGTAATCTGGATGCTGTGATGGCCTGCGCGAAACATTTCGCCGCTTATGGAGCTGCCATTGCAGGCAGGGATTACAATGCGGTTGATATGAGCGAACATACGTTGTGGGAAACCTATCTGCCACCGTTTAAAGCCGCAGTTGATGCCGGTGCAGCCACTTTTATGAACTCGTTTAACACTTTAAATGGTATTCCGGCCACAGGCAACAGTTACCTGCAACGCGACATTTTAAAAGGACAATGGAAATACCAGGGTTTTGTGGTGAGCGATTGGGGATCGATAGGCGAGATGATTGCACATGGTTATGCAAAAGATAAAGAACAGGCTGCCGAACTGGCGATAAAAGCTGGTAGCGATATGGATATGGAAAGCAGAAGTTATCTGCCAAGCCTGGCCAAATTGGTTGCCGATAAAAAAGTACCTGTTGCTTTAATTGATGATGCAGTAAGAAGGGTTTTACGCAAGAAATTCGAGTTGGGTTTATTTGATGATCCATACCGTTTCAGTGATGTAGCACGTCAGGAAAAGGAGATCAATTCTGCCGAAAACAGGAAAGCTTCTTTAACCATGGCTGAGAAAAGTATTGTGCTCTTGAAAAATGAGAAAGAAATTTTACCATTATCTAAAAACTTAAAAAAGATTGCGGTAATAGGTCCTTTGGGTAAATCAGAAAAAGATATGCAGGGTTTTTGGTCCATTGCCTGGGAAAAAGACAACCTGGTTTCACTTTATCAGGGTTTAAAAAATAAAGTAAGCAATCAAACCGAGCTTTTATACGCTAAAGGTTGCGAACTGGCCGATTCTTCGAAAGCTGGCTTCGCTGAGGCGGTAGCAGTAGCAAAACAAGCTGATGTAGTGGTAATGGCTGTTGGTGAAGCCTTTGATATGAGTGGCGAGGCAAAAAGCAGGGCAAATATCCACATCCCTGGCGTACAGGAAGACTTAATCAAGGCCATTCAGGCTACCGGTAAACCCGTTGTGGTTCTGGTAATGGCTGGCCGTCCGTTAATTTTTAACTGGACAGCCGATAACGTTCCTGCCATTATGTACACCTGGTGGTTGGGAAGCGAGGCGGGTAATGCAATGGCCAATGTGCTTTATGGCGATTATAATCCGTCTGGTAAATTACCGATGACGTTCCCAAGAGATGAAGGACAGATTCCTTTGTATTATAATTATTTAAGTACTGGGCGCCCGGCTAAAAACGATAAAGATACACGTTACCGTTCTGCTTATTTAGATATGCCGAACAGTCCGAAATTTGCATTTGGTTATGGTTTGAGTTATACCAATTTCGATTATACTGATTTGGTGGTAAGCAAAACACAGATCAAACCGGATGAGAAAATGACCGTAAGTTTTACTTTAAAAAATACCGGTAAATATGCTGGCGAAGAGGTCGTTCAGCTGTACCTGCAGGATAAGTTTGCTTCGGTGGTACGTCCGGTTAAAGAACTGAAAGATTTCCAGAAAGTAATGCTAAAAGCAGGAGAGAGCAAAACCATTACGTTCACCATTGATAAAGAAAAACTTTCTTTTTACAATCAGCAGCTTAAATGGGGTGCCGAAGCAGGCGATTTTAAATTAATGATCGGAACAGCCTCAAACAACATTAAACTGGAAAAAGATTTTACCTTGTTGTAGCCACGGAGACATAGTACAATAAAAGCCGTCATCTCGACTGGAGTGTAGTACCGAATATTCGGGAGAGAGATTTATTAAATAGATTTCTCGGCTACGTTGCACTCCGCTCGAAATGACGACACCGAATTGGAACTTTGCAAAAAAAATAAACAAATAATTCGTGGAGACACGAACCATTACGATGCATAGCATAACTTTTCGTGCCCTCGGTGCATCCGTGGCAAAAAAAATAGTCAGCCACGGAGACACAGAAACACAGAGGAGTTGTATAAACAATAAAAAATAAACAAATGGTTCGTGGCGACACGAACCATGACGATATAGAATGTAAAAAATGTAAATGGTCTGTGGGGACACAGACCATGGAGACTTTGTGTCTTTGTGCCTTCGTGGTCAAAAAAACACCGTGGCAACACGAACCAGATAACCTGAGAAAAAAACTAAACGAATGTTAAAAGCGAAATCACTTTTATTACTACTTATTGCAACGGCTACAGGCTTAACCAGCTTTGCCCAGGATGCAGGCCGGAAAACCATCAGCCTGAACGATCAATGGGAATTTAACAAAGAAAACGGACCGGTTGAAAAGGTAACTATCCCACATACCTGGAACGATAGAGATGTGTTGGATGATGCAGCTGGTTATTACCGTGGTTTGGGTATTTATAAACGTAAATTAAAACTCGACGAAACTGCAAAAGGAAAAAACATTTTTTTGGTTTTTAATGGTGTGGCGCAGGAAGCCGAAGTATTGGTTAACGGTAAATCTGCTGTTAAACACATCGGCAGTTATACCCGTTTTATCGTTCCCATTTCTCCCTATTTAAATTATAAGGATGATGTTATTGAAGTAAGAGCAAATAATCGCTTTAATGAAGATATTCCTCCTTTAACTGCCGATTTTACCTTTTTTGGTGGCTTATACAGAAATGTAACGCTATTAATTACCAACCCCGTTCATTTTTCGCAAAAAGAAAACGGAAGCAATGGCATTTTCATCACTACGCCTCAGGTTTCGGCTTCAACGGCTACTGTACAGGTTAAAAGTTTAATCGATAATGCGTCGGCAGTTAACCAAAAAGTACAAGTTGTTACCACGATTTTCGATGCGAAAGGCACTACCGTTAGCAATCAAACTACTGCTGTAAATATCAATAAAGGTAGTAATATGGTGGTGGTTCAGGACATTAAATCCATTCAGAAACCCCAATTATGGTCGCCGGAAAATCCTTATCTGTACCGTGTGGTGACCAAAATTATTGACTCAAAAACCAAATCCGTCATCGATCAGGTTTCCAATCCATTGGGTTTCCGCTGGTTTAAATTTGATGCCGAAAAAGGATTTTTCTTAAACGATAAAGCCGTAAAAATAATCGGTGCAAGCCGTCACCAGGACTACGAAAACAGGGGCAATGCTACTCCTGATGCTTTGCAGATCAGGGATATCGAGCTGCTTAAAGCCATGGGAGGCAACTTTTTAAGGGTAGCGCATTATCCGCAAGATCCGCAGATTTTAGAAGCCTGCGACCGCCTGGGTATTTTGGCTTCGGTAGAAATCCCGGTGGTAAATACCATCACCGAAACAGAGGCTTTTACCAACAATTGTTTGAACATGCAGACAGAAATGATCCAACAGAATTTCAATCACCCCAGTATCATCATCTGGGCTTACATGAACGAGATTTTGTTACGTTTAAAATTCTCGAATGATAAGCCCCGCCAGCAGGTTTATTTTGATCATGTACGCCAACTGGCCCAAAAACTGGATAGTTTAACCCGTAAACTGGATCCTTCCAGATACACCCTGTTGGTTAATCACGGTGCCTGGGATATTTATAACAAAGTGGGTTTAACCAAAATCCCGATGATTGTTGGCTGGAATTTATACTCAGGCTGGTATTCGGGCGTTCCGGAAGATTTCGGGAAATTTTTAGACCGCCACCATAAAGAATTGCCCACTACACCTTTTATGGTTACCGAATATGGTGCTGATGCCGATCCGCGGATTCGTTCGTTTTCGCCTATCCGTTTCGATAAAAGTGTAGAGTACGGCATTAAATTTAACCAGGTTTATTTAAATGCCATGTTGAGCAGGCCTTTTGTAGCCGGTGGTGAAGCCTGGAATTTAGCCGATTTCAACTCCGAAACCCGCGAAGAAACCATGCCACATATCAATAATAAAGGGCTGTTAACCATTGGTCGCGAGCCAAAAGACACTTATTTCCTTTATCAGGCTTATTTACTGGGCAAACCATACCTGAAAATTACTTCGGCGCAATGGAAAGATAGAACAGGAACTGCAGATTCTGCCGCTTTAACGAGCACGCAGCCGGTTCAGGTTGCTACAAACCAAAAATCAGCCGAACTTTTTCTGAATGGTAAAAGTTTGGGTGTAAAAGATGCTGTAGATCATATTATCGACTGGCAGGTGCCGTTTATTAATGGCAAAAATCAGTTGCGTGTGGTTTCTGGCGATCAGAGCGACCAGGCCGATATCAATTTTCAGTTACAACCATATAAATTTAAGGATGCCAATATTCCTTTTAAAAACATTAACATCCTTCTAGGATCCAAACGTTTTTATATCGATGAAAAAGAACATCAGCTTTGGATGCCCGATCAGCCTTATAAAGCTGGTGCATGGGGCTGGATAGGTGGCGATCCTTACAAGGGAACCAATAACCGCATTACCTATGGCAGCGACAAAAATATTTTAGGTACCGATAACGATCCTGTTTTTCAAACCCAGCAGGTAGGTATTAAACAGTTTAAATTCGATGTTCCCGATGGTGAATACGAACTGGCACTTTACTTTGCCGAGCTGGTTGGTGGCGAAACCAAAGAAGCTTTGGCTTATAACCTGGATAACAACCATAAAAAAGAAGTAGAAGAGCAGCGCATTTTTGATGTTTCGATTAATGGAACAGCATTTTTGCCAAAACTGAACCTCGCTGCTGATTTTGGTTACACCACAGCGGTTAAAAAAACAACCAGGATCACGGTACAAAATGGTAAAGGCATTTCAATTGATTTTAATGCGATCGAGGGTAAGCCGGTTTTAAATGCTGTTCAGCTTAGAAAAATTTACTAATCCTTAAAATAAAATGAACCAGCTACCGCTCCGTATTTTATCCATCGATGTTTTAAGGGCCATCACCATGTTTCTGATGATCTTTGTAAACGATGTTGCAGGTGTAAAACATATTCCTGAATGGATAGAACATGCACCCGCTGATGCCGACCGGATGGGATTTTCGGACCTTATTTTTCCGGCTTTTTTATTTATCGTTGGACTTTCACTGCCATTTGCCATTCAGAGCCGAAAAGATAAAGGTGCCGGTTTGCTCTCTGTTTCGGGTTACATTGCCTTAAGGGCATTTGCCTTAATTGTGATGGGCTTTTTTCATGTTAATTTAGAAAATTACGACGGGCAATCTGCTTTGTTATCCTATTCGGTTTACACCATTCTCATTACGATTGGTTTCTTCCTCGTGTGGCTTGATTATCCTTCAACGCTCTCCAAAGTAAAAAAGAATGGGTTTATCGTCCTCGGCATCGTATTAATTGCAGTATTGGCATTGCTTTATAAAGGTGGTTCGGCAGAAAAACCTGAAACTTTAAAACCACACTGGTGGGGAATTCTTGGGATTATCGGCTGGGCTTATCTTGTTTCGGCTTTCGTATATCTTTTTTCAAAAGGAAATATTTTGGTACTTATGCTGGCCTTTGTCGCATTTGCCGCCATCAACATTACTTCGCATATGGGTATTTTTCAACACCACTTATGGATCATTGGAGATGCTTCTTCCATTACGCTGATGATGGGCGGTGCACTGGTTACCTCGATGTATAAAAAACTGATCGGTAATAAAAAATACCTCGATTTCTGGATCATGATTATATTTTATGGTTTGTTATCCTTTGCTTTTGGCATGTTTATCAGGCCGTATGCTGGAGGGATTTCTAAAATTTATGCTACTCCGGCGTGGGTATTTGTATGCATGGGCATTACCATTCTGGTTTTCGCATTGTTGATTTATATTGTTGATGTAAAACATAAAAAAGACTGGTTTAAAATCATTAAACCTGCTGGTACCAGTACCCTAACCTGTTACCTTATCCCATATTTATTATACTCGCTTTTCCATTTAGTCCATTTCCACTTCCCACATTTCCTGAGTTCGGGCATTGGTGGCATTATCAGGTCCTTTTTTATTTCCTTTTTGGTTATTGGGATTGTGTACTTTTTAGAAAAGAAAAAATTACGGTTAAAAGTTTAATTTCAAGATACATGTTAAAGTTAGTTAGATACCTTTTTTTATTTATTGTGCTGATATGTAGTCAGTTGTTGTTTGCTCAGCAATCTGTTCGTTTAAACAATAATTGGGAGTTTGTAAAACAAGATCTCGGTGGCGTTTGGGAAGCTGTGCGCCCTGTTGGCGTGGGCAATCCTGAGGCTGTACCACTCTGGCAGAAAGTAACGTTGCCACATTGCGTAAATGCAGAAGATGCGGTTGATCCTGATGTAAACTATTATCAGGGACCGGCCTGGTACCGGACACAGCTTAAAATTGATAATCCTTACCAAAGCGGGAGAACTATTTTGCATTTCGAAGGCGCCGGACAAAAAACAGAAGTTTACGTGTATACCACCAAAGTAGGTACGCATGTTGGCGGGTACGACGAATGGACGGTTGATATTACGGATGCTGTAGCCGCTTTCAAAAAAACGGATGTTTATCAAAAACAGTTTAAAGGTAAAGTGCCGTTGTCAGTAAGAACCGATAATTCAAGAGACCTCGAAATGATCCCTTCTGATTTATCTGATTTTAATATTTATGGTGGCATTTACCGCTATTTAAATTTGGTTTATGCGCCTTCACTTTCAGTCGATAAAATGTTTGCCAAGGCTGAAGTAGATGCGCAGGGCAAATTGGGTAAATTGAATGTTAAAACCCGTTTATATAATCCTTCGGGCATTAACGACGCCATTGTGCAGCTTAAACTGGTTGATGCTGCTGGTAAAACTGTAGCCAAAACAGAGAAAAAACTTAGTAGTTTAACTACCGATATCGATTTATGGTCGGTAGAAGTGAAAAAACCGCAATTATGGTCAACCGATAAACCTCTTCAGTATACCTTACAATATGAAGTAATCGCTTCAACAGGAAATTACAAAGGAGAAGAAAAAATTGGTTTCCGCCATATCGAATTTGTGGAGAAAGGACCATTTAACCTCAACGGAAAACGTTTACTGTTACGCGGAACGCACCGCCACGAAGACCACACAGGTGTTGGTGCGGCGATGACGGAAGGTATGATCCGCCAGGAGATGCAGATGATGAAAGATATGGGCGTTAATTTTATCCGTTTGGGGCATTATCAGCAATCTCGTATCGTGTTAAACCTTTGCGATAGTCTGGGTATATTGGTTTGGGAAGAAATTCCATGGTGCCGTGGCGGTTTAGGCGGCGATATTTACAAACAACAGGCAAAAAGAATGCTCACCAATATGGTTGAGCAGCACTATAACCATCCTGCCATTATTATTTGGGGCCTCGGCAACGAAAACGACTGGCCGGGCGATTTCCCGGAATTTGATAAGGAAAAAATCAGGACTTTTATGAAAGAACTGAACGATCTTTCACACCAATTGGATCAATCGCGTTATACTGCCATCCGCCGTTGCGATTTCTGCAGCGACATTGTAGATGTGTATTCACCATCTATATGGGCGGGTTGGTACCGCGGTGCATATACCGATTATAAAAAAGCATCAGAAGATGAGTTTGCCAAAGTTAAACGCTTTTTGCACGTAGAGTGGGGCGGTGATAGCCACGCCTTGCGTCATTCAGAAAACCCGGATAAAGCTTTAAGCAAAATCAAAACGGGTGGAAGTGTCGATGAAAGGGCAGGTGATGCCTCATTGTACGGCGGAGCAGCAAGGATCTCTAAAGATGGCGACTGGAGCGAATCGTATATTGCCAATTTAATCGACTGGCATTTAAAAGAACAGGAAACCATGCCATGGTTAAGTGGCAGCGCTTATTGGCCTTTTAAGGATTTTTCTACCGCAATACGTCCCGATAACCCTGTGCCTTATATAAACCAGAAGGGGGTAGTAGAAAGGGATTTTACCAAAAAAGAATCTTACTATGTTTTCCAGTCATACTGGACGGAAAAACCGATGGTCCATATTTACGGACATACCTGGCCGGTACGCTGGGGTGATGAAGGCGAAGAAAAAATGGTTAAAATATATTCGAACTGCAGCGAAGCCGAAATTTTTCTGAATGGTAAAAGTTTTGGAAGCAAAAAACGCAACAGTCAGGATTACCCTGCGGCTGGCCTGCGCTGGAATCTTCCTTTTGTAAAAGGTGAAAATACCGTTAAAGTAATCGCTAAAAAAGGAAAAGAAACCGTAACTGACGAAATTAAATTTAACTACCAGACCGAAAAATGGACCAAACCTGCTAAATTGGAGCTAAAGAAAATTGATCAGCAGGATGATGTGGCCACCGTTGAAGTAAAGCTTTTTGATGACAAAGGCGTACAATGTTTAGATGCCATTAACTGGATTACCTTTGGTTTAACAGGGGATGGTAAATTGATTGATAATCAGGGCACTTCTTCCGGATCGCGTAAAGTACAGGCTTACAATGGAAGGGCCATTATTAAGGTGAAACTAAATAAAGGCCAGAGTGCAGTTTCCGTAAGTTCAGAAGGTTTAAAAACAGTTTTTACAAAATTATAACAGCTAACCAAGAAAAATATAAACCAATGAAAAAAATCATCCCTTATGCATTATTGCTGCTGCTCTGTTTTACAGGAACAGCCGATGCATCCTCAAAGCCCGGTCCGAAAGAAACGGATTTAAAAAAACAGGCAGAGGTGCTGTTAAAGAAGCAGATTTTGGCCGAGGCAGCCTGGGCCATGCAACAAAAACCCATTACGGTTACCGCTTCATCTTCGCCTCGAAGTGCGGGTGGAAAACATGATTTCTTCTCAGAAGCAGATTATTTCTGGCCTGATCCGCAAAACCCTGATGGCCCATATATCAACAGGGATGGAATGACCAATTCAGATAACTTTTTAGCTCACCGTAAAGCCATGGTGCGCTTCAGTAAAATTATTGGCGCTTTAGCCTCTGCTTACAAAATTACCGGCGACGAAAAATATGTGGTAGAAGCGGTTAAACATTTTCAGGCCTGGTTTATCAATTCAGAAACGCTGATGAATCCTAACCTGCTTTTTGCACAGGCCATAAAAGGACGCTTTACTGGTCGTAACTACGGTATTATCGATACCATCCACCTTATGGAAGTGGCACAGGGTGCCCTGGTGATGCAAAAGGCCAAAGCTTTCGATCCGGAAACGGCTAAAGGCGTTAAAAAATGGTTTGCCGATTATACGTTATGGTTAAATACGAGTAAACCAGGCATCCAGGAGAAAACCGTTAAAAACAACCATGCCACCTGCTGGGCCATGCAAGTGGCTTCGTTTGCTAAACTTTGTGGCGATGAAAACATGCTCGATTCTTTGCGTACCAGCTATAAAACTATTCTGTTGCCCAACCAGATGGGGGTTGATGGTAGTTTTCCGTTAGAAATTGCCCGTACAAAGCCTTATGGTTATTCGATCTTTAACCTTGATGCCATGACCATGCTCTGCCAGATTTTATCTACCCCAAAAGATAACCTTTGGAACTTTGAAACCACTGATGGTAAATCCATCAAAAAAGGAATCACTTATCTGTATCCGTTTATTGCCGATAAAAGCAAATGGACCTTGCAGCCCGATGTAATGTACTGGGAGAATTGGCCGGTTGCACAACCGTTTTTACTGTTTGGTGCAGTAGAGTTTAAACAGGCGAACTGGTACCAAACCTGGGCAAAATTAGACCACAAACCACAAGTAGAAGAAGTAATTAGAAATTTACCTATCCGTAACCCAATAATCTGGTTATAACATGAACATAAAATTAACCATCACGGCATTAAGTATGCTGTCTTTCAGTGTTGTTAAAGCACAGCAAGTTAATGTTGCAAAGGCTTTTGCATCAGCTGCCAAACAAACCGATGTACTCATTAAAAATGTAGATTCGGCCCGGAAATTAAAGCCAAATCTGGTTTCACCACGTACGGTAGAAAACGGCCAGTTTAAAATGGTAATTTCCAAAGATTGGACCAGTGGATTTTTCCCGGCAGAGCTTTGGTATTTCTATCAATATACCAAGGATAAAAAATGGCTTGAGCTGGCCAAAAAATATACCGAAGACATTAAAAAAGAACAATTTAATAAAGGAACACACGATCTGGGTTTCATGATCTATTGCCCTTTCGGTAACGGATACCGTTTAACCAATGATCCCGCTTACAAAGCAGTAATTATCCAGGCGGCAAAATCATTGTCGACCCGGTTTAATGCAACTGCAGGGGTAATCAAATCGTGGGACCACAACGGCGATAAATGGAAGTATCCGGTAATTATTGATAACATGATGAACCTTGAATTGTTATTTGAAACCACCAAATTAACAGGCGATTCATCTTTTTATAAAATTGCTGTAAAACATGCCAATACTACATTAAAAAACCATTTCAGACCTGATTTTAGCTCTTACCATGTGATTGATTATGATACTTTAACCGGCAATGTACGCCAGAAGGTAACTGCACAGGGTTATGCAAACGAATCGGCATGGGCACGTGGACAGGCCTGGGCATTATATGGTTATACCATGTGTTACCGCGAAACCAAAAACAAAACTTATCTGGCTCAGGCTGATGGTATTGCGGGTTTTATCTTAAACAGTAAAATAACCCCTGCAGATGGTATTCCATACTGGGATTATAATGATCCTAAAATTCCTGATGTTTCGCGTGATGCCTCTGCAGCTGCAATTACGGCTTCTGCACTTTACGAACTTGCAAAATACAGCCCTGCCAACAGTAAAAAATATAAAGCTGCTGCCGATAAAATTTTATATTCTCTAAGTACAAAATATACAAGCAAACCCGGCGATAACGACGGCTTTATTTTGGACCACAGCACAGGTCATCGTCCGGCCAAATCAGAAATTGATGTACCGATTAATTATGCAGATTATTATTACCTGGAAGCTTTGTTAAGAAGCAAAAAATAAAAATTTCGAATCTGAATGATTGTATTTCCTTAAATGATAATTGGTTATGTAAAAATGATCAAAAGTAGATTGAAATCGGTCTGTTAAATTTAAGATTTTATGGCCTGGATAAACGATTTATTCGCAAATTGGGCCACAAATAATATAAAAACAGCTTTACAAGGCTAAATCAAATAAATAATATTGTAATGAAACAAAATTTGAGCATCCTATTGGTTTTGGCAACTGCATTTACTGCGGCTGCACAGAACAAAAAAGCGGTTAAACCCGTACAGGCCTATACCGTTGCCAATAAAAAAGTAACCGTTTATACCACTGCCGAAAAATCAGAATACCGCATCAGTAAAACCGAAACCTTAAATTTCGTTGAGAATAAACAACCTTTTGAAACAGAGCCATGTATCTTTGTAGATCCTACGGTTAAATATCAAACTTTGGTTGGCATTGGTGGTGCACTTACTGATGCTTCTGCCGAAACATTTGCCAAGTTATCTAAAAAGAATCAGCAGGAACTTTTAACCGCTTATTACAGCCCGGATAAAGGTATTGGTTATACTTTGGCCCGTACCAATATTGCCAGCTGCGATTTCTCGAGCGGAAGTTACACCTACGTTCAGGATAATGATGCAGCCCTTAAAACCTTTAGCGTGGCACACGATGAGCAATTTAAAATCCCTTTGATTAAACAGGCTACAGCAGCAGCAGGTGGTAAACTTCCTTTGTTTGTAAGTCCCTGGTCGCCACCAGCCTGGATGAAAGATAATAACAGTTTGATTCAGGGCGGACATTTATTACCTGCCTTCCGTCAGAACTGGGCCAATCACTATGTGAAATTTATTAAAACTTACGAAGCGATGGGCATTCCGATCTGGGGTTTGAGTGTACAGAACGAGCCCATGGCTAAACAAAAATGGGAATCGTGTGTGTTTACCGCCGAAGAAGAACGCGATTTTATTAAAAATTTCTTAGGTCCAACTTTACAGAAATCAGGTCTTTCTTCAAAAAAACTAATTGCATGGGACCATAACCGCGATCAGATTTTTCAAAGGGCAAGTACTATTTTAAACGATAAAGATGCTGCCAAATATGTTTGGGGTATTGGTTTCCACTGGTACGAAACATGGACAGGCAGTGGCATGCAGTTTGGCAATGTAAAACAAACACATGAAGCTTATCCGGATAAAGCGCTCATTTTTACCGAAGGTTGCAAGGAAAAATACGATGTAAATAAACTGGACGACTGGACTTTGGGCGAGCGTTACGGTTACTCGATGATTAACGATTTTAATGCCGGTACAGCAGCATGGACAGATTGGAACATCCTTTTAGATGAAAAAGGCGGACCAAACCACGTGGGTAACTTTTGTTTCGCCCCTGTACATGCCGATACTAAAAATGATAAACTAATTTATACCAATGCTTATTATTACATGGGCCATTTCTCTAAATTCATCCGTCCGGGTGCTAAAAGGATTGGTGCTGCATCTAGTCGCGATAAACTCCAATCAACAGCCTTCTTAAATACCGATGGCAAACTGGTGGTAGTGGTAATGAACCAATCAGACGATAAATTAAAATACAGTTTATGGATTAAAGGCGAGGCTGCAACAACAACCAGCTTGCCGCACTCTATAACAACATTGGTAGTAGAATAACTTAAATTAACTAAACAAATGATAAAAGAAGTAGAAAGCCTGTTTTCACTAAAAAACAAGGTTGTGGTGGTTACGGGCGCTACAGGTGTTTTAGGCGAGGCTTTTGTTAACGGATTGTGCGCTGCAGGTGCTACAATCGTTGTAATTGGTAGAAACGAAGAAGCGGCCAAACAAAGGGTAGCTGATGTAACCAATGCAGGTGGAAATGCCATTTATATTATTGCAGATGTGCTGGATGAGCAGAACCTGCTCGATGCGAATGAAACCATTATCAAAGAATTTGGACGGATAGATGCCCTGGTTAATGCGGCAGGTGGAAATGTAGCCGAAGCAGTTATTCAGCCGGGAAGTGATATTTTTGATCTTAATATTTCAGCCTTAAAACAGGCATTCGACCTCAACTTGTTCGGGACCATGTTGCCTACCCAGATTTTTGGTAAAGAAATAGCCAAAAATGGCGGCAGTATTGTAAACATTTCGTCGGTTTCTGCTAACCAGGCCATTACGCGCGTATTAGGTTATTCATTGGCCAAAACATCAATAGATTGTTATACCAAATGGATGTCGGTAGAACTGGCAAACCGCTACCAGGACAAAATCAGGATCAATTCAATTGTTCCCGGATTTTTTATCACCAACCAAAACCGGGCTTTGCTTACCAATGCAGATGGCAGCTTAACCGCAAGGGGAGAAGCCATTATCTATAAAACACCATTTAAACGTTTTGGAGATCCCGAAGAATTAATCGGAGCATTGGTATATTTGCTTAGCGATGCCTCTAAGTTTGTAAACGGCGAAAATATTAAAGTTGATGGTGGCTTTACTGCATTTTCGGGAGTATAACCAAAAGTTAATCAATGTAATCACCTTATTGTTGTAATCAATTAATCTGTGTAATCATATATAATGAAGAAGTTAGAACAAACCTGGCGTTGGTACGGACCAAATGACCCGGTAAGCTTACAAGACGTTAAACAGGCCGGTGCTACAGGTATTGTAACCGCGTTGCACCATATTCCACATGGCGAAATTTGGCCTTTGGAAGATATCAAAGAAAGAAAAGCAATTATAGAAGCATCAGGCTTAACCTGGTCGGTAGTGGAGAGTGTACCGGTGCACGAAGCGATTAAAACGCGCAGGGCAGATGTTGACCAATATATTGAGAACTATAAAACCTCTTTGCGGAATTTATCGGCTTGCGGAATTAAGATTGTGTGCTACAATTTTATGCCAGTACTCGACTGGACACGTACACAACTGGATCTCGAAATGACCGACGGATCTAAAGCGCTTTATTTTAACTGGATCGATCTGGCTATTTTCGATTTATATATCCTGAAAAGGGAAGGTGCCGACGCTGATTATTCCGAATCGATTTTGCAAAGAGCTAAAGATAAACATGCCACTTTATCAGAGCAGGATCTGGTTGATCTGCGCATCAATGTATTGATGGGCATCCCGAACGAAAAAGAAATTGAACTGGAAACTTTGCGTGCCAGTATTAACGAATACAAAGCCATAGGTACCCAGGGTTTAAAAGAAAATTTAAAATATTTCCTTTCTTCAATTGCTGAGGTTTGTACCGAAGAAGGCATTAAAATGACCATTCACCCAGATGATCCACCTTATGCGATTTTGGGATTACCACGTATTGCCAGCACTTTGGAAGATTTTAACTACATCATTAAAGAAGTAGATCAGGCTTTTAATGGTGTTTGCTTCTGCACGGGCTCGTTAGGGGCCGGAATGGGTAATAATGCTTTAGAAATTTTTGATGCGGTTAAAGAGCGTGTATATTTTGCACACTTACGTAACGTGAAAAAAGATGAAGATGGCAGTTTCTACGAGGCCGACCATTTGGGTGGCGATGTAAATATGTACGAAATCATGAAAGCCATTACCCAAGAGAATGCTTTACGCGATAAATCGATTCCTTTCCGTCCCGATCATGGTCACCAGATGCTGGATGATTTGGCAAAAGTAACCAATCCGGGATATTCAGCCATTGGCAGGTTACGCGGTTTAGCCGAATTAAGAGGTTTAGAAATTGGGGTAACCGGAAATTATTAAATACAGTACTTTAGAGGAATGTATTCATCGTAATTCCTTACTGGTTTTGTCATCCTGAGCGTAGTCGAAGGATCTTTTCATTGCGCTAATTCAGAGAAGTCAAGTTTTTAAAACTTGACTTCTCTTTTTATAGATCTCTCCAATGCGGCCGAGATGACGTTTCGTTTGATACTATCATCCTGAGCGTAGTCGAAGGATCTGTAGGGTTTACTTTACCACAGATGCGCACAGATAAACACAGATGTTTTATTTGTGCGTATTTTTTGCCACGGATTCACAGAAACACGGAGGATTTGGTGGTATTGACTCCTCTTTTTGTCATCCTGAGGATAGTCGAAGGATCTTTTGATGATTGTTTAACGCTGTTTACGCTCTGCTTTTTCTTCTCGATTAAATCCGGCAAACCCATTATTTTCCCCTACCTTTAATTTATGGCTTAAAATTTGAGTCCTCTAATAAATTATGGAAAATAACAATCATCCCAAAAAAACAATACTGAAACCTTCGGTTATACACGATGATTTACCAGAGGTTAAAAAGCCTGAACATTTAAGGAAAATACCGCTAAATCAGGATGACGCATTGCCCGAAAATCCTGAAAGAAATTATCATCACGAAGAGCTAAAAAGCATTACATCAAGTCACGATGAAATTAGCCATGCCGATGATGATATCTGGAATGGGGAGGATGCTTAAACCCGCTTGATAAAGCTTTTTTGAAAGTTCAATCTATGTTTTAATGCGTAGAATAGAGATAAAACTGTGTTTTTCAGAAAGTTTTTTTGCTATAAATCAATTTTAATTGCTTCGTTCTGAAATACTTATTTGAATTAGGAAAAGCAGCTTCTAAATAGTTTAAAATATATTTTTACATATTAAATAGAACTTCTATATTTGCAGCTCATTAAAAAATGGGCCTCGGTAGCTCAGTTGGATAGAGCAACGGTTTTCTAAACCGTGGGTCAGGGGTTCGAATCCCTTCCGGGGTACAGCTTAAAGGCTCTCAGTTAAACTGGGAGCCTTTTTTATTTTGACACTAGCTATTTTGTTTCGCTTTTGGCGCTCAACTGAGTCAAAAAATTAAACAAATTTTCGTGGCAGAATCTTGGTAGTTATAAATATGAAAAAAACTGCCGCAGAATTACATCTAAGATATTGGTATTCAGAATGTAAAGCGCATTATCGGCTTGATTCAAAGTTTATATAGTTCGACATTTATTAATTTTAAATCGTAGAATTATGTGGGAAAGCAGTTTTGGTCTAACTTTCTTTTTGAAGACGCCGGAGAAAAAAGCTAAAGAAAGGTTCTTATGTCTGAGAATCGATGTTGATGGTATTTTGAAGAAATCCTCAATAAAACGAAAATGGGATGTTACAAGATGGGACTAAAGTCCAAATGCGACTGGAAGACTGCCTAATAAATTTTGGCATTGGGTGTGAAGGTGTCAAAAATTAAAAACTGATGTTGTGTGTGTTTTTGATCTCGGCCATCACGAAAGTACTATGTGTACTCCCAATACTTTCAACGGAGCCTAACTTATTAAAAACAAAGTCCTGGTAATGCTTCATGTCTTTGGCATACACTTTCAGAAAGAAATCATAATCGCCTGAGATATTATAACATTCTACAACCTCCTCGATTTTGAGAATATCCGCTACAAAGTTGTGTCCCACCTTCCGGTCATGCTGTTTAAGCCGGATATTGCAGAACACAATAAAGCCCTGGTTGAACTTTTCCGGGTCAAGTAGTGCGATATATTTCTTAGTATAACCACTGTTTTCCAGTCGTTTTACACGCTGCACTACCGGCGATGGCGTCAAATTTACCTTCGCGGCGAGTTCCTTGATGGTATGACTTGAGTCATTTCCCAATATTTTTAATAGTGTCAGATCGATCTCATCCAATTGTTCCATAGCATAAATTACTGTTAAAGCACGCTAAAGTACACACAAACCGCATAAAAATTCAATAAATCATTAAAATAAAGCAATTTTAGCCTAAATGACAGGCTTATTTAGACTTTTATAACTGTTTGTTTAACTTTGGACAGAATTTATAGCTCGTGGTTCTTTGCTTTTTTCAGCAATCGGGAAAGGTTTTACTTAGCGGTACATTAATAGGGAATCGTGTGCAAATCACGAACTGTCGCGCAACTGTAAGTAACACAATAGGTTTTACCAATGATGGTCACTGTGCAAACGGGAAGGCCGGTAAAAACCGTTACAAGTCAGGATACCTGCCTTTTCTGAATTGACGATACTTCCGCGTAAAGAGGTTATTGGTCAGATTGTATAGCTTATAAGGTGCAAACCATCGGGGTTTGTCGTGCACTTTCGCGTATATATCATTTCCTGAAATCCTTTCTTTTGTCTGTCGTATCCTGAATAACCAAGAACTTTTTAATGATCATTAACCATTTAAAAAGTTAAAGAAATACATGGAAAATATCCAGAATACCACTGGGGATGATTTTGTCTTCACGCTAAAGAGCACTTGTTTAGATGAAAATTATCAACCCGCAAGTCAGACGCGTCTGACCACCAATTTTGCAAACCTGGCCAGGGGAGTTAACCGTAAGCAAAACCTGCGTAATGCCTTAAATATGATCAATAATCGATTTAATGCATTGGCTCATGTAGATAATCCAAAAGGCGACCGTTACCATGTAGAACTCGAAATCCTCACCGTAACGATGCGTATCGATGATGAGAACGGTATCAACGATCTGCCGATGATCGAAGTTTTAAAAACGAATATTTTTGACCGTAAGACTGGTCAGCAAATCGAAGGTGTTGCCGGAAATAATTTTTCTTCTTACGTGCGTGATTATGATTTTAGTGTGTTATTGATCGACTACAATAAAGATAAACCCAGTTTCACTGTTCCTGAAAATTTTGGCGACCTGCATGGAAAACTTTATAAGTGTTTTGTGAATTCGGCAACATATAAAGAACACTTTAAGATGTCGCCGATCATTTGCCTGAGTGTATCGGGTAATAAAACCTATACCCGCACGGAATATCAACATCCCGTACTGGGCTTTGAGTACCAGCAGGATCAGTTTTCACTCACCGATGAATACTTCGCAAAAATGGGTTTAAAGGTTCGTTTTTTCATGCCTCCAAATGCTGTGGCACCGATGGCTTTTTATCATTCCGGAGATCTGCTTAGTGACTATACCGATCTTGGGCTGATCAGCTCCATCAGCACGATGGAGACTTTCCAGAAGATCTATCGCCCTGAAATTTACAATGCAAATTCAGTGGCCGGCAAAATCTATCAACCTAGTCTTAAACACGAAGATTATTCACTGACCCGGGTTGAATATGACCGCGAAGAGCGTAGCCGGTTGGCCGTTGAACAGGGCAGATATGCCGAAGAGCATTTCATCAAACCTTACCGGGATATTCTTGAGCAATGGTCAGCCAATTTCTCAATTAATTAATACAATACCTAAAAATTATGCTATGACGAAGAAATTATTATTGCCAACCTCAATTGTTGGAAGTTTGCCCAAACCTGCCTGGCTTGCACCACCCGAAAAACTATGGTCGCCATGGAAATTGGAAGGAGACCAGTTATCGGAAGGAAAACAGGATGCGTTACGCATTACACTGCAGGAACAGGAATTGGCAGGACTGGATATCGTTTGTGATGGTGAGCAGACACGCCAACATTTCGTGACCACCTTTATCGAGCATCTAAGCGGTGTAGATTTTGAAAATCGCAAAACGGTACGAATCCGTGACCGTTATGATGCAAGTGTTCCGATGGTTGTAGGCGACGTTGCCCGGCAAAAAGCAGTTTTTGTCGAAGACGCCAAATTTTTGCGTAAACAAACCAGTAAACCTATCAAATGGGCATTACCCGGACCGTTGACCATGGTAGATACCTTGTACGATGGCCATTACAAAAGTCGTGAAAAGTTAGCCTGGGAATTTGCCAAAGCCCTCAATGAAGAGGCAAGAGAACTTCAGGAGGCAGGGGTAGATATCATCCAATTTGACGAACCAGCATTCAATGTCTTCTTCGATGAAGTAAACGATTGGGGAATGGCAACGCTGGAAAGAGCAATTGAAGGTTTAAAATGCGAAACTGCGGTACATATCTGCTACGGTTACGGAATACAGGCCAATAACGACTGGAAAAAAACATTGGGTTCAGAGTGGCGTCAATACGAAGAAATTTTTCCAAAAATTCAAAAATCTAAGATTGATGTGGTATCATTAGAATGCCACAACTCAAACGTGCCCCTAGATCTGATGGAACTTGTTGGCGGTAAAAAAGTGATGGTCGGCGCTATTGATGTGGCAACTAACACAATAGAAACACCGGAAGAAGTAGCCAATACCCTACGTAAAGCGCTTGAATTTGTAGATATAGAGAATCTTTACCCTAGTACAAACTGTGGTATGGCCCCATTATCAAGAGCGGTAGCGCGAGGTAAGCTAAGTGCTTTGAGCGCAGGCGCAGAGATCATACGCAAAGAAAATGCGGGTTAATAATATATTGAATTACATTGAAGAAGTTATTAGCAATATTAGGTAAAGCAGGTTTCGACGGTTTCCTGCTCATGATAGGCACCATGATCCTACTGGCCTATTTTTTACCGCAACCGGGCAGGGTAAAAGAACCTGTTTCGCTGGAGCAGATCGCAGGTGTAGGCGTGTCGCTGATCTTTTTATTTTATGGACTAAGATTGAGTATGGAGAAACTAAAAGCCGGGCTTGTCAACTGGAAAATGCATATTATCGTTCAGTTGACTACTTTTTTGTTCTTTCCACTCATCGTTTTGGCGTCCCGCCCGCTGTTTGTTGGTACTGATTTCGAAGTGCTTTGGTTGGGTATATTTTTTCTTGCGGCCTTACCATCAACCGTTTCGTCTTCGGTAGTCATGGTTTCCATCGCTAAAGGCAATATTCCCGCAGCCATTTTCAATGCAAGCATTTCCAGTTTAATCGGCGTTGTAGTTACGCCGCTTTGGGTTGGGCTGTTCATCGCTTCTGCAACAGGCAATTTTGATGTCACCGAGATCGTGATCAAGTTGGTCCTTCAGGTGTTGTTGCCTGTCATCATTGGCATCAGTCTTAACGCACGTTTTGGCGCCATTGCTGAAAAGTATAAGAAACAATTGAAATATTTCGACCAGGCAATCATCCTTACCATCATTTACACCTCGTTTTGTAAGTCATTCTCCGAACATTTGTTTGCAGGCTTTACCGCGCTTGAACTTGCGGGACTTGCCGCAGGGATGATAGCCTTGTTTTTTGCCGTATTCTTTTGCGTCGGATTACTCAGCCGTTTGTTCGGCTTTTCAGATGAAGATCGCATCACGGTATTATTTTGTGGTTCTAAAAAATCATTGGTAAATGGAACGGTCATGTCAAAAGTGCTCTTTCAGCACAGTACCATCACTGGTATTGTATTGCTGCCACTCATGCTTTATCATGCCCTGCAATTGATTGCCGCCAGCATCATCGCTCAGGGTATGGCCCGGCGAAAAGAAGAAAGATAGTCCTATGAAGCTTTTAGAAAAAATACAGTTGGGTAATTTCAGCCTAAAAAACAGAATAGCCATGGCAGCGATGACCAGGGGCCGTACATACAGCAACGGTCTGGTGGGTGATATCACGGCAGAATACTATGCACAAAGGGCAAGTGCAGGTTTGCTTTTCAGCGAAGCCATCAGGATCAGCGAAGAGGCTACGGGCAGTCCGCTTACGCCTGGTATTTTTACCGATCAGCAAATAGCAGCCTGGAAGAAGGTAACCACAGCGGTACATGACAAAGGTGGCATAATAGTGGCCCAGCTTTGGCACACCGGCCGTATGGGACATTCTGTAGACCGGAACGGCAAGCTCCCGCTTGCACCATCACCCTTGGCTATCCGGGGAATGCAGCATTTTACATCTCAAGGCAGGAAGGATTTCGAGATACCTCAGGAAATGACGATCCCGGAAATCAGGCAAACCATAATGGATTATGGCCAGGCCGCAAAAAATGCGATAGCGGCAGGTTTTGACGGGGTTACACTTCACGCCTGCAATGGCTGTCTTCCCAACCAGTTCTTAGCTGAAAGTTCCAACCAAAGGACGGATGCTTACGGCAGCAGCATCCAGGGCAAAGTCCGCTTCGTGCTGGAGGTGATGCAGGAATTGATCCGCGTGGTGGGTGGTGAAAAGGTGGGCATTAAAATAGCCCCGTTCCATTGCTATGGCGATACGATACTGGATGACCCTGCCGCTACCTATACCTACCTGATCGAAAAACTGAACGAAATGGACTTTGCCTATGTGGAAATCATGAGGTGCAGCCCAAATTTCCCCTCGCCCGAACACTATGCGGCTGGAGACGAGATTGAGCGCTTTGGCAGCAAGATCCGCCAGGCAGTTATTGCCAATGCAGGGTATGATAGGGCTTCAGCCGAAGCAGAACTTGAAAAAGGTATTGCGAAGCTGATCTCTTTTGGCAAGCTATACATCGCAAACCCCGACCTGCCTGAGCGGTTCGAAAAAAACGCCCCGCTTAGTGAGCCTGACAGGGCTACCATATATGGTGGCGGGGAGCAAGGATATATTGATTATCCATGCTGCGACGAAGAAAACACTACACAAATAATAGATGGTCAAATTTAACTAAGTGATAATGAATTTAACTGAATTATTTGGCTGGCTTATCGAACCGACCCGATCATTCTGCCATACTTCTGTGAAGTTTCGTGCCGGAATATTATAAAATATTAACCGGCGATTTAAGTAATGTAGTAATCTAGTCGCCGGCTCCATCCTGATAATTTTTCAGGTATTTTTTTAGCATGAGCCTTGCCTGATGGATGCGGGTTTTTACTGTACCAAGGGGGATGCCGAGCTCTTCGGATATTTCTTCATATTTGTAACCTTCAAAATAACGCTGGAAGGGATAACTATAAGCCTCAGGTATACTGGTTAATGCCCTGCGGATATCTTCCATCATAAATGTTGAGCCGGATGAATTACGCGTAGAGCTGTTCATCAAACTCGGACTGGTAATTTCTTCCTCCTGCACAATCAGTGCCTGCTTCTTTTGATCCTTACGGTAGTTGTTGATAAAGGTGTTGCGCATAATTACATAAAGCCATCCCCTTATGTTGGTACCCTTGTCAAAATTTGCACAGAAACGTATACCCTTTAACAGTGTATCCTGTACAAGGTCTTTGGCTTCATCCTCATCACGGGTGAACTTCAGTGCATGTGAATGGAGCGCGGTTTCATGTTTACTTGCAATCAGGCTGAATTCATTTTGGTCCATAGGTTTCCTTCGCTTATTTTATAGTATTATATAGGTGGACTTAGTTAACAGACAGGATGTATGATTGGTTTGAGTATGATTAAATTGGGGACTAAATTCCGTATTTATACGGATAACTAAATCACCGCAATTAACACAAGCAATTAATTAATACACCCGGGGATAAGCTTTTGCATACTCAGAGTATATGAGAAAGCTAATATGAAAAAGGGAACGCTTTCTTTGAAGGCTCCATTTAATCTAAATCAATGCTTTCAGGTGCTTAAGTGTAATTTTTTATGATGTGGGCTGCGAAAAAAAACGCGAACTCACAACCGGTCTTTAAATAGTTTAAGAATCATAGCAGTGGCAAGCGCCCCTGTTAAGTAATAAGCAATGGTGAGTGTTGCGGCTTTGGCATTCCTGGCTACAGGAGCATCATCCAGTCCCATCGGCTTAGGGAGTGTTACTGCTCCAATGCCGGCTGCTAAACCCAGCACGATGGCTTTCAGCCATATCAGGCTATTTTTGCCGCCAATAAGGCTATAATAAACCGCATTTCCTGCCACATCACCTGCTAAAGTAATAGCCAGGTACAGGTTATCTTCACCTTCAATACCTGTGTTTAGATATCCAAGCGATTTCTGAAGCGCCTGTTCGCCCAAACGGTCAATATGGGGCATATCGTTGCCTTTGTTTTTTAGTGATTCGTGCAGGATGTTCAGTACCACCGCGCCTCCAAGGCCGGCAATCAGGTTTTTGATTTTACCCATTATCTCTAGCCTTTATAAAATGATCTTTTTGGAAATATCCCTTAACTGTGTCCTGCAGCTGCAATATATTCGGGATCTACAGGGGATGAAACATCATCAGGTGTATTGTCAATATAAGCCTGTTCAAGCTCCTGAAGGTATTGTTTGAGTGTACTGATCTTTCCAATTACTTCGTCTTTCATGGCAGGGCTGTGCTGGGGAGCTCCATCCATTGTATTCAGCGTATCTACCGCATAGTCCATGAAACGTTTGGCGTTTTCAGATAATGTTAAGTTTTCCATAGTGTTTATCGTTAGACTGCCTTTGGTGCAGCCCTATGATAAGACAAATTCGCTGTTGATTAGTTTTGAGGAGCCTTAAAATTGATTATTCCCTTTGGTTGTGTTTTATCATTAAATAAGATTTTATTTGCTAAAAATTTTAGTATAAATTTGTGATGTTTTAAGCAAAGGGGTTTATGATCAGGTCGTTTGAGAAAAGAGCAGAGCAAAAGATTTCGGGATTTCAATCCCCGGCGGCAGATTATTTAGAAGGAAGACTTGATATTTCAGAGCGGCTCGTAATTGATCCTCATTGCACTTTTTATTTTCAGATGAAGGGCGGAGGAATGGAATCCTGCGGGATTTTGGATGGTGATGTCTTAATTATCGACCGCTCGCTAAAAGCCCATCATGGCGCAATCGTGGTGGCCTTTTCTGCCGGATCATTTATCTGCCGTATGTTTCTCATTGAAAACGGAGAATTTGTGCTCAAAAACGATCAGGCAACTGTTCGGGAAACCGAAATGGGAATGCTGCAGGTTTGGGGAGTAGTTACAGCTATTTGCAGAAACATGCTGCCAAAAGCGTTAAGAACAGGGAGGTACAGCCATGTTTGCACTCTGTGATTGCAATAACTTTTATGCCTCTGCCGAAAGGCTCTTCCGTCCTGAACTCAACGGGAAGCCGGTTGTGGTGTTAAGCAATAACGATGGTTGCGTAATTGCCAGGAGTGAGGAAGCGAAAGCCTGCGGCATCAAGATGGGCGATCCCGAATTTTTGGTGAGGGATCTGATCAAAAAGTTTAGTATTCAGGTTTTTTCCAGCAACTATGTCCTTTATGGGGATATGAGTGAACGGGTAATGCATAATCTTGGACGCTGGTTTCCGAGGCTTGATGTGTATAGTATAGACGAGGCTTTCGGATGGCTTGGCGGGGTGAAAGACCTGGGAAATTACGTGCCTAAAATCAGGGAATCGGTTGTGCGCAATACCGGCATTCCGGTTTCAATCGGAGTAGCACCCACCAAGACACTGGCCAAACTGGCTAACAAAATGTCCAAAAGAACAGGTGGGGTACTGGTGCTGGATAGTGATGAAAAAATTAAAGCAGCGGTAAATGATTTTCCGGCGCATGAACTGTGGGGTGTAGGAAGACAGCATTATAAAAAGTTTGAATCGCTTGGTATACGTACCGCAGGAGAGTTAAGGAATATGCCGGAAATGTGGTTCAAGCAGCACATGACCATTTTGGGTCAACGTATGTGGAACGAGCTTTGGGGCAGGCCTGCCATTCCGCTGGAAGCGGTAAGGGAAACAAAAAAAGGAATCACCGTTAGCCGCTCGTTCCGGAATTACATCGAGCAGCCCGAAATTCTGGCCGAGGCACTAACGCTTTATGCCAGCCGCTTAGCGGAAAAATTGCGTAGAGAAAAATTGCGTTGTTTATACCTGCAGGTTTTCCTGTATACCAATAAAAACAGGGAAGACCATCCCCAGCATTTCCCGAGCCATACCCACAAACTGCTCATTGCGAGCAACAATACCACCGATCTGGTAAGCATAGCGGTGAGGGTATCAGCCAGGCTTTTCAGGGCCGGGGTAAAATACAGGAAAGCGGGAGTGATAGCCACCGGCCTGGTACCGGAAAACGAATTGCAATTGAATGCTTTTTTTGATCATGATAACGGTAAAAAAGACACGGTATCGGCAGTGCTGGATAAGCTTAACCTTGCTTACGGCAGGGGGACGCTACGGATGGCAAGTGAAGGATATGAGAAAAAATGGCGCCTCAAGCATGAATACCTCTCAAAGGGCTACACCACCAGGTGGGCTGATATCATAAAGGTTAAATAAAAGAAAAAGATATGTGCGGAAGAACATTGATTGGCGAAAGCCTGGCCATGGCGGCAAAAGCAGGTCTGCTTTTAGGAGGAGATTCAAGGGAAAAAGATACCAACCGTCCACCGGGAACGGATATGCCGGTGATACTCGACGCGAGACCGGGCAGATTGCATTATGTAAAATGGGGACTCATACCTACAGGCTCTACCGAAGTGCCTAAATTTTCAACTACCTATTGCCGGATCGAAACCATGCATTCGCTGCCCAGTTATAAAAATCTGATCGGCAGGAGACATTGTGTGTTTGTGGTTGAAGGATTTTATGAATGGGACCGGAGCAGCAGCAGCAGACAACCTTATTATTTTGAAAGAACCGATGGTGAAGTATTATTGCTGGCAGGTTATTGGGATAGCTGGAAAGATCCGAAAACAGGCATTGTGATCCCTTCCTGTACCATGATCATGCAGCCAGCAAATAAATATATAGGCAAAATCCACGACCGGATGCCCTGCATACTCTCACAAAGAGAAAGCGCAGTATGGCTTGACCGTGAACTACCTGCTTCGGAAATGCTTAAAGTTTTGCATCCGGTGGATGATGCCTTACTTAAAGGCTGGCAGGTAGATCCAAAGATCAATAACGCCCGCAATAAGGATGGTAATAATAACAGGGCATCTGGCCCGGACCTTACCCTTTTCGACTAAGGGTGTTTGATTTTTATGGATTCTGACCGGCGATAAGGCCAGGCATTTTGGTTAGTGGGGCGAGACTAATGATAGGTTGCTGTGGCCTGAGATGATAAGATCTTGAAATGTGTTTTTATTATTTTAGTATCCTGGGCTTTTTTTTTATACCAGCACCAGACTATTTTCAGTCAGCTACCAAACTGAAAACCTGATCAAACCTTTTACCCCTGGGCAGTGTTCTTTAACAAAATACCGACATTATAACCTGTTGATCCTGGCAAAGAAATGGCAGGCGGGTTATAATGAAATTTAAGATCAGTTAAAGATGAAAAAATATTTTTTATTATGCTTTGCGGCCGGTGTAGTTAGCCTTGCTGCATGTACAGGAAAAAGTGCCGATGGCAAGGATGGACAGAAAGATACTTCTTACAAGGTAACAGATACCTCTAAAGCTGCTACCGATTCAGTTACTACAGATGCTCATCAGGATAGCACAACCAACGCGCCACGGATGCCTGGAGGCTAGGGAATGGCTAAAGCGAAAGTAAATAACAGAAGCCCAGCCAATAAATTATCCCGCCGCCCATCTTACCTGGATTTTGACCTGAAAGGATATCCCTGGAGAAAAGAAGTGGATTATAAACAGCATCCCGATCTTTACAGGGTGGGCAAGGGAGAACAAGGCGTATTAATCTGTGAACCCTACAAATCCATCATTGGTCCGTTATGGCGTTTTAAAGATCCTGAGATTGCACAGAAAAGTGCCGGGGCAATTTATAAACTGTTTCTTGACTTCATATCTGGAGGAGATTTTGTTGGAGCAGATCTGGCCCGAAAGTACCTGCAGATGGGTTACACCCGTGCGCGGCGTTATGCGAATTATAGAGGCGGACAAAAATATGATAAGTTACATGATTATGCCCTGCTCGAACGAGGCACGGGAGATGAGCAAAAGGCCCGGGCTGCGGAAATATTTTACACGTATTGGAAAAAGGCGGAAGAGCATCCGGTTTATCGAAAGGCTAAGGCCAGCTGGAAAAAAGTTCATGGTTGATCCTGAAAAGCTTGTTGATTGATATGATAAAATTTAAATATGGAAAATAATCAGAATAATGCTACAGCCAGTAGCCCTGATAGGGCAAAGTTTGAAGAAGGTTTAATTGAAACCCGTTATACAGAGCAGGGCGAACCTTATTATATGATAAAGGATGGACTGAATACAGAAGAATATGCCAGGCTTGCGAAAAAGGTACTCGAATCCGAAAAAGATATCGCCCATGATTTCAGGGGAAAAGTGATCAATGAATCGGGAAACAGCGAAGCCTTTTTTGAGTATAAATCAGGTTGGTTCCTCGAAGGATTGGCCGAGGGCGAGGTAGAATAATATAACCGGCTGGCCGACTAGTATGGCAGTTAAAAAGTATAAAGTATAAAAGAGAACCGTGATCCTTTACCTTCTTCACTTTCGAGGCTAATGGATGAGCCATGCCGCTCCAGTATTGTTGATACCAGGTAAAGCCCGATGCCAAATCCCGAGATGTGTTTTGTTTGTTCACTTTCTACCCTGGCAAACTTCTGGAAAAGGCGTTTCTGATCCGATGGCGAAATCCCCATACCCTCATCACTTACGCTGATTTGTACTTGTTTGTCTGTTTGAGTACAGGAAATGGTAATCTGTCCGCCTTTTGGTGAATATTTCTGGGCATTGCTAATCAGATTGGTCAGCACCATTGATATTTTTTCCCGGTCTGCCAGTACATTTATCTCTCCGGCAGAGCGGTGGCTGATCTGATGTACAGGACTTGCAATTTGTGCGTCTGTTATTGTCTCATCGATCAATTCGGCAATGTTGAAAGAGGATTTTTCAATACGGATGTGGCCTCCTTCAATCCTCGAAAGGTGAAGGAAACTGCCAATCATGTTTTCCATTTTTTTGGCCTGGAGGGTAGCCCGCTCCAATGCAAGCTTCAGAAAGTTGGTGTCGGTAATTTTTTTCTCGGCAATCTGGAGGTATGATTTTAAAGAAGTAAGCGGGGTTTTGAGCTCATGGCTTATAAAACCAACAAACTCATCTTTTTTCTGGTCAACCAGTTTTTTATCGGTAATATCCCGGGCAATTTTCGACAATCCTACTACTTCGCCCTTCCAGTTTTTGATGGGGGAGATGGTTAGCGAAACATCGATTAATCTGCCATCCTTTCTTAGCCGCCGCGTTTCAAAATGATCCACCCTGATCCCCTCGCTCAATTGGGCAAGTATTCTTGGTTCTTCGCCATGTCTGTCGGGTGGGATGATCTTAAGTATTGATTGTCCGATCATTTCTTCCGCACTGTAGCCAAAAATTCTTTGGGCCGAAGCATTCCAGCTGGTGATAATACTGTTGAGGTCTTTGCTGATAATTGCATCATCCGAAGATTCGATAATGGCCATCAGCCTGCGTCCATCAACTTCTGCCTTTCTGTGCAGGGTTAAATCTCTTGCAATTTTAGAAAGTCCTATAATTTCTCCTTCAGGATTATAAATAGGCGAAATCGTGAGCGAAACATCCAGGATCGAACCGTCTTTTCTTCTTCGTTGGGTTTCAAAATGATCAACACGGATTCCCTGTCTCAGCTGCGCGAGGATTTTCGGTTCCTCTTCAATTCTATCGGCAGGAATGAGTTTCAGGATTGATTCGCCGATCATTTCATTTGCCACGTAGCCGAACATCCGCTGCGCAGAACTGTTCCAGCTGGTAATTACCCCGTTAAGGTCTTTGCTGATAATTGCATCATCCGAACACTCTACTATGGAATTGAGAGCCGCGCTTTTTTCTTCTGCCAGCTTTAAGGCCGCAATCAGTTTCCTCAGTTCGGCATTATCCAACCTGAGTTCGGTTTCCCGTTGTTCAAAAGCCTTGATTTTTTCCAATATATCCTGTGTCCCGTTCATTCCCTGTTTTGGATGTGGCAAACAATATAGGAATATTCCGTGATTTGATAAAACACGGTGAAACTATACGTATTTAAGCAGGGGTTAAAACGCATATCTATCTATAATGTTACCTGATAACCTGAGTTCGATTACTTTTTTTTGTTTTAAGTCTCCTGCGAATATTTTCAACTCACAGTCGTCACCCTGAATTTATTTCAGGGTCTATCTAGCAGGAAAGATGCTGATCCCGAAGCTTCGAGACAGCATGACGATCGCGCTAGGAAAAGTAGGCTAAAACTAATCAAAAGGCATAAATATTAATCGAACTCAGGTTGATATATCAAGAAATGGACTAAATCAGAAAAAAACTAAAATTTGCGAGGAGGATGGGGAGATTACTAAATCAGACAAAATTTCAATCACCTCGTGTTTTATTTCAAATGGTTCTCGATTTCGCCGGCAATCTGGTTAATCTCTGCGGCACCCAGTATAATATCATTACTTTGCGGGTTAAGTTTATTGCCAGTCATATCAAGTTCATCCTCCTGCATCAAAATCCAATCCGAACCTTCCTTTTTAGTCGCTCCAAGCATTCTTCCGGCATAAGCAATCTTAAAATAATCATCTTTTGGAATAATGGTTAAGGTGATGATTTCTCCGTTATGGGGCATATCGATATTAAGTGCGTTCATGGTAACAAAACTTTAAATGGTACGCTTTTGTTTTATAATCGGATACCGACATGCCATAGATATACAGATATCATTAGAAGAAGTATTTTTTTTTGAAAGAAAACTTTTTACCCGGTTACACGCTTTTCTTAATAAAAACAGATATGGAAGAATTAATTGCGCAGCTCAAAGTATTTTTAGGCAAACGTGTCCGTACAATCGGGATAAAAGGACTGGCTGAGATTAATATAATTGTAGCTGAAAATGAAAATGCTGCAGCGCTATCTGCTGAACTGCAGCAGTATGTAGCGGAGATTGTAGATGCCAATTCACTGGCGAAAATTAATGTTATTTCGCCTGATAGTAGTGTGACAGACAGTTTTTCACTTAACCAGTAAAAGCGGTTTTCTTTTTTTTCTTCCAACGCGATGAGTGTGTTGTCACCCTCATCAGAATATTTAAACGGTTTTACTTAAAATGATGCAGATAGAGATCGGCCGGAGAAAAATCGGTTTGAGTTTTTTAGATAATGGCAGTGCAGAAGTACTGCTTTGGGCGCCCTTTGCTTCCATGGTTGCGCTTGTAGGCGATCAACTGCCTGCCCAGGTGATTATGGAACGTGCAGGATATGGGTATTGGTTTACAAATATCGATCAGCTAAAAATTGGTGATAGTTATGGTTTTGAAATCTGGAATGAGGCGAAAAAGGAAACAGATAAATCATCCTCTTCAAAACTAATCAGGACAGATCCGGCAGCGCTGTTTTTAAAAGATGGTATAGGTGCCTATGCAACAGCTTTTGATCCGCTGGATTTCAATTGGTCGGATCAGAACTGGAAAGGAATCCACCGGAAAGATTATATTATTTACGAATTGCACACCGGAACCTTTACCGGGGCAGGAGATCTCCGGGCCATCGAAGATAAACTGGATTATTTAATAGCACTGGGAATTACCGCTATAGAACTCATGCCTCTCGCTCAGTTTCCGGGCGATAGAAACTGGGGGTACGATGGTGTATATCCGTTTGCTGTACAAAATAGTTACGGCGGCCCAAAGGCCTTACAGCATTTAGTTAATGCCTGCCATAACAAGGGACTGGCTGTAATACTGGATGTTGTATATAATCACATTGGCCCTGAAGGGAATTACTTTGGTGATTTTGGTCCGTATTTTACCGATAAATACCTTACTCCCTGGGGGCAGGCGATAAATTATGATGATGCCGGTTCAGATGCGGTACGTCATTATTTTATCGAAAATGCACTGATGTGGTTCCGTGATTTCCATATCGATGCATTGAGGCTTGATGCGGTACATGCCATTAAAGACTTTGGTGCTGTCCACATCCTTGCTGAAATCAAAAGGTATACCGGCGAACTTTCACTATTAACAGGCAGGCATTATCACCTTTTTGCTGAACTTGACCTGAATGATAACCGTTATATCAATCCAAAAAATGCAGGTGGCTATGGCCTCGACGGGCAATGGATAGATGAATTTCACCATGCCTTGCGTGTAGCGGCAGGACAGGAGAAACAGGGTTACTACAGCGATTTTAACGGCGTGGGGCACCTGGCAAAATCTTATGAGCGCGCTTATGTTTACGATGGGCAGTATTCTCCCCACCGCGATAAAACCTTTGGTATACCGGCAGAAGGAAACCCCGGAGAACAGTTTATTGTTTTTTCCCAGAACCACGATCAGGTAGGTAACCGTATGCTGGGCGAACGTACCAGCACATTGGTGAGCAACGAAATGTTAAAACTGCTTGCAGGAGCTGTATTTTGCAGCCCCTTTGTGCCGCTGATTTTTATGGGGGAGGAATACGGGGAAAAGCATCCTTTCCGTTTTTTTATCAGCCATACAGATCCCAAGCTTGTCGATGCGGTTAGAAAAGGACGGAAAGCCGAATTTGCAGCATTCCACCATTCAGAAGATACCCCGGATCCACAGGATGAAAAAACTTTTTTGGGTTCGAAGCTGGATTGGGAAAGTATCAATGAACAAGGGCATCAATTGCTGCTGGCCTACTATAAGGCATTAATTGCTTTGCGGAAAACGCATCCAGTACTTTCCGCTTTAGATCGTGGCCAGGTTAAAGCCATTGCCCTGCCTGTACAAAACTGTATAATGCTCTGTCGGGGGCATGGCGAACAACACATCATGGTACTTATGAATTTTTCCGCTCAGAAACAGAAACTTCGTCCTCCAATCGGCTGCGCGTGGAGTAACATACTCGATTCTTCCTCCATACAATGGGGAGGGCCATCAACAAACCAAAATGAAATTTCTGCCGATGGAATCATTGGTATTAAACCTGAATCAATCTTAATTTTTAGCGGCAAAAATGTATAAACCTAATTCTACCTACCGGATCCAGTTTAACCGGGAATTTAACTTTAAATCCTTTGAAAAGATCATCCCATACCTTAAAAGTCTGGGTGTTGATACGATATATGCTTCGCCAATCTTTAAGGCTGCTCCTGGCAGTACCCATGGTTATGATGTAACCGATCCGCTCAGCATTAATCCTGAAATAGGTACCGAAAAACAGCTTTTTGCCATAAGTAAAAAATTAAAGGCATTAGAGATTAGCTGGCTCCAGGATATTGTTCCCAACCACATGGCTTTCCTTCCCGAAAACAGCTGGTTGATGGACGTACTGAAATATGGTGAGAAATCAGCCTATTCTGCATTTTTTGATATCGATTTTACTGAAAAATTAATGGTGCCTTTTCTGGGTGATGATCTTGAAAAGGCCATATCGGCCCGTGCCATACAGTTAAAAAAAACAGGTGAAAAATATTTCCTGGATTTTGGTGGAAACAGCTGGCCGGTAAATGATCCGGGTCAGCGCTTTCTGAAAAACAACAAGATCGGCAGGGTAAGTAACGATACTGCTTTACTAACTGAACTGGTAGATCTCCAGTATTACCGGCCTTGCAACTGGCAGGAAACCGAATCCAGGATCAATTACAGGCGGTTTTTTACAGTAAACAGTTTAATCTGCCTGAATATCCAGGTCCCTGAAGTTTTTGACGCCTATCATGCCTACATTTTAGAACTTGTAGAAAAAGGTATATTTCAGGGTTTAAGGATCGATCACGTGGACGGGCTTTTTGATCCCGAAGTTTATCTGCAAAGACTAAGGTCAGCCGTAAGCGATGAAGTATATATTACCGTGGAGAAAATACTGGCAGAAAAAGAGCAGCTGCCTTTATCCTGGGCAGTACAGGGCACTACCGGATACGATTTTCTTGCCATCAGCAATAACCTTTTCACCAATAAATCTGCACAAAAACCTTTTGACAGGCTCTATCAGGAGGTAACCGGTAAAAAGCCAGACGTTAAACTGATGGTGCATGAAAAGAAAACCGCTATTTTATACCACCACATGCAGGGTGAACTGGATAATCTGTTCAATCTCCTGATAAACCTGGAACCGGTAAATAAAAAAAACGTACATGATATTGGAGCTGAAAATCTAAAAAAAGCCTTAGGTGAAATGCTTATCCAGATGCCGGTTTACCGTTATTACGATTATGAATTTCCTTTATCTGCTGATAACCGGCAAAAAATAGTACAGTTATTGCACCCGGTTATTCTTCAGCCCGCGTTGGCTGATGCCGGCAGGTTGCTGGAAGAACTGTTTATAACCAGCCCGGGAAAAAATAACGCCAAAGCGAATAAGAAAATATCGCAGTTTTACCAGCGCTGTATGCAGTTTACGGGGCCGCTGATGGCCAAAGGCGTTGAAGATACGCTCATGTTTACCTATAACCGTTTTATCGGACATAATGAGGTAGGAGATGCTGCCGGAGCCTTTGGCATGAGCATTGGAGAGTTTCATAACCGCATGTTGGAAAGACAGCAATACTGGCCGCTATCGATCAACGCAAGCGCCACCCATGATACCAAAAAAGGAGAAGACGTAAGGGCACGTTTAAACGTACTAACGGATATTCCACATCAGTGGACTGCCACAGTAAAGAATATGATGGATTGGATTGCCGGCATTCAGGATCAGAATCCATCTTTCAAATGGTTGCACAAAAACGATATTTATCTTATCATTCAAACGATTTTAGGCACATTGCCAATGCCAGGGGAAGACTGGGATGATATTGGTAAACGTTTGGGAGAATACCTAGAAAAAGCCTTGAGGGAGGCCAAAAAACGTTCAGACTGGGCAGAACCGGATGAAGATTATGAAACTAAGGTGAAAGATTTTGCCCTTTTACTGATCAATCCAGAAAGTGCTGGTTATCAGATTATTTCATCACTACTGGCGAAGATAGCCGATTTTGCGGTTATAAACAGTCTTTCACAGTTAATGCTGAAGTTTACTTGTCCGGGCATACCCGATGTTTACCAGGGATGCGAAATGTGGGATTTGAGCCTGGTTGATCCCGACAACCGCAGGCCGGTAGATTTTCAAAAAAGAGAAACTCTGCTTGGAGAATTGGAAGGGTTAAATCCTAAAAAACTCTGGAGCGATCGTTACAGCGGTAAAATCAAACTTTGGCTCAGCCATCTGTTGATGAAAATCAGACGTGATAACCAGCAGCTTTTCGAAAAAGGGGAATATGTACCCTTAAAGGTGAAAGGTAAATACCATAAAAATGTGATTGCCTTTGCCAGAAAACTTGAAGGCCAGTGTATCCTGGTTGCCGTTCCGCTGGGGATGGCAGGTTTAACAGATGTTATCGCCGGGGAGCCTTTTAACTGGCTGGATACGGAGATTATTCTGCCTAAAGAGCTACCCCTAAGGTGGCAGGATTTACTTTGGGGAAAACCTGCGGCTAAAGATGTCCTTACCAAAGGAATCAGGATTAACCAGCTCTTTACACAGGTTCCGATTGCGGTTATTGCCCTTTCTGAGAAAAAACAGGAAAGGTCAGCCGGTATATTAATGCACATTACCTCCCTTCCTTCGTCATTCGGAATAGGGGATTTGGGCTCCGGAGCCAGAGATTTTATCGGTTTTCTGGCAGATGCCAGGCAACGCTACTGGCAGATTTTACCCCTAAACCCAACCAGTGCAGCCACCGGGCATTCTCCATATTCAAGCAGTTCTGCTTTGGCAGGCAATACCTTGCTGATCAGTCCCGAAGGTCTTTTTCAGTATGATCTTATCACGGCAGATGAATTGGAAAATGCCAAACTTGCGATAACTGACCGGATTGATTTCCCTGCTGTCGAAAAAACAAAAACTGAACTCCTGCAACTGGCCTACAATCGTTTCCGGAAAATGCCGGGGCAAGAGCTAGCAGACCGCTATAAAAAATTCTGTGAACATGAAAATTACTGGCTGGAAGATTTTGCATTGTACACCGCGTTAAAGATTAGCCATCAAAATACGGAGTGGTATAACTGGCCGAAAGAGTACCGCAACAGGGAGCAAAATAAGCTACATTCATTTTCAAAGATCAATGCCGGCAGGATTGATGAAATCAAATGGCAGCAATTCATTTTTTACAGGCAGTGGACCAACTTAAAGCAGTATGCCGGGGATAATGGTATTGAGATCATAGGGGATCTTCCGTTTTATGTAGACCGCGATTCAGTTGAAGTTTGGATGCACCCTGAATTGTTTAAACTTGATAATGAACTCAACTCTGAAAAAGTTGCAGGGGTTCCGCCCGATTATTTTAACGACAAAGGCCAGCTCTGGGGCATGCCGGTTTTTAACTGGGAAAAAATGAAACTTGATGGTTTTAGCTGGTGGAACAAAAGACTGAAGAAAAATATCGAACTTTTTGACCTGATCCGCCTGGATCATTTCAGGGCTTTCGCTTCCTTTTGGGAGGTTGATGCCGGTGATGAAGATGCCAGTGGGGGTGTTTGGGTAAATGGCCCGGGTGAGGATTTTTTCCGGTCGGTTGAAGAAGCGCTCGGTCCGCTGCCTTTTATCGCTGAAGACCTGGGTGAAATTTCCGACAAGGTGGAATCACTCCGAAAGGAATTTAAATTTCCCGGAATGAAAGTGCTGCAGTTCGCCTTCGGTAACGACCTGTTGGCTTCACCCAATATCCCGCATAATTTCGAAGATAACAATTGCGTGGTATACAGTGGTACACATGATAATAATACCGTTAAGGGCTGGTACGAAAATGAGCTTGATCCTGAGGGAAAAAAGCGATTGAGCCTATATGCAGGGCCGGGGCTTACTGGTAAAAATGTTCATGAGTTTATGGCTCAGTTGGTTTATTCTTCTGTGGCCAAAATAGCCATTTTGCCTGTTCAGGATGTGCTGGGGCTTGATGAAAAAACAAGAATGAATATCCCGGGCAGCTCATCCCATAACTGGCTATGGCGCCTGGAAGAAAATAAACTGAATGAGGATAATTGCAAATGGCTTAGAATGCAAACGGAAATCTTTGGAAGGAGTATTTAGGAACAGCATACTATTCCCATATTTCTCCGGAGGGATTTACCCGGTATTGCGGAGGAGGCTTCAACCAGGTTAAATCCGGTATTATTTGGTTCTGATTCATTTAGCTTAAAATTAACAAAACTTAATGGCCGGATTCACGGTTCTATCAGTAGCAATACCTTAACAGAACATACCATGACAAAAAATGAAACCGGCAGTAATCCAAAATTTGCTGCCCAAACTTCATTACAGGAATCTCCTGCAATGAAAGAACTATTTAAAGACGCTATTTCAGATCTTTACTGGGCAGAAAACCATCTGGTAAAATCCCTTCCTAAAATGATATCTGCCGCAACCTCGCCGGCCTTAAAGAAAGGGATCCAGTCGCATTTAGCAGAAACTGAAGTGCATGTATCAAGACTGGAGCAGGTATTTGATCTGCTTGGTGAAAAGGCAATAGCAAAAAAATGCGATGCTATGGAAGGATTAACCAAAGAAGCCGAAGGGATTGTAGAAGGAACTCCGCCGGGCACTGCAACCAGGGATGTGGGCATTATTCTGGCCTCACAAAAAGTAGAACATTATGAGATTGCAAGTTATGGAGGGTTACATCAATTGGCCCTTACCCTTGGCCTGGATGAAGTTGCAGCACTGTTGGAACAGACCTTAGGAGAAGAGAAAAAAGCAGATCAGACTTTAAGCGAAGTGGCAGAAAAAGACATTAATTATAAAGCAGCACAAGAGGCTTAAATCAAAAAACATGGCTAAGCAAAATCCAAAATCAAAAACAGCTCCTGTTCAGCAGCAAACCGGTAAAACAGATCAACTCGAAAACTTTGTAGCCGATGCTGCCGGTCAGTTTATGACTACAAACCATGGAGTAAAGATAAACGATGACCAGAATTCATTAAAAGCAGGCGAAAGGGGAGCAACGCTCCTGGAGGATTTTATCCTTCGCGAAAAGATCACTCATTTTGACCATGAAAGAATTCCTGAGCGTATTGTACATGCCAGGGGATCTGCTGCGCACGGCGTATTTAAGGTATATGAAGATATGTCTGAACTTACCCGCGCTGCATTTTTATGCGATCCAGGCTCAGAAACACCAGTTTTTGTGCGCTTTTCGACCGTGGCAGGATCAAGGGGATCTACAGATCTTGCCCGCGATGTACGCGGATTTGCAGTGAAATTTTATACCCAGGAAGGTAATTTTGACCTGGTAGGAAATAACATGCCTGTATTTTTTATCCAGGATGCCATAAAATTCCCTGATCTTATCCACGCCGTAAAGCCCGAACCTGATAACGAAATGCCTCAGGCAGCCTCAGCCCACGACACTTTCTGGGATTTTATATCGCAGTTGCCTGAATCTGCACACATGATTATGTGGGCAATGAGCGATCGTGCACTGCCACGCAGCTACCGGATGATGGAAGGCTTCGGGGTGCATACTTTCCGTTTTGTAAATGCCAAAGGTGAATCGAATTTTGTTAAATTCCACTGGAAACCCCTGTTGGGTGTGCATGCAGTAGCATGGGATGAAGCACAGAACATATCGGGCAAGGATCCTGATTTTCACAGGCGCGATCTTTGGGATGCCATTGAAGCGGGAGCATTCCCCGAATGGGAGCTGGGTGTACAGATTGTACCGGAATCAGACGAATTTAAATTTGAATTTGATATTCTGGATCCTACAAAACTCATCCCTGAAGAATTGGTACCAGTACAGCGAATCGGTAAAATGACGCTGAACAGAAATCCTGATAACTTTTTTGCAGAAACTGAGCAGGTAGCTTTTCACGTAGGGCATGTTGTGCCGGGGATAGATTTTACCAACGATCCGCTATTGCAGGGAAGGCTGTTCTCATATACCGATACACAATTGATCCGCCTTGGTGGACCCAATTTTCATGAAATCCCAATTAACCGCCCTGTGGTTCCGGTGCATAATAACCAGCGCGACGGTTATATGCGCCAGACAATTAACCGGGGAAAAACCAGTTATGGCCCGAATGCGATTGCCGGCAATGATCCCGCGCAGGTGAAAGCCGCTGATGGTGGATTTACCAGTTATAACGAACGGATTGATGCAAAAAAAATCAGGGCGAGAAGCAGAAGCTTTTTCGACCATTTTTCACAAGCCCGCCTGTTTTTCAATTCTCAAAGCGATCCGGAGAAAAACCACATTATTGATGCCCTTAGTTTTGAACTGGGTAAGGTAAAAGCAGTGCCCATCCGAGAGCGTATGCTTGCTGTTCTGGCCAATATCGACAAAAGCCTTGCCGGTGAAGTTGCATTTGCACTGGGGCTGCATATTCCGGATGTACCATTGGCAGAGTTGAACAACAGTATTCCGGCTGATGGTAAAAGGGAGGATTATGCTTCAGCAAATCCAGAAGGTAGCCTGGCCACATCAGAGGCCCTTAGCATGGCAGGAACGATTAAAGATACCATAAAAACGCGCAAAATAGCCATTCTGGCTGCCGATGGTGTGGATGAAAAATCTTTGAGCAAAGTTAAAGATGCCCTGGTTGCAGATGGGGCAGTGGTGCACATTATTGCACCTAAACTGGGCGAAATTATTTCAAAAGGTGATAAGAAAATTGTGCCTGATGAGAGTTTTCTCACGGCAGCATCCGTATTGTATGATGCTGTTTACGTGCCTGGTGGTACAAATTCGGTGGCAGCAGTTGAGGCTGAAGCCAATGCTTTACATTTTTTAAATGAAGCCTTTAAACATTGCAAGGCCATTGCTGCAGATGAAGAAGCTGTTCAGGTGCTCGAATCAACCTACTTTTACAAAAAACTGCCTGCAGAATATTCGAGGGAAACAGTTTTAAGAGAAGGTGTGATCGTATCTGCTGATGTAGAGGAACTAACTGCATTGTTTAAAGAAATGATTGCACTCCACAGATTCTGGGACAGGGAAAACCCTAGAAAAATTCCGGCTTAGTTTAAAAATATAGTGATGGGGTATTTCATTGCTCCATCACTTTAATCCCATAGCTTATGATAACGGATGAAAATGAAAACAACCTGATTCCAGTACAACATGAGGGAAGCAGGATGGATGTTGTTGAAAAAAGAAGCGGTGAAACGAAGGAAGAAGCTGCCAATATATTTAAGCGTGCCTGTGAGCGTTTAATGAATGTAAACGATTGGGGAGAACTGGCCGGTTTATCAGCCTTTCAGCTTATCGATTCCTCAGGCGTAAGGGTTAACAGAGAGGTAAAGGAAGGGGATTATATCCGTATCGATATCCCGGGGCCAGGAACAGTGGCAGGGATGGGCTATGATTGGGTGCGGGTAGAAGAGATAAAAAGTGTGGAGGAAAACGGCAACAGCTTGCTTGGAATGAGGGTTCGGCCTTGTGCCCATCCGGTTTCGGATAGTCAGGAAGCCGCACATTTTTTAAAAGATGCCGCTACCTCTACATTCATCATCAGACTTAACGGCTCAGAAGTAAGCGCCGAAGAGCACGGACGCAACGAAATAGCCAATACAGATGCGGAAAAGCTACTGGATAAAGGCCGGAATTTTATGGTAGGCGTTGCTGCAAAATTAGGCTTGTCTTACCCGCAATGGAAGAGCCTTGTTAAAGCTTTTTTATCAGATTAAGATCCAATAGCTTGAGTAAGGATTTGACCACCAGCTTCATTGCCCTGCAATGCCGCATAATCAAGCGCAGTTTGGCCTCGTTGATCAGTGAGTGTAACATCCGCGCCACTATCAATCAACAGGGATAAAACCTCATTTCTTCCAAACATTGCTGCAAACATCAAGGCTGTGCCGCCATTACCATGTTTAAGGTCGAGGCTGGCTCCACTCTCAATAAGCAGTTTTGCTATATCGCTATAACCCTTAAAGGCAGCTCCCATCAGTGCCGTATTTCCTCCGTAATCTGCTGCATTTATATTTGCCCCTGCTGCTATCAATAGTTTGGCAGCTTCATACTGATTGTTGTAACAGGCGATAATCAGTGGGGTATATCCCTTCTCATCTGTATAATCAAGATCGGCATTTCTGAGGATAAGTTCTTGCAATACTTCAATTTCGCCTTTACGGGCAGCGGGAATAATTAACAGGTTGATGTTTTCCATATCGTTATAACTGCACTTAGTATAAAAAAGTTTCGTCACGGTCTTAATTATCTCACTTGTTTTATTTCCGGGCAGGGATAAACAATTTCATATTTTTTATAAAACTATTTATCCCTAACTCATGTTAAATTTTACGTCCGCCTTATTTTAAGGTTGGGAAGAAAAAGTAAAAATATATGAAGAACCAGAATATAAATTCGATACAAGACCAAAGTGATTATTACCGCTCGAATTTTATCGGATCCCAGAGAAGTAATTTGATCGGGGACCACACGATGACCTTTATCGTTAAAGACGATACTGATCTACTTTTGTTTGCCAACGCGGCCAAGCTAGTATGGGAATCCGTTGGCGATTATCCATCTGATTTTACAGGAATTGTGCGTACCTCTACCGGCAATGCCTTTGCAACCTTTAAATACGAAGGTGCATTAAACTTTACAACTACTGAACATTAATATCACCTGTTCGTTCACGCTGCAAAATGATGCTGGCGATATATTGTTTTCAAGTAAACAACTGCTAGCCGGCAATGGTGCCGATAATCAGCAATAACTCAAATCGAAGTAGTAGTTTTTTTCGAATTTTTAATGTAGAATTGAAAGCAACAGTTGTTAGTAAGACTAAAAACTGGCTTTTTATACTATTCAGCGGCCATTTTTAACGTATTTCAGGTTTTAGGCAGCATAAAATCTGCTTTCAAACGGCTTAAAAGCAATCCGGCTACTTACAAACCAACCTAATCCCCACATGCAAAAATTGCCGGTTTTGCCGGATTTTAAATTCTCACTGGAACCCTCCAATCAACTACTGATCAAATTAAGCTGGCAAGTTAATCACGATTTACTTTTACCCTTGGCAATATCCAGCGATTTTAATATTTACTGAACGCTAACCGCAGTATCTCCTATAAAAGAAACTTTCCGGGGCACCAACTCCACCCACTAAAGCATAAAAGGCATCGGCACGGCTATTTTATTGGATAGCCCATAAATTTATGCTCATAAAATTCTACCGACAGATTATGGTCAGCCATCTATCGTAAATGCCATTCTATCGACAGCTCCTATAATGTTAATCAAGGGTAGCGTAATTTTGTGTTTTATGTGTAAATGTATGATTCGCACTACGGATTCAGTATTGGTTTTTTTGCTTAATGCAGTAAAAAAACACAACGAAAAATGATCATCCGTAACGCCATCATTCGCATGCCTAAAAGATCATTCATTATCAGAAATATTAAATAACCCAAACTGATTATAAGGAAATACTTGTCTACTATTCAAGGTCAGGATTTGCAGGTATTACATACGATATTAATTAAATCAAATATGATTAAACTTTTACCTCCAGGTTTTTTCCCAGATCATAATATTGCCGCCGTAAAAATAATGAAAGGGTATTTTGCCTTTTCTGTGGCTAACGGTCTTTGCATAAGTATTTCCTTTCCTAAAATTTACCGCGCTTAACCATGAAAAAAGGACTACTAATTTTAGCAATTATCAGTTTATTTTTTGCGGTAAATGTTTTTGGCCAGGCGGCACGCTACCTGATTAATCCGGGTTTTGAAATTCCATTTATAACTTGTACTGATGGTCCATCATGGAATGTTTTACCACAGACACAAGTAACTGGCTGGTTTAGCAATGATAACGCAACAAGGGGAAAAGTAGAATGTGGAAGGGGAACCGGAAGCCTTACCAATGCGATCGAAATATGGCTAAGTGACTATTCAGGTGTTAAGTCACATTCGGGGCGGCAACTGGCTGAGGTTAATGCTTGGGTATCAGCCGGCCTTTATCAGGAACTTTGTCTGCTGCCTAACGAAACCGTTACCTTTAGCATATGGCACCGGAAAACTATTGATGATAAGAATGTAGAGCGGTTGCGCATCGAACTGATTGATCCGGCTTCCGGGGCAACCATAGGTACGGCTTCATCCACCCACGATGCAGAATATGGTAAATGGTTATTGTATAGCGGAACAGTAACCAATAATGGCGTGCAGGGTACGCGCAGGCTCGGTGTGTTTGGTGCAAGATTAAACGCACAGGGCACAACCGCAGGTCTCGGTCAGGATTTAGGCAACCTGATCGATGATGCCGATGTTGATTTAAAACCCCTGGCCGATGTGCGCCGCTTTACCTCGCAGGCCATTACAGAGGGCAGCCCAACAAACGGCAGTACCAATTTAGAATTATTCATTAGTGGAAATTTAAAAAGCGAGGCGACTGTTACCATCTCTAAAACTGGCGGTGCTGCACGCTATGGCATCGATTATACCATTGGTACCCCTACGAGGGGTAGCATAAGTGTTGATCAGGATGATAATATTACCCTAACATTGCCGGCCGGAGATTATGATATAAGTACGGCCACCGGAAGTACTGCCGGTCGTATAAGCATCCCCTTTACAGCATTGGCAGATAATGTACCGGAAGGAGCAGGCGAAAACGTTACTTACACAATTACCAATACCACAGGTGGTGGGGCCGGTAACCCAAACCTTGATATGGCTTACAATATAGGTGGTTATAGTGCGGGCTGTTCAGTAGTGGTAGGCAAGGCATCCTTTGATATTGTGGAAAGTCCTGTTGTTTTATCAGGCACTTTATTTAATGATGCCGATGGCCTTAAAGATGGTGCGGTTAATGGTGTTAGTACTAACATCGCTAACCAGATGTTTGTTAAATTGGTTAGCGGTACAACGGTTGTTGCCTCGAAAGCCATTTCGGCAAGTGGTATATTTTCTTTTAATGCCACAGAGGTGCCAAATGGTACCTATTCGCTCCGTATAGGCACCACAACTAATAGCAGCACGTCGCTGCCCGTTAATAGTACCGGCAACTGGATATTTACCGGAGAAGGGCTCACCACAGGAGGGGATGGAACACCTGATGGTATGATAAACGGGGTTATCATAAACAGTAACACGGTTGTTCAAAATGCTAATTTTGGTGCCGAACGGTTGCCCCTAACCAATAATGTTACTGCAGCTCCGCGAAGTAATCCCGGAGGTACGCTAAAGGTACAGGTACCAACCCTGAATGGTTATGATGATGAGGATTATTATTTCTTTCAAAGCCCCAACAATTTAACAGGTACCGATATCATTATTAACAGTTTGCCAACTGCCGCAATGGGAGTACTGTATTATGACGGTATTGCAGTAACGGTAAACCAGGTAATTCGTGCTTACGAACCTACATTGTTGCTGTTCGACCCCGCGAACGGCGCGCTTACTGCAACATTTACCTTCAGTTACCGCGATAGGGCATTAATGCCGAGCGCTTCACCCGGTACAGTTACCATGCCCTTTACCGATCTTGTTTTAAGCGGAACAACTTATAACGATGCCGATGGCGGAACCATTTTTGGTACCGCCACCAATACCATAGGAACCAATACTTTATATGCCAACCTGGTATCCAACGCTGGTTTGGTTGTAAAAAGCGCTGCTGTTTCGCCTTCAGGTACCTACAGTTTTGGTACTGCCGATGGGGTTACGGCCAATACTACTTTTGTTATTGCAGTTTCTAACGGTGTACAGGCAATAGGCAGTACAGTAAATGTTACTTTGGCCAATGCGGCCAATACCGCAGAAGGCAGCAGTGCAAGCGGTGATGGTACACCCGATGGAAAAACAAGCATATCAGTGCTTGCTGCGAACATTGCGGGGATTAATTTCGGAATAGACCAGAAACCCTCGGCTAATAATACAAGTGCTACATTTACTACCCCTGCAGGTACAAATACTGTTGCGGTACCAACATTAACAGGCTCCGACCCGGAAGATGGCGCTTATAACGGCACGAGTAACAGTAATACCATAAAAATAGTTACACTGCCTGGAACCGGTACATTATTTTATAATGCCATTGCGGTAACCGCCGGACAAACCATTGTGAATTATAACCCTGCATTATTAAGATACGACCCACCGGGTGCAGGTACTTTTACATTTACCTTCAGCGAAGTTGACAAAGCAGCGGTAAGTAGTAATGCGGCTACCGTTTCTATGACTTTTAACGCATTGCCCGATGCTGTTAATGATATGGTGAGCACCAACGAGGATGTAACATTTAACGGCAATGTAAGCACCAATGATGTACAGAGTGCAGACGGAGGCAATTTATTTACCAAAGAAACCAACCCGGTTAATGGAACAGTTGTGTTTAATGCAGACGGAACCTTTACCTATACCCCAAATGCAAATTATTTCGGGTCTGATAGTTTTACGTATAAGTTGTGCGATGCAAACAACGATTGCGATATTGCTACCGTATCAATTACGGTGGTTTCCGTTAACGATCTTCCGGTAGCTACAGCCGACAATGCCTCGGGTAATGAAGATACGCCCATAACAGGCAATGTTGCAACCAATGATATATTAAGTGGTGATGGTGGAAACGTTTGGGCTTTGGTGGGTACCAATGGTGGTGCCGCTAAAGGTACGGTAAGCTTTAATGCGGATGGAACCTATACTTATACACCGGCAGCAAATTTTAACGGTACAGATGCTTTTACCTATCGCTTGTGCGACGCAAACAATGATTGCGTAACCGCAACAGTAAGCATTACCGTTAATCCGGTTAATGATGCGCCGCAAGCATCAGATATTACCAATACAGCAACCTTAAAAAGTGCTGCGGGTCCAAAAACCATCGATCCGCTAACCGCAACAGATATTGATGGCACCATTTCCTCATACAAAATACTTACTATTCCTACTGCTGCTCAGGGAACACTTACCCTGGCAGATAATACACCGGTAACAGCAGGTCAGACTTTAACACCTGCCCAGGCAGCTGGTTTAAAATTTAATCCAAATACGCTGTTCAACGGCAATGCAACTTTTTCTTTTGCAGCTATTGATAATTCGGGAGCCAGTTCGAATACGGCAAACTATACCATTCCTGTTTCTGTAACGGATACCGATAAAGATGGTGTACCTGATGGCATCGATCTGGACGACGACAACGATGGCATTCCGGATACGGTTGAAGGGACCGGCGATTTCGATCGTGACGGCATTCCGAATTACCTCGATGTTGATGCTGATAATGATGGTATTGTTGATGCCATCGAATCAGACGGCAACCCGAATAACGATCCCAATAAAGATGGCCGTTATGGTATTGGTGCATTTGTAGATGCGAATGGAAATGGCCTGCAAGACGCAGTAGACCCTGCTGCAGGTGGTACAGCAATAGTAATCGGAGATAAAGACAAAGATGGAAAACCAAACTATTTAGACCTTGATTCTGACGCGGATGGCATACCTGATAATTTTGAATCGGTATTTTTCATACCCGATAGCGAGAATGATGGTTTCATCGGCACCGGGCAGATAACCGATGCTGACGGAGATGGACTTTCAGACCTTAATGATCCTGATTTTGTAGTTATCAATCCCAACTTTAATGTTGATAGGGATGGCGATGGCTTATCAAATTACCTCGACATTGATGCCGATAACGACGGTATTGTGGATAATGTTGAAGGTTTGGCAACTGCAAATTATGTGGCGCCAAAAGGCTTAGATACCGATGGTGATGGAATCGATAACGCCTATGATGTAAATAATGGTGGCATTGCTTCTGGTTATTCTAACGTAGATGGGGGCGAAGCTGCTGATTATGTAGATGGCGATGCCGATAACGATGGCTTCCGCGATTGGCTTGAAAATAATGTAGAGAGTCCGCTTGAAGTGGATAATTTTAATAACCGCACCGGCGCTGCGGGGCCTGATGGTTTTATGGACCTTACACCCGACAGTGATGGCGACGGTTTGCAGGATATTTTTGATCTTGATAATGGAAATAACAGTCCGATTGGATATGCCACAAACGCGGGTCAGAAACCAACTGATATGCCGGCTACACAAAGCACCGGCGGAGAGCGTGACTGGCGTTCAACAGTTGATTACGATAAAGATGGTGTGCCCGATGGCCTTGATTTAGATGATGATAATGATGGTATTTTAGATACCGTAGATGGCATGCAGGATACAGCCGGTATAGATGGTTTACCAAACTACCACGATCTGGATTCGGATGGCGATGGTGTTCCGGATGTGATTGAAGCAGGTGGTTCAGACCCTGATAATAACGGTTTACCGGGTATTGGTTTAATCGGCCCGAATGATGTGGATGCCAACGGTGTACCAAAGCTGGCAAATGGTGGTTATAGTCCGCCTGATACCGATGGAGATGGTTTTCCTAATTTCCTCGACCTGGATTCGGATAATGATGGTATTAATGATGTAATAGAAAACCGCGGTACGGATGCCGATGGTGATGGAAAGGTAGGCTCAGGTGCAATTAACGATTTTGATAATGATGGAATAGCAGATGTTGCCGATGATTACAATAACCTTACAGGCTCTCTGGCAGGTCAGCCTTCCGGAACGCCGGTAACAGTAAAAGATAATGATAACGATGGTATTCCGAATTATCTCGATCTGGATTCGGATAACGACGGTATAAAAGACCAGCTAGAAGGTGCCGGCGATACAGATGGCGACGGGATTCCGAATTTCCTTGATCTTGATTCAGATGGCGATGGCATTCCAGATAATATTGAAGCGCAAAGCACTGCCGGTTATATTGCCCCGTCGGGTGTTGATGCCAACCGCGACGGTTTGGATGATGCCTATGGTCCGAATGGTATCACGCCGGTAAATACCGATGGTACAGACCAGCCTGATTACCTCGATCTTGATTCAGACAACGACAACGATAGTGATACACTCGAAGCCTATGATACCGATAACAATGGCGTGGCCAATGTGGTAGCGCTTGGCAGCGATGCCGACAAAGATGGTTTGGACGATGCTTTTGATAATAATGATTCGGCCTATAATCCAACCAATGCCCAAACTCCAGATTCGTTTCCTAATCTGGATACCCCTGCAACACCAGAAAGGGACTGGCGGGAAGATTACAATATTGCTCCTGTAGCAACGGTTCCTGCAGCCATTGCCCTGGTAGAGGATACACCAAAGGCACTGTCGGGTATAAGCTTTGCCGATGCCGACGCAGGTAACCTGAATGTAGTGGTTACCATCAGCGTTCCGGCAGGGCAGGGTACTTTAACCGCCACTGCCGAGCCGGGTATTGCCATTACGGGTACAGGTAGTAATGCAATTATCCTTACAGGTAGTACCAGTTCCATTAACGCATTTATAGCTGCTTCCAAGGTTACCTATGCGCCTGCAGAAAATGCAAACGGCACCGTAACGTTAACCGTAAGTATTAACGATCAGGGCAATACAGGTGGCCCGGCTTTAACGGATACCAAAACTTCAAACCTAAATATCCAGTCGGTAAATGACTTGCCAACTGTTGCCGATATATCCAAAAACGGAACAGAAGATAATAATGTGCCTTTTACAACGGCTGATTTCAATAGCAAGTTTAGCGACTTAGATGGTACATTGGCTAAAATAAAAATATTGAGTTTGCCAACAGCGGCTCAGGGTTTCTTAAAATTAAACAATGTTAATGTAACCGTAGGACAAGAAATCTCGTCTGCAGATTTGGCTAATCTCGTTTTTGTGCCTGCACCAAACTTTAATGGCAATGTGAGCTTCGGTTACAACGGTAGCGATGGGGTTGATTATGCTATTACACCAGCCAATGTAAATATTACCATTGCTTCAATAAATGATAATCCGGTTGTTGCGGCAGTAGCAGAAGCAGGAACAGAAGATGTTACCCTCAATTTTGCGCCGGGCGATTTTACCAGTAATTTTACTGATGCTGATGGCGATGCACTGGCCAAAATCCAGATCATAAGCCTTCCGCCAGCTAATCAGGGTGTATTAAAACTGAATGGTGTTGACATCCTTGCCGGACAGGAAATTTCGGCTGCCAATCTGGCCAATATAACATTTGTACCAGCACCAAATTTCAACGGTCCGGTTACCTTTAAATGGAACGGCAGCGATGGCACGGCTTATGCCACAACACCGAACAATATAAATATTACCATTGCATCGGTTAACGATCTGCCAACCGTTACCAATATTAATTTAACCACCTCTGAAGATGTGAACCTGCAGTTTGCACCAGGAAACTTTACCAGTAATTTTACCGATACCGAAGGCGATGCCCTGGCAAAAATACAGGTACAGGATCTTCCCGACCCAGATCAGGGTAGGTTATTGATTAACGGAGCACCGGTAAGCGCAGGGCAGGAGATTAATGTAGCCGATTTAGGCAAACTGGTATTTGCTCCTGAACCAAATTTTAATGGTAACGTTAACTTTAAATGGAGTGGTTCTGATGGAACCGGTTACAGCAATCAGGCTGATGTAAACATTACAGTTACTCCGGTTAATGATCAGCCGGTAATTACTGATATTGCCAAATCAGGAAATGAAGATACTGTTATTCCATTTACGGCTGCCGATTTCAGTAGTCAATTTACCGATGTAGATAATAACAGTTTAAGCAAGATCCAGATCGTAAGCTTACCAGCAGCCAATCAGGGTATATTAAAGCTGAATGGTGTTGACATCGTTGCCGGACAGGAAATTGTGACGGCCGATCTTGCAAATATTACTTTTGTTCCTGCACCAAACTTTAATGGTAATGCCAGCTTTAAATGGAATGGTTCTGATGGTTCAGCCTATGCAACAGCGGCAAACGTTAACATCAGCATTCTCCCTGTAAACGACAACCCGGTTGCAGTTAACGATTTAGCCACAACCAACGAAGATGTTACCCTTATCCGTACAGCCGGCAATGGCCTGTTAAGTAATGATAGCGATGTTGATGCAGGAAATAACCTGAATATTATTGGTTTTACCTATCCGGGCATAACAGGTACTCCGGCCATTGGCAGTCCTTTTACAATTCCGGGCGTAGGTAGTATTACCATTAACGCTGATGGTAGTTACACTTTTGAGCCTTTAGCCAATTACAGCAGTTCTGTTCCGGTAATTACCTATACTGTTAGCGATGGTAACGGAGGCACCGCAACAGGTACTTTAACTATTGGTATCACCCCGGTTAATGATGCCCCTGTAGCCAGCAATGATACCAATACCTCAGGTGAAGATGTTATTTTGGACGTAACAGCAGCTAATGGTTTATTGGCTAACGATACCGATGTTGATGCCGGTACAACCCTGCTGATTACTAGTTATACCATTGCAGGTATTTCGGGTACACAGAATGTGGGCGCTCCGGTATCTATTCCTGGAGTTGGACTTCTTACCATCAATAACAATGGTAGCTACAGATTTGAACCGGCAGCGAATTACAATGGCGCTGTTCCGGTAATTACCTATACCTTAAGCGATGGCAACGGTGGTACAGCCAATGCAACTTTAAGCTTGAATATTACACCAGTAAATGACAACCCGGTAACTGTTAATGATGTAGCTACCACCAGTGAAGATGTTGCAATAACCCGCCTGGCTTCCAATGGTTTGTTAAGCAATGATACTGATGTTGATAATGGTAATATTTTAACCATTACAGGTTTTACTTATCCTGGTATTACAGGCACACCGGTAATGGGTAGTCCTTTTACCGTGCCCGGGGTAGGTAGCATCACCATTAATGCAGATGGCAGCTACAGTTTTACACCAGCTAGTAATTACAATGGGGCTGTACCGGTATTTACCTATACCATTAGCGATGGCAACGGCGGAACCGCAACAGGCACATTAACCATCAACATTACAGCGGTAAATGATGCTCCTGTAGCAAATAATGATAGCAATAATACTCCTGAAGATGTTATTTTGAATGTAACCGCAGGTAATGGCTTATTGGCAAATGATACTGATGTTGATGCGGGTACGACTTTAACCGTTACCGGCTACACTATTGCAGGAATTGCAGCCACGCAGCCTGTCGGCACTCCGGTGTTGATTGCAGGTGTAGGCACGCTCACCATCAATGCTGATGGCAGTTACAGGTTCGAACCGCAGGCCAATTATAACGGTGCTGTTCCGGTATTAACCTACACCATAAGCGATGGCAACGGTGGTACATCCAGTGCAAATTTAAGCCTAAATGTTACGGCGGTAAATGATAATCCGGTAGCAGTTAATGATGTGGCCATCATAAACGAGGATGCCATACTTAACCGCACAGCCGCTAACGGACTCTTATCTAACGATAGTGATGTTGATGCGGGTACCATTTTAACCGTTACAGGGTTTACCTATCCCGGCATAACAGGTACTCCGGTTATTGGCAGTCCTTTTACTATTCCAGGTGCAGGCAATATTACCATTAATGCAGATGGTAGTTATACTTTTACACCAGTTACCGATTACGATGGGCCTGTTCCGGTAATTACATACACAGTTGCTGATGGTAGTGGCGGTACTGCAACAGCTACTTTAACCATCAGCATTGTACCTCAAAATGATCCGCCGGTAGTTTCGAATATTACAAAGACGGGGGCGGAGGATGTTTCGGTTAATTTCACTGCTGCCGACTTTACAGGAAAATTCAGTGATGCCGAAAACAATGCCCTTAGCAAAATAAAAATCATAAGCTTGCCGGGCAATGGCTTGCTTAAATTAAACGGCGTGAACATTACGGTTGATCAGGAAATCAATGCAACCGATCTGGCAAACATCACTTTTATACCTAATCCGGATTTTAATGGCACCGCTACTTTTAAATGGAACGGTTCTGACGGTAGCGTATATGCTGGTACACCTGCTGACGTAGTAATCAACATTAATCCGGTAAATGATATACCGGTTGCCGGTAACGACGTGGCCAGTATGATACAGAACAGTGGCACGTTAACCGGAAACACACCAGGTTTATTGGCCAACGATACTGATATAGACCTGAATACCCTGAGCATTACAGCTTATACAGTAAGTGGCTCGGCTATTACACCTGTTGTGGGTACGCCATTTACTATACCTGGAGTAGGCGATATTACCATCAATGCCAGCGGAAGTTACGCTTTTACACCTCTGGCTACTTTTAGCGGCAATGTTCCTACCATAACTTATACCGTAAGCGATGGCAATGGCGGTTCAGCTAATGCGAATTTTAATATTACAGTACTTTCTAATAACCAGGCTCCGGTTGCTGGCAACGATATCAACAGCATGGCTGAAGATGGTGTGCCGGTTTCGGCCAGTTTATTAGGCAATGATTCTGACCCGGATAATGATCCGATTTCCATAACCAGATATAGTATTGATGGTATAAACGGCGATCAGAATGTGGGTGTTCCGGTATTGATCCCGAATGTGGGTACCATTACCATCAATGCCAATGGAAACTATACTTTTGCACCCGAACCTAACTACAATGGCACGGTTCCAACAATAACCTACACCCTTGCAGATAACCCGACCATCAGGTTTTCAGGTGCCACTCCGGCTGAAACCAGTGCTACACTTAAAATTACTGTAAACCCGGTAAACGATCCTCCGGTAGTAAATAATGATACTGAAACGATAACTGAAGATTCGCCTGGCATTACCAAAAATGCAGCCAATGGCTTGTTGGTTAATGATAGTGATGTAGATGCAGGTACAACTTTAACCATTGCAGATTATAGTGTTGCAGGCATTGCGGGTACACCGGTACTTGGAACACCATTTACTATTCCTGATGTTGGCCAGATCACCATCAATGCTGATGGTAGTTATGCCTTTACTGCAGTAGCCAATTATAATGGTAGTGTTCCTGTGATTACTTTTAATGTGAGCGACGGTACTGCCACAACCAGTGGTACACTTACCATTACGGTAACGCCTGTTAACGATGCACCAGTTGTTTCAAATATTGCGAAAACCGGAACAGAAGATGTAACCGTAATCTTTGCTCCAGCTGATTTTACTAGCAAATTCAGCGATGTGGATGCAGGCAATACATTGGCCCAGATAGAGGTTGTTACCTTGCCTGCCAGTGGAAAATTGTTTTTAAACGGCAACCCGGTTGCAATAGGTCAGCAGATTAATGCAGCGGATCTGGGCAACATCACTTTTGTTCCTGATGCCAACTTTAATGGTACTGTTTCCTTTAAATGGAATGGTTCGGATGGCTCTGTTTATGCGGGCGTTGCGGCTGATGTAACCATAACCATCGATCCTGTAAACGATCTTCCGGTAATAAACAGCGAAAACGAAACCATCGCCGAAGATGCTGCGGGCATTACCAAAACCGCTGCAAATGGTTTATTGGCGAATGATAGTGATGCAGATGCCGGTACAACCTTAACCATAACAGGTTATAGCGTTGCCGGTATTCCGGGTACACCATCAATGGGTGTACCATTCAATATTCCAGGTGTAGGCGAGATCAGCATTAATGCCGATGGTAGCTATACATTTAAACCAGCGGCTGATTACAACGGTACCGTTCCGGTAATGACTTATACGGTTAGCGATGGTACAGTTACAACCAATGGTACACTGGCCATTACGGTAACTCCGGTTAATGATGCGCCTGTAGTAGCCAATATTTCGAAAACAGGAACTGAAGATGCAACTGTAACTTTTAGTCCGACTGATTTTACCAGTAAATTCAGCGATGTGGACGCAGGCAGTACATTGGCCCAAATAGAGGTTGTTACTTTACCAGCTAATGGAAAACTGCTTTTAAACGGCAATCCGGTTACAGCAGGGCAGCAGATTAATGCAGCTGATCTTGGCAACATCACTTTTGTGCCTGATGCCAATTTTAATGGTACTATTTCCTTTAAATGGAACGGCTCTGATGGTTCGGCTTATGCTGGCACTGCGGCCGATGTAAGCATCACTATTACTCCCGTTAATGATCAGCCGATAGTAAACAGTGAAACCGAAACCATTGCCGAAGATGCTCCTGGTATTACCAAAACCGCCATAAATGGTTTATTGGCGAATGATAGTGATGTAGATGCCGGAACTACCTTAACCATAATAGGTTATAGCGTTGCCGGTATTCCGGGTACACCATCAGTGGGTGCACCGTTCAACATTCCAGGTGTAGGCGAGATCAGCATCAATGCCGATGGTAGCTATACTTTTAAACCAACTACCAATTACAACGGAACCGTTCCACTGATTACCTATGTCGTTAGTGATGGTACCACCACAACCAATGGTACACTAGCCATTACTGTAAATCCGGTTAATGATGCGCCTGTGGCTGTTGATGATATGGCAACGGTAACTGAAGATGATAACTTAACCGTAACATTGGCCAATGGTTTATTGAGCAACGATACTGATGCCGATACTGGCACAATACTCAGCGTAACAGGTTTTACTTATCCAGGCATTACAGGCACCCCAATTATAGGTATGCCCTTTGCCATTACAGGTGTTGGTACAATTACCATCAATGCTGACGGGAGTTATGTTTTTGTCCCAAATGCCAATTATAGTGGATCAGTACCGGTAATTACCTATACCATCAGCGATGGCAGTTTAACGGCTTCTGCAAAACTCAGCATCAGTATCAATGCGGTTAACGACTTGCCGGTTGCTGTAAATGATGTGGGAACAGTAACAGAAGATGTTGTGTTGAATGTTGCTGCGGGAGCAGGCTTATTAAGCAACGATACTGATGCCGATCAAAATACGTTAATCATTTCCGGTTACACAGTAGCCGGTATAACCACAACGCCTGTAATGGGAACGCCATTTGAGGTGTTGAATGCTGCCGGCCAAAAAACAGGATCGATAACCATCAATGCTAATGGTAGTTATAGCTTTAGTCCGGAATTAAATTACAACGGGCCGGTTCCTGTAATTACCTATACCATTAGTGATGGAAACGGCGGAACAGCAACTGCAACATTAACGCTAGGGATAACTGCTGTGAATGACGCACCAACAGCACAAAATGATGCAGGAAAAACAAATGAAGACAATGCATTAACGGTAACTGCATCAACCGGTTTGCTGGCCAATGATACTGATACCGATGGTGATGCACTTACCATAACAGGTTATGCCATTGCGGGTATGACAGGAAATCAGACGCTGAACACTGATGTAAACATATTGGGTGCTGGGGGCGTAAATGTGGGCACGATCAACATCAAAGCAGATGGCAGTTATACTTTTACCACGAGTGCCAACTATAATGGTCCGGTTCCGGTAATTACCTACACCATCGCTGATGGTAAGGGCGCCACTGCCTTGGCTACATTGGCCATTAGTATTACCCCGGTTAACGATGTGCCTGTTGCAACAGCGATCCCGCCGGATATCAATACCCCGGAAGATACCCCTTTAAACGGATTGATTGGAGCGAGTGATGCCGATGGCGACATATTGACTTATACTTTGAATACAGCTCCTCAAAATGGAACTGTAAAACTGAATACCGACGGAACTTATACTTTTGTGCCAAATTCAAATTTCAACGGTACAGATAGTTTTACGGTTACAGTGAGTGATGGTAATGGTGGAACTGTTAATGTTGTTATCCCTATTACGGTAACTCCTGAAAACGACAATCCAACCGCCAGTTCGCCACCAATTACTACTAATGAGGATACACCAGTTAACGGTATGGTTACGGCAAGTGATGTAGATGGTGATGCATTGACTTATGTGCTGTCTACAGCTCCGGCTCACGGACAGGTAACTCTTAATCCGGATGGCTCTTATACCTATGTACCTGCGCTGAACTATAACGGACCTGATAGTTTTACAATAACTGTAAGCGATGGCAATGGGGGAACAGCGATTGTCAATATTCCAGTAACTGTTACTCCGGTTAATGATGCTCCTGATTTTAATGCGGTTCCGGTATCAATCAGTACCCCTGAAGATACATCTGTTAAAGGTAAAATTGATGCAACAGATGTTGATGGTGATGTATTAAAATTCGTGGTTAGTACCCCTCCGGCACATGGTATGCTTACCTTTAATCCTGATGGAACGTATACTTATGCTCCCGATCAGAATTATAACGGACCAGATGGTTTTATTGTTGATATAACCGATCAGAAGGGTGGTGTAACTACAGTTACTATTCCAATAACGGTAACTCCTGTTAATGATGTGCCGGTTGCCACTTCACCAGCTGTTTCCACTACTGAAGATACCCCTAGAACAGGTAAAATTACAGCTACTGATGCAGATGGGGATGCGCTCGGCTATACGATAACCACGCAGCCTGCACACGGATCCGTGGTGGTTAATCCCGATGGAACCTACAGCTATTCTCCGGCATTAAACTATAATGGCCCTGATAATTTTACCGTAACAGTAAACGATGGAAAAGGCGGAACAACTACTGTTACAGTACCGATAACGGTAACACCTGTTAATGATGTTCCTGTAGCCAGTGCTCCATCTATTACTACACCAGAAGATACTCCAAAAAATGGAAGCATTACCGCATCTGATGTTGATGGCAATATGTTAAGCTATGTAGTAACTTCACAACCGCTACATGGTAAAGTAATCGTAAATGCCAACGGTACATATACTTATACCCCTGATGCAAATTATAACGGTACAGATAGCTTTACAGTAACTGTAGATGATGGTAATGGGGGCACAGCAACGGTAACCGTTCCGGTAACCATTACTCCTGTAAATGATGTGCCAGTTGCGACAGCTCCGGCCATAACCACCAGCGAAGATACCCCCGTTAGCAGCACCATTACCGCATCAGATGTTGATGGTGATGTGCTTAGCTATGCGGTAACAACTGCTCCGGCACATGGTGCTTTGGTTATGAACCCTGATGGCACTTATACCTATACACCAGAGCCAAACTATAATGGCGATGATACTTTTACCGTAACCGTAAGTGATGGCAAAGGTGGTACCGCAACGGTGACCGTTCCGGTAACCATTACTCCTGTAAATGATGTGCCAGTTGCAACAGCTCCAGCCATTACCACCAGCGAAGATACCCCGGTTAACGGCATTATCACCGCATCAGATATTGATGGCGATGCGCTTACATTCGCGGTAACAACAGCCCCGGCTCATGGTACTATGGTCATTAATCCTGATGGCACTTATACCTATACACCAGAACCAAACTATAATGGTAATGATACTTTTACTGTAACCGTAAGCGATGGTAAAGGAGGCACGGCAACGGTAACCATTCCTGTAACAGTAACTCCGGTAAATGATGCACCAATTGCAACTGCTCCGGCCATTACCACCAGCGAGGATACGCCGTTTAACGGCAGTATCACTGCATCAGATATTGATGGTGATGCGCTTAGCTACGCGGTAACAACTGCTCCGGCACATGGTACCGTGGTCATTAATGCTGATGGCACTTATATTTATACACCAGAGCCAAACTATAATGGTAATGATACTTTTACCGTAACCGTAAGCGATGGCAAAGGAGGCACGGCAACGGTAACCATCCCTGTAACAGTAACTCCGGTAAA